>NZ_JAWOVP010000006.1:0-231979 GCF_033339995.1 Vibrio sp. 1641
TCTTTTAGTGGTTGATTTCATAACACTCTCCAATTTTTGGGGTGGAAAGTGTCAACCTTATTTAGGACGGCATAATTTAATATAAAAAGGACGCTAATGTTAGCGTCCTTTTTCGTTTCTGTATTTACTTAGCCTTGCGGTTTTACGACCATCACATTGATTGGAGAATATTCCACAACCTTACTCGCGACAGAGCCAAGCATTACTTTATTGATTTTAGAGCGCTTGTGACTTGGCATAATGATGAGATCTGCGCCTAAACGTTCTGCATAATCAAGAATGGTCGCGTAGGCCTTGCCTTCAGCAACATGCACTTGGTAAACCACATCTTCAGCAATATGCTCATTAGCGAAAGTTTTTAGTTGCTGCTTCACGTCTTGCTTCATTTTGGCCGCAGCATCTTTCGGAAAGTATGTGGCAACCATCGACATGTGAATACCAGGTAGTACCGTCAGAAGATGGATTTGAGCATTTGCTTGCTTTGCCTGCCAAACCGCTAGTTCAACCGCTCGGTCTGAAAAGCCTTGGTCATTTAGATCAACCGGAACAAGAATTTGTTTGTACATTCAATGTCTCTCATTAAGGCCCCTTTATCCTCGGGGCCAAATCGGTTATGCGCTCAATTGTTCCTTACGAGCACGACGTTTTTGGTTCATTGCAAGCACCAGCAAAATCATTAAGCATGGTACAAACACCCACTCTTTCATCGGACGGTCTGCATCCTGGATAACCCACTTGATTTCCCAATCAAAGTCGATACCTGCGGACTCTGCTGGACTACCAAATTCAACCATATCGACAATCATTTTGTTGTCACTTTCGGTCAGCATTAGACCCATAGATGAAATACGTGCGTCTGCTGTTGTCGCACTGTCTTCGAATGGAAGACGAACCGTTTTCTCAATGTAGTCGCCCTCAAGGTTTTCACCGGCAACACGTAACTCCAATGATTCTCCTACATTTAGTGTTTCCGTGATTTGAGCTACCTCAACGCCAGGAGAAAGAACTTTCGCTGGGTACAGCATGTCCCACCAAAAACCTGGACGGAAAAACGAAAACGTCAGTACTAATAATAGGACTGTTTCCCACCACTTGTTACGCGTGAACCACCACCCTTGAGTTGCCGCAGAGAAAATCAGCATTGCAATGATCGATGAGATGACCGTGAGTGCCAAATGCCACCAAGAGTCAATCCCCATTAACAATAGCTGGGTATTGAACACAAACATGAACGGCAAAATAGCGGTTCGAATATCGTAAGTAAAACCTTGGATACCAGTACGAATTGGATCTGATTTCGCAATTGCTGCTGCTGCAAAAGCCGCAAGGCCTACAGGTGGGGTATCGTCGGCCAAAATACCAAAGTAGAAAACGAACAAGTGCACCGCTATCAACGGAATAATTAAGCCATGCGCTGCGCCGAGCGTAACAATAACCGGCGCCATTAGCGTAGAGACCACGATGTAGTTCGCCGTTGTTGGCAGACCCATCCCCAGAACCAAGCTAATGATGGCGGTAAAGAGCAGCATAAGAATGATGCTGCCACCAGAGATAAACTCGACGAAGTCGGTCATCACTAGGCCGATACCCGTTAGTGTAACAACACCAACAACGGTGCCCGCTGCCGCGGTTGCAACGCCGATACCAATCATATTGCGCGCACCAGAAACTAAGCTCTCGGCAAGATCGACAAAGCCATCTTTGGTTTGCTGAAGCATGTCACCTTGCTTTGACAGCAGTGCAATCAACGGACGTTGAGTCAGCAAAATGAAAATCATGAACACCGTTGCCCAGAATGCCGAAAGGCCAGGTGAGAAACGTTCGACAGTCAAACACCAAACCAATACGACGATAGGGAGTAGGTAGTGCAAGCCTGACTTAACGGTTGGGCCAGGATCAGGTACTTCTGTTAATTCTGCATCAATCTCAATTGCGCCATCTTGCACGTGATTTGCTGAGACTTTCACCAACCCAACGTACGCGATTAATAGTGCGACGGTAACAATTGGTGTCGCGGCATCACCAAAGACGTCCTTTGTCCAACCCACTCCGTAGTAAACCAATGCGCTGATCACACACAATCCTAAGATTGTGCCAGTAAAGGACAGCAGACTTTGTACTAGTGTTGGGTTGTGGCGACGAGGAAGGCCTGTCATGCCTGCTTTACATGCTTCAAGGTGAACAATGTAAATTAAAGCAATATAAGAGATTAGCGCTGGAAGTAGGGCAGCTTTAATCACCTCAACGTAGGAGATACCGACGTATTCCACCATCAAAAATGCTGCTGCACCCATGATTGGCGGTGTTAACTGACCATTGGTTGAAGCCGCTACCTCTACCGCACCCGCTTTTGTGCCGGGAAAGCCAACACGCTTCATCAGTGGAATGGTAAAGGTGCCAGTTGTTACTACGTTTGCGATTGAAGAACCAGAAACCAGACCAGATAAACCTGATGCAACAACGGCCGCTTTAGCTGGACCACCTTTCATATGGCCAAGCAACGAGAAGGCAACTTTAATGAAGTAAGCACCAGCACCAGCGCGTTCCAGCATTGCTCCAAACAATACAAACAAGAAGACAAAAGAGGTAGAAACACCTAGCGCAACTCCAAATACGCCTTCAGTTGTTAGCCACAAGTGAGACATGGCCTTGTTCAAGCTTGCCCCTTTGTGCGCGATAACGTCAGGCATGTAAGGGCCTGCAAAGGTGTAAGTAAGGAAAACAGCAGCCACGACCATTAATGGTGGACCAAGTGCTCGGCGTGTTGCTTCTAAAAGGAGGATCATACCGATAACAGCAACAACGATATCAACCGTTGTCGGTGCGCCTGAGCGTCCTGCTAGCTCGGTATAAAAAAGGTATATATAGGCTGCTGAAAAGCTGCCAGCCAACGCGAGTATCCAATCAACAAGAGGGATATGATCGCGAGGAGAATTCTTCATCGCTGGATAAGCAGTGAAAGCCAAAAAGATCGCGAAAGTAAGGTGGATAGATCGCGCTTCCGTGTCGTTCAGTACGCCAAAATTGAAAATAAATGGTAACGGGGATGCGTACCATAATTGAAATAGTGACCAACACAGAGGAACAAACCAAAGGATTCGTCCTTGCATTCCCGAAGGGCTACGTGCACCTGTGTCTGCCTGAGCCACCATTTCTTGCACATCTTGTGACGGAGCTTGATTCGTCGCCATGTACTTTTTCCTTATTATTGATGGTCCTGTCTGATTTTTATCGAGAACCACACTTCGCCTCTATCAGTGTAGTGAATGGAGCGAAGTTTGCTTTCGAGTATTTTGCTGCCTGAACTCAAAGTGTTGATTGTTGGATACTCTGTTAGGCGGCGTTTAAGTTTTCTTGGGTATGAGCTCGCAGTTTTCAGAAGAAAACTGGCGAATGAAGCATACAGTTAGAACGTGCTACAACCTGTATGCTCAAACAGGCAGAAAATATTCTTTCCTGCCTGTATGTAGAGTCTGAGGAAATTACTTAATTAGACCCATTTCTTTGTAGTATTTTTCTGCACCTGGGTGAAGAGGAATAGAAAGACCAGCTTTCACCATGTCTTCTTTCTTCAAGTTTGCGAATGCAGGGTGTAGACGTTTGAAGGTATCAAAGTTTTCAAACACAGCTTTTGCCACGTTGTAAGCGACATCGTCTGAAACATCAGAGGTCGTTACCATTGTTGCTGCAACACCAAAGCTGTTTACGTCTTTGTCTGTGCCGCGGTACATACCAGCCGGTACTGAGCTAAAGGCGTAGTATGGGTTGTCGGCAACAATTTTATCGATTTTAGGGCCTGTTGCTGAAACTAGCTTCGCATCACATGATGTGGTTGCTTCTTTGATTGAACCGTTCGGGTGGCCGACCATGTAAATGAAGGCGTCAATTTTGTTATCACAAAGTGCCTGAGAGCGTTCAGAGCCTTTTAGCTCAGACGCCAATTTGAAGCTGTCGTTTGTCCAACCCATCGCTTCCATGACAACGCCCATCGTTGCACGGTCACCAGAGCCTGGATTACCGATGTTTACGCGCTTACCTTTCAGGTCTTCAACGTTTTCAATACCTGAATCTGCACGCGCAATGATGTTGAAAGGTTCTGTATGAAGAGAGAACATTGCGCGTAGCTTCTTGTACGGGCCTTGTTCTTCAAACTTGCTCGTACCGTTGTAGCCGTGGTACTGCCAATCCGATTGCACGATACCAAAATCTAATTCGCCTGCACGGATAGTGTTAACGTTGTAAATTGAGCCACCAGTCGATTCTACTGAACAACGGATGTTGTGGTCTTTACGACCTTTATTTACCAACTTACAGATAGCACCACCAGTTGGGTAGTAAACACCTGTCACAGAGCCAGTACCGATGGTAATAAACTCTTGAGCGTTAACTGCGCCTGCGCCCATTACGGCTGCAGCGATAGCGCCTACTTTGAGAAGTTTGTTAAATGCCATGAATTTCCCTTCCTTATATTCATTATTTACCCGGAAATAACCATAAATCACTTCTGGAGTTTCCTATTTGGAAACGGCACCTTTTTCAATCCAATCGTTTGAAAAAGCGAGCGAATCATAACAAAAAATTGGCAGAAAATTATCCAATTGTTAAATGTTATAGTTGATAAGTCTGAATTTTGTATCAGGGGATAGGATTCAATTTGTGATTTAATTCTTTTTAAAACAATTGCTTAATTAACGTTTAGTGACTGAAATGAAAAAGATCAATTGCGTGATGTTAATCACAAAATGGATGGTTGAAGAATGAGCGGAGTAAGCAAAAAATTTACATAAATTATGGGCTACAAAATGAGACTTCTTTTATAACCCACAATGAGTTAGCTGATTGAAGCTTTATAGAACTTAACCAGTATATTCGAACAGCTCGCACACTGATTTGAAGAGTTGCTCAGTCGTAATTGCCATGGTTGGCGTAATGAAAATGGTATCGTCACCTGCGACAACACCAAGAATACCTTCGGATTTACCGAGTGAATCAAGCAAGCGAGCAATCAACTGTGCTGCACCTGGGCCAGTGTGAATTACCACTAACGCTGCGTTACGATCGATGTCTAGTACTAGTTCACGCAGAGAGCTGCTGACTGTTGGGACACCTAGCTCAGCAGGAAGACAGTAAACCATTTCCATTTTTGCATTGCGCGTACGGACAGCGCCAAATTTAGTCAGCATACGTGAGACTTTAGATTGGTTGATACTCTCAAATCCTTGCTGTTTGAGTGCGTCAACAATCTCGCCCTGTGAGCCAAAGCTTTCTTCTTTTAACAGGGCTTTAAAGGCGCGAACTAAGTTGTCTTGTTTTTCTGAATTGCGCATAGTCATTACAAATCTCTTATTACGGGTCAGCAATTTTGCATATTCTCGCATATATATTCAGGCGGTGCCAAAGAGTCCCAGGATTATGTTAGATGCGTCACTGTAAACTATATACCACATAGAATTCTTTAGCGCGCTGAAGTAGGGCTGTATCTGTTTTCTTGAATTCCTTGTCATTTCAACAGAATAAAAGAATAATCCAAGCCCTATTTGTAGCACGGTAACAGCGAGTTGCGCGAGGTCGCAAAGCTAGCGTTAATTGATTGTAATCAAGTTGTGATTCCGATAGCTTTATTTAAGTTGGTTACAAACTACCCTACGAATACGTTTATAAGAGAAATACTCTCAAGGAGAACTACATGAAAGTAGCCGTTATTGGTGCCGCTGGTGGCATCGGTCAAGCCCTGGCCCTTCTACTTAAGAACCGTCTTCCTGCTGGTTCTGATCTAGCCCTATATGATATTGCTCCAGTAACTCCTGGTGTGGCCGCTGATCTTAGCCACATCCCTACGCCAGTTTCTATCAAAGGTTACGCTGGTGAAGATCCTACTCCAGCACTAGAAGGCGCGGATGTTGTGCTAATTTCTGCTGGTGTTGCGCGTAAGCCAGGTATGGATCGTGCGGATCTATTTAATGTAAACGCTGGTATCGTTAAATCGCTAGCGGAGAAGATTGCGGTTGTTTGTCCGAAAGCTTGTGTTGGTATCATCACAAACCCTGTAAATACAACAGTGCCAATTGCTGCTGAAGTTCTTAAAAAAGCGGGTGTTTATGATAAGCGTCGTCTATTTGGTGTAACAACGTTGGATGTTATCCGTTCAGAAACGTTTGTTGCTGAGCTAAAAGACAAAGATCCAGGTGACGTTCGCGTGCCAGTTATTGGTGGTCACTCTGGCGTAACGATCTTACCTCTACTGTCTCAAGTAGAAGGTGTTGAGTTTACAGCTGAAGAAGTAGAAGCATTAACGAAACGTATTCAAAATGCAGGTACTGAAGTTGTAGAAGCGAAAGCGGGTGGTGGTAGTGCAACACTATCAATGGGCCAAGCTGCATGTCGCTTTGGTCTGTCTCTGGTTCGTGCTCTTCAAGGTGAAGAAGGCGTAGTTGAGTGCGCTTACGTTGAAGGCGACGGCGAACACGCGACGTACTTCGCGCAACCTGTGAAACTGGGTAAAGAAGGCGTTGAAGAAGTACTAAGCTACGGCAAACTCAGCGATTACGAAAAGTCTGCATTAGACGGTATGCTAGAAACACTAAATGGCGACATCAACATTGGTGTTGAATTCGCAAAGTAATCTAGAAAGCCTATATAAGAAGAAAGCCGATCATTTTGATCGGCTTTTTTGATCCTTGATTTCTCAACTTCGTAAAAATGGTCGAATAAAACCACGTAGTGAAGGAGAAGATGATGGAAGCGAGTCGAATCCGTAAAGGCATGGTTGTTGAGTGCCAACAAGGCGTCGGTACGATATTAGTGGTCGACCATGAAGCAGAGACGGTATTGTTGTCCAAACAAGGGACTGAACAGCAGCTCGCCGTTAGCTTTGATGAAATAGAAGATGATCCACAACTGCATGGCGGTAGTGACAGATATTACTAGCGTCTCGGGCGTCGTCATTAGGTATCAAACGTAAAAAAGGAAGAGCATGCTCTTCCTTTTAGCTATAAGCCTTGCGTTATGGGTAGCTATTGATTACTTCGTGCGTTGTACAGCGACATGAGCCAGAGTAACAAGCGCTTGTTTGTATTCAGACTCTGGCAACACTGATAGTTCTGCGATTGCTTTGTCTGCTTCTTCTAGAGCTTTTTGCGTTGTGTATTCCAGAGAGCCTGCTTCTTTCATGACCGCAAGAATTTCTTCTAAGCGATCCATGCCATTCGCTTTCTCAATCGCTTCACGAATCATGATGGCGTTTTCTGGTGTGGTATTACGCATAGCATGGAGTAGAGGTAAAGTTGGCTTGCCTTCGGCCAAGTCATCACCCACATTTTTACCCATGTCTTCGCCATCAGAAGTGTAATCCATGACGTCATCAATGAGCTGAAACGCAGTGCCTAGATACTTACCGTAATTTTGCATTGCGATTTCCACATGCTCAGGAGCATCATTTAAGATTGCACCGATTTGAGTTGCGGATTCAAATAAGCGCGCAGTCTTAGAGTAGATGACTTGCATGTAGCTTTCTTCTGTCGTGTCAGGGTCGTTACAGTTCATCAACTGCTGTACTTCACCTTCGGCGATCACGTTTACGGCATTGCTCATTAGTTTAAGGATCTTCATGGATCCTAGTTCCGTCATCATCTGAAATGAGCGTGTATAGATAAAGTCCCCAACTAATACGCTAGCCGCATTGCCAAATGCTGCATTCGCAGTGGCTTTACCACGGCGCATGTCTGATTCATCTACCACGTCATCATGCAGCAAAGTCGCTGTATGGATGAACTCAATAAACGCAGCTGCCATTGTATGACCATTGCCTTGGTAACCAAGTGCACGGGCAGACAGTATCGCTAAAAGCGGTCTTAGACGTTTGCCTCCACCACTCACGATATAAAAACCGAGCTGGTTGATTAAAGAGACATCAGAATTAAGTTGGGCTTGAATTGTTTCATTCACTTTTGCCATGTCATCGGCAGTAAGCGCTTGGATAGTTTTAAAATCCATCGTATATCCGGCTGAAGTTAGACCCTGCAAGGCTTATTCGATTTATATAATTGTCGAATAATACACTAAAAAACGTTGATTAATACATTACTAAAGGGCATGATTGCCGCACTTTTCTTTGGCGATTAGCTTTTCGCCAATTTTTTCAAAATATGGCTTGTCATAGGAGCATCTATTCTGTAGAATCTGCGCCCTATTGATGATTAGTTTAGCGCACACCCTCAAGAAAGGCTGTGCGGAAAAAGCGGAGTAAAATATGTACGCTGTTTTCCAATCTGGTGGTAAACAACACCGTGTAAGCGAAGGTCAAACTCTTCGTTTAGAGAAATTAGACGTTGAAACTGGTGCAACTGTAGAATTTGATAAAGTTCTTCTTGTTGCTAACGGCGAAGACATCAAAGTTGGTGCTCCTCTTGTAGAGGGCGGCAAAATTGTTGCTGAAGTTGTACAACACGGTCGTGGCGATAAAGTTAAAATCGTTAAGTTCCGTCGTCGTAAGCACTCTCGTAAGCAACAGGGTCACCGTCAGTGGTTCACTGAAGTGAAGATCACTGGTATCAACGCTTAATCTATTAGGAGAGTTTAACAATGGCACACAAAAAAGCTGGTGGTTCTACTCGTAACGGCCGCGATTCAGAAAGCAAACGTCTAGGTGTTAAGCGTTTCGGTGGTGAATCTGTACTTGCAGGTAACATCATCGTTCGTCAACGTGGCACTAAGTTCCACGCTGGTAACAACGTAGGTATCGGTAAAGACCACACTCTATTCGCTCTTACTGAAGGTAAAGTGAAGTTCGAAGTGAAAGGTCCTAAGAACCGTAAGTTTGTAAGCATCGAAGCTGAGTAATTAGGTTTTTAACCAAATTACTTAATAGCTTTAAGCTGAATTCAAAAGCCCTGCCGAATCGGCGGGGTTTTTTATTTGTGGCAGTCGACATATCGAAGTTTCTCGCTAAGATCCTAAGCGATTTGAATCTGGGAGCTTAGATCTGTCATCTGCTAAAATTGTCGGATGACATAGTAAGATTTAATCCACGCACGAAGTAGTCGGAGTAAAAGATGAAGTTCGTAGATGAAGCGGTAGTAAAAGTTCAGGCTGGTGATGGCGGTAGTGGCGTTGTCAGTTTCTGGCGTGAAAAATTCATCACTAAAGGTGGCCCTGATGGCGGTGATGGCGGTGACGGTGGTGATGTTTATATCCAAGCTGATGAAAACCTAAATACTCTGATTGATTACCGTTTCCAGCGCTTCTACGAAGCTGAGCGTGGTGAAAACGGTCGCGGTGGTAACTGTACAGGTAAGCGTGGTAAAGACATCGTTCTTCGTGTACCTGTGGGTACGCGCGCTGTGGATATCCACACAAATGAAATCGTGGCGGAAGTTGCTGAACACGGTAAGAAAGTGATGATCGCAAAAGGCGGTTGGCACGGTCTAGGTAACACGCGTTTCAAATCTTCAGTAAACCGCGCGCCTCGTCAGAGAACATTGGGTACAAAGGGTGAAGTACGCGAAATTCGCCTTGAGCTATTGCTTCTTGCTGATGTGGGTATGCTTGGTCTACCTAATGCTGGTAAATCAACCTTTATCCGCGCAGTATCAGCAGCAAAACCGAAAGTCGCTGATTACCCATTCACGACTTTGATCCCAAGCTTGGGTGTCGTAAGTGTCGTACCAGAGAAAAGTTTTGTTGTTGCAGACATCCCTGGTTTGATCGAGGGTGCAGCAGATGGCGCTGGCCTTGGTATTCGATTCTTGAAGCACTTAGAGCGTTGTCGAGTGTTGCTGCACATGATCGATATTATGCCAATTGATCAGTCCGATCCGGTGCAAAATGCATTGACGATCATTGATGAACTAGAACAATACAGCGAAAAACTGGCAAGTAAGCCGCGTTGGTTAGTGTTCAACAAAGTTGATCTAATGCCTGAAGAAGAAGCGAATGAGAAGATCCAAGAAATCTTAGACGCACTAGGTTGGGAAGACGAGTACTTTAAGATCTCGGCGATCAATCGTAACGGTACTAAAGAGCTTTGTTACAAACTGGCTGACTTTATGGATAACCTACCTCGCGAAGAGGAAGAAGTGGCTGAAGAAGATAAAGTTAACTTCATGTGGGATGATTACCATAAAGATGCAATGGCGGGTAAAGACGTTATCACTGAAGATGACGACGACGATTGGGATGACTGGGACGATGAAGAAGATGACGGTCACGTTGTCTACGTTCGTGACTAATCAGAACGGTCAAACAATGCCTGTTTGCCTATAATTCATTAAGCCGCAATTATTTATTGCGGCTTTTTTTGTATCTAAATCATATTTAGGTGATGTGATTTACGGCACAATAACCGATACGTCGTGTTTTTTGAGGGTTAGTTTGGCCCTCGCGCGTATGAATGAGTAACACCCTAAAAGGAATTAGACTTATTTATGATTCTAGAAACCATACCGCATAGAGAGTTGGCGGTATCTACTCAACGATCGATTTCTCGTCTTGTCGCCCAAGCCGGACAAATGCTACTCGCTCATGGTGCTGAAAGTACTCTTGTGAGCGATATTATGCATCGTATTGGCCTTGCTTGTGGGGTGAATGAAGTTGCGGTTGCACTATCAGCTAATGCATTGGTTGTGACGACGGTAATGGATGGGCACTGCATCACCACCACCCGAAGCTGCGCTGATCGTGGCATCAATATGCGCGTTATTACGCAAATTCAACGAATCTGTATCATGATGGAGCGTGGTTTGCTCGATGCAACCATGGCGCAGAAAAAGCTGAACGCTATCAGTCCAGAGCGTTATAACCGCTGGTTGGTGGTGTTTATGATTGGCTTGTCTTGTGCGGCATTCAGTCATCTAGCTGGTGGTGATTGGGGAGTCTTCATAATGACCTTTTTAGCTTCAGCGGGTGGCATGATCGTTCGCCAAGAAATTGGTCATCGTCATTTCAACCCTCTATTGAACTTTGCTGCGACCGCTTTTGTGACTACCTTAATTTCAGCACAGGCGGAAATTTACCAAATCGGTAATCTACCCACCGTAGCAATGGCATCGTCAGTATTAATGCTTGTACCTGGTTTCCCTCTCATTAACTCTGTCGCAGATATGTTGAAAGGCCACATTAATATGGGGATTGCTCGATTTGTGATGGCTAGTTTACTAACGTTGGCGACATGTTTGGGGATCGTTGCTGCGATGAGTGTAACTGGAATTTGGGGGTGGGCTATCTAATGAGTTTATTTGAATTGATGTTTGGCCTGTTGAATGACATGTTTTTTGCGGCGATTCCCGCCGTAGGATTTGCATTGGTTTTTAACGTGCCACAAAGAGCTTTAGTGTATTGCGCTGTTGGTGGCGCGATTGGTCATGGTAGCCGCTACTTGATGATGCAGTTTGGCATTCCTATTGAGTGGGCAACCTTTTTTGCCGCGACGTTAGTTGGGATGATTGGTGTGTACTGGTCTCACCGTTTTCTCGCGCATCCAAAAGTGTTTACTGTGGCTGCTTTGATCCCGATGGTGCCGGGTGTGTTTGCTTACAAAGCAATGATCGCTATGGTAGAGATCAATCATGTTGGCTACTCACCCGAGCTTGTCGCAACCTGTATGGAAAACTTTCTTAAGGCCATGTTTATTATTGCAGGTTTAGCAGTTGGTCTTGCGGTTCCTGGGCTGTTATTCTATCGCCGCAGACCTATTGTATAAGGACCTAACATGATCATTAGTATGATTGCCGCGATGGCCGACAATCGCATCATTGGCAAAGACAATCAAATGCCTTGGCATCTTCCCGCCGATTTCGCTTGGTTTAAGCGTTGCACCATGGGAAAACCGGTTGTGATGGGACGCAAAACCTATGAGTCTATTGGTCGCCCTTTACCAGGTCGCTTGAATATTGTTATTAGCCGTGATGAGACACTAAAGATCGAAGGTGTCACTACCGTAACATCGATTGAGCAGGCTCTGGAAGTCGCAGGTGATGTGGATGAAGTGATGATCATTGGTGGTGGTGCGATTTACACCACTTGTCTGCCTATGGCCAATAAACTGTATGTAACACACATTGAAGCGGCCATTGATGGTGATACTCAGTTCCCAGATTGGGGAGACGAGTTTAAGGAAACTTACTCAGAAATGTATCAAGCCGATGAGAAGAACGCCTACAACATGCGCTTTACTGTGTTAGAAAAGTAATTCGAGATTAACACCGCGTAGTTAATACGGTAATGCCGTTCGTATAACAGCGAGCGGCCATCCCAACCTACCGTCATCCTGAAAAGCGACGAACGAGCGAGGTTCAGGAGCCTCTATACGAGTACTTTGTTGTCAAAGGTATTTCTATCTATTCGCAGCGCGAGGATATTAGATTCCTAGTCTCGTTAAGGCTCGTTGGAATGACCCTACAGGAGGTGTTAAGTGACAGGTATTCCTCCTACTATGGATTATCGACTGTTATTCAGTGTTTAACTTAACGCATCCTGAGTAAAAATTTTCTTATCTTCCCAACGGATCATGGTTAGGCTTCCGCCCCAAACACAGCCAGTATCTAGCCCGATGACTTCGTTGTTCATATAACCTTGCAGTGCAGCCCAGTGCCCAAAGAGCACCGCTTTGTTTAAGTGGATACGTTTAGGCACCTCAAACCATGGAATAAGTTCGTTACCGGAAACTTGTTGCGGTGGCAATTTACAATCCATATCCAAACGACCATCAGGGAAACAAAAGCGCATCCGCGTAAAAGCATTGATAATATAACGGTATCGGTCCAAACCCTGTAGAGAGTCATCCCAGGAATCAGGTTGATTGCTGTACATGTTTTTTAATAGCCAAGGCAGCTCTTCACTTTGGATGATGCGCTCAACTTCACGGGCACACTTTCTCGCTGTTTTTAGATTCCACTGCGGTGATATGCCAGCGTGACACATCACGAACTCGTCATGCTCGGCCATTAGAGGTTGCTGAGCTAGCCATGTCAGTAGTTCCTCTTTGTCAGGGGCCGTGAAAATAGGTGCGGTTCTATCTTTGTCTTTGACCTTTTTTATCCCGTGAGCCACTGCGAGAAGGTGAAGGTCGTGATTACCAAGCACCACGATTGCGCTTGCGCCAAGTGACTTCACAAAGCGTAACGTTTCTAGTGATTTAGGCCCTCTGGCGACCAAATCACCAGCAAGCCAAAGTTGGTCTTTTTTCGCAGAGAAAGATACTTTTTCTAGTAATCGCTGCAATTCATCAAAACAGCCTTGGATGTCACCAACAATATAGGTAGCCACTGAATCTCCAATTTACTAATTTAAAACATTTGGAACAGCCAAGCGAAATGGTTCGATTTCGGTGATGAACTCTTGCCCTTTCTCATCCAGCATTTTGTAGTGTCCTTGCATAACGCCGACAGGGGTTTCTAACGCGGTTCCGCTACTGTACGTGTATTCATCATTGCTTGGAATAAAGGGCTGCTGGCCTACCACTCCGTCACCTTCAACCGTCATTTGCTTGCCATTCGAGTCTGTGATTAGCCAGCGGCGGCTCACTAACTGTACGGTTTGTTGGCTAAGGTTTTTGATGGTGATGATATAAGCGAAAACGTAGCGTTGTAGCTCTGGGTTGGACTGTTCTTCGATGTATTTGGTGTGAACTTGAATTTTGATGCAAGGTTGAATGACGTCCATGTGCACTCCTCAGAAACGTAATATCCCAATAATAAGCCAAACCTACAAGGGTTTGGCTCATTGTTTGAGTTCTTAGTGCTGCGGGTTATCCGCAAGCCAGTTCGCCATTGCGACGAATTGTTCTAGCGTCAGGTTCTCTGGACGCATGCTTGGATTAACACCTAGCTCTTCTAGTACTTCTGTGCTTAACAACGATTTGTAGCAGTTACGAACTGTTTTACGACGTTGGTTAAAGCCTTCACGACAAACGCGATCGAGCAAACGCAGATCTTTCGCCGGGCATGGCAGCTCTTCGTAAGGCACTAAACGAACAACGGCAGAGTCCACTTTCGGTGGTGGAACGAATGCCGTTGGCGGTACTTCCAGTACTGGTACCACTTTACAGTAGTACTGAGCCATTACCGTTAAACGGCCGTAAGCTTTGCTGCCAGGGCCGGCGGCTAAGCGGTTTACCACTTCTTTTTGCAGCATAAAGTGCATGTCTTGAATGTCTTTATGGAACTCAAAAAGGTGAAACATCAATGGTGTAGAGATGTTGTATGGCAAGTTACCAAAAATGCGCAGCTTGTTGTTTGGCTTCACTAGTTGAGTGAAGTCAAAACGCATAGCGTCACCCTCATGGATGGTCAACTTATCTGCCAGTTCAGGGTGAGTACGTAGGCGTTCCGCCAGATCGCGGTCTAATTCGATAACTGTGAACTTATCTACTTCACGACCTACTGGCTCAGTGATTGCACCAAGACCAGGACCGATTTCAACCAGGTTTTGACCTGGTTTTGGGTTAATCGCTGATACGATTCCATCAATAATGTATGGATCGTTCAGGAAGTTTTGACCAAAACGTTTACGCGCTTTGTGTCCTAAATGGACATCATTTCTCATTGTTTCTTCTCTACCAAATCTATCGCATGCGTGAGCGCTGTTCGGAAACTCCCTGTATCCGCTTGACCTGTCCCTGCCAGATCTAATGCAGTACCGTGGTCCACCGATGTTCTAATAAAAGGTAGACCAAGAGTAATATTTACTGAACGACCAAAGCCTTTGTATTTTAATACTGGCAATACTTGATCATGGTACATGCCTAAAACAGCATCAGCATCATTTAAATATTTTTCATTGAAAATGGTATCAGCCGGCAGAGGGCCGATCAGGTTGATACCTTTTTCTTGTCGAATTTTTTCCAGTGTCGGAGTGATGGTCTCGATCTCTTCACGACCTAAGCAGCCATCTTCGCCAGCATGAGGGTTAAGCCCGCAAACGTAGATGTTTGGTTGTGCGATAGCAAACTTTTCTACAAGGTCTTTATGAAGAATATCGATGATTTTTTCTAATCGCTCTTCGGTGACAGCTTTGGACACATAAGCTAAAGGAATATGTGTTGTAACCAGCGCCACGCGTAGTCCTTCCGTTGCTAGCATCATTACGACTAGCGGCGTTTGTGACTTCTCGGCGAAAAATTCAGTATGACCACTGAATGCAACACCTGCGCGATTAATCACCCCCTTATGAACAGGGCCGGTGACAATAGCATCAAATTCATCATTCATACAGCCTAAAGCCGCTCTTTCTAGCGTTTTTAGTACATAGTGGCCATTCGCTTCATTGAGCTCGCCTGCGACCGCAGGTTCCGATATTTGGATATGGTCAACGATAAGCGTGCCCGCTTTTTGTGCTTTAGGTGCTTCTTCTGGATTGTAATCAGACAGTTGGACTTCGATGCCAAGCTGCTTGGCTCGCTCCGTCAGCATATTCTTATCGGCACAGACGACAATTTGGTGCGCCCAATCTTCTTTCGATAGGGCAAGCACTAAGTCTGGGCCGATACCCGCAGGTTCCCCTGCGGTTACGACAATTCTACGAATTGTATTAGTTGTCATTGTTGTCATCCACGATTTCAACAAACGCACTTGCGCGTAGCTCTTGCATCCATGCGCCCGCTTCTTCATTAAATTTACGGTTAAATAGAATACGGTAAGCTTTGTTCTTCATCGCTGAGTCAGTACGGTCAACTTGGCGACGATCCAACACTTCAACGATATGCCAGCCGTGAACGGTTTTGAACGGTTCGCTGATTGAGCCAACTGGCAGAGTTTCTACTTGGTGCTTGAATTCTGGCACGTAAAGATCTGGTGTTTGATAACCTAGTTCACCGTCTTGTGCTGCCGAGCCAGGATCTTGACTGTATTGTGTTGCCAATTGAGCGAACGTTGCTTCACCGGCTTTGATGCGGCGTACAAATTCATTCAGTTGCTTCTTCGCCCCTTCGTCGCTCAGAATCACGGTTGGTTTAATCAAAATATGACGCGCATTTACTTCCGTTACCGCAACCGTTTCTAGGCCTTTTACATCCTCTATTTTTAGGATGTGGAAACCAACGCCACTACGGAATGGACCAATAATGCTGCCTTTGTTTTGCATCTTGATCTGATCAGCAAAGATGGTTGGCATCTCTTCTTTACGCATCCAGCCCCAATCACCACCTTGTAAAGCTTTAGGACCTTTAGAGTAGGTGTAGGCCATCTCCGTAAAATCTGCACCTTCGTTTAGCTTTTTCGCGAGCGCTTTAGCTTCTGCTTCTACAGCAGATTTTTCTTTATCGTCAGAGAAGCGCAGTTGAATGTGTCCAATTTTGTATTGAACAGTCGCATTGGTTTCTTGTGATAGTTGCTCAGCAAGGCTATCTACCTCTGCTGGAAGGATATTAATACGGCGACGAACCAGTGCATTGCGGGCTTCTGATGCGGCGATTTCCTTACGAATTTGTTCGCGGAATTCTGGGTAACTTAAACCTTCACTTTCTACAGAAGCGGCGAGTTGTTCTACTGTTTGCTCATTATTACGTGCGATCTCTGCAATCGCTTGGTTTAAACGGTTGTCGTCAATACGCACACCAATACGGTCTGCTTCTTGGCCTTGCAACGTGTCAATAATAAGTTTTTCAACAACTTGTTCTTTTAATACGCTGGTAGAAGGTAAGCTCTTTCCACTTTGACGTGCGTTGGCTTGCAGCGTTTTCATCGCTGTTTCGATGTCGCTTTGTAGAACTACACCGTCGTTCACGATGACCGCAACCTTATCGATCTCTACTGGTGCTGCAACCGCTCCGCAAGAGAGTAGGGTCGTGAATAAGATTGATTTCCAAATTTTCATTTAAAATTCCGTCAGTATTTTTGAATAGGCGTCTTATTCATTTAAGACGCCTATTTTGATTAATTGTTCAGATAGAATGGGCGGCCGTACTTAATCGCGTTGTCAGAACCATCCAGTTCTTTGACAGCAGTGTCTTCACGCTGGTTGGTCGCAAAGCCTTGAATACCGAAGTTAACGCTGAAGTTATTTTCGTATTCAGGTGATGCCCCGGTGCTGCCGATAGCTTGGTCTTCCCAACCAAGCAATTGGTTTGAGTAAGTGACGCCAATGTACCAACAGTCAGATTGGTAACGTAGGCTCGCTAACCATTCTAGGTCCGCATTTTCATTGAGGTCGTAGTAGTATTGACCACTCGCAGACCAGTTCGGGTTGAACTCGTAGGCCGCTACAATACCTGCTTGAGAAATACCTTTACGAGTAATTGTGTCTAGGTTTTCGAGAATGATCGTATCTTCGATGTATTCACGCGTAACGTAGCGATAGTTACCCTGAATAAAGCCGCCGTTGAATTGGTATTCCAAGGTACTGTTTGCCAACTGCATGGAGCTCAAATCAATATCGTATTGAATTCCACCGTGATAGAACAAGTAATCGTTGTAGTTGAAATCAGCTTCAATCGCCCATGATGAGTAATTGGTTGTCTCATCCGGAAGATTTGGGCTGTTGCTCAGTTTGGTCTTTTTATCGAAGTAGTAAATCTGACCAAATGAAACGTTAAGACGCTCTTTATAGTCATCATCAAAGAAGCGAGTACTCGCACCGTAGCTTAACTGGTTCGCCGAGGCGATTTTATCAATGCCACTGTACTTACGACTGCGGAATAGCCCGTAGTAGTCGGTTTGTAGCAAGGTGGTATCGTAGTTGTAGATGTTGGTTTGATCTTCTTCAGGTACGTACAAGTACTGCAGCTGAGGCTCCAGTGTTTGTGTGTAGCCCTTGATCCAGCTTGTATCTCGCTCTAAGTAAAGTTGCGCATGCGTACGGAACTCAGGAATAACACGAGAAACTTCATCATCCAACTGGTTTTGCAAGTTTACATCTGTCAAACCCGTTAAGTCTTGAGAGTAATACGTAGAGAGCACACGCGCTTCTGTTGTCCACGTTGCCCATGAGTTTGAGAGTGGTAATGTAAGCCCTGGTTCAATGTGAACACGGGTCGCATTTGGTCGCGCAGCATCGCTCGTATCGAAGCGGCTGACTTGGCTCTTCACGTCAAAGTTAAGGTAATCTCCCCACAACGGCGTGTAGTAGTTCAAGTCTAACTGAGGAAGCAGGCGATAAGGGCGGTTCTCTTCTTTCAATAAGATTTGGAAGTCACGAACGGTTAACGAGGCATCCCAGAAGTCAGAACGATATTGTACTTGTCCTTCTTGAACCAGTTGACCATCTTCACGGTTACCAATGTCGGAGTCGAGATCGAGGAAGTAATCAATATCACTCACTTTTGAGTAATCGACTTTGACTATCCACTGTTTATTGATGATACCGTCGTGTTTAACTTGGTAGCCCCAACGAGACTCGTCCTGGTATTTGCGATCACTATTGAGGTATTCGCCTTTGATTTCCCCATTTCCCCAACCATCTGTTAGGTAGCGGAAGTCAGTATCGAGTTTTGTACCACGTTGCTGCATATAGAGCGTGGTGAGTGTCATGTCATATTGAGGCGCGATGTTCCAATAGAATGGCACCTCGACTTCCATACCATCACTAGAACCGTACGATAAAGAAGGGAAGAGGAAACCCGTTTTACGCGTATCTCCAATTGGCATGGTTAGATACGGCACATAGAAAACAGGCACATCTAACACTTCAAATCGAGGATGGTGCAGCGTCGCTGTCTCTTCATCTTGGTCAACATCGATGCCTGACGCAACCAATCGCCATGAATTATCGCCTTGAGGGCACGATGTGATAGAGCCGTCTTCGAGTTCATAAACCGACTGACCTGTGCGAGCGATATAGGCTGCAGTGCCTCGGCCTTGTTGGCAAAGGAACTGATAATCAGTGTTCTCAAGTGAAAACGTATCTTGATTAATGTCGTTAGTAACACGATCAGATCGAGCTTTGACTTGGCCGTCATTGAAAGTCACGTTGCCTTCGGCAACCACGACGTTGTCTTGTTGGTGCAGCGTTACGCTATCTGCGGTAATTTTCTTCTGGCCTTGGGTGACTTGTACATTACCTGAGTACTGAGCTTTGTCACCATTGATGGCTTGCAGGGTGTCAGCTTCTACCACTACTGGGGTATTAAGAGCGTCCTCCTCGCCACTTGTATCGACCAAACATTGATCTGTGGCGGGCATTTCCTGCACACTATCATGGATATTCGCTTCAGCTTGAGTGGTGGGTACAAACAAGGCGGTGCTGATAGAGGCCGCTAAAAATGTGCGGGAGAAATGTTGCATTGAATTGAACTTTCCTGTGTCACTACTACTCGATGGCTATAGGGCTTGTTGTACCCTAGCGTAATAGCCAAATGAATCAACTATAGTCGCATTTATCCCAGCGTATTGATTCACTGTGGCATAATGACGACAAAATAGCTGCAAAGATAAGCAGGCGAAATGGCCTAGCCGAAATAAAACTAATTCCATTATCATAAAGGAAATCGTTGCATCCGGCACTATAAGACCGCCGTCGTCGATAAAAATTCATTGATAGAGAACACATAATGCATATTTTTGGCAAAATTCTGGGTGCCTTTTTTGGCTTGTTACTTGGCGGGCCGCTAGGTTTACTCTTTGGCTTATTTATTGGCCATCAATTCGATAAAGCACGTCGCTTGAGTCAAGCCGGGTTCTCTACTGGCGGCTTTGGAAAAGGGCCAAGTCAAGCTCAACGCCAAGAAGAGTTTTTTAAAGCGGCGTTTGCGGTAATGGGACATGTGGCAAAAGCGAAAGGCCAAGTCACCAAAGAGGAAATCCAACTGGCTTCTGCCATGATGGACCGCATGAATTTGCATGGCGAACAGCGTCGCGCAGCGCAAGACGCGTTTCGTGAAGGTAAAGACAGCGACTTTCCGTTAGAAGATGTTCTTGTTCGTGTGAAAATTTCGACAGCTGGTCGCTTTGACTTGTTGCAATTTTTCTTAGAGCTGCAAATCTCGGCGGCCTTTGCAGATGGCTCAATCCACCCGAGTGAACGAAATGTACTACACAAAATTGCACGTGGTTTGGGTTTCTCTTCTGAGCAATTAGAGCGTCGTTTGCAAATGCAAGAAGCCGCATTTCGTTTCCAAAGCCAGGGCGGTTTTCATGGTCAGCATCAAGGCCAATCTTCAGGTGGTAGCTGGCAACAAGCTTCACAAGCGGATCAGTTGGCCGACGCGTACAAAATTCTGGATGTGTCTTCAGATGCAGACAGTAAAACCGTTAAGCGTGCTTATCGTAAACTGATGAACGAGCATCACCCGGACAAATTGATGGCTAAAGGCTTACCACCAGAGATGATGAACGTCGCGAAAGAGAAATCTCAAGAGATTCAAAACGCTTACGATCTTATTAAGAAGGTTAAAGGCTTTAAGTAGTCGGACGTTTTCTATCAAACATTTGGATGTAAAAAAGGGCACTCAGTGCCCTTTTTTTTCATGTCTTAGTCTTTGAGTTGCCGGTGTCTTTAGCTTTTGGCCTATTATGTCCCTAATGCTAATTGACCTCACATCCCCCAGTTTAGTTGGCTTGATTCAAGTCCCAATCGTATTCGTATTTCACTTTGCCAGATAAGTTTTTGTATTGCGGTGCGTACTTTGCGATGTGTTTGAAGATTTGTTTTTCTCCACCAAAGTCCGTTGCAAACCAATCATAAATAGAAGACAGCTGTGCCGTGTTACCTTGGATAGATACGCCTTTGCTGCTGTTGATAAATGTTTTGGCGGCACTATCCAGTAGAGCTTGCGTGTTGTCAGCAGTGAATGCTTGAGATTGCAGATTAGGGCATCCTAGGCTGGCACAGTTAACCGCGTAATGCGTTCTTGGGTCATTCCAAATTGGACGCAAAATTCGATGTTCAATATCGTTTAAAGTTAGATCCTTCCCATTGACCACGACCACATCGTCTCCCCAAGGACCAAAGCTAAATAAACCACCTAGCTTGGTGATTGATTCGACTGGATAGTTATCCAAAATAAGATCTACCGTGATGGCGTTGTAAAGGTTTACCCAATAGGCATATTGCTCTGCTTGGTTGTATTGTAGAGGGTCTAGTTTTGCCAAACGCTGGATGTATTGTTTCAGCTTAGTTTTATCGACAGAGGAGACTTGGCTATAACGAAACAAGGTATTCTCGCCTTGTTCAACTAAATAAGTATCGAGCAGTTGTTGCCATTCTTGATGAGAAATTTGGGTTTGGTTGGCTTGATTCGATTGTTTCCAATATGGCCATAAGTCGGATTTAGGCGCGGACAATGTCGAGAAAGAAACCAGAGCACACAACAGCAATAACAGACGCTTCATAGAGATACCTTTGAATGAGATATTGTTGATAGTGTAGACCAGTTTAGTGCTTGTTTTCTTTCAGTAATCAGTGGCCTTTATTCGCTGTCATTCCGAGGAGCATAAGCGATATCAGGAATCTAATACCCACAAACTCTTGAGTAAAGACAGTATGAATCTGTACAGTGCGCTCTGGTAGTCGATCCTGAATCACGCTCCTTCGTCGCTGTTCAGGATGACGAATTTCAACAGAGGCGTTCGGTATTCTGTAAGCAAAGCGATATGAGATCAGTCACCCAAAACAAATCAAGGGCCGACAATTGCCAGCCCTTGATTTGTGTATTTACTAACGCGTCTTAACGCAAGAAGCTTGGAATATTCGCTTCGTACTCAGCAATCTTATCTTCGTGTTGAAGGGTTAGGCCAATGTTGTCCAAACCGTTTAGCAAGCAATGACGACGGAACGAATCGATTTCAAAACCATATTCTTTGCCGTTGGCACGAACGACATTCGCTTCTAGGTCGACCTCGACTTCTGCACCTTCATTTGCCTCAACAAACTGGAAGATTTCATCCACTTCTTGTTCAGTCAAACGAACTGGCACCATTTGGTTGTTGATCGAGTTGCCGTAAAAAATATCGGCAAAGCTTGGTGCGATCATCGCTTTGATGCCGTAATCCGCTAGTGCCCACGGTGCGTGCTCACGAGATGAGCCACAGCCGAAGTTTTCACGAGCCAGCAAGATAGACGCGCCTTGGTAGCGAGGTGCGTTCATCACGAACTCTGGATTTGGCTGTTCGCCAGCATCGTCTAGGAAGCGCCAGTCATGGAATAGGTGCTTACCAAACCCTAGGCGGGAGACCTTTTGTAGGAACTGCTTTGGAATGATGGCATCAGTATCAACGTTCGCTGCATCTAGAGGAACAACTAAGCCTGTGTGTTGTTTAAAGCCTGACATTGGTTTGCTCCTTAGTCTAGTTCACGAATATCTACAAAGTGACCAGCAATTGCTGCTGCCGCTGCCATCGCAGGGCTCACTAGGTGGGTACGGCCATCACGACCTTGGCGGCCTTCAAAGTTACGGTTTGAAGTAGACGCACAACGTTCATGTGGGCCCAAACGGTCATTGTTCATTGCTAGACACATCGAGCAACCTGGTAGGCGCCACTCAAAGCCCGCTTCTTTAAAGATAACGTCCAAGCCTTCCGCTTCTGCTTGCGCTTTTACTTGCTCAGAGCCAGGAACGATCAGCGCTTGAACGTGAGGCGCGACTTTGCGACCTTTCGCTACTTCAGCGGCTGCGCGCATGTCTTCGATACGTGAGTTAGTACAAGAACCAACGAAGACTTTATCGACGTTGTAATCAGACAATGACTTGCCTGCCTCTAGGCCCATGTAAGCCAATGCTTTTTCTGCCGATGCTTTTTCTACTGGGTCGGCAAAGCTTTCTGGTGCTGGGATAGGTTGATCTACTGCGATCACTTGGCCTGGGTTAGTACCCCAAGTGACTTGTGGTCTGATATCCGCTGCGTTTAGTGTCACGACTGCATCAAACTGAGCATCATCGTCAGTTTTTAATGTCTTCCAGTATTCTACTGCTGCATCAAAGTCGGCACCTTGAGGTGAGAATTTACGGCCTTTGATGTATTCGAACGTGGTTTCATCTGGCGCAATCAAACCGGCTTTCGCACCTAGCTCTATCGCCATATTACATACGGTCATGCGGCCTTCCATTGAAAGGTCAGTGATCGCTTCACCACAGAATTCAACTACGTAGCCTGTACCGCCTGCTGCTGTCGTTTCACCGATGATGGCTAGCACAATGTCTTTCGCAGTAATGCCCGGAGCCACTTTGCCTTTCACTTCGATCTTCATCGTTTTAGCGCGCGCTTGTTTTAGCGTTTGAGTTGCTAATACGTGCTCAACTTCAGATGTTCCAATACCAAAAGCTAGCGAGCCGAACGCACCGTGTGTAGCAGTGTGCGAGTCACCACAAACAATGGTCATGCCCGGTAGGGTAATACCAAGCTCTGGGCCCATAACGTGCACAATACCTTGATATTTATGGTTAATGTCGTAAAGCGTAACACCAAACTCTTCACAGTTTTTCGATAGCGTTTCCATCTGGATACGAGCCATCTCACCGGATGCGTTGATGTCTTTGGTGGTTGTTGAAACGTTGTGGTCCATGGTGGCAAAAGTTTTGCTGACCTGACGCACCTTACGACCTTTTTCACGCAAGCCGTCAAATGCTTGCGGAGACGTCACTTCATGTACCAAGTGACGGTCGATGTACAAGATTGGGTTTTCCCCTTCTGCTGCGACGGCAACGTGTGCGTCGTAGACTTTTTCGTATAGTGTTTTGCCCATTGTTTGCTTCCTTTCCTCGTTATCCTTGTTGCTTTGTTTTAGCACCAATGACTTAGAGGTAAGTCATTGGTGGATAGAGGATTTAGTATTTATTATGAATCTGTTCTGTATTACGAGTTTAAGATGTACTCAGCGATCTTATCGCCCATCTCAGATGTTGTAAGCGCAGGGTTGTCACCAGCAAGATCGCCCGTTAGCTCCCCAGCTGAAAGTGCTTTTGATACTGCGTCTTCAATGTCTTGCGCCGCAGTTTCTTCACCTAGGCTGTAACGCAGCATCAGTGCTGCTGATAGGATTTGCGCCACAGGGTTAGCAATATTCTTACCTGCGATATCGGGTGCACTGCCACCTGCTGGCTCGTACAGACCGAATTTGCTTTCGTTTAGACTTGCTGATGGCAACATACCCATAGAGCCTGTGATCATCGCACATTCATCAGAAATGATGTCGCCGAAGATGTTTGAACACAGCATTACGTCGAACTGAGCAGGGTCTTTGATAAGCTGCATAGTCGCGTTATCAATGTACATGTGTGACAACTCGACATCTGGGTAGTCTTTTGCGATTTCTTCGACTACTTCACGCCATAAGATAGAGCTTTGTAGAACGTTCGCTTTGTCGATAGAGCACACTTTCTTGCGACGTAGACGAGCAGAGTCAAAAGCGATTTTTGCAATACGTTCGATCTCAAAGCGGTGGTACACCTCAGTATCAAATGCTTTTTCTGTTGCGCCTTCACCTTCACGACCTTTCGGTTGGCCGAAGTAGATACCACCCGTCAGTTCACGGACTACCACGATGTCAAAGCCGCGACCCGAGATGTCTGCACGTAACGGTGAGAAAGCTTCAAGACCTGAGTGAATTTGCGCTGGACGTAAGTTACAGAACAGTTGGAAGTGTTTGCGTAGTGGAAGTAGGGCACCGCGTTCAGGTTGGTCGTTTGGTGGTAAGTGCTCCCACTTAGGGCCGCCAACCGAGCCGAATAGGACTGCATCAGACTCTTCACATGCTTTTATTGTGCTCTCTGGAAGTGGACAACCGTGATTGTCGATCGCGATACCACCTACATCATGCTCGTCACGCTCAAACGCAATACCATGTTTCTTTTCGATTGCATCCAATACTTTATGTGCCTGCGCCATTACTTCCGGGCCAATGCCGTCACCGGGTAGGACGGCAATTTTGTACGATTTGTCTGTCATGTTAATCCTTTAAGTTTTCTAATTTTGAGCTTAATTATTTCAACGAGCGTGTTCTTTCCTGAGCCGTGTAGCCCGGTTGTTATTACACAGTCGCAATCTTTTTCTGCTTCATTTCTTCGATTTTATCTGCACGATGAATGCTGTTAATAACGTGCAATAATGCTTGGCCGGAAGCCTCAACGATGTCGGTGGAAACACCCGTACCGTGGTATTTGCGACCTTTGTAGTTGGCAATGATGTCTGCTTGACCCAAACCATCTTCACCTTCACCTTTCGCGGTTAGGTCGAATTTATCCAGAACGATGTCGTAGCCTGTCACGCGGTAGATACATTGGTATAGCGCATCAACTGGGCCATTACCGACCGCTGCTTCACACATTTCTTCATCACCGCATTGCATTTTGATGCTGGTGGTAGCCATTACGCTGCCAGACTGCACGCTTAGGTAGCTCAATTTGTAGAAGTCATCTTCTTCACGCAAGTTCGAGAAGTGCATTAGGGCTTCTAGGTCGTAATCGAACACTTGGCCTTTGCGGTCAGCAAGTTTCAAGAAATCCGCATACAGTGCGTCTAGGTTGTACTCGTCTTCGTTGTAACCCATGGTGTCCATATGGCTCTTCACGGCAGCGCGACCGCTGCGGCTGGTTAGGTTCAGAGCTTGGTTTTTTAGGCCAATAGACTCAGGGGTCATGATTTCGTAGGTATTCTTATTCTTCAACATGCCATCTTGGTGGATGCCTGAAGAGTGGCTAAACGCATTTGCACCCACAATTGCTTTGTTGCTTTGAATAGGCATATTGCATAGCTGGCTAACCAACTTACTGGTGCGGTGAATTTCATCATGCTTAATGCCAGTGTGAACGCCCAAAAACTCTTGACGAGTCTTGATGATCATTGCGATCTCTTCAAGTGAACAGTTACCCGCTCGCTCTCCAATGCCATTGATCGTGCCTTCTATCTGACGTGCGCCAGCTTGAACGGCGGCAATAGAGTTGGCAACTGACATCCCCAAATCGTCGTGACAGTGAACGGAGATGATCGCTTTATCAATGTTCGGAACGCGGTTAAATAGAGTTTCAATAATCCCACCAAACTCACTTGGTACGGTGTAGCCAACGGTATCTGGAATGTTGATTGTACTCGCACCTGCATTGATGGCGGCTTCTACCATGCGACATAGGTTGTCGATTGGAGTACGACCAGCATCTTCACAAGAAAACTCGACATCATCAGTGTAGTTACGTGCATGTTTAACGGCGTTGACTGCCATTTCTAGTACATCGTCGTAGCTGCGGCGTAGTTTGTCTTCTACGTGAATGGTGGAAGTGGCTAAAAACGTGTGGATACGGAATTGGTCGGCCACTTTTAAGGCTTCAGCGGCAGCATCAATGTCTTTCGCAACGGCACGCGAAAGGGCACAAACTCGACTGTTTTTTATGTTTTTTGCGATAGTTTGTACAGACTCGAAATCACCTGGTGAAGAGATTGGGAAGCCAGCTTCGATAACATCAACGCCGAGTCTTTCCAGCGCATAGGCAATCTGCAGTTTTTCTTTAACCGTCAAGCTTGCTGACAACGCTTGCTCGCCATCACGCAATGTGGTGTCGAATATAATGACCTGATCGTTCATGTTTGCTTCCTTCCTGATTTCTGCACTTTCGCGCAAGTGAATCGTTTACTTCCAGTATTTAGATATAAAAAAACCCGCATTCTCATGCGGGTTCTTAGAAATTGGTGTGGTTATTTTTCTTCCACAGCCTACCCGCGCGAACTGGTCACGATCAGGAGGAGGCTAAGCAGGATAGAAAAATGAGCTGACATAGTTGTTAAGCTTTCCACATAATTAAGTTAACAAATTAGTACCGCACTCCATGAAGCGCGTCAACCCTAAAGTCGATTTTTTATTCATATCGGATGAGTCTTTTCGTTTGCTTGAAAAAAATGATGCACTAAGTGAAACGACATGATGCGATAGAAACGTGCCAGAAGAAGTAAGTTCTCATCAAGTTTGCGACGTTTCATTACCAAAACAAGCATCGGGATTGCGACTTGTCACACAAAGGTCCGAATTGTTTGGCAAAAGTTTTGAATGACCATTTATAGTAGTGCAGTTGCACTAGGTAAAAGAAATAAGGGTTAGGGAAAGAATGAGGTTAACAAAACAATTTGGACGTTCAGCCATAGTATTTACTCTGGTCAGCTTGTCGGGTTGTCAGCTGTTTCAATCGCAGACCTATGTGGAAGTGGCTTCCCCCGTTGTTATGAATGATCACTCGCAGAGCGTCATGGTTATCAATGATCAAATGGATCGATTTTTGAGTTATGAGGGACGCGAATCGTTCTTGAATCAGATGCTTGTTGCCCTTGAGTCTGACAGCCGAAATAAGTTTAAAGGTAAAGATCCGGAAACGTATTCTTGGTGGAAGATCCGCGTTCAACCTAGTGAGAAACAGCAAGCGGAAGTTTTCCGACCAACCACTGAAGGTGTCGATACTTCAAACCCAGTAGAGTTTATGGATGTTTCTTACCGCTCTAAGACCACATTAAACCTACGCTCCAAACCGAGTCTTGAAGGGGAAAAGCTTGGCGTATTATCGAAAGGGGAAGTCTTTAATGTGCTAGCAAAAGTAGTTGATCAACCTTGGTTTCTCGTTGAACAGAAAGGAGTGATAAAAGGTTATGTCCATAAGGATTATGCGCGCAGCAATGTGATAAATCGTGACATTTTATCTACACAGCCTAACCCTTTACTAGAGCCTAACTCGAGTAAAACGGAGCAAACGAGTATAGAGCATGAACTGTCGGGAAACTATACTTGCCGCTCACTGAGCTATGAGCTTACAAAAGATGGCGACATGACGACGGGCTCTTTGCGCGCCTGCCGCAAGAAGAGAAAAGTCTGGTATATAGACACCCCTCAACCGCAACTATCAAACCCTTCTTAATGTTCTATTTTTATGGTTATGCCCAATAGATAAATTGTTGGGCGCACCTTAATTTGGCCTTTGTCATTAATTGTCCAAACTCCCGTCATGCTGTTGTCACCTAAACCTCCTACTTTTCACAGAAAGGCGTTGTCAAAGTAAGGAAAGGTCACATGCGAACCATAGAGACAATTACACAGCCAATTGCAACCATTGCTAAGTTTGATTTAGCGCTCTCTAGTGTTTGTCTTAAGCACCGTTTTAATCAACAAGTCGCCAATATCAGTAAAGGAGTTTCCCACAGTGGTGACGGGCATCTTTACTTGGTGTTGGGGTTATTAGCTTGGTATTTAGATAAGGAGCAAGGAGTCTGGTTTTTACTGGCGGGTTTACTTGCTTTTGCTATCGAGCTACCAATTTATTGGACGCTGAAAAATAGTTTTAAGCGTCGTCGCCCTGAAGAGCTTAATGCACTCCTTCCTGCTTTTATTACCCCCTCTGATCGCTATAGTCTTCCTTCAGGACACACTGCCGCTGCGTTTGTCATGGCGACGCTGATTGACCATTTCTATCCGAGCCTAGGCGTTGCTGCATTCTTTTGGGCAAGTTTAATCGGAACCGCGCGAATCTTATTGGGTGTGCACTTTTTTACCGATGTCATCATTGGTGCACTGCTTGGCAGTCTTTGTGGTGGATTAGCGATTGCGATGTTGGGAGGCTAATTGATGAAAATCTTGTACGGTGTTCAAGGGACAGGAAACGGACATATTGCACGCGCAAGGGCGATGAGTCATGCGTTTAAAGAGCACGATGTTGAGGTCGACTTTTTGTTTTCTGGGCGAGCGCCGGAAAAATATTTTTCAATGGAAGCATTTGGCGATTACCAGACTCGCCGAGGCTTCACCTTTATTACCGAAAAAGGCTCTGTAAACTACGCGAAAACAGCATTGAATAACAATTTGGTGCAGTTTTTCAAAGAAGTTAAGCAACTCGATCTGTCGTCCTACGATCTTATCATTAATGATTTCGAACCTGTGACAGCGTGGGCAGCGAGACAACAAAATAAACCTTCTATTGGTATCAGCCACCAAAATGCTTTCCGTTATCCGGTGCCACTAAAGGGAGCAAGTTGGTTAGATAAATCCGTCATTGAATACTTTGCGCCTTCTCAACACCACCTTGGTTTGCATTGGCATCATTTTGATCAACCTTTGTTACCACCGATAGTGCATACCGTCGATAGCCAAGCAGAAAACGACGACTTCGTGTTGGTGTATCTACCGTTCGAATCGATTGAAGATATCTCGGACTTATTGTTCCACTTTAATCAACAAGCGTTTATCTGTTATCACCCGGATGTGATCGAATGTGAGCAGGTAGAAAACATAGAACTGCGCCCTTTATGCCACAGCAACTTCCAGCATCATTTGCATCGCTGTAGTGGTGTCATTGCTAATGGTGGGTTTGAGCTTCCTTCAGAAGCCTTGTCTTTGGGGAAAAAATTGTTACTAAAGCCACTCGCGGGTCAATTCGAGCAGCAGAGCAATGTTGCGACCTTAGAAGATTTAGGGCTTGCGATGTCGATGGAGAGCTTAGACATTTCCGCAGTACGCCAGTGGCTAAAGGAGCAACAAGCCGAAAGTGTGAAATACCCAGATGTTGCTCAGGCTATTGTTCATTGGGTACTGCAAGGTGCATGGGATTCAAAAGCAGAGTTATCCAGACAGCTGTGGGAGCAGGTTGATTTTCCAAGTTACGTGTCGAACATTTAAGTACGTTGTTCTAAGTACATTGTTCCTTCCATTTTTGACACGATTTTGTTGCAGCCTTTCTGTTTGGAAGGCTGCATTTTTATTCTTCCTCTCTCATTTCTATTCAGTGTGTATTTGCTGATAATTTGACTGATAAGTGCAAAATTCAATCAGAGATATAGCTGCTATATGTTGTTCCTATCCCAACCAATAACCGAGCTAAATGCATGCTTGTGTTAACCGCCTGTCCTATCAATTTGCTAAATACGTCCTCAAAGAATGCATTTTTACGTGTTTTATAGTTTTTTATGTTTTTATCAAGCTTTTGTTATTTAAAGAATAAATACCTAATTGGCTAAAATTTACTGATTAAATATCAATCTAGTTGCGAAACCGCAATCGATTAGTTGATAGTACAGTTCGAGCCGGAAGTATCCGGACGATAAATATAATAAAAAGTTAGGTTATCTATTCGTAAAATGATTCGAATCCAGCCGCCGTCTTTTGTGCGAGATGGGATTCTATTCGTTATGAATTTAATGAACAAAGTTGACGATTACAAAAGAGGCGCACTCAATGTTAGAGAAGAAAGACGCGATGAGCGCAATTGCTAGCTACCGTATGGAAAGCACTTTGCGTGGTGTAGATTTAAACCTACTGACTGTATTTGATGCTGTAATGCAAGAGCAAAATATTACTCGTGCAGCACATAACCTAGGCATGTCTCAACCGGCGGTAAGTAACGCCGTGGCACGCTTAAAAGTGATGTTTAACGACGAGCTATTCATGCGCCAAGGCCGTGGTATTCAGCCTACGCAACGAGCTCGTCAACTGTTTGGCCCTATTCGCCAAGCACTACAGCTGATTCGCAATGAACTTCCTAGCTCTGTATTCCAACCAGAATCTTCGACTCGCTTATTCAAGCTTGCGATTTGCAGCCCTTGTGACATGCGTTTTGCTCCGAAGATCATGGCAAAAGTGAATCAACAAGCACCAAACGTTCAGCTTCATCTAGATGCAGAATTTGACCGTTTGTTGTCTGAGCGTATGCGCTACCAAGAAATTGATTTCGTGATCGACTACGCTCGTTTTGATGAGCAAGGTTTCTCAAGTACTGAAATCTTCAAAGATGAATTAGTGGTTATCGCATCAAAAACCCACCCACGCATTCAAGGTGGTGTGACGGCTGAGCAACTGCTTAACGAAAAGCATGCGAAGTTATCGAAAGTGCATGGCCAACGTAGTTTCTCAGAGCAAGCGTACCGTGAACTGGATTGCCAAGCGGCGTATGAAGGTTCTAGTTTAAGCAACCTACTATACGTGGTGGGTCAATCTGAGCTTGTGACTATTGCACCACGTTGGATGGCGGAAAATGCGGTAAACAGCGATCAACTGCAAATTCTTGATTTCCCATTTGCGAACAAAGAAATCAGCGGCTTCTTAAGCTGGCATGAATCAAGCGAAAAAGATAAAGGCCACATTTGGCTGCGCGATCAACTGATGATCACTTGTGGTGAAGTCGTTGCCGCAAAATAAGATGACGTTTGGTCTTCTCGATTAGACCATATTGGTAATCATCAATTTTTACAATTCATTGGTCCCCGAGCGATTTTTGTCTCTCGGGGCTTTTTGTTTTCGTAATCAACAATCGAAACAGTAAGTTAAATAGAGTAATCATTCAGCAATTTGAGGTACGTTCGCGACGTATAAGTGATAGTTGTCTCTTATTAGTGATAAGTTTGATACTGGTCAGTTGCGTTTTAGCAAGCCGTGAGTACACTTGTTCGCTCAATTAGCTTACGCCTGTAAGCCAAAAGGTAAGTAAAAGAATGGCCAAGTTAGATTTTCATATCGTTAAACGTATTCGTGAACAAATTGCGAACGGTGGTACACGCGTTGCACTCAAGCATAAAGTGGGTGAGGAGTGGCAAGGTATTACGTGGACGCAATTTGGTCAGCAAGTTGATGCTTTATCACTTGCACTTTTGGCTCAGGGATTAGGAGTCCAAGATAAGATCGGCATTTTCTCGAACAACATGCCGCAATGGACGATCGCTGATATCGCAGCACTGCAATTACGCAGCGTGACAGTACCTATTTACCCAACCAATACTGCCGCCCAGTCGGCGTACATCATTAACAATGCAGACGTCAAAGTTCTGTTTGTTGGTGAACAGCCTCAATTTGATGCAGCAGTGAGCATTTTCGACCAGTGCGAACAGTTAGAGCTCATTGTTGCGATGTCTGATGATATAGAACTTGGCGATCATGATTTCGTTATCTCTTGGCAAGCATTTGTTGCCAAAGGCGACGCTACATATCAAGTTGAATTGGACGCGCGTTTAGATCAGGCAAAAGAAGATGATCTACTCACGCTGATCTACACCTCGGGTACAACAGGCCAGCCAAAAGGCGTTATGTTGGACTACGCAAACATTGCGGCGCAATTGGAAGGGCACGATCAGCGCTTGAGCCTTTCTCAAAGTGACGTGTCATTATGTTTCCTTCCGTTGTCACACGTATTTGAGCGCGCTTGGACCTTTTATGTATTGTACAAAGGGGCGACCAACTGCTATTTGCAAGACACCATGCAAGTACGTGATGCACTGAGCCAGGTGCGACCTACCGTGATGTGTGCCGTACCGCGTTTCTATGAGAAGATCTTCTCTGCGATTCACGAGAAAGTGTCTCGCGCGCCGATTCATCGTAAGATCATGTTTACTTGGGCAGTCAACATGGGCGCAAAAATGGCCGCTTGTCATCAAGAAAAACGTCAGCCATCGCTCTTGCTGCGTAAGTCATACGCTTTGGCGGATAAGTTGGTTCTGAGCAAACTGCGTGCGCTACTTGGCGGGCAAATCAACTTTATGCCTTGTGGTGGTGCAAAGCTGGATGAAACCATCGGTCGATTCTTCCATGCGATTGGTATCAACGTTAAGTTGGGCTACGGCATGACTGAAACCACGGCGACAGTATCGTGTTGGGATGATAAATGTTTTAACCCCGACTCTATTGGTATGTCGATGCCTGGCGCACAGGTTAAGATTGGCGAAAACAACGAGATTCTGGTTCGTGGTCCAATGGTGATGCGTGGCTATTACAAAATGCCAGAAGAGACGGAAAAGACCTTTGATGAGCACGGTTTCCTAAAAACGGGCGACGCTGGTTACATTGATGAAAATGGCAACTTGTTCATCACCGATCGTATCAAAGAGTTGATGAAAACTTCAGGTGGTAAATACATCGCTCCACAAATGATTGAAGGTGCGATTGGTAAAGACCACTTTATCGAGCAAATAGCAGTCATTGCGGATACTCGTAAGTTTGTTTCTGCGCTTATCGTGCCTTGTTATGACTCGCTAGAAGAGTACGCGAAAGAGCTGAATATCAAATATCACGATCGCGTTGAGTTGATTAAGCACCACCAGGTGGTCGAAATGCTTGAGAAGCGTGTGAACGATCTTCAAAAAGAGTTGGCAAAGTTTGAACAAGTGAAGAAATTTAAATTGTTACCAAGAGCTTTCTCTATGGATGATGGTGAGTTAACGCCAACTCAAAAACTTCGTCGTAAAGTCATCAATGACAAATACCAAGATGAAATTGAAGAAATGTATAAGGAAAAGTCGGATAAAAAGTAACTTAAGCTGACTTAGATTTTATATTGATGAAAAAATCCCAGTGATGTGATCGCGCATTGCTGGGGATTTTTGTTTGTATTGATTTTTTCTGTTCTGCTCGTCAAATAACGCTATTTCGCACCCTGTAGCTAAAAGCTTATGAAATAATGTTCTTTTTTTGAGCGTTAACTTTTTAGGTTGTACTGTGAAATAGGAGATGTGTGGCTGCTATTCCTACTAACATTCTAATTACTAGTATCTTGTTTAAAAAGTAGACCAATCTCTCATTAGACCCTTTGATAATAAAACGTTACATTTGTTGGGTAACCTTGCGGGATGTTATGACGAACGCAAGACATAGCCGAAAACGTGGAAGTATTTCGATTAGGCTACGAATAAGACCTAGACTATGTAAAACCAGACCAATCCGTTGACCTTACGGTGAGGAAACTGGCTAAGGAGAGCAATTATGACAGCAATGTTGTCAGGCGCAGAGATGGTGGTTCAATCTCTGATAGAAGAGCACGTAGAGCAGATCTTTGGCTACCCAGGTGGCTCTGTTTTGGATATCTACGATGCACTGCATGCCAAAACCGATCAAATCAAACACGTACTTGTAAGGCATGAGCAAGCCGCCACTCATATGGCAGATGGTTACGCTCGAGCTACCGGTAAACCGGGTGTCGTACTTGTGTGCTCGGGGCCGGGCGCGACCAATACCATTACGGGTATTGCAACAGCGTATATGGACTCTATCCCAATGATCGTTATCTCGGGTAACGTACCGAATAGCCTAATTGGTAATGATGCTTTCCAAGAGTGTGACATCGTCGGTGTCTCCCGCCCAGTGGTCAAACACAGCTTTTTAGTAAAAAAAGCGGAAGATATTCCTGAAACAATCAAAAAAGCGTTTTATATCGCGACTACAGGTCGACCTGGTCCAGTTGTGATTGATTTGCCAAAAGATGTAATGAACCCGCAAATCAAACTGCCTTATCAATATCCAGAAACGCTTTCAATGCGCTCTTACAAGCCGACAACTTCGGGCCATAAAGGCCAGATTAAAAAAGCGCTTAAATCGCTATTAGAAGCGAAAAAACCAGTGCTTTATATCGGTGGTGGTGCGGTGATTTCTGGCGCTCATGAACATATTTTAGAGCTTTCCGACAAACTGAACCTACCCGTTGTGAGTACTTTGATGGGCTTGGGGGCATTCCCGGGTACACATAAAAACTCACTGGGCATGTTGGGTATGCACGGCACTTACGAAGCTAATATGGCAATGCATGAAGCGGATCTTATTTTTGGTATCGGTGTGCGTTTTGATGACCGTACAACCAACAACCTTGAAAAGTACTGCCCAAACGCAAAAGTGATGCATATTGATATCGATCCGTCATCGATCTCGAAAAACGTGAAAGTGGATTTGCCGATCGTAGGTTCTGCGGAAAAAGTGCTGACAACCATGCTCGGGCTGCTTGCAGAGCAAGGTAGTGGAAATGATCAAGATGCTATCACTGCATGGTGGGATGACATTCAAGTATGGCGTGACCGCAACTGCTTGTCTTATGAAACGTCTCCAGAACGAATCAAGCCACAGCAAGTAATTGAAACGCTGCACAAGCTAACTAATGGCGACGCGTATGTGGCGTCTGATGTGGGCCAGCATCAGATGTTTGCGGCACTGTACTACCCATTCAATAAGCCGCGCCGTTGGATAAACTCTGGTGGTCTTGGCACCATGGGATTTGGTCTTCCGGCTGGCATGGGCGTGAAGTTTGCCATGCCACAAGAAGAGGTCGTGGTTGTGACTGGTGACGGCAGTATTCAGATGAATATTCAAGAATTGTCGACAGCCATGCAATACGACATTCCAGTGAAGATCATCAACCTGAACAACCGATTCTTAGGCATGGTAAAACAGTGGCAAGACATTATTTATCAAGGTCGTCACTCTAATTCTTACATGAGTTCTGTTCCTGACTTTGCAGCGATTGCAGAAGCTTATGGTCACGTCGGTATTCGTATCGAAACGCCTGATCAGCTCGAAGAAGGGCTACAAAAAGCGTTGGATATGAAAGATCGTCTGGTGTTTGTGGACATCAACGTAGACGAAACCGAACACGTATACCCGATGCAAATCAAAGGTGAGGGTATGGATAAAATGTGGCTAAGCAAAACGGAGAGAACTTAATATGAGACACATTATTTCATTGCTATTGGAAAACCAACCGGGTGCGTTGTCTCGTGTTGTTGGTTTGTTCTCTCAACGTGGTTACAACATTGAATCTTTGACGGTATCACCGACTGATGATGAAACCCTGTCGCGAATGAACATTACCACGACATCTGATGAGATGCAGTTGGAACAAATTCAGAAGCAGTTACACAAATTGATCGATGTGCTGAAAGTGCAAGAAGTCACCGAGTATGAGCACATTGAGCGTGAACTGATGATGGTGAAAGTGAAAGCCAGTGGTTTTGCGCGAGCAGAAGTGAAGCGGACGGCAGACATCTTTCGTGGCCAGATCGTGGATGTCACGGCTTCCCAATACACCGTACAACTTGCGGGTACGAGTGAAAAGCTAGATGCCTTCATTCAAGCGATATCCGAAGTGACCGAAGTTGTCGAAGTTGCTCGTAGTGGTGTCGTTGGCATTGCGCGAGGAGAGCGAGCTCTCAAACCTTAACTCTCTGATTGCATATAGAAAAGCCACTTAATCTAAGTGGCTTTTTTGTTTAGAAAATAACAATTAATGATATAATTGTCGTTTTAGTAAGCATGATAGGCATTAGACGTGTGAAAGTACCTAAGCGAGTCGGCACCTTATTGGCGACAGCACTATTTTTTAGTGCACTCACTGCCGCTTACTACTATCAGAAATATCTGACGTTGTTAGAAAACAATGTTGAGAACACCGCTCAAGAAGCGGTACATCAATTGGCCTATACTGGCCGTGAATACAGCAATATTCAGGATCAAATCGAAACGATCAGTGACCTACTTGGTCACAGCCAAAGTCTGTATGAATATCTGCGCCAACCTAACCGGGTGAACCGTTCCATCTTAGAAGACATGTGGATCTCGGTCGCAATCAATCAAAAGTTGTATAAGCAAATTCGCTTTCTTGATGTTTCTGGTCGAGAAAAAGTGAGGATTAATTATGAGATTGAAACAGGCGCTGCGTTGCCCGCGATCAAATTGCAAAATAAGTCAGAGCGAGATTACTTTCAATTCGCTAAGAACTTAGACGATGGCGAAATCGCTTCGTGGGGGATAGGTTTAGAACGAGAATATGGCGAGTTAGTCTATCCCTATAGCCCGTCACTGCGTATTTTGATGCCTATTTCGCTTAACGGAAAGCGCGAAGGGTATCTTGTGCTTAATGTTGATATTGACTATTTATCCTCTCGACTCAACTATTCGTCAGTGCTTGATTTCCATATTGAGCTGATTAAGAGTGACGGATTTTACATTGATAGCCCTAAATCAGCTCGTTTGTATGGCCATATAATTCCCGCTCGCTCTCAATTTAATTTTGGCCGGATGTACCCAAACATTTGGCGTAGTTTAAATTCAAAAGATTCGGGCTATGCTTACAATGGTTCGAATTTGGTCGCGTATCGCACCATCCAGTTTGTTTCTAGCGAACCTCTTCATCTGGTTATTGATCTTACCAATGAGCAGTTATTATCCCGAGCTCAGAGGGATATTGATGACTTAATCCAAGAAGCGTTTTTTGTTCTAAGTTTGGTGCTCGGCTTCACTTTGCCGACGGCAGCCCTTGCTCTGCATTATCGGCGTCATAGTATGGAATCGAAGTTGGCTCGAGCTGCTCTTGATGGTATGACTGCGGTGATGATCTCGGATGCTTCGCATAGAATCATCATGGTTAATCAAGAGTTTGAAAACATGATGGGTTACTCAACCAAGCATGCCCAAGGTTGGAGTGCACATCATTTAATTCTCTTACCTGAAGATCTCGAAGCAAACCTGAGTATCTGGAAAACACTGAAGAGTGAACACGTATGGGAAGGGGAGATTCGTTGTCGAACTAAGTTTAATCAAGTCTTTACCGCAATAATGCGTATTCAGGCGAATTTAACCAAATCAGGTAAAGTGAGTTATTACATTACGTCGCTGGTGGATATCTCTGGGCAAAAAGAGTTAGAAGAAAAATTACGAAACCTAAGCGAAAAAGATGGCTTGACGGGGTTGTGGAACCGCCGAAAATTTGAAGAGCAATTGGCGCAATATGCGGGGATTATTGAACGCTATCCTGATAGCCCTCCTGCTTGTTTGGCGTTGTTTGATATTGACCACTTTAAACGTATTAATGACGAGCTTGGCCACGACGAAGGAGACAAGGTGATTTGTAGTGTCGCAGAAACCCTCCTAGAAGAAGTCCGCAGCACAGACTTTGTATCTCGTGTCGGTGGTGAGGAATTTGCAGTGATTATGCCGCATACAACACTAGAAGAGGCTGAAATTGTATTGAACAGGCTACGTGTCGCGGTTCAAATGCGTAGTGATAGAGGCATTACTGTCAGTGCTGGGTATAGTGATTTAACCTCTGATCGTACAAGAACGTATAAATGTGCTGATATTGCTTTGTATGAGTCAAAAAGTGCAGGGCGTAACTGCGTATCGCTATGTCATAGTTATGATGATATTGCTTAGTGCTTTTACAAAAACGAAAAAACGGGGATAGACCCCCGCTTTTTAGTCTCAGCGTTATTCGCTAGCCAGTATGCGACATTGGTTGTCGATGGCGGCTTCGATACACTGTATTGACTGTCTCAAATAACGCTCTAGATAACCTAAAGCATCCCGACTCTTTTTGTCTAGCGATGCCTTCATCAGTATTTCTTGCTCATCGAGATTACAGTGCCCAGGGTTCCCTGTGCCTAAAATCTGCATCGCGAAGTATTGGTAGCGTTTAATTTGCGTGAGTAGATCGCGGAAAAAACCAAACATATTGACAGAGCCAGCACCTTCAAACAGCGCAGTAAGAAACTGATTTTGGCGCTCTTCCCATTCCCTCCAACAAAAGCTTTCGCCAGGTTTTACTCGGGATAACTTGTGATAAGCAGTTAGTACATCCAGTTCCCATTTTTCATCGCCAATCATAATTGCCTTACTGAGTAAGCATGCGGAGACCATTTGCAGGCTTTCGTACAAGTCATGTAACTCATCTTTACATACAGGTGCAACCCAGCAGCCTTTTTGCGGCTCGAGTTTGACGTATTTGCTCCAAGATAATTGCACCAATGCTTCTCGAATGGGTGACGCTCCTACGTTGTACTTCTCTTTGAGTTCGGCAACCACGAGTTTTTGACCTGGTTTAAGCTCGCCATCGAGAATATCCTGACGGATCATTCTTAATACTTTGTCGGTAAGAGTGGGACTAGACACATACACCTCATAGAAACTTTAATCGTGACGATAAAATTAAACAGTACGAAATTCTGATAGAGGTAAATAATACAATTAGCCTATTATGAGAGCAAGAAAGCCATATAAAAAAGGAGGGCATAAGCCCTCCTTCTCAAGAAACTGAAGTGTTAAAAGTTCAGTCTTATAGCACGTGTACAGAAGCTGTGTTCGTAGTACCTGAAGCAACTAGAGCGCCAGAAACCATAACAACGATATCGCCTTTGTTACCTAGACCTGATTCTAGAGCAAGTTCTTTACCCGCTACGTAGAATGCGTCAGTGCTTTCGATTGAATCAACAACTACAGGAGTAACACCTTTAGTTAGAACTAGCTGTGCAGCAGTTTTCTTGTTAGTTGTTAGCGCTAGAATGTTTGCAGTTGGGAAGTACTTACGTACTGAACGTGCAGACTTACCGCCTTCAGTTGCAACAACGATAAGTGGAGCAGCTAGTTTCTCAGCTGTGTCTACAGCGCCTTTACATACTGCTTCAGTGATGCGTAGACGTGGGCTGTCTAGACGAGAACCTAGTTCAGCTTTTAGCGCTGAGTCAGTACGGTTCGCGATTTGAGCCATGATAGTTACCGCTTCAACAGGGTATTTACCTTTCGCCGTTTCACCAGAAAGCATTACTGCGTCAGTACCGTCCATTACTGCGTTAGCAACGTCGCCTGCTTCCGCACGAGTAGGACGTGGGTTGTTGATCATAGAATCAAGCATTTGAGTTGCAGTGATAACCATCTTACGTGCACGGTTACACTTCTCGATCATCATTTTCTGAGCGAAGATTACTTCTTCAGCTGGGATTTCAACACCTAGGTCACCACGAGCAACCATGATGCCGTCAGAAAGCTCTAGGATCTCGTCGAAGTTATCAACACCTTCTTGGTTTTCGATCTTAGAGATGATGTGGATGTTCTCGCCGCCGTTTGCAGCAAGTACTTCACGGATTTCTTGAACGTCAGACGCTTTACGGATGAAAGAAGCTGCTACGAAGTCAACGCCTTGCTCACAACCAAATTTAAGGTCGTTCTTATCTTTTTCAGATAGTGCAGGTAGGTTTACAGAAACGCCAGGAAGGTTAACACCTTTGTTTTCGCCTAGTGCACCGTTGTTAAGAACTTTACATTTAACTTCAGTTTCAGTCTTAGAGATAACTTCCATCTCGATTAGACCGTCGTCTACTAGGATAGTGTTACCTACGTTTAGGTCTGCTGCGAAACCAGCGTAAGTTACTGCAACTTTATCTTTGTTACCTACAACTGAAGTGTCAGTTGTGAAAGTGAATTCTTGACCTGCTACTAGATCAACATCGTTACCGCCTTCTAGCTTGATAGTGCGGATTTCTGGACCTTTAGTATCTAGAAGAATTGCTAGTGGTTTGCCAGTAGCTTCCATTACTTTACGGAAGTTCGCGATACGAGTGCCGTGTTCTTCGTAGTCACCGTGAGAGAAGTTAAGGCGCATTACGTTCATGCCTGCGTTAACTAGTTCAGTTAGCTTCTCTACAGATTCTGTTTTAGGGCCAATCGTACATACGATTTTGGTCTTTTTCATGGAAGATACTCTCCGGTAAGTATAGTTACAATTTGAAAGTCGGTTATTTACTCTGAAGTCAGGACGTTTTTGATGACATTTAGTACCTGTCACCCACCGATTTTTCGTCTCATTATTAGAACTTCAGATTCTGAAAGTCTTTCACCAAGTTTAGTCATTTTATGACTAAAAGATCGGCGATTTTGGTTACCTTTTTGTGACTAATCCCACTTTATATGCAGAAAGTTGCAAAAAAATAGCCTTCAATTCTGTAATTTTTTTTCTTTTCGGTGGCGAATTCTACCACTGAATGAATCCAATATCACTGTTTAAGAATTGTCTTAGGACAAGGTTTTATCGAGAAATATTAATTTTTTGGATCGAAATAAATGGACTTAAAAGTTTCGGTTTGACTATAATAAGTTTCACATCGAAACTTAAAATCAAAACTTAAATGTCGAAACGAAATACTCAATTAAGAAGACACGCCATTTCTAACTTGGTTTCTGAACTAGGAGAAGTCAGCGTTGATGAACTTGCTCAGAAATTCGAAACCTCAGAGGTCACGATTAGAAAGGATTTAGCTTCTTTAGAGAAAAACGGCCAACTTCTACGCCGCTATGGCGGTGCGATTGCTATCCCAAAGGAAGTCATTCACGAAGAATTGGGCGCTAATGTTTCGACTCGAAAGTTAAGCTTAGCAAAAGCAGCAGCATCATTGATTCGCGATCATAATCGCATCGTGATCGACAGTGGCAGCACGACTGCCGCGCTGATTCAACAGTTGAATGACAAACGTGGCTTAGTGGTCATGACCAACTCGTTGCATGTTGCTAACGCCCTAAATGAATTAGAGAGCGAACCGACACTGCTGATGACTGGCGGTACTTGGGATACGCACTCAGAGTCCTTTCAAGGCAAAGTGGCCGAATCTGTATTACGAGCTTACGACTTTGACCAACTATTCATCGGTGCGGATGGCATCGATCTCGAGCGTGGAACCACGACATTTAATGAGTTGGTTGGCTTAAGTAAGGTAATGGCAGAAGCGTCACGTGAAGTGATCGTAATGATCGAGTCCGAAAAAATCGGCCGTAAGATCCCAAACTTAGAGCTCGCTTGGCATCAAGTTGATGTGTTGGTGACCGATGCAGATATCCAAGCAGAGCATAAAGTACAGATTGAACAACATGGCGTGAAAGTCATTTGCGCCTAATAATGTAATCAGTTTCATATTTTACTTCCCTCTGGATAAAGGCCTTTGCTTGCTGCCTCTATTTGAAATCATGGCTAGGGAAGAACAAAACTACAAACGGAGATAAACACATGTGTGGAATCGTAGGTGCAGTAGCACAACGAGATGTTGCAGAAATTTTGGTTGAAGGTCTACGCCGCTTAGAGTACCGCGGTTACGACTCTGCTGGCGTTGCGGTTGTTGATGGCGAATCAAACCTAACGCGCGTTCGTCGCTTGGGTAAAGTACAAGAATTGGCTGATGCAGTAGAAGAAGCAAAAGTGATCGGCGGAACTGGTATTGCGCACACTCGTTGGGCGACGCACGGTGAACCTTCTGAAATCAATGCTCACCCACACATGTCTGGTGATATCGCAGTGGTCCATAACGGCATCATCGAAAACCATGAAGAGCTGCGTGAGCTGCTTCAATCTCGTGGCTACGTGTTTGAATCGCAAACGGATACAGAAGTTATCGCACACATGGTTGAGTGGGAACTTCGTACTTCAGAAACGCTATTAGAAGCGGTACAAAAAACAGCAAAACAACTTGAAGGCGCATACGGCACGGTAGCGTTGGATCGCAAAGATCCTTCACGCATCGTAGTAGCGCGTTCAGGCAGCCCGATCGTGATCGGTTTTGGTGTAGGTGAAAACTTCCTAGCGTCTGACCAACTTGCATTACTTAACGTTACGCGCCGTTTCATGTACCTAGAAGAAGGGGACGTAGCAGAAATTACTCGCCGTGAAGTCACTGTGTTTGATGCAACGGGTGAGCCAGTTGAGCGTGAAATTGTTGAATCTAACGCAGAGCATGATGCAGGTGATAAAGGCCAATACCGTCACTTCATGCAAAAAGAAATCTATGAGCAACCTAAAGCGTTGATCAACACAATGGAAGGTCGTATCACGGCAGACTCTGTTGTGACAGACGCGATCGGTGTGCACGCGGCAGACATTCTAAGCAAAGTAGAACACGTACAAATCGTGGCGTGTGGTACGTCTTACAACGCAGGTATGACCGCACGTTACTGGTTTGAAGACATTGCAGGCGTTAGCTGTGATGTAGAAATTGCGTCTGAATTCCGTTACCGCAAGTTTGTGACTCGTCCAAACAGCCTATTGATCACGTTGTCTCAGTCTGGTGAAACCGCTGATACCCTAGCAGCACTTCGCCTAGCAAAAGAGAAAGGTTACATGGCGGCGATGACCATTTGTAACGTAGCAGGCTCTTCTCTGGTTCGTGAATCAGATTTTGCATTCATGACTCGCGCTGGTGTCGAAATCGGTGTGGCTTCAACCAAAGCGTTCACGACTCAACTTTCTGCACTACTTATGTTGGTAACGGCACTGGGTAAAGAGCAAGGTCGCATCAGCAAAGAGAAAGAAAAAGAGATTGTTGAAGCGCTACACGCACTTCCTAAGCAAATCAACGCGGCACTTTCTTTCGAGAAAGAAATTGAAGCACTAGCAACGGATTTTGCAGACAAGCACCACACATTGTTCCTAGGCCGTGGCGAGTTCTACCCAATCGCGATGGAAGCGTCTCTAAAACTGAAAGAGATCTCGTACATCCACGCAGAAGCGTACGCGGCGGGTGAACTGAAACACGGTCCTCTTGCGCTGATTGATGCTGACATGCCTGTTGTTGTGGTTGCACCAAGCAACGACCTACTTGAAAAGCTAAAATCAAACGTTGAGGAAGTACGTGCGCGTGGCGGTCTTCTGTATGTATTCGCAGATGCAGACGCAGGCTTCGAAGGCGATGAAACAATGAAGATCATCACGATGCCTCACGTTAGTGAAATCACGGCGGCGATCTACTACACCATCCCAATGCAATTGCTGTCTTACTACGTAGCACTGATCAAAGGTACGGACGTAGACCAACCACGTAACCTGGCGAAAGCGGTAACGGTTGAGTAATTACGCTTAACAGCAAAAATCCAAGCGGCACATGCGAGAGTATGTGCCGCTTTTTTATTTAAGCCCACTTTAAGGGGGGTGAGTTATTGACCCAACTGGTGAGCGGTTAGAATTGCAGAGTAGACATTTTCTGCCGTTACTGGGAATGGCATATTGTGGATGGTTTCTCCCTCGGCCGTTGAGGCTTCGGCGACCTCGCGCAACTTAGCGTGGTTAAGCTCTTTAACGCCCATATCAAATAAGTTGGTTGGTAGACCTACAGAGCGGCAGAATGCAAGAACCGTATTAATCTCTTCCATCGCTGCGTTTTCTAATACCAGCTGAACTAGTGTGCCGAACGCGACTTTCTCACCATGATAGAGATGATGACACTCTTCAAGCTTAGTTAGGCCGTTATGAATAGCGTGAGCACCCGCTAGACCACTGCTTTCAAAACCGATACCGCTCAGGTATGTATTGGCTTCAATAATGTTTTCTACCGCTTTGGTGCTCACACCATTTTCTACCGCAGCTTTTGCTTTTACACCATCTTCAAGCAAGGTTTCATAGCAAAGTTTCGCAAGCGCTTGTGCTGAACGCGTCGCTAACCCACCAGCCATTGTTGCCTTACCAGAAGTCATGTTGGCACGAGCTTCAAAGTAGGTGGAAAGCGCGTCGCCCATCCCCGATACAAGTAAGCGAACAGGGGCTTTGGCGATGACTGACGTATCCATGATGACCATGTCTGGGTTTTTAGGGATCATCAAATATTCTGCAAATTCACCTTCAGGTGTGTATATCACCGCAAGCGCTGAGGTTGGCGCATCAGTCGAGGCAATCGTAGGAACCACCACGACAGGAATTTTGGTGTAAAACGCAACAGCCTTTGCTGTATCTAACGTTTTACCACCACCAATACCGACAATGACATCGTGTTTCTGAGTGGCACAAATGTCCGTGATGCGTTCAATCTCAACGCGCGAACATTCGCCACCAAAAATGTTCATAGTGAGTGGAAGCTTTTCGTCAGCAAAACTTTGCTTGACGTCATCACCAACCAGGTTAGTCACGAACTCATCGGCAATTACTAACGGACGTTCACCCAATGTTTTCACATAGTGAGCGATAGATGTAAGTACTTGTTCACCTTGGACGTATTTGCTTGGGCTGATAATAATTTTGTCCATAATTCAAACCTTTAACCTTTTTTATGTGTGTTTTGGACTGCAATGAATATCCATTGTAGGGATAAGGTTTATATTAGGTTTGGTGTGGTAAGTGGTGAAGGATATCTCTGGTTTTGTTCCATGCTTTTATGACCTCTGTGTCAAACCGACTGTCAGAAGTAATAAGCATCAGCATGCTTTATGGCGACGATCACTATTCAGGACAATTTGTCGTTTTACGTTTCATATTGAAACAAAAATGCCGAAGTTTTTGTTTCAATATGAAACAGATTGATTTTTGTTGAGCACGCTTTTTCTCTGTTTAAGATGAATTCATACCCTACATAAAAATATAAATGGAATGAGATAGAACGATGAAAAAGTTAATTAACCAAGTTGATGATGTTGTATTGCAGCAAATGGAAGGCCTGGCATTGTCCCGCCCTGAGCTAAAAGCGAACTACGAACCTCGTTACATGTGGCATGAGGAAACTCCGGGGCAAGTGGCACTGGTTTCTGGTGGTGGCTGTGGTCATGAACCTTTGCACGCAGGTTTTATTGGTAAAGGCATGCTGACAGGCGCCTGCCCAGGAGAGGTATTTACTTCACCTACGCCTGATCAAATGTACGAATGTGGCAACCAAGTGAATACCGGTGAGGGCGTGCTGTTTATCATTAAAAACTACACCGGTGATGTGTTGAACTTTGAAACGGCTGTGGAGCTGCTTCATACCGATGGTATCAAAGTTGGGTCGGTGTTGGTGGATGACGATGTTGCAGTCAAAGACAGCCTATACACCGCTGGTCGCCGTGGCGTTGCTGGAACGGTATTGGTTGAAAAGTTAGTTGGGGCTGCCGCGAACAAAGGTTATTCGTTGGAGCAATGTGAAGCGCTGGCTCGTCGCGTTAATAACCACTGTCGTTCATTTGGCGTGGCGCTTAATGCTTGTGTTGTACCCGCAGCAGGTAAACCATCTTTTGTTCTGGAAGATGATGAAGTGGAGTTTGGTGTTGGTATCCATGGTGAACCAGGTATCAAGCGAGTGAAATACACCGATGTCGATACGTTAGTGGATGAAATGTTTGCTGAAGTTGCTGAAAACACACCTTATCAGCGCACATTGCGTATTTGGAATCGTGACGAAGGTGAATGGGATGAAGTGGAATCCAGCATTGAGCCTTTCGCCGCTGAACACGACTACATCGTGATGGTGAATGGTATGGGTGGTACGCCAACTTCAGAGCTTTACGGAGTGTACCGTCGTCTGGCTCATAACTGCGAGCAAGCAGGGTTCCGTATCGTGCGTAATATGGTTGGTAACTTCTGTACGTCACTCGATATGGAAGGCGTTTCGATTACGTTGCTAAAGGCAGACAAAGAGATGTTGGAGCTGTTTGATGCTCCTGTCGATACGGCCGCGATCAAGTGGTAACAGGGGAGAGCAAACATGCAAATTGAAAAACAACATATCGTTCACTGGCTAGAGTTATGTGCAAAAACGTATCAAGAGAATCAAGATTTTCTGACCGACCTTGATCGTGATATTGGTGACGCCGACCACGGTCTCAATATGAACCGTGGCTTTAAAAAAGTTGCGGAAAAACTGCCGCAATTTGCGGACCAAAATATCGGCAGCATTCTCAAGAATACGGGTATGACCTTGCTTTCTAGTGTCGGTGGGGCAAGTGGCCCGCTGTATGGCACGCTGTTTATTCGTACGGCTGCCGCTGTCGGAACTCGAGAGCAATTAACGTTTGAAGAGTTAGTGGATGCACTAAAAAGCGGTGTGGATGGCGTGGTGTCTCGTGGTAAAGCAGAGCTGGGTGATAAAACCATGTGTGATGTTTGGTTACCCGTTTTAGTTAGCGTGAAGGCGTCGTTAGAAAATGGCATGAGCGCCGATCACTTACTTAATGAAATGGTTGAGCTAGCAGAAACGAACGCGGTTGCCACGATTGAAATGTTGGCGAAAAAAGGGCGAGCAAGCTATTTAGGTGAACGCAGTATTGGTCACCAAGATCCCGGTGCAACCTCTTCTTTGTTAATGATTAAAGCACTACAGCAGGCAATAGCAGGTAATTAAGATGGTGGGAATTGTAGTTGTATCTCATAGTCGTCGACTTGCCGAAGGGGTGGCAGAACTTGCCACCCAAATGACGCAAGGCAAAGCCAAGCTTGCGATTGCTGCTGGGATTGATGATCCAGAGAACCCGATCGGAACCGATGCCATTGCCGTGATGGAAGCGATTGAGCAGGTACAAGATCAACAAGGGGTTGTTGTGTTGATGGATCTTGGCAGCGCGTTGCTTAGCACGGAAATGGCTCTGGATCTGATTGATGATCATGTGAGGGAAAATGTCACCCTTATCTCGGCACCTATTGTTGAAGGAACCATGGCGGCGTCGGTGGCTGCCGCCGCCGGACTGCCTTTATCGACGGTAGTCGAAGAGGCACAGAATGCGTTAAGCGTAAAACAAGAGCACCTTGGTGATCAGCCACTAACATCCGCTGAGATAGCGCCAGTATCAGAGAGCTTTGAGCAAGAATGGACATTTGATTGGGTAGTGCAAAATCCGCATGGATTACATGCTCGTCCCGCTGCGGCCATTGTTGGTGCACTCGCGCCTTTTGACTGCCAATTATGGTTGAAAAAAGGCGAGCTCCGTGTGAACGCGAAAAGCTTAAACAGCATTGCGAAACTTGGCGTTCGTAGCCAAGAGACGATCACGCTGTGCGCACTCGGCTCTCAATCCAGTGAAGCAATCAAGGCATTTGAAGCCTTAGCTTATGAGCACTTCGGAGAAAAAGAGGCGGTTGAGCAAGGCATTATCGAACCTGAAGAAAGTTCAGATACTCTGCTCGATGGCATGGCCTCAAATCAGATTGAAGGTGCTGTTGTTGGTATTCGAGTCAATGACGGTATCGCTACTGCTCCTGCTGTCCTTTTTACTCATGAAATGCCAGCAGTGCCTGAACGTGATTTCCAAAGTGAACAAGATGAAATTGAACGGGTTAAGCGTGCGATAGGCGTGGTTGTTCAACATTTGCAGGAGCAAGCGAAGCAGCCGAAAGGGGAAATATTTGCTGCTCATAGCATGATGCTCAGTGACCCAGAATTATGGGCATCGGTCGAGTCGCGAATTCAAACGGGCATGATAGCCGAGCAAGCTTGGGTAGAATCACTGCAAACGTTGGCCGAAGAGTTTCGCCAGGCAGAAAGTCAGTACATGCGGGAACGCGAAGCAGATGTACATGATATCGCACGCCAAGTTATGGTCGAAATGACAGGCGTAACGCCTAATGCCATCGACATTCAGGAACCGAGTATTTTGTTGGCCCGCGACCTGATGCCTTCTGATGTGGCCGGGCTTGATAAATCGAAAGTGCTTGGTATCTGTTTGAGTGAGGGAGGGAAAACCTCTCACAGTGCGATTCTTGCTCGTGCGATGGGGATTCCTGCCATCGTTAAAGCTCAGGGCTGCCTTGATGCTGTGCGTGCTGGTCAAGTGGTGACTATTGATGGCTTCCGAGGGCATTTATGGTTCTCTCCTTCAGATGCCGTACAGCAGGAATTAGAAGCTCAGCAAATTGAGTGGCAAAGCATCCGACAACGTGCATTAGCGAGTGCTCAGCAAGCCGCAGTCACCTGTGATGGTGTCCATATTCCAGTATTCGCCAATATTGGTGGACCGAAAGATATTGATGATGCACTAACATCGGGGGCTGAGGGCGTTGGTCTATTTCGGACTGAGTTTCTATTTCAAAACAGTGATGAGTTGCCGACTGAGGAAGCGCAATATCAAGTGTATCGTGATATTGCTGCCGCACTTGGTGATAAGCCACTTACGATTCGTAGTCTAGATGTTGGCGGTGACAAGCCTTTAGCCGCTTATCCTATGCCAGCAGAAGATAATCCATTTTTAGGTTTGAGAGGGGTGCGGTTGTGTCTTCAACATGAGTCATTGTTTACCGCTCAACTTCGAGCCATTCTGAGAGCCTTTCACGAGCAACCGAATATTCAATTGATGATACCGATGGTGGCTCAGGTTGAAGAAGTGAGAAAAGTAAAAGCGCTGTTGGCGCATCAAGCAAACCAACTCGGCTTGGATGCGACTCATTTGCCCGTTGGTATTATGATTGAGGTGCCAGCCGCAGTATTAAATGCTGATGCGTTAGCCCAAGAAGTCGACTTTTTCTCTATCGGCACCAATGATTTGACTCAATATGTTATGGCCGCCGATCGAGGTAACGCCGCTGTTGCTGAATTGGTGAACTATTTTGAACCATCGGTACTAAAAGCCATTGAGCTCACGTGTGCAGCAGGCGATCGCGCGGGTATACCGGTTAGTATGTGTGGTGAGATGGCTGGCGATCCAAATGCCACAGAAACATTGCTTCGCGTGGGGTTGCGAAAATTCAGCGCCAGTGCGAGTCTGCTACCGGGACTAAAAGCGCAGATTCGTCAGTTGTCTGTCGATGTTTAGTCGATATCTTATCGTTAGTACATCTGTACCGGCGTGCTTACGCCGGTTTTACTTTTTGTAGGAACGCCACTTCTTGGCTTAATACAGCTTCATTTGCTCCTGCAGCCCAAACTTATTAATTTTTCTCCATAAGGTCGTGCGGCCAATTTGCAATGCTTTCGCCATATCATGCATTTTGCCATCACACTGATTCCAAGCCTGAACAATCGCTCTTCTCTCGGCTTCTTCTAACGTGATTACTGGCGTATTTTCTGCGGTATGGCGAGAATTCAGTTTAATGTCTTCAGGAATATCGTTCAGCTTGATTAAGTTGGAACTGCGGTTAAGCAAAATTCGCTCAGTTCGATTTCTTAATTCAGAGTTGTTGCCTGACCAACGAAAATTCATCAACGCTTCCAGTGCGACTGGCTCTATCGAGATCGTCACATTGTGGCGGCGTTCATAATGGCTGATAAGTTGCTGGACGAGAAATTCAATGTCTTCTTTACGCTTTCGTAGTGGCGGAATATGCAGCTCGTTCGAGGAGATTTCATAATAAAGTTGCCGACCAAATGAGCGCTGAGTGACATACTCGCTGATCTCTGAAGCGGTGCTCGTAATAAGTTGAAAGTCTACGGGGATCAATCGCAAACTGTCGCTGCGGCTGACGAGCCCAGTTTTTAACAACTTAAGTAACACGGCTTGTAAATCGGGCGACAGATATTCCACCTTCTCTAAAAAGAGCGTACCGCCATGGGCGAGTTCAAACTTAGAAGGCATGCCTTGCCCTTCGTCGTAGCCTAGGGTTTCTTTGACCAGTTGCTCTGTATTGATGGAGCGGCAGTTGAGCGTAATGAACGGCCCTTCTTTGTAAGTGCTTTCGTTATGGATCGCCATGGCGAGAGTGGCTTTTCCTACACCTTCTTCACCTGTAATTAGAATCGGTGATTTGGACTTTATGGCCCGTTTTGCAACGGTAATGACATGCTTCATTTTTCGTGAAATGACAGGCAAAGTGCTGAACGTATAGCGCGCACTGCCACCTATTTGTTGTTGAGCAAGTTCGCGAATTTTATCGATAGGGTGCAAGAACAATAAGTGTGTGCCGTCGTTGAGTGGACGCAAGGTGATGATCGCCTCAACAAACTCGCCACGAACCTCTACCGTTGTGAGTTTTCGGTTGATGCTTGCACCCGACTCAATACTATTGAGGACATTTGGCGGGAAGCGTAAAACAGCAAAGACTTCTTTATCCAAGACCTGACTGGCTTCAATGTTTAACAAACGCTCGGACTGGTGATTTACCATGGTTATACGGCTTTCTTCATCCCAGGCCAGAAGGCCGTCATCCATGCATTCTAACGTTGCGTTGTGCGCACAAGTAAGGCGGTTCATGTTTTCTTGTTCCGACTGAATGTGGATTTGCAAGCTGACTTCTTTCGCGCTCGACGCGATGATGACTAAGTCTTCTTTCTTATAGCTTTCCGCTTTTCTGAAAAGGCATGTTGTACCGCGTAATTTGCCAAATTGGTCGAAAACAGGCGCCGCTACAGAGGCATAAGAGTGCAAGTGGCGATTGAAATGTTCGGCAGCAAAAACTTCACACGGGATATGAGTGTTGATACAGAGATTGACTGCATTTGTGCCTATCTTTCCTTCGGAGAGAAAACAGCCTTGTTTTATGCCGAGCGTTTGCATCTCTTGTCGCATAGAGTCGTGCCCGACGGTGGAGAGAATACAGCCGTTGCCATCGGTTACCATCAATACCAGGTCTTCGTCACCAAGCATATCGTACGTATCTTCAAGTACGGTCGTGGCGCATTCGATGAGATGTTCGTTGCGCTTCATTAGAGATGAGAAGGTAAAACCAGAGGCAATATGTGGTTTTGACCAGGTATAAGGGCTGCATTGCTTTATGCAACGCTCCCACGACTCGAGGACGGGAGTGCGGGAAAATTCTGGAGATACCCAGTGGTGTTTCTGGAAAAACTCCCACTTAGTTTTAGTGTCTTCGATTGAAAGCATGCGATCCCGTTTCAATACTAGCGATAGATTGGTCTGATGTTACAGAGACATCCGAATATGGACTGTGATGGCTTTCACGCACGTTGTATAGAAGAATGTGCAAAAAGAGGGGCGAGTTGAGGAGGCTTCCGTGCCAGTTTTTCGATTAAAAAGGGCTGTCTTTGCCGAGCTCATTGCAAATCTCGACAATGGCAAGTGAGAGCCCTGACTTAATGATTTGTTGTTGACGTTGCAGTTGTAGCTGATAAAACTCAAGGTCGATGTCGTCATCTGGTTCGCTGACTTCCAGTTGTACCATGCCCATTTTCTTCACCAAGTGCAGTTTCTTAATTGGTTCTAGAATATTCGGGTCAGTGAATTCGTAATCTGAAGCGTCACTATTGAGTTGGTTTTTGAGTTTGATGATGTCTTCGATGTCGTGGTAGATGTCATCGGGGAGCACTCCCAAGCCAAACAATAACTTCAAACGAACAGACAGATCGCCCAGCGGTCCAGAGTCTTGTAGCAGCGGACCGACAACCGATTGAACAGCGAAGTTATCTTTACGAAAGATTCTTTGCACCAACCCGTCGATCGAATCGTTAAAAACGTCGACTGCTGCAATGAAAAAGCCTCGTACCGATGGTGCGCTGTTTAATCGCTCAATGATCTCGGTTTCGTTGATGTTATCTGCCATATACTGAATACATTTCTAATTATTAGCTATCCCAACTCTTCAAGCAGAGAAGGACATAGAAGGGGAGCCGAGCTCCCCTAGGTAAATCAAAGTTGGTTGTAAAGTGTCTCGATTTGAGCCACTTCCTCGCTGTCTTCTGCAAGACCTGTGTATGTCGCTAGCGTCTTCTTCACACCCACTTCTTTTAATGAGTTTTGTAGCTCTACGGCTTGTGGGTCAGTGTCGTTAGTGTACTTCAACGCAGCGGCAATGCCTTTCAAAAGTGTTTGATTTTCAGTGCCATACTCAATTGTACCGAGTAAAGGCTTCACTAATCTATCGTTTGCACCCAATTTTCGAATTGGTTGACGACCTACGCGATCCACCTCATCCACTAAGTATGGGTTGGCAAAGCGTCCTAAAATCTTCTCGATGTAGGCGTTGTGCATGTCACGGTCGAAGCCGTAGCGTTTGATCAGCACTTCACCACTTTCTTGCATCGCCTGTTTTACTTCAGCGTGAATGCTTGGGTCTTCAATTGCTTCACGAATGGTACGATGGCCTTTCAAGCAACCTAGGTAAGCGGTAATGCAGTGGCCTGTATTGAGAGTGAATAGCTTGCGTTCTACGAATGCCATTAGGTTGTTGGTTCTTTCCATGCCAGCTATGTCAGGGATTTCGCCCTTGAATTGCTGCTCATCCACAATCCATTCGCTAAAACTCTCTACAGTGACTTCTAGTGGGTCATCGTTCGCCGCTTCTGCTGGTGGTACGATGCGGTCCACTGCGGAGTCGACGAAGCCAACTAGCTCGTCTGCTTTCGCGTGTAATGATTCATCCAAATGTTTGTACACTTCACCTTTTAGGTGAGTCGTGCCACGAACCATGTTTTCGCACGCGATGATGTTCAATGGTTTATCGTTACCTGCTGCAAAGCGTTTAGCAATGCCGGTAGCGATGGTTTTTGCAATGATGTCCAGTACGTTAGGGCCAACCGCTGTTGTTACCAAGTCGGTTTTTACAATGCGGTCGATGACATCTTCACTGGCTGAGTTTACCGCGGTGACGTGAGTTACTGTGTCGATTTGGCACTCAGTACCGACCACTTTTACTTTGTATTCTTGCTTGTGACTCAGTTGGTCGACGAGTGGAGCGTCAACGTCTGCAAATGTGACCTCGACTTCTGCATCTGCTAAGAGTTTTCCGATGAAGCCACGACCAATGTTACCTGCGCCAAAATGAACTGCGTTTTTCATAATTCTTACCTACCAATGTCTAAAATGTTGACTTACGAAACTAGGGGGAGGCCAACCGCATAGGGGGTGACAGCTGACCTCATTTGCCTCAGGAGCAAATTAAAGGGGTAATTAAGCCGCTTGTTGACCGCCAAGGATGTTTAGAATCTCTTCCACATCGTTGGTGCTGGTTAGCTTCTCAATTGCCTCCGGCTCATCGAGCGCGTTCGTAATGGTGGTAATCACCTGGATGTGCTCATCGTTCTTAGCGGCAATGCCGATAACCAGTTTCGCAACATCATCGTCGTCTTCAGTAAATTGGATACCCGATGGGTATTGGCATATTACAATGCCGGTTTTCTTCACGCGGTCTTTCGCTTCCACCGTGCCGTGAGGCACTGCGATAGATTCGCCTAGGTAAGTTGGAACCAATGCTTCACGCTCAAACATCGCGTCTACGTATTCTGGTTCTGCGTAGCCAAGTTCGACCAACTTGTTGCCCGCGAAGCGAATCGCTTCTTCTTTGTTGGCAGCTTTCAAACCTAGGTGAATGTTTTCACGCTGGATTTGGAACACCGACGTTTGCTGTGGCTCGAAGTTGTCGTCGTTTGCTGCCACGAGCGACACTTTTACCATTTGGTCGTCATTGGCTGCGGATTGGTTTTGTGCTGCTAGTAGTTTGGTGACTAGCTGGTTGTACATCTCGCTGTCTAGGAAGTTAGTCAATGAAATGTGGTGTGCGTTTGGAGCATGCTTACGTGCACGATCCGTTAAGTCTTTATGAGTAATCACGATATCTGCACTCTCTGGTAAGCTGTTAATGGCAAGGTTGGTTACGTGGATGTTCAGACCTGCGTCTTGAACCTTTTTGCGTAGCATGCTCGCGCCCATTGCACTCGAGCCCATGCCCGCATCACAAGCGACAATGATGCTTTGTACTGTCGCTAGGTCTACGTCACCTTTGCTTTGGCTGTTTACCACCGCATCGTTTTTAGATGCAGATTTCATGTCTTTCATTTGTGATGTTGCTTTCTCTAGTGCTGCTTCATCACCGTCTTCTTCTGTTGACGTTTGCGTCTTCATTAGCAGTGCTGCTACCGCGAATGACACACCTGTTGCTGCTGCGATAGACGCTAGAACACCAACGATTGAGCCTTTCTGAGTCATCAACAAGATTGCAAAGATTGAACCTGGTGATGCTGGAGAAACAATACCTGCGTTAAAGATAGTTAGAACGAATACGCCAGTCATACCACCTGCGATAGCCGCAAGGATTAGGCGAGGGTTCATTAGAATGTATGGGAAGTAAATCTCGTGGATACCGCCGAAGAAGTGGATGATTGATGCACCACCTGCCGTTTGACGAGCCGTACCTTTACCAAACACCATGTAAGCTAGCAGGATACCTAGACCAGGACCTGGGTTTGCTTCGATTAGGAAGAAGATCGACTGACCTGTTTCAGACGCTTGTTGGATACCCAGTGGAGAGAAAATACCGTGGTTGATCGCATTGTTTAGGAACAGGATCTTCGCAGGTTCAACGAAGATTGAAGTCAGTGGTAGTAGGTGAGCAGAAACTAGGAAGTTAACGCCAGCCGCCAAGCCACCAGAAAGAATTTTTACGAATGGACCGATAAAGATGAAAGCAAGGATCGCACATAGCATGCCGATGATGCCCGCAGAGAAGTTGTTAACCAACATCTCGAAGCCACTTTTTACTTTACCATCGATGTAGTTATCGAATTTCTTGATAGCCCAGCCGCCCATTGGGCCGACCATCATTGCACCCATAAACATTGGGATGTCTGTGCCGACAATCACACCCATTGTTGTGATTGCACCGACTACCGCACCACGATCGCCACCAACTAATTTACCACCGGTGTAACCGATAAGTAGTGGCAGCAAGTAGGTAATCATTGGGCCAACCATAGAGGCTAACGTTTCGTTTGGTAGCCATCCAGTTGGGATAAATAGAGCAGTGATAAAGCCCCACGCGATAAACGCGCCGATGTTTGGCATTACCATGTTTGACAGAAAACGACCAAAATTTTGTATCTTGATCTTGGCATCTGGTGATATCATAACAATTCCCCGTTCGATGTTCTGATGAATCTTGTTGTAGTAAACGGTTCGCCAAAACCGTTTGTTTGATTGCTTAGTACCCAATCAATTTACCACACATTTTCCAATTGGAACTGACAACGGGTTTTTTGTGATCTACGCCCGCATTTCTTAGGCTGAGAAACGGTTTTTAAGTGACCAAGTTCAACTTATTAACTTGTAACTTAATAACAAAAAGCCACTTTCAAATCTGTCAATAAAAATCTTAGTGATCAATCCGATCTTCTGACAAATTTAAAATTAAAATACCTTGTGACTTTGATCACTTTTAATTTTTTTTGAAATTCGAATTAAATACTTGTGATGATCAATGTCACGTTTTGTGTTGAGTTGTGGTGAATTTAAAGTGTGACTTGGATCTGTTTTTGTTTTTTGTGAAAGTTTGTGACGGAATTGGTGAGATAAATGCTATCTAGATCTTTCGATAGATTGTATCTATAAGAGTCTTTTCGGCGCACTTCACGGAGCACGCCTAATTAGTTAATGAAAGGGTAAATAAAGAGAGTCGCCACACGGTTCTTCTTGTGATTCCCAACTCTCTATTTAATCACTGTTCTTAATCATCGTTGCTATTTAGTATGATAGACGAGGTAGTCATGAGCTTGCTCGCGTCCCATATACCTTGCCAACGTCTTTTCTTGAACATCGCGCAAATCCACCATAATCAATCCATCTAGAGCGTTATTGAATGCAGGGTCGACGTTGAAGCATACCAGCTTGCCATTGAGGCTTAAGTACTGACGCAGCAAAACGGGCACTCCTTTCCCTTCATCGATTCTGGCAATGACACGTGACAATAGCTGTAAATCACCCAGAGCAGTGAGCATGCTGGTGTTCCAGTCACGGTGGTGCTCAGGAAGTGGGTTAGAAGGTGTGACATACTCTGCGCAGTTGTTATCGTAGTGGTGAAGCGTCATTGATTGAGCCAGCAGTTGGCGTGCAGTATCACTATAGTCGTTGCTAATGCTTACCGGACCAAATAGGTGAGTGTAATCTGGGTTTTGATGAACGAACGTTGCGATGCCTTTCCACAGCAGCAGTAGCGCGCTCATGCTCTTTTGATATTGCTGTGCAATCACAGAGCGCCCCATCTCAATGGATTTACCCATTTGGTCGATAAAGCGTTGGTCATAGTTAAACAACGTTCGTGAATACAGACCTGCTACGCCGCGCTTTTCAATCAGTTGATCAACCAGACCTAAACGATACGCGCCCACCAAGCATTGGTTCTCTCTGTCCCACACAAACAGATGCAGGTAATCATGATCGAAATGGTCAATGTCTATTGCTAGTCCAGTCCCTTCGCCAACTTGTCGGAAATTGAGCTCACGTAGGCGACCAATTTCATGCAGTAGGGAAGGGATACTCTGCGACTCCGTGCAGTAAACATCGAACTCACCACTTGTTAGCAGCTTGGACTCTTTTGGTAAGTTGTTCAGCTCTTCAAGCAATTCGCCTACGGGTAACCCTGCCGCTATTGGAGAGAGCATTTCTGATGAAGAAGAAGGCTTCACTGAATGGGTTTCACGATTGAGCAAATAAGTGTTGAGCCGCAAATAGTTCACTACTTGATCATCGTTAAGCGTGTTGATCTCTTTGAATTTGATTGATTGGCCAAAAGATAAATTAATGGTTTGCGCCTGTTTGTTCAGCAGTTCTCGCCCAAGCAGTAGGGTGCGCAAAAGTGGATGGATTTTCCCTGCCATATAGAAGCGTTTCGAGTTCTGACCACTGATGAATACTGGAACTGTCGTTGCTTTGTTTTTGCGGATTAGGCTACTTACGCTTCGACTCCACGCTTTATCTTCCAAGCGTTGCTGTTTGGCATCGACTAACTGGGAAACCTCACCGGCAGGAAAGACAAGCAATAAGCCGCCACTTGCTAGGTGTTTATTAGCCGCTCTGAGGGCCTTCATATTCGATTTGACGGCGTCTTTGCCTTCAAACACATCGACACCAATGAAGAGCTGATCTAACTCCGGCACGGTTTTCAGGTATTGATTGGCTAGAATTTGGATATCGTCTCGTACCATCAACAAGAGTTCGGCCAAGATGACGCCTTCCACACAACCAAGCGGATGGTTCGCCACAATGACGGTAGCACCTTGTTTAGGAACTGAATCGAGTGAACCATGAGCAATGCGATAGTCGATACCTAAGATATCCAGCGTGAAGCGGAGAAAAGTTTTGGTATCGGCATTAACGGGGCGTTGGGCGTAGAACTTATCAAGTTGGTTTAAACCGGTTGCCCATTCAGCAACGTTTTCACCAATGCCAAACGGCGTTTTACGAGGGAGACGAAAAGGGGTTGAACTATCCATATTTACCTCAGCGTACAAGTTGCTGATTGGATAGTAGAAATTACAGATGACAGTTCAGAGGCAAATGCATGAGCCTTTGGTGACAAACTAATGAAGCTTTATTGACTAAAGAAAACGGTATATCACTGTGCTATGAATCAAAACTCGCGTTATGTCTCCCTCTTAAAACAATAGATAGGCTATCTTATCTAGAACAAAGATTAAGCTAAGTTGATATTTATCAGGGGGAAATAATGGAACGAGTTTCCAATAAAGCAGCACTTTGGATTGGGCTAAGTTTGATACTTGGTCTTGGCATCCTTGGCTATTTTATGCAGCAGACGGCGGTGAAATACCGAGCCTATGAAAGAGTCGTGACAGTAAAAGGTTTGTCGGAGCGTGAGTATCCTGCTGATACGGTGATTTGGCCGATTCAATTTACTCTAGCGAGTAATGATATGGGGGCCATGTTTGATGAAATTGACCAGCAAACCCGTTTGATTTTGGACTTTCTAAGTGCCAAAGGGCTTCCTGAAACCAGCGTTTCCCTCTCTTCCCCAGCGGTCATTGACAGAAAAGCACAGCAATATGGGAGCGAGCAAGACATTGAATATCGTTATTTGGCCTCGCGAACCGTTACGGTTTACAGCCAGAGTGTTGATGTTGTTCGAGCGGCAATCAATGAAATAGGTGAGTTAGGAAAACAAGGCGTTTTGCTTAACCAAGATCCTTATGCAAATCGTGTTGAGTACAGCTTTACTAAGCTGAATGATGTGAAGCCAGACATGATCGAAGAAGCGACTAAGAATGCGCGTGAAGTGGCGCAAAAGTTTGCGAAAGACTCACAGAGTTCACTGGGTAAGATCAAACGTGCCACGCAAGGGCAGTTCTCGATTTATGACCGAGATAGCAACACGCCTTACATTAAGAAAGTACGAGTGGTATCGACGGTTCAATATTACCTTTCTGACTAAGTAAAAAGCCGCTCAGTACGAGCGGCTTTTTTAATATGGTGACTTAAAGAATTGGATTAATGTCCTGAGTTGTCAGTTCTGCCTCGACAACATCAACTGGCGTGTAGTGCTGGTAAATCAAGAAACCGTCTTCTGAAGTTTCATGAGCGTCTGGCGTATCAATATACGCAGTACATGTGTAGCCAATGCTGTAAGTACCCGGGCCGATGTAACCAAACTCGTAGCTGTAGGTTGTATTACCTTCTTCGTCTTGCGATTCATTCACGTTAGCTACCGCAACTGGCGCGTTGAGTGGATCTGCCGCACCCATATCGCCCATGGTTGAGCGATCCATTGAACCTGCATATAGGTAAACAGAGTGAACGGCAGGAACGTCATTTATTGCATTTGATGCGGCACTGTCTGCTTCACACGCTTGATACTGAATTTCACTGACTTCACCACCGATATGACCTGATTCTGATGCGTTTACTAAGCTTACCGCATTAGAGTTCATGTTCATGTAATCTTTGCCTGTTGGATCCGCCAGACCTTTGCGTAAGTCAAACTCGACAACATAGCTATTATGACCAGTATGAACTTTTACATACTGACCTTTTTGCGAAAACTTTAAGCGACCTTGATCGCTCGTATCTGGTTTAAAACCAAAACAGCTGCCTCGGCTAGGTACAACTAAGCCTTTGATGTTGCCGTCTGTCTTCTCTACGTATGACAGTGTTGTATCGTTTAATTGTTTGCCGTCTTTAGCGTACACACACATAGCATAATCACCAGGAGCGATGTCCTGTTCGTGAATGATCGTTTTAGCGTTGCTTCCCTGATATTCCATTAGATCAACTTGGTGTAGTGCTCCATTGTCACTAGCATCTAACAGAATGTGTTCTCCAGTTTGCTCGCCAGTTTCAGGGTCAAATGGTACAAGGACAACATCTTGAAACGCTAAAACGACTTTGTTGGCATCGTCGACAGGAGCATCGGAAACGCTGAGAGAAAAAGTGGCTGCTTCTGTATCGGATGAAGAGTCGTCGCTACCGCAGCCCGTCAATAAAAGACCACCTGAGATAACAAGTAAAGGATAGGTATATTTTTTCATTATGACCTCTTGTTTACACTGCTGATAAATGTAAAAGGCTAGTCTCAAAGTCGAGAAATGATGTCATTGTATTGTGATAGAGAGGTCAATCTTCAATGGTGCTATATACAAGTCCTTTTTTATAAAACTAAGTTCTTAACTGTGATGAGGGGAGTTTGATGATAGTCAAGCTGGCCTCTTTCTTATGAGCGTAAGTTAGTATGACTTATTGCTAGAAGGAATTAGTATCATGGCATACAAGCACTTTATTAGAGAACTACTGGGTTTAGCGATCGTTGTCTCTGTCGTCTTTGGCGTATTAGGCGTGATGTTAGAGCTCTTCGCACTGACAGCACTTTGGGAGCATCAGCAAACGATAGCCGATGTTTTCTTCCATGAATCTCTCTACTTCATCGTATTTTTAATCCCACCATACTTCCTCTGGAAGTTGATTAACCGTCCTGAATTGGTTTCTGCTGACCAAGCTTATTTGGCAATGAAGTTAGAGGCTGAAAGTCGACAATGAGTCGATTTAGTGAGTAATGAAAAGAAGAGGCTATGAGAAAACATTAGCCTCTTTCCTATCTGATTAGTGAGCAAAGTATTCGTTGCTTTATTGATTAAAAAGCTGCTTCTATTGTGCCTTTGAACGTACGATCGAGGTAATCACGAATTGCTTGAGATTGGTAAATAGAAACGAACTTTTTATACGCTTCATTATTTTTGTCTGCGTCACGAGTGGCGATGACCATGACTGCTAATGGGGCGTCTTTTGCTTCAAGATAGATACTTTGTTTCTTCGGATCTAAACCAGAAGACATTACGTAGTTCATTGTAATCGCAGCCGCGTCCACATCATCTAATGTTCTTGGTAGCTGAGCGGCATCTACCTCGACAAATTCAAATGATTTTGCGTTTTTTGTGATATCAGTTAGGGCGGCTTTATGGCCAACACCCTGTTTCAGCTCAATTAAACCTGCATCGGCGAGTAGCAACAGACCACGACCACCGTTGGTAGGGTCATTTGGAAGCGCTATACGTGCATTGTTTGGAAGCTCTTGCAGTGAGCGATACTTATTGGAATAAAGCCCCATACGCATAAGAATGGACTGACCAATTGATACTAATTGGGCGTTATGGCTACTGTTGAAGTTGTCTAAAAATGGCTGGTGCTGATAGCTATTAATATCGATGCTACCATCGCTAAGAGCGGCATTAGGTGTCACGTAGTCAGAAAACTCAATGACTTCGACATTCAAACCTTGCTTTGCTGCCTCCTTCGCTACCGCCTCGACTACTTGTGCATGTGGTCCAACTGTCGCGCCCACTTTAATGACAGAGTCATCTTTTTCTCCACAAGCGCTTAAGCCGACTACTGCCGTGAGAATCAAAGCTAGTTTCTTTAAGTGACCAATACTTTTCATTGTAGCTCCATTTTTTGTTTTAGACGTCCATACGTTTGTATGTCCATCCTATCAGAAGTTGTCTGAGGGTCAATGGTTTAAATCACGAGCAGACATTTTGTTTCTATTGCTCGTATAGAGAGCCAGATAATAGTTAAAGAAGAGGGGAAGAGGAAAAGCTATTACGAGGTTAGTGACGAGTTACCGCAACTGTACCCAAAGATATAAGATACAAAAAAAGCGTAGTAGGTATTAACCTGCTACGCCTTTCGGAATATGGTGGCCCCTCGCAGACTTGAACTGCGGACCAATCGATTATGAGTCGACTGCTCTAACCACTGAGCTAAGGGGCCTTAATAGGACAACGATTATAGGGGAAGCGTTGCAAGGTGTCTAGATACCAACTAGGGCAATTGCGCTTAGTTTTTATCCACTTAGAACAGTAGATAATAAAAAAGGTGACCTAAAGTCACCTTTTTTGATTTCTAAAAGCTTGTATGCGCTGCGATTATTCGTCTAGGAAGCTGCGCAGAGTCTCTGAGCGGCTTGGGTGGCGAAGTTTACGTAGTGCTTTTGCTTCGATCTGACGGATACGCTCACGAGTAACGTCGAACTGCTTACCAACTTCTTCTAGAGTATGGTCAGTGTTCATGTCAATACCAAAACGCATACGAAGTACTTTCGCTTCACGTGGTGTTAGACCTGCAAGCACGTCTTTTGTTGCCACTTTAAGGCTAGTTGCTGTTGCAGAATCTAGCGGAAGTTCTAGCGTTGTATCTTCGATAAAATCACCTAGATGCGAATCTTCGTCGTCACCGATTGGTGTCTCCATTGAGATAGGCTCTTTAGCGATTTTTAGAACTTTACGAATCTTGTCTTCTGGCATTTGCATGCGCTCTGCCAGTTCTTCCGGTAGTGGCTCGCGACCCATCTCTTGCAACATTTGACGAGAGATACGGTTTAGCTTGTTGATCGTTTCGATCATGTGTACCGGGATACGAATCGTACGTGCTTGGTCCGCGATTGAACGAGTGATTGCCTGACGGATCCACCACGTTGCGTAAGTCGAGAACTTGTAACCACGACGATATTCGAATTTATCTACCGCTTTCATCAGACCGATGTTACCTTCCTGGATGAGATCCAAGAACTGTAGACCACGGTTGGTGTATTTCTTCGCGATAGAAATTACAAGACGCAAGTTCGCTTCAACCATCTCTTTCTTCGCACGGCGAGCTTTTGCTTCACCGATAGACATACGACGGCTGATGTCTTTAATGTTCTGTACGTTTAGAGAAGTCTCTTCTTCAATCATTTTTAGCTTAGCGATTGAACGACGGATTTCTTCTTCGTTACGTTTGATCTTTTCAGCGTATGGCTTGTCTGAAGCAAGAACTTCATCCAACCAAGCTTCACTTGATTCATTACCAGTGAACAGCGCGATGAATGATTTCTTCGGCATTTTGCCGTATTCAACGACAGACTTCATGATCAGGCGCTCTTGAGTACGAACGCGATCCATAGCAGTACGCAGTTCATTCACTAGGTGATCAAACTGTTTAGGCGTTAGACGAAACTCGCGGAATACGTCTAGCATCATTTCATTAGCAACGGTTGCTTTCGGGCTGTTATAGCCGTACTCGTTGATTGCTAATTGAAGATTTTGATAGGTGCTGCGTAGTTGGTTGAATTTCTCTAGCGCTAATTCTGGATCGATACCTACATCTTCTTCAGAATCATCTGAATCGTCATCGCTATCTTCGTCGTCATCAACGTCTTCATCGTCTTCTTCTTCTAACTGAGATTCAGTCAGTTCAGAACCGATGTGTGTTGCCGTTGGTGCAGCGGTGTCGTCAGCATCTGGATCTACAAAACCTGAAATTAGGTCTGTAAGGCGTAGTTCTTCAGCTTGAACTTTGTCAAATTGCTCAAGAATGTACGGAATTGTGCCTGGGTATTCAGCAACAGACGATTGAACTTGGTTAATACCTTCTTCAATACGTTTTGCGATGTCGATTTCGCCTTCGCGAGTTAGAAGTTCGACAGTACCCATCTCACGCATGTACATACGTACTGGGTCTGTTGTACGACCAATCTCACTCTCTACGCTAGAAAGTGCAGCGGCTGCAGCTTCGGCTGCATCTTCATCGGTAATATTTGTGTCATCGTTCAGTGCTAAATCATCAGCATCAGGAGCAGTTTCTACTACCTTAATGCCCATGTCGTTGATCATCTGAATGATGTCTTCTACCTGTTCTGAATCTACGATTTCAGCAGGTAGGTGGTCATTTACTTCGGCGTAGGTCAGATAGCCTTGTTCCTTGCCTTTAATAACAAGTGACTTTAGCTGTGACTGCGGATTGTGATCCATAGACGGTATCCAACTTCGTAATCTGGTGAAGGAATCAGTATGCGAAATGCAAACCACTTACTATAACAAATTAAATCGTTGCTGACTAATTAAACAGGGTTACGCTTTTAAATCTAGCATAAGTGCTAGCAGCTCCCTTTTCTCTTCGGCTGATAAACCGACACTTCTTGCTTTGGCCTGCAGGTTTTCAATTTGTTTTTCTACGCACTGGGCAATAATTTTATCCAGTGAGTCTAAAAAGATTTCTTCTTGGTTGTCCTCATCGAGTGGAATGTCCCAACTCGCGAGACGAGACAGAAGGGTCTCATTTTGGCTGTTTCGCCAATGCTCTAATAATTGGCCTGTGTTGATATGGGGATGCGCTTGGCATTTATCAAGTACATCAACAAATAAACTTAGACCAGGAATGGGCAAATCTCTAACGCTAGTTAGATCTGGCACCATACTTACGTATTGTGGGTTTTGAATCAGTAACGCGATCACTTCTCGCATCGGCGTTCGCTTGATTTCTTTATGAGGTTGAGGCCTTTTATCCTCTTTACCTTGTTTTGAAATTAGCTGCTGTAGTTGGCGTTCATCAACCAAACCCAAACGGCGGCCAAGCAATTCTCTCAAGTATAGTCTTAAAGTGCCGCCAGGGACTTTATCAATGAGAGGAACCGCAAGAGTACTCAGTTTTGCCATGCCTTCTTTCGTGCTCATATCGACCTGCTGAGTCAATGAGCTGAACATGAATTCAGACAAGGGCATCGCATTAGACACTTGCTGCTCAAATGCTTGTTTTCCGTTTTGTCGGATATAAGAGTCGGGATCTTCTCCATCCGGCAAAAACATGAATTTTAACTGGCGACCATCCGTTAGGTAAGGCAATGCATTTTCCATGGCACGCCACGCGGCTTCACGGCCTGCGCGGTCACCGTCATAACAACACACGACGGTGCTTGTTTGCCTGAATAACACCTGCAAGTGATCGCCCGTTGTCGAGGTTCCTAATGAGGCAACGGAATAATCTACGCCATATTGAGCAAGCGCGACAACATCCATATAGCCTTCAACCACTAAAATTTGTGGTGGCTCACGATACGCTTGTAGTACTTCATAAAGGCCATACAACTCTTTACCTTTATGAAATATCGGGGTTTCGGGTGAGTTGAGATATTTTGGTGTCCCATCACCTAATACTCGACCACCAAAGCCTATTACTCGGCCGCGTCTATCTCGAATAGGAAACATCACTCGACCACGGAATCGGTCGTAGCGGTTGCCTTTATCGTTTTCAATCAACATGCCGCCTGTGACGAGCATGTCTTGGTTTTCTTTATTCTGGCCAAAGTTCTTACGAACTAAATCCCATTCATCAGCCACATAGCCGATGCCAAACTTCTGGACGATTTCACCAGACAGGCCGCGATCTTTTAGATACTCAATCGCCACCTTACTTGCTGGCTGTTTGAGTTGGTTACGATAAAATTGAGCAATGCTGCCCATTAAGTCGTATAGGTTACGTTTTTCACTGCTGCTTGCTTGTGGGCCTGATTGAAACGAACCATTACCGCCGCTACGTTGTTCGCGAGGAACATCTAAACCCAAGTATGAAGCGAGTTCTTCAATGGCTTCGACGAATTCTAGTCGGTCGAATTCCATCAAAAAATCGATGGCATTTCCATGCGCGCCACAACCAAAACAATGGTAGAACTGCTTTTCTTGACTGACACTGAATGAGGGTGTCTTTTCGTTGTGGAAAGGGCAGCATGCGCCGTAGTTTTTGCCTTTTTTCTTAAGTTTCACACGTGCGTCGATGATATCGACAATATCAAGTCGAGCTAGAAGGTCATCGATAAAACTGCGAGGGATGTGTCCAGCCATAAAACCTAACAAAAAAAGAAGATGATGAGTGGAGTGAATGCCTTAAAAGAATGAGCGTATTGCCCATTGATTTCATTCCATCCATCCAGATACAAACAAGCCGTGCGCTCCAAAGGATAGCACGGCTTGCTGCAATTGGGTGGGGTACCTTAAGCCAATTTAGCGCGAACTAAACCGCTTACTTTACCCATATCTGCACGCCCTTGAATTTGCGGTTTCAGAACGCCCATTACTTTGCCCATGTCTTGCATGCCAGCTGCGCCAGATTCAGCAATCGCGTTCTCGATGAGAGCCGCTACTTCTTCGTCTGTCAGTGGTTGAGGCATAAAGTCCTCAAGAACGGTAATTTCTGCTTGTTCCGCATCAGCAAGATCTTGACGACCCGCTGCTTCAAACTGCGCTACAGAATCGCGACGTTGTTTAACCATCTTGGTCAATACTGCAAGAATGTCGTCATCGTTCAGAGTAATCTGTTCGTCAACTTCACGTTGCTTGATTGCTGATAGGGCTAAACGAATAGTACCAAGGCGCAATTTGTCCTTGGCTTTCATCGCTAATTTTTGCTCTTCTTTGAGTTGATCAATCAGAGCCATAACTAAATTCCTTTTGGAGCTCAGTTATTAGTACAGGCGAACGCGACGAGCGTTTTCGCGAGCTAGCTTCTTAGCGTGACGCTTTTGAGCTGCTGCTTTAGCGCGTTTGCGAACTGTAGTTGGTTTTTCGTAGTGCTCACGACGACGCACTTCAGAAAGGATACCTGCTTTTTCGCAAGAGCGCTTAAAACGACGTAGAGCAACGTCGAACGGTTCGTTTTCACGTACTTTAACTACTGGCATATGCCTTTCACCTCAGGGGTTATTCGTTAACGCTGGTATTCAACAGACCAAATCACAATTGTTAGGTCTCTTACCAGCTTGATCAAAAATGGTGCGGAATTTTAATCCGATCACAACTACTTTGTAAAGCCTTTTGTCGATTATTGCCTGTACAAAATTTGTTTGCAGCACCAAGGCGAGGTAATATGACGCCCAAATTTCCTCTATACAGAAAGCATACTGAGAAAACCATGCGCATTATTGGTATTGAAACCTCTTGTGACGAGACTGGCATCGCAATTTATGACGATGAAAACGGTCTCTTGTCACACAAGCTATACAGCCAAGTAAAACTGCACGCAGATTACGGCGGTGTGGTGCCTGAGTTGGCTTCACGTGACCACGTAAAGAAAACCATTCCTCTTATTAAAGAGGCACTAAAAGAAGCGAACTTAACTTCAAAAGACATCGATGGTGTCGCGTATACCGCGGGGCCTGGTCTTGTTGGGGCGCTATTAGTGGGTGCGACTATCGGTCGCAGTATTGCTTATGCTTGGGGAGTGCCAGCGGTACCTGTTCATCATATGGAAGGTCACCTATTGGCCCCAATGTTGGAAGATAACCCTCCACCGTTCCCGTTTGTGGCGGTATTAGTATCGGGCGGTCACTCTATGATGGTGGAGGTGAGAGGCATCGGTGAGTACAAAATTCTAGGTGAGTCGATTGATGATGCGGCGGGCGAAGCGTTTGATAAAACAGCGAAGCTAATGGGTTTGGATTACCCAGGCGGTCCACTATTATCTAAACTGGCGGAAAAAGGTACACCGGGCCGCTTTAAGTTCCCGCGCCCAATGACGAATGTGCCAGGTTTGGACATGAGTTTCTCTGGTCTAAAAACCTTTACGGCTAACACGATTGCTGCAAACGGTGATGACGAGCAAACTCGCGCGGACATCGCATTGGCATTTGAAGAGGCTGTGTGTGCTACGTTGGCTATTAAATGTAAGCGCGCGCTTGAGCAAACAGGCATGAAACGCATTGTTATTGCTGGTGGTGTGAGTGCTAACCGTCGTTTGCGAGCCGAGTTAGAGAAGTTAGCGAAGAAAGTTGGCGGCGAAGTTTACTACCCACGTACTGAGTTCTGTACAGATAACGGTGCGATGATCGCTTACGCAGGCATGCAGCGCTTGAAGAATGGCGAAGTGGCTGACATGTCAGTAGAGGCTCGTCCACGTTGGCCAATTGATCAACTAACACCTGTCGCTTAGTCAAATTTATGCGGTAGGTTTGAAACCGGTTCTGTGTAATAAAGGTCTCTGCTCCTCAGAGGCCTTTATTTTTAATTATTCAATGAACCGCCTCGTTTTACATTCTGACTGATGCGAGCAGTTCGCTATTGTTTCAGTGCTAGGATGACGTGGAAGAATAAGAAATGGATATAACAATGAATAAGTTTGAAATTGAAGGTCAGCAACTTGCTTATCTAGATAAAGGTGAGGGCCCTGTGCTTCTATTTGGTCATAGTTACCTTTGGGATAGCCAAATGTGGGCGCCGCAAGTTGAGGTTTTAAGCCAGTCATTCCGTTGTATTGTGCCAGATCTTTGGGCACATGGTGAATCGGATGCTGCACCTGCATCGACACAGTCATTGGCCGACTATGCACAACATATGTTGGCATTGATGGATCATTTAGATATCGAAGAGTTCTCGATAGTGGGCTTATCTGTTGGCGGCATGTGGGGAGCAGAGCTAACGGCTCAAGCGCCGCAACGTGTTAAGTCACTGGTATTGATGGATACCTTCATTGGCTGGGAGCCAGAAGTTACGTATAAGAAGTATTTTGCAATGCTTGATACCATCAGCCAAGTCCAAGCAGTGCCTGCGTCAATTATTGAAGTCGTTGTGCCGCTGTTCTTTGCCAACAACGTCAATCAGGATAATCCTAAACTTGTCGCTTCATTCAAACGCAGTTTAGAAAACCTGAATGGTGAGCGTGCGGTGGAAGTCGCTCGCATAGGGCGCATGGTGTTTGGTCGCCGTGATGTGATTGAGGATTCGGAAAAATTTGCTCTGCCGACGTTAATTGCAGTGGGCTGTGAAGATAAACCACGTCCAGTTTTTGAATCTTATTTAATGAAAGACTGTATCACAGGCAGTGAGTTGGTGGAGATTCCCCAAGCTGGACACATCAGTTGTTTAGAGCAACCTGAGTTCGTCAACCAGATGTTGTTGAACTTCCTGAATCGAGTTCATGCATAACCAATACATCCTTCTTTAAACGAAAAACTCGGCATTAAGCCGAGTTTTTTTGTGTCAGTTTTTTCTCGCCGATTTTTGGCTCGTCGCCAGACAAAAGCCGACGAATATTTTGATGATGCTTAAATACGATTAAGCAGCACAGCATAGCAACAGGTAACGTGTATTGCGGTTTAAACATCCAAGTATAAAACGGAGTGACCAAAACCGTGACGAGAGCCGCTAAGGATGAATAGCGGAATAGCGCGGCTACTGACAGCCAAGTTAACATTACCAATCCTGTTAAGTCCAAACCAATCGGAGCGATAGCGCCAAGCGCGGTTGCGACACCTTTTCCGCCTTTAAAGTGGAAAAAGATAGGGTACATGTGGCCAAGACAGGCAGCAATGGCGATGACGCCAAGAATGATAGGGTCGATACCAAGAAAGTATCCGCCCCACACGGGGATAGTGCCTTTGAGCATATCGCACAACAAGACTGAAACAGCGGCTCCTCGTCCGCCAATACGCAATACGTTCGTTGCTCCAGGATTGTTAGATCCCACACTGCGTGGGTCTGGCAGTTTTAAGAGTCGACAGATCAAAACCGCACTGGAAACCGAACCTAATAAATAGGCGGCCATTGTCATTATCAGTGCCAGTGCGTCCATAGAAGTCCTTGATGGATTGGAATTTAATGCTCGGTTCCCGCGTAGTTGCTATCATACCCCGAATTTACATAATGCAGAAATCCTCACTGTGATAGAGCTTGCATTATGTGATTTCTTGTATATAAAGATGCTTTCGCAGTTTATACCTAAGTAACATTGTGATGACCAAAGTAAATGTTACTTAGGTATAGAATACTACGATCAAATTACCCCTCACGGGTATCCGACCTCTGTAATAGAAGGACATAAGATGGCTCTGGATAAAGTTTTTATTGAACAGTTAGAAGTAATCACCACCATTGGCGTGTACGACTGGGAACAACAAATCAAACAAAAGTTGGTTCTAGATATTGAAATGGCACACGATAATAAACCTGCGGGCAAAAGTGATGATGTGCAAGATGCACTGGATTATTCGCAGGTGAGTGAGGCGGTACTTAACCACATTGAAAATGGTCGTTTCTTACTGGTCGAGCGCGTGGCTGAAGAAGTAGCAGAGCTTATCATGCAGCGTTTCTCTGTGCCTTGGGTGAAAATCCGCCTAGCGAAGCCTGGCGCCGTGCCACAAGCACGTGCTGTTGGTGTGGTGATTGAGCGAGGCCGAGCATGATCACCACCTATATCGGTGTTGGGACGAACGTAGAAAGAGAGCAACATGTGCTTGCTGCGTATCAGGAGCTGCAACGGCTTGGAGAAAATCTCCTCGTATCACCGATATATGAATGCGAACCTATTGGTTTTAGCAGCAAGAATTTCTACAACTTTGTCGTTGCAATGCGTACCGAGTTGTCATTAGAAGAGTTGAGCCATCAACTACGCGAGATTGAATTTAAGTGGGGACGCGAAGAAAACGCGCAAAAGTATCAGGATCGAACACTGGATCTCGATATAGTGTTGTTCGGTGAGCGCGTCTCCAAGAAAAAACCTGAGCTACCTCGCAGTGATATCTACAAATATCCTTTTGTCACAAAGCCGCTGTATGATCTCGAACCGCAATTAGTGATCCCAGGCGATGGACGCACAGTCGCAGACATTTGGCATGCTATGCAGCCAGTCGATTCGCTCAAACCCGTTTCCTTTCATTTTTAATTTGAGTTGTTTACATGAGTTATTTTGAAGCCTTTATTTTGGCTCTGATTCAGGGGCTGACAGAGTTTTTGCCTATCTCAAGCTCTGCCCATTTGATCCTGCCTTCCGCTATTTTAGGATGGGAAGACCAAGGTCTAGCCTTTGATGTTGCTGTTCACGTCGGTACATTAATGGCTGTCGTGATCTATTTTCGTCATGAAGTAATCACTTTGTTTCAAGCGTTATTTGCTTCGATCTTTAAAGGAGATCGCAGTAAAGAAGCTAAATTGGCTTGGATGATCGTGATTGCGACGATTCCAGCTTGTGTGTTCGGCTTATTGATGAAAGACATCATTGAAGTGTATCTACGTAGCGCTTACGTTATCGCGACTACTACGATCGTATTTGGCCTGTTGCTATGGTGGGTAGACAAAAACGCTAAACTCGTTGCCGATGAATACCAAACGGGTTGGAAGAAAGCTGTATTTATCGGTATTGCTCAAGCCTTAGCGATGATTCCTGGAACTTCACGTTCAGGGGCGACCATCACAGCTGCGCTTTACCTTGGCTTTACTCGAGAAGCGGCTGCGCGCTTTTCATTTTTAATGTCGATCCCAATCATTACATTAGCTGGTAGCTACTTAGGCATGAAGTTAGTGACCAGTGGTGAACCTGTCCATGTTGGTTTCTTAATGACTGGCATTATCACATCGTTTATCAGTGCGTACATCTGTATCCACTTCTTCTTGAAGATGATTTCACGCATGGGCATGACACCGTTTGTGATTTACCGTCTCATTTTGGGCGTCGGTTTGTTCGCTTTTCTATTAAGTGCATAATTGATGTTAACGAAAAACGCCCGCGAAATCCGCGGGCGTTTTTGTTTGTTCGTTACTTCTTAAGTGCTGCTTTCACTGCTTCAATACGTCGTTTTTCTTGCTCGTCACGAATCGCAGGGCCTTTAAAGCCCTCTTTGATAATGGCTTGAACGTCAACTGCCGCTGCTGCTTGGTAGGCTTGCCTAAAAATATCCGCCTGTGGATATGGTTGCGTTTCCAGTCCTTTACGACCAGCGTGATCCGCTTGGCAGCAAAGCAAGATATCCTGTAGACGTTCGGACTTACGCCACACATCAAGTTTATTGAGTACTTTAATTATGGTTTGTGGTTTAAGTTCAGCCGCGCGATGAATATTGGAGTGCTGTTCGCACACCATCAAGGCTAAATCACGAAACTCATTTGGTACCCGGACACGTTCGCACAGCTTTTTGATCAGTTTTAATCCTGTATGGCAATGCATTTTGTGGCTTGGCCATTCGCTCTCTGGCGTCACGCCTTTACCCAAGTCATGCACTTGGGCGGCAAACCTGACGGGGAGTGAGTTACTCAATTTTGCGGCTTGCTCTGCCACCATCAAAGTATGGATGCCAGTATCGATTTCTGGATGCCACTTCTCAGGTTGAGGTACGCCAAATAGTGCATCAATTTCAGGTAACACCACGGTTAATGCACCACAGTCTCGTAGAACCGATAAGAAAATATCAGGGCGAGGAGTAGAGAGAGATTTATGCCATTCTTGCCAAACACGCTCGGGAGTCAGTGTACTTAGCTCTCCAGATTCTGCCATGTGACGCATTAACCGCATAGTTTCGTCGGCAACCGTAAAGTTTAGATCAGCAAGCTTTGCAGCGAAGCGAGCGACACGTAAAACGCGTAGAGGGTCTTCAATAAAGGCGTCTGATACATGGCGTAGCAGTTTATCGTTGAGATCTTGCTGGCCACCATATGGGTCATGGATCGTGCCATCACTCTCCATTGCCATCGCGTTAATGGTTAAATCACGACGTATCAAATCTTCTTCTAAGGTGACGTTTTGATCGAAGAAACATTCAAAACCAGTGTAACCAGAACCTGACTTTCTCTCTGTTCGTGCAAGGGCATGTTCTTCTTTACTTTTGGGATGCAGAAATACAGGAAAGTCTTTACCAACGGCGGTGTACCCTTGGGACAACATCATCTCAGGCGTCGCGCCTACGACCACCCAATCATTGTCATAATTATCAATTCCGAGCAATTTATCTCGAACTGCGCCACCTACTAAATAAACTTGCACGAATTACCTCTTAATTTATGGATATGCCGTTGGACATTGTAGCAAGCAATGGTACTTTTCTTTACTCCCGAGAGTAGATGCGGCTATGTTTATATTATATCTGACTATTCTCAGGTGGTTTTTTAGCTGGAGAGCCTAATGTATAAGGACTTTTTTGGGTTTGTCGAACAACCATTTTCGATTGTTCCAAACTCACGTTATTTGTATTTAAGCCAACGTCACAAAGAGGCAATCACACATCTCCAAGCTGGGCTAGGCGATGGCGGTGGCTTTGCTATGCTTACTGGCGAAGTAGGTACAGGCAAAACGACCGTCGCAAAAGCGATGCTGGCGAATTTGGGTGATAACACCAAAGCGGGTCTTATTCTCAATCCCACGTTTTCGAGTAGAGACTTGCTCGAAGCCATTTGTGATGAGTTCAAAATCACCTATCCGCCAGACGCAAACCTCAAACAGCTAAACCAGGTTATCCATCAATATTTGCTGCGTAATTATCGTTCAGGCTGGCAGACATTGCTGGTCATTGATGAGGCTCAACACCTTGCTGCCGACGTTTTAGAGCAGTTGCGCTTGTTGACTAACTTGGAAACCGATACCAGAAAACTGCTCAAAGTGTTGTTGGTCGGGCAGCCTGAATTGCAGCGGTTATTACAAACAACACAACTACGCCAACTTGCCCAGCGTATTACCGGGCGTTATCACCTGTTGCCGTTGGATGAAAAAGAGACAGAAGATTACATCGCATTTCGACTACATACAGCTGGTGGCGACCAGCAACTGTTTAATCGTGCTTCTTGTAAACTTATAGCCAAATACAGTCACGGTATACCGCGGCTCATCAACCTTATCTGTGACAAATCCCTCAACATCAGTTATCACCAGGGTAATGTGGTTGTGGATAAGCAAACCGTTCAGCAGGCCTGTGAAGAGGTGATGCAGTTTCAGGCAGATATTTATCAGCAAGATAAAAAAGAGCGCCGGACTTTCCGTTGGCCTGCTTGGGGCTCTGTCACGGTAGGCCTTATTGCTGCATTAAGTACGGGGTGGGCGATCGTGAATTATATGCCAGCTCAAGCGACGTCAGTGTTGACACAAGTGACGGAGCCAAGAGTAGAGCCAACACCAACCGTTGTCAGCCAACAGTTAACGGATGAGCAGCGTGATTTATTGTTAACACAAAAACAGTCGAACCTCGCTGTAAATGATTTGTATCGTTTGTGGGGATATCAAGCATCGGTTCGCGATAATCTTTGTTTGTCAGAACCGCAGTCGACTATGCGTTGTGAGCGTAAAATGGCGACTTGGCCGCTGTTGATGCAACAAAATCGCCCTGTGATCTTGGAGTTGAATTATCAAGGTGATGTTGGGTATGTCATTCTATATGCCGTCGGTAATGACCAAGCTGAAGTGCTCAATGGTAAGCAGCGTCTCCGTCTGCCAATTTCATGGCTAAAACCGTTGTGGCAGGGCAATATTATCGAACTGTGGCATGCTCCGCTGAATGAAACATTACGTTTAGACATGGAAGGCCCTGCGATTGAAGTATTAGACCGATTATTAGCAGAAGCGGTGAGTGAGCCACTGCTTGAAACGTCTATTTTTGATGGTGCGATGAAAGAGCGAGTCGAGTTATTTCAACGTTGGCAAGGAATTGGTGTCGATGGTATTGCAGGTAAGCGAACGCTAGACCGACTTCAGCAAAATGTTCAGCCAGATGCGCCTCAACTGGCGAGAATAGAGAAGGAGGACGTATAATGTCAGCTGTGAAACATATAGGTCTGTTCTTGCTGCCAATCACTGCTTCTGCTATCGGAGTCGCTTGGTACTTAGATCTCTTTGCACCGAGTGTTGAAGTAGATACAACGTCCCCGATAGAAAAGGTCGAAGTGGTATCACCTTTCAAAGTATTAGACTATCCAGAGAACACCCAGTTGGCCCAATTGCCAAGAGAGTGGCCAAGTGCAGAGCTATCGCGTGATTTTGGTACATTTACCACCCCCGATGAATACACGAGCCATACACCAAGCAGAGATGAAACACGCGACTCAGCATCAACCCAAACGACTTCTGCTGCTGAAGAGGACCTCGGGTTGTCTTTGGATGATCTGGATTTATCCTCATTATCTCCTGATTTAGCTAGGAAGGTCGAAAATGCCTTATCCCGAGATGATGACAATTCGTCATCACAAACGGCACGCGTGAACGATTTAGAGCGCAACGCTCACCAGTGGCAAGGGCGTCTACCTGCGCTTAATTTGCAAACCCATATGTACGCTAGTGATGAAAATCGCCGTTGGGTGAAAATTAACAATGTTGAGTATCATCAGGGGGATGTCGTTGATGATCAGGTCACTCTAAGAGAAATACAACCGCAAGCTGTGATTGTTGAGTTCCAAGGTGAGCAAATTCGTATACCAGCGTTGTATGAGTGGAAAGGGTAACTCTTGTAGAAACACATCAAGCCAGCGAAATCATATCGCTGGCTTTTTATTTTTCAGAGCATCTTTTGCATCTATTCTGGTGATGATTTCTAGATACTCAAACAAGCAAAATATAGCTTTCCTCAGTCGTTTAAATAGCACCAATATCATTCATCTATTGATAGCGCGATTCCAGTCAGCGTTGTGTAAAAAGACACCATCTTCACGAACTTCGGAGTAATGACTTGGTCCACGTTAGACCCCATCACATAATAGGAGTCTAAACAGAGACACATGCGTATTCTGATTTTTTCTTTAAGCATTGTTGCATCGACAAGCTATGCAGCAAAGCCAGACCCATTCCCAGTTACACCAGATAGTCGCGGGCAAGATTTCATGGTCAGTGCGACGAATCCTTACGTGAGCAGTACCGGTTACTCAATATTGAAAGAAGGCGGTAACGCTGTTGATGCTATGGTCGCGATGCAGATGGTGATGTCTGTCGTTGAGCCAGATATGACCGGAATTGGCGGCGGGACTTTCGCGCTGTTTTATCAACATGACGAGAAAAAATTTCTGGCCCTTGATGGTCGAGATGAAGCGCCCTCTAGCGCGAACCCTGAAATGTTTGTTGAGAATGGGGAAGTACTCAGTCGCAACGAAATATTAGGCCCTCGTTCTGTTGCGGTTCCGGGCACATTGCGGTTGCTTTACACCACTCATGAACAATACGGCAAGTTGCCATGGGCAGAGCTGATTAAGCCGGCGATTACATTGGCGAGCAATGGGTACGCGATGAACAGCTACACCTACGACATCGTAGTAAGAGAGCAAAGCCGACTTGAGCAAGATCCGGAAGTGAAAGCCTTGTATTGGCAAGGGGACGATATTAAGCCGACGGGAACCTTGATGAAGAACCCTAAGATGGCTGAGACGCTGAGGAAGATCGCGCAACAAGGCGATCGTTACCTTTATGGTGGTGAGCTTGGTCAGCACATCGTAGAGACGGTTAATAGTCGTATTGATGACCAACACGAGAAGTTGTCTTTAGAAGATTTTAAACATTACCAAGTGAAGCAGCGTGACATCATTGAGAGCGACTACCGTGGGAATAAAATCGTCTCTTTTGGTTACCCAGCTTCGGGCGGTGTGATGGTCGCTCAGAGTCTTGAACTGCTCGCACCCTATGACATTGCCCATATGGCGAAAACGGATGTGGAACCTTGGCGTCTCATGACTGAAGCGATGCGAATTGCAAAAGCCGATCGTATTGCGTATGCCGGAGATCCGGATTATGTGGAAACGCCAGTTGAACAGTTGTTGTCTAAAGCCTATCTAGATCAGAGACGTGATTTAATCCCTGATAATGGCACTTTAAAAGAGGATCCAAAAGCAGGACAGATAACGCAAACTCAGTATGCGCAATATCAAGGCTTCGAGAGCAAAGATACAGGGCATATTTCTATCGTCGATAGAGATGGAAATGCAATTGCGATGACCAGCACGGTAGGAACGGGTATGGGCTCGGGTGTGATGGTCGATGGCGTTATCTTGAATGCGCAGATGGCTAACTTCTCACCTCAGCCAACGGTTAACGGCAAGCCTACGCAAAACTCAATTGAAGCGGGCAAGCGTCCACGTTCGGCTATTACGCCATTAATGGTGATGGACAGTGATGATAACTTGCGTTTGGTGGTTGGGTCACCAGGTAGTTCACAAATCCCGGGGTATGTACTCAAAACCGTGGTTGGGGTGCTGGATTGGAATTTATCAGCGCAAGAGGCTATTGACTTACCAAACATCCAGTATGGCACTAAGATAGACCGCACCAAGTCTTATGACCCGACTGGTTTGCTGGTGGAAAAGAAAACGTTCGCAGAAATGTTGGTGCCTGAGTTTATGGAGCTTGGCTACCCAGTGCACGTTATTCCAGTGGTAAGCGGTTTGAATGCAATTGAGCTAAAAGATGGCAAGCTTTATGGCGCAACGGATCGTCGTCGAGCCTCTAGTTCAATGGGGGAGTAGTACTCACTTCTATCAAACGAAGCAAACTAAAAAGCCAGTCAATATCGACTGGCTTTTGCGTTCTTTTTAAAGATAAAAGCGTAAGGGTTTATGCCCAACCCGCAGGAGAGCGCTTTCTACGAGGCATGACATGCGGAAGAATCAAACCAAATAGTAAACCTAAACCTGCAACACCGCCGCCATAAGTGAAGTACTTAAGCAGCATGTCATCTTTTTGTGTATCCAGCTTTGCGCGTAGCTCGCGGTTTTCTGTTTCAACAGAAGTAAGCTGATCACTGATCTCAGAGTATTTATTTTCTAGATCTGAAATTTGTTGGTTACGTGTTTCGAGAGAGGTAACAAGACCTGCTTTCTCTGCATCAGAAGTTTGACGAGCATTAGCAAGCTGCTCTTTTACTTCGGCTAGCTCTTTCTCAATGCGAGGAAGGCGAATTGCCATGCTCTCTTGGTTTGTCACAAACTTGCTTTGTACCCAACCAGTGCGACCACGGTCATCACGAACTTGCGTGTAGCCAGTATCTCGGTTGGTTTTAATCAGTTGTACTTTAGAACCGGCGTTAACACTACCAATAATACGGTAGGTGTTATTTGGACCTGAGTGCATAAAAGTGAAGAGGTCATCAGAAATATAACGGTCTGCTGCTAGGGCCGCTGGCGCTGCTAGCAAAGTAAACAAAACCGTGATGATTAGTTTTTTCACAGTAAATCCCTTAACGATTTTTCTTGGAGACAGCGTTGGCACCGAATGATTGGAGCCGGAAATAGACGAATAGTATGCAGTTTCAAACTTCGGTGCAACAAAGAAGGGAGGCAAAGCCTCCCTTTCTGTGCGTTTGAGTCAATAATGACAAAGCGCTTACATTCTATTGACGAGTGTCTTAAGCGAACATCGCTTGAAGTCCGTAGAAGAATACTACGGCCAATAACGCACCCGCTGGTAGTGTAACGATCCATGATGCCACGATGTTACGAACTACGCCTAGGTTCAGTGCTGCGATACCACGAGCAAAGCCAACACCGAGAACCGCACCAACCAATGTTTGAGTGGTTGAAATTGGCAGGCCTGTACCAGACGCTAGAACTACCGTACATGCTGTTGCTAGCTGTGCTGCAAAACCGCGGCTAGGCGTTAGCTCAGTGATGCCTGTACCAACGGTTGCCATTACTTTGTGACCTAGTGTTGCAAGACCGACCACGATACCAATACCACCAAGAGGTAGAATCCACCAAGCGATGGTGCTTTTCGTGCTGATTTCGCCCATGTGTTCAACAGTCGATACGACAGCAGACAGTGGACCAATGGCGTTTGCAACGTCGTTTGAACCGTGTGCAAATGCCATCGCACAAGCGGTGATAACCATCAGAACGCTGAAGATACCTTCCACGCCAGAAAAGCTGCGGTCTTCTTCGCGATTAGCGAATTTTTTCTGGATGTATACGTAGCCGCCAATCATCACAAGTGCTGAAACTGCTGCTGCCCACATCCAGGCTTCACCATTGGTCAGGTGAAGACCAACGTGTTTTAGACCTTTTTTGATGGTTACAAGTGCAATCACCATTGTTGTGATGAACATGTAAACAGGTACAAAACGTTTTGCGTTAAACAGAGGGTTCTCAGTATCAAAAATCAGGCGCTGTGCGCTGACAAAGATAACGTAAGCAAAGAAACCTGAAATCACTGGCGTAATAATCCAGCTACCAACAATGCCTTGAACGCTGCCCCAGTCAACCGCTTCAGTACCTACTGATACGCATGCAAAACCAATGATTGCACCGATGATTGAGTGAGTCGTTGATACTGGCCAGCCCATGTAAGAAGCAAGAAGCAGCCATGTACCTGCTGCTAAAAGCGCAGACATCATGCCGTAGACAAGAACATCTGGTTGACTAGCAAATAAAGAAGTTTCGATTACACCTTTACGGATAGTGTCGGTTACTTCACCGCCTGCAAGGTAAGCACCTGCAAATTCGAAGATCATCGCAATGATGATAGCTTGTTTTACAGTTAGCGCTTTTGAACCTACAGATGTACCCATCGCATTAGCAACGTCGTTCGCGCCAATACCAATCGCCATCATGAAACCAAAAATCGCTGCAACAATAATCAGGACAGTGCCGTAGTTCGCAAGGATATCCATCGTAATACCTAGTTGTTTTATAACAAGCGGAACAAAATTTTACGCGCGCCAAACCATAAGACGATGAAAATAGTCATCGTCCCTATGACACGTGTTAATTATGCTCTTCGTTATGTCGTTAACTTTATGTTTTAAGATCGAGATAGCATGACTTCCAAACGAGCACCTACGCGCTGCGCTTGGTCGGCAATACCACCTACCCATTCAAGAATCTTGTATAGGAACATGACATCGATAGGGTTCATGTCAGCTTCAATCACCATCAACTGTTGGCGAAGTTCAATCTGCATGGCATCGGTATCATCTTCGATAACGTCTAATTGATGAATCATTTCAGCGACGAGCGTCACTTCACGGCCTTTGAAGCCGGTTTCTAGCAATTCATCAAGTTCATTGATTACCTTTTGCGCCTGATCGGCAGCATCAAGACAACGTTGAACGTAAGCGAGGAAGTTTGGTTGGAGAGCCTCAGGGATGACAAGTTGACGACCATATACACGGCCAGCAATGTCTTTTGCCAGGTTTGCAAGTTTGTCCTGTTGAGTCAAAAGCTCAAGCATGTCAGTACGGTCGACTGGCATGAACAAACCGCGAGGCAGTTTTAGACGGATTTCACGTTTCAGCACATCCGCTTCTTTCTCTAGGTGAGAAATTTGTGCACGGATTTCTGCTGCTTTTTCCCAATCACCCTTTGAAGATACTTCAAAGAATTTCACCAAGTGTGAACAACATTCGTTGACACACACAACGTGGCGTTGCAAAGGCTTAATTGGGGACTTTGCAAATAACCCCATAATTGTATTTACTGGCATGGTCATTCAACCTAATAACTATAACCTTAAAAAAACATACACCATTTCTGAGTGCTTGGCGAAATGTTGAACGATGGCTATAAAGGCGCGCATGGTAACGCATTAAATCGCTCATTAAAACTGTTTTAGATCATCAATCCGGCGATATTTCTCTCTTGCCGTGTGAGAAATTACGCAATATCCTGTTTCTATCTGCTTTGAAAGGTATAGCTATGGAAACCGAAATAGAACTGAAGTTTTTTGTTTCTCCTGAATTTTCAGAAACTTTAAAAGAAAAAATTTCTGAGACAAAAGTACTTCAGCATAGTTGTCGTGACTTGGGTAACACCTATTTTGATACTGCCGATAAATGGCTTCGAAAGCACGACATTGGTTTAAGAATTCGCCGTTTTGATGATGTATTCGTCCAAACCGTAAAGACAGCAGGACGCGTCGTCGCAGGCTTACATCAAAGACCAGAATACAATGCTGAGCACACTAGCGACGAGCCTAATCTGTCGCTTCATCCTCTAGATATTTGGCCTCCAGGTAAAGATGCAGAAACGCTGCAATCCGAGCTTATGCCATTATTCTCGACCAACTTCACACGTGAACAATGGCTGATTGGCATGCCCGATGGCAGTCAGATTGAAGTTGCTTTTGACCAAGGCTTAGTTGTAGCCAAAGGTGAAGACGAAGAAGAGAAGCAAGAGCCAATTTGCGAAGTTGAACTGGAACTTAAGTCTGGCCAAACCGAAGCTTTATTCACACTGGCACGCAGCTTTTGCGAGCAAGGTGGTATGCGCTTGGGTAACTTGAGCAAAGCGGCGAAAGGTTATCGACTTGCAAGCGGTTATGCGGGTGATGAAGTAAAATCATTGGCACTTGTGGACAGTAGTCCGACGGATACCGTTGAATTTTGCTTGATCAACTCTTTAGAGCACGCTTTGTCTCATTGGCATTATCACGAGCAAATTTATGCTGAGCGTGACAGCGTGGAAGCACTGCGTGAAATCAGTAATGCCATTCGTTTCATTCGTCAAACATTGACCATTTTTGGCGGGATTGTCCCTCGTCGCGCGAGCGCGATTCTGCGCCAAGAGCTTAAATGGTTGGAAGAAGAACTGAGTTGGTTAGATGAGCATGCACACCTTGAAGAGCTCTTAGATGACAAAGGCAATGTGCTGCGTAAGTTGGATGCGCGTAAGTTCTTAGTATCTGAGCTGACTCAGCAGTTACAAGAGTTGCCAAGCCGTGAAGAAGTGCTAGGGTTGCTCAATTCCGCGCGTTACACAGGGTTACTGCTGGATCTAAGCCGCTGGATCTTAGCACGCGGTTGGCAGCCATTTCTTGATGAAAAAGCACGTGAAAAAATGGCAAGTAACATCATGCCGTTTTCAGTTACTCAGCTCGATCGCACTTGGGCTGAGCTAATGGAAGCTTTCCCAGCAGAGCGCGATTTGACGGCGCAAGAGTACGTTGATCAGCGTTATCGCTTATTGCGTAACCTCTATACTGGTATTGGTTTCGCGAGTTTGTATAACTCGGATGAGCGTAACAGCTTCCGTTTACCATGGGCGGATCTAGTGCATGGTATCGATGATCTGCTAATGCTGAACCACTTACTCCCGTTGGTTGATATGCTGGAAGACGCAGAAAAAGAGCAGTTAGAACGCTGGTTGCACCGTCAAGAGCGCTCAATTTTGCATGCAATGGATCAAACCCGAGCGATCAGTGTGGAAGTTCAGCCTTATTGGCGTGAATGATCGTTCTGGTGATAAGAACAAAAAAATAGGACCGCATGGTCCTATTTTTTTGTCTCTGTTTTACGTTGTTGTAGCTCTTTTTCCATGAAATCGAGTCGTTCTAGTATTTGCGCTTGTTGGCTTAGGAGCTGCTCGAGCATACGTTCTTTATTGATTGAACTGTGCGTCTGTTGTTTCGTTGGGGCAGTAAGGATAGAGGTGATAAGACCCGAGATCATACCAAAGATACCCACCCCGCAAACAATGATGATGACAGCCAAAAACTTTCCTATGGAGGTCACTGGATAATGATCGCCGTAACCAACCGTTGAGATTGTTACAAATACCCACCACAAAGCATCGGCGCCAGTACGAATATTCGCTTCTGGGTTTTTCGCTTCGATAAACAGCATTGCACTAGAACCGAGTGTTATGAGGATAACCATCAATAGCAGTATAGAGGCGACCGTGGTTTCGCGGCGGTTTTCTTTGAGCTGATGCAAAATGAACTTTGACGAACGCAGTACTAATACCACTCGCATAATATGAAAAATACGAGCAAAGCGCAGGGGCTCTATCAATGGGATGCTCGCCACGAAATCTATCCAATGACGTTTAAGGAATAACCAGCGATCTGTGGACCGGATCAAATCAATGGTGAGCTGTAGTAGAAAAATACTACAGATTATGAAATCCAGACCGATAAGAACTTGACGGGTTTCGTGATCGATCGGGAAAAACAACAAGCCAGAGATCACAAATAGTGCCATAAAAGACAATATTAGTGACAACAGGCCCATCGGTCGTGTGCTGTCTTTGATATCATTGTTTTTCATACGAAGCTCAAAATAAATCGCGTAACCACGCAAAGCGCGAACATAATTATAAGTAATATAAAGATTATAGATAAAGACTATATAAGACTCGGTGGAGAACTGACAATGGAAAAGCTGGCATTTAAGCCATGGGAAAGGGTCATATCCGACATTCGACTGGTGCCTAAAATGGTCATGTTGATGGTCTTCAGTACTGTCCTGATCGTGGCAAAACAACTGTGGGACGCAAACACTTTTTACGACTCACTTTTAGCGGCGACACAAAACGCGCAAGTTGCCCAACAGCATTATGAAGCATACTTAACGCAAGTTGCTTGGCAAACCGCCTTATTGATAGTGGTTTTTGTCGTGCTCTTATTAGCGGCGGCTAGAGTGATGTTGCGTCAAACACAGTATCTGAGCGACGCGATCAAACTGATGGCGAGCAAGAACCTCTCTGTTCCATTTGGTATGGATTGTAAAGATGAATACGGAGACGTGGCACGTGAATTAGAAAAGACACGTCGACAATTGCACGATGTGATTCAAATGCAAATTAATGCGTCTGATGAATTATCAACGCTCACCGAAGTCATGACTCTGAGCATGTCGGAAACGAAGGAATCGGCGCAAGAAGAGTTTAACGAAATTGATCAACTTGCTACGGCGATGAGTGAGATGTCGTCGACGGTCCAAACGGTTGCGGAACATGCCCAGACGGCATCTTCTCTAACAGAGCAAGCTTCCGCACAAGCAATTTCTGGTCAGCAGTTCTTGCAAAGTACAATGGCGAAAATGAGTGAACTTTCGTCGGATATCGCTTCATCGGCACAAGCGGTTAACCAAGTTGAAGAACGTGTTGAAGCCATTGGTAGCGTTGTGGGGACGATTCAAGGCATTTCTGAACAAACCAACCTGCTTGCACTGAATGCGGCGATTGAAGCGGCGCGAGCTGGCGAGGCTGGGCGGGGTTTTGCTGTGGTTGCAGATGAAGTTCGTAACCTTGCCCAACGCACACAACAAGCGACGGTAGAAATTCAAGAGATGATCGCACAGCTGCAAACCAGTGCTGAATCTGCGGTAGAACTCATGGAAAAAAGCGTTGTAGAAGCGGCAGATGGAAACGAGCTGGTTTCTAATGCTGGATCTGAGCTCGATGGTATTGTTGGGCAAGTGACGCAAATCAATGACATGAACTTCCAGATCGCGACGGCGTCTGGTCAACAAAGCAGTGTTGCAGAAGAGATGAGCCAAAACCTCACCAATGTACGTGAGTTGGTGGAAGCCTCAGTTGTTGTTGTTACCGAGCTGCTAGAAACCTCTGAAATGATGCAAAATAATGCAGGTGAGCTAGACAAGAAGATTAAATCTTTCCAAGTTTAATATTCGATCCCGAACTTTTGATAAAACGCCCACAAACCTTTTGTGGGCGTTTTTATTTGCTTTCAGTCTGGTATAAAGAATGAGTTACCGTGCTTTTCAAACAAGGAAGAAAAATGCAGCTGCCTTCGCCACTGATTTCTATCGCTGAATCTGCCGTACAAAACGCCCAAGACGCAGGTTATTTTCCCCTTTGGCCCGATGAGGTTGCGCAGCAATTTCGTTATGTGGCGGGCTTAAGCCAATTTATAACCGAAGCCATTCATCGCGATGAAGTCCTAGCCCGTGAGTTGCCAAGTATGTTAGCGCAGCCAAGTCGTCAGGAGTCTTACCGCTCACGCCTTGCTGAACTGTTGGAACAATGTCCTGATGAGATGTCTGGCCATCGCGTGTTGCGTCAGTTTCGCAACCGAGAAATGGTGTACATTGCGTGGAAGGATTTCACGCATGCATGGTCGCTAGAGACGTCTTTAAGCCACTTATCTGAGTTGGCAGAAGCGATGATTTTTGAAACCTATCAATGGCAATATCAAGTGTGTTGTCAGGAGTGGGGCACGCCAACAAGTGAGGACGGTGAAGTGCAGCCGATGTTAATTATCGGTATGGGGAAACTGGGTGGTGGCGAGCTAAACTTTTCTTCCGATATTGATTTAATTTTCACGTACCCAGAGAATGGCGAAACCCAAGGCGCACGCCGAAGCATTGCTAATGCCCAGTTCTTTACTCGTCTTGGTCAACGCATCATCAAAGCGCTCGACCAACAAACCTTCGATGGTTTTTGCTACCGCGTCGACATGCGACTTCGCCCATTTGGAGAAAGTGGCCCCTTGGTAATGAGCTATGCCGCACTTGAAGATTATTACCAAGAGCAGGGGCGAGATTGGGAACGTTACGCGATGATCAAAGCTCGGGTGATGGGATGTGAGATGTACCCGCAGTATCAAGAGCTACGCCAAATGCTGCGCCCTTTTGTTTTTCGTCGTTATATTGATTTCAGTGCGATTCAATCTTTGCGACGAATGAAGTCGATGATCAGTAGCGAGGTTCGCCGCCGAGGGTTGAATAACAACATTAAGCTAGGTGCGGGTGGCATCCGAGAAATTGAATTTATCGCTCAAGTTTTTCAATTGATTCGAGGTGGTCGAGAGCCTTCTTTGCGTAATCGAGGGCTGTTGGAAACGCTGCAAGGCATTGAAGAACTGGCATTGCTTACTCCAAAAGAAGTCAGCGATCTAGAAGCTGCATACAAGTACTTGCGTCAATTAGAAAACTTGTTGCAAGCAATGGCGGATAAGCAAACCCAGACGCTGCCTGATTGCGAAACCGAACGCTTAAAGCTCGCCACTGCGATGAAAATGAGCTGTTGGGAGCAATTAATTGAGCAAACCCAGCAGCATATGGCAAATGTTCACCAAGTTTTTGAATCACTAATTGGTGATGATGAAGAAGACGAGGGGACTACTGTTGCTCGTCATTTTCATGAGCTATGGGATATGGCCGACAAACAAGACGTTCTTGAGCATATCTTGCAGCAGGATATTCAGATTGAAGACTTTGCTTCATGCGCGAAAACCATCATCAACTTTAAAACCGATCTGGCCAAAAAAACGTTAGGCCCACGTGGACGCGAAGTGCTCAATCGTTTGATGCCGAAAGTGTTTGATGCGGTCTTTGCCCATCCTGATGCACAGTTTGGTTTATCTCGTGTACTTCACTTGCTACACAACATCTGCACTCGCACAACTTACTTGGAATTATTGGATGAGCATCCAGCGGCTCTGGTGCAGCTCGTACGTTTGTGTACCGCAAGCCCAATGATTTCAGAGCAGCTGTCTCGTTATCCTATCTTGCTTGATGAGTTAATCGACCCTGCGCAGCTGTACAATCCCATTCCATTAGACAGTTACCGTACAGAGCTACGTGATTATTTGGCACGTATTCCTGAAGATGATATGGAACAGCAAATGGAAGCGTTGCGTCAGTTTAAGCAAATTTGTATTTTGCGTATTGCAGCGGCAGATATTGCTGGCGCATTGCCAGTGATGAAAGTGAGTGACCATTTAACTTATTTAGCGGAAGCTATCGTGGATGCGGTGATCAGTCAGGCTTGGTTTCAAGTGTCTGAAAAGTATGGCGAGCCAACGCATGTGAAAGATCGTGAAGGCAAAGGCTTTGCTGTAATTGGTTATGGTAAAGTCGGAGGGTGGGAGCTCGGCTATAACTCCGACTTGGATATTGTCTTCATGCATGACTGCCCAGTCAATGTCTACACTGACGGCAAAAAAGAGATTGATGGTCGTCAGTTCTACCTTCGTTTAGCACAGCGTATCATTCATATTTTCTCCACTCGCACCGCTTCCGGTATTTTATACGAGGTCGATACCCGATTGCGTCCGTCCGGTGCATCGGGTTTGTTGGTTAGCCCAACGGACGCGTTCGACGACTATCAACATCAAGACGCGTGGACATGGGAGCATCAAGCACTTGTCCGCGCGCGCATGATTTATGGTGATGAATCACTGGCGATCGCATTTCACAATACGCGGCATGATGTGTTGTGCAAAGCACGCGATCAAGCTGAACTGAAAAAAGACGTTGTCGAAATGAGAGAAAAAATGCGCGGTCATCTTGGGGGGAAAAAGCCAGGCCGCTTTATGCTCAAGCAAGATGTAGGTGGGATTACCGATATCGAATTTCTCGCTCAGTACCTAGTGCTCAACTATAGTCACGATAAGCCGAAATTGACGCGTTGGTGTGATAATGTGCGCATCTTTGAAACGCTCATTGCGCAAAATGTCATGGACGAAGACCAAGCAATGCAGTTGATACGTGCTTACACGACAATGCGCAACGAAATACACCGCCGAAATCTACTCAATTTAGACGCTGATGTGGTGGAAGATAAGTTTGTTGCCGAAAGGGAGTGGGTAAAACAGGCTTGGAATCAGTGGTTCAGTTAAGACCATATATTTAGCCTCGATAAGGGCTGTGATAAACTCACTTCGATTTAATTTTTGGAGACCAACAATGAAACCAATTCTACCTGATTACAACAGCGCTGGTGTGCTCATCATCGGTGATGTCATGCTAGATCGTTACTGGTATGGCCCAACCGGGCGCATTTCTCCTGAAGCGCCGGTTCCTGTTGTAAAAGTAGAAAACAATGAAGAGCGTCCTGGTGGTGCTGCGAACGTTGCGATGAACATCGCATCACTAGGTGGCCATGCTCACATTGTTGGTCTAACTGGGGAAGATGAGCCTGCAAAAGTGCTGACGGAGACGCTGAGCTCACTCAATGTGAAGTGCGATTTCGTTGCACTGCCTGATTACCCAACGATTACGAAGCTTCGTGTAATGAGCCGTGGACAACAGCTTATTCGTCTCGACTTCGAAGACAAGTTTGAAAACACAGATTCTGCGCCAGTGTTATCTCGAATGGATGCCGCACTGCCAAACGTTAAAGCCGTGATTATGTCTGACTATGCAAAAGGCTCGTTAGAGCATGTTCAGGCATACATTCAAAAAGCGCGCGCAGCAAATATTCCGGTTTTCATTGACCCGAAAGGTGCGGATTTTGAACGCTACCGTGGCGCAACACTTCTTACGCCAAACATGAAAGAGTTCGAAGACGTTGTAGGTAAAGTGAAATCTGACCAAGAGCTAGTAGAGAAAGCACTGGCTTTGGTTGAAGAGTTTGAATTTGAAGCGCTTTTAGTGACACGCAGCGAAAACGGAATGACCTTGATTCGTCGTGGTCAGGAACCGTTCCACCTTCCAACTCAAGCGAAAGAAGTGTACGACGTGACAGGTGCGGGCGACACGGTTATCTCTGTATTGGCAGCGTCTGTTGCCGCAGGCAAATCATTTGAAGAAGCGTGTGCACTAGCAAACGCAGCGGCAGGTGTTGTAGTTGGTAAACTAGGCACGTCAACGCTTTCTGAGATTGAATTAGCAGAAGCGGTACATGGCAGCCAAGACACGGATTACGGTGTGATTTCAGAAAAAGCACTGATCGAAGCGGTGAAAAAAGCACGAGCTCGTGGCGAGAAAGTCGTTATGACAAATGGCTGCTTTGATATTCTACACGCAGGGCATGTGTCTTACTTAAACCATGCTGCTGAACTGGGCGATCGCCTAATCGTTGCGGTAAATACCGATGAGTCAGTAAAACGCCTTAAAGGCCCTGGTCGTCCGGTAAACCCAACCGATCGCCGCATGGCGGTGTTGGCAGGTTTGGGCGCTGTGGATTGGGTTGTACCATTTAGTGAAGATACGCCGCAGCGTTTGATCTCAGAAGTTCTACCAAGCCTGCTAGTAAAAGGCGGTGACTACAAACCAGAAGAGATTGCTGGTGGTAAAGAAGTCATTGCGGCGGGTGGTGAAGTTCGTGTATTGAACTTTGAAGATGGCTGCTCGACCAGTGAAATCATTAATGCAATCAAAGGCGGTAAGGGCTAAGCCTGCTGTTTGTTAGCATTGAAATGCTATTTGCTCATAAAGGTCGCTAAGTGCGGCCTTTTTGATACTTTTAGTTCAGAGGCACTTTTAGGCTCTGAACTACAAGTAATAAAAAACGCCAGCTGATAACTCAACTGGCGTTTTTATTTATTAAGACCTGAAGTATTCAATTCGCGGTTATTTTGCCGCTTTCAAACCTGCATCAACGTCTAAGATGTCTTGTTCGCTTAGCGTACCAACTGCTTGGCGTAGCTGAAGAACACTTAAAATGTAGTCGTAACGAGCGTTCGATAGGTTTTTGTTCGCATCGTATAGACGACGAGTCGCGTCCAGTACATCAACGATAGTACGAGTACCTACATCAAAGCCAGCTTCTGTTGCTTCTAGTGCAGAGCGTGCAGAAATAACCGCTTGCTCATACGCACGTAATGCGCCGATAGAGGCGTTAATGTTGTTGTTTTGTGCGCGAACATCTTTTACTACGCTACGGTACTGTGCTTCAAGATCTTCGCTTGCTGCCACGTACGCGTATTCAGCTTGTTTGGTTTGAGAGGTTACGTTACCACCTGTGTATAGCGGTACTGCAAGGTTCACACCAATATTGAAGTTGTCTGTCGTGTTATCACGAGAGCTATGAGAAGTATCACCGTAGTTGTAACCACCGTCTAGAGAGAGCGTTGGTAGGTGGCCAGAGCTTGCTAGTGAAATATTGTCACGCGCAATGTCTTGAAGAATACGTGAAGATAGCAAGGTCAGGTTTTTGGTTTTTGCTTCATCAATGAGCGATTCAGCTGGTACGGTCGATGGGCTAGCAGTGAAGCGGCCAGTGTCCAAAATGTTGAGATCTTTGTGCTCTTGGCCTGTAATTTCACGCAGTGACTCGTAGCTATTAGTTAGCGCGTTTTCTGCCAACACTTCGTCCGCTAGCACTTGGTCGTACTGAGCTTGTGCGTCATGCACGTCAGTGATTGCAGACAAACCTACTTCAAAACGTTGTTTAGTTTGCTCAAGTTGACGGCCAACCGCGGCTTTTTCTGCACGTACGAAAACAAGATTATCTTGTGCGCGTAGAACTTCAAAATACGCTTGTGACACGCGAAGAATCAGTGCCTGTTGCGTCGCTGCGTAAGTTGCGTCTGCTTGGCGAGCACTTTTCTCAGCAGTATCTAGAGAGATCCAAGATGCGCGGTTGTAAAGTGCTTGTGAAAAGCTAACGCCAGCGGTTAGTGCGTTGCCATCGTTTGATACGTCGCTAATTAGATTTGAATCGTATTCAGTATCACCACGAGTTAAATTGTAACCCGCAGTAAGGTTAATTTGTGGTAATAGAGCACTACGGCTTGAGGTGATTGCTTCGAAAGCTTGGTCACGTTGTGCTGCTACACTGAGCAATTGTGGATCATTTTGTTTTGCCAAGTCGTAGATTTCAGCCAAAGAGTCTGCGAACGCAGACGTACTCATGCTACCTAGCGCTGCACTGATAAATAGTGGAAGCAATTTTTTCATTTTCTATTCCCGCGGTCCATAGATTGGTTAATTCTCAGTAGTTTAACTCAATTTGCACGATATTTACTCTAAAGTTTGCACTTTTTTACACGTAATTATCCACTTGTGCAATAAATTTTTAGCAAAGACTTAAATTAATTTGTAACTATTATACAAAAAGTTGAGCCAAGTCCTTTGAGCAAGCGAATAACAATGAGTAAACTACAGGATTCACTCAGAGAGGTGTTGAATGCAACAGCGTGACAAACAACAACAAGATTTTACTTCGCGAGATGTAAAAGTCATCTCGAAAGAAACCTTATTTGAAGGTTTTTTCAAAATGGTGAAATACCGCTTTCAGCATAGGCTATTTGCTGGTGGTTGGAGTGGAGTTGTCGAACGAGAAATGTTCGAGCGTGGTCACGCAGCAGCGATGCTTCCTTATGATCCAAAGACGGACCAGGTCGTAATCATTGAACAGATTCGTATTGGCGCGTTGGAACATGAACACCCTTGGCAGCTAGAAATTGTCGCCGGTATGATTGACCGCGATGAATCTGCTGAAGCCGTAATTCGTCGAGAGGCTGTCGAAGAAGCGGGGATTCAGGTGGGGCGCGTTGTACCTGTTACGTCCTATTATCCTTCGGCTGGTGGTTGCTCGGAAAAGCTAGACGTCTTTGTTGGTGAAGTGGATGCGTCTAAAGCGCACGGCATTCATGGTTTAGACTATGAGAATGAAGATATCCGGGTTCATGTCATGAGTCGTGAAACGGCGTATCAATGGGTGAAGGACGGAAAATTTGAAAATGGTGCGTCGATTATTGCGTTGCAATGGCTGCAATTACACCATCAAGAGTTAAAGTCAGAATGGGGACAATCCCAAACGGTGGAGAGTGAGTAATGGCACAATTGGCTGAAAAACAACAATATCATGTTGATTTAGCTGGTCTTATGAGAACGTATGAGACCAACTACGCTAAGTTGAACGCCTTATTGCCTGCTTCTGCCGAAGTTGGGGATGTACGTTGCTACCAAGCGGCGAACATGGTTTACCAATTGACCGTGAATGAAATCACAAAATACACCACAGTTGTTGAGATATGTCAGAGTGATGAAACGCCAGTGTTTCCTTTACCGACGATGTCTGTCAGGCTTTATCATGATGCGAGAGTAGCCGAAGTATGCTCAAGCGGAGAGTTCTCTCGCATAAAAGCTAAGTATGATTATCCCAATGACCAACTGATGCAGAAAGATGAAAAGCATCAATTAAACACATTCCTCGGTGAATGGCTGACGTTTTGTTTACGAAGTGGTATCAGTAGAACACCACTTGCCTTCAATTGATCGTCACGTCACTAAAGGAAAATAACAAATATCGATATAGTGGACGAATCAGGTTTTCATTTTGCAATCATCTAGTGACAGCATCAAACTTTTACAAATTACGGATACTCATCTGTTTGCTGCCGATGAGGGAAGTTTGCTAAGCGTAAAAACAGTCGATAGCTTTAATGCTGTTGTTGCTGATGTTTTACGCCGCAACGTGGCGTTTGATTACATTTTGGCGACGGGCGATATTTCCCAAGACCATAGTGCAGAATCTTATCAGCGCTTTGCCAACGGCATTGAACCGCTAGAGAAAGACTGTTTTTGGCTACCTGGTAATCATGATTACAAGCCTAATATGGGCAGTGTTTTGCCTTCGCCACAAATCAAAGCCGCAGAGCATGTATTGCTTGGCGAGTATTGGCAGTTAATTCTTTTAGACTCGCAAGTGGTTGGCGTTCCTCATGGGCGCTTGAGTGATCAGCAATTAACGCTACTCGAAGAAAAGCTAGCCGAACACCCAGAAAGACACACACTTGTTTTGTTGCATCATCACCCGTTACTGGTGGGAAGCGCGTGGCTTGATCAACATACTTTAAAAGATGCCGAAGCGTTTTGGCAGGTTGTCGAGCGTTTTGATAACGTGAAAGGCATTCTCTGTGGCCATGTTCATCAAGATATGAATGTGCTTCACAAGGGTATTCGAGTGATGGCAACACCCTCAACTTGTGTTCAGTTTAAGCCTAACTCGGATGATTTTGCCCTTGATACCACTTCGCCTGGTTGGCGGGAGCTGCAACTACACGCTTGTGGCGATATTACGACCCAAGTAGGTCGGCTTCCTGATGGCCAGTTCCAACCAGACTTCTCTTCTAACGGCTACTAACGCGCCCGAGCTCTCTGTTCGGGCTCGCTTTTTTGTGCGAGATATCTATGAGTAAACCTTCACTTCTTCTCTATATCCATGGCTTTAATAGCTCTCCACTCTCCATGAAAGCGAATGTGATGAGAGCCTACTGCGAGCAACATAGGTCTGATATCAAGGTGATTGTTCCCCAGTTACCTTGTTATCCTCAGCAAGCGGCGAAAATGTTGTTGGATATTATCGAGCAATATAAAGACGACTATAAAATTGGTCTAGTGGGCAGTTCATTAGGCGGTTTTATGTCAACGTGGCTAAATGACAAGTTTGGGTTTAAAGCGGTAGTGGTCAACCCCGCAGTCAAGCCTTATGAGTTGCTAGTAGATTATTTGGGTAAGCAAACTAACCCATATACGCATGAAACCTATACACTTGAAGCTTGTCATATTGACGAGTTAAAAGCTCTTGATGTACAAAGCATCGCGTCGCCACATTCTTTTTGGTTATTGCAACAAACAGAAGATGAGGTTTTAGACTATCGACAAGCGGTAGATAAGTTTGCAGACGCTAAGCAAACAGTAGAACAAGGCGGTGATCACAGTTTTGTAGGCTTTGAGCGTTATCCTGCACAGATTATCGAATTTCTAGAACTGTAATTCGAAAGCGATTGGAAAAGGCTCATAGTTTTTATTGATATATCCAACCGTTTCTTGACATGGGCGGTATGCTTTCCGACTATGTTTTGCCAAAAGATCTTAAGGGTCGAGGACCCTGGCTACTTTGTTATGCATCATGTTTACAAACTCTTAGTGATGTGAACAGGGTGGCTTTTTCGTTTCCTGAGTATGGGTACGCCCATTGGTGATACTCAGGCAACAAGTAAACTTTGAGAATAATTCCGTATTATGACTGAACAATATAATGCTGGTGCCATTGAAGTACTGAATGGCTTAGAGCCAGTACGTCGCCGACCAGGGATGTATACGGATACAGCGCGCCCAAACCATTTGGGCCAAGAAGTTATCGACAACAGTGTCGATGAAGCGCTAGCCGGACATGCCTCAAAAGTACAAGTCATCCTACATGCTGACCAATCACTCGAAGTGATCGATGATGGTCGAGGCATGCCTGTTGATATCCACCCAGAAGAGAAAGTATCAGGCGTAGAGCTAATTCTATGTAAGCTACATGCGGGTGGTAAGTTCTCTAACAAAAACTACCAATTCTCTGGTGGTTTGCACGGGGTAGGTATATCTGTAGTAAACGCGTTGTCAAAACGCGTTGAAGTAACAGTTCGTCGTGATGGTCAAGTGTATGAAATTGCATTTGAACACGGCGAGAAAGTGTCTGATCTGACCGTAACTGGCACATGTGGTCGTCGCAATCGCGGTACCAGCGTACATTTCTGGCCTGATGCGAAGTACTTCGATTCGGCTAACTTCTCTGTGACGCGCTTAGTCAACAACCTGCGTGCAAAAGCGGTTTTGTGTCCGGGCTTAGAAATCACATTAACCGACAAAGTTAATGACAAAGACTATAAGTGGTACTACGAAGATGGTTTGAAAGACTATCTTGCGGAAGGTGTAAAAGGCTATCCAGTTATTCCTGAAGAACCATTTACTGGTGAGTTCTTGGCGGATACCGAAGCGGCAAACTGGGCGGTAATTTGGCAGCCAGAAGGCGGTGAGATGATCACCGAAAGCTACGTTAACCTAATCCCAACCGCTCAAGGTGGTACGCACGTTAATGGTTTACGCCAAGGCTTGTTGGAAGCGATGCGCGAATTCTGTGAGTTCCGTAATCTATTACCTCGTGGTGTGAAGCTAACGGGTGATGACGTTTTCGACCGCTGTTCTTACGTGCTGTCGGTTAAGATTCAAGACCCGCAATTTGCAGGCCAGACCAAAGAACGTCTGTCTTCTCGTCAAACCGCGGCATTTGTCTCTGGCGTTGTAAAAGATGCGTTCAGTCTTTGGTTGAACGAAAAGCCTCAGCTCGCAGAGCAATTGGCAGAAGTCTGTATCGCTAACGCACACCGTCGTATGCGTGCAGCGAAAAAAGTCGTACGTAAGAAAGTGGCGTCCGGCCCAGCACTGCCAGGTAAGTTGACCGACTGTTCAGCACAGGACTTAAGTCGCACTGAAATCTTCTTTGTGGAGGGTGACTCTGCGGGTGGCTCGGCAAAACAGGCACGTGACCGTGAATTCCAAGCCGTGATGCCACTGCGTGGTAAGATCTTGAACACGTGGGAAGTCTCTGCCGATCAAGTTCTTGCGTCTCAAGAAGTACACGATATTTCTGTTGCTTTGGGTATTGACCCAGATAGCGACAACCTCGAGAGTCTTCGTTACGGTAAGATCTGTATCCTTGCCGATGCGGACTCGGATGGTCTTCACATCGCAACGCTGCTTTGTGCTCTATTTACTCGTCACTTCCGCGCACTAGTGGAAGCGGGTCATATCTATGTGGCGATGCCGCCTCTGTATCGAATCGACTGCGGGAAAGAAGTGTTCTACGCCCTCGATGATGATGAAAAAGATGGCATTTTAGAGCGCTTGTCGAAGAAGAAAGCCAAAATCAACGTGCAACGATTCAAAGGTCTGGGTGAGATGAACCCACTTCAGTTGCGTGAAACCACCATGGATCCGAACACGCGTCGCTTAGTGCAGTTAACCATTGACGACTCTACGGCGACCATGGAAATGATGGACATGCTGCTAGGTAAAAAGCGTGCAGATGACCGTCGTTCTTGGCTACAAAACAACGGCGACTTGGCAGAGGTGTAACGGATGTCTACAGAAATTACCTACGATGGCGTCGAACAATTGCCAATGCGCAAGTTCACTGAAGACGCTTATCTGAACTACTCGATGTACGTAATCATGGACCGTGCCTTGCCATACATTGGTGATGGCTTAAAGCCGGTTCAACGACGCATCATTTATGCGATGTCAGAGCTTGGCCTCTCTGCATCAGCAAAATACAAAAAATCTGCACGTACCGTTGGTGACGTGCTAGGTAAATACCATCCGCACGGTGATTCAGCGTGTTACGAAGCGATGGTATTGATGGCTCAGCCATTCTCTTACCGCTATCCATTAGTGGATGGTCAAGGTAACTGGGGTGCGCCAGATGATCCGAAATCATTTGCGGCAATGCGTTATACCGAAGCAAAACTGTCTAAGTTTGCTGAAGTATTGCTTGGCGAACTTGGTCAGGGCACGGTTGAATGGCAACCTAACTTTGATGGCACAATGAAAGAGCCACAAATGTTGCCAGCACGTCTGCCTCATATCCTGCTTAACGGTGTAACCGGCATTGCCGTTGGTATGGCAACAGACATCCCACCGCACAACGTTCGTGAAATCGCAGATGCGACTATTCATTTGATCGACAACCCGAAAGCAGAACTGCCGGACGTGATGCAGTATGTCAAAGGTCCGGATTACCCAACAGAAGCAGAAATTATCTCGCCGCAAGCGGATATCGAGAAGATTTACCGCAACGGTCGTGGCAGCATCAAAATGCGCGCGGTTTGGCATAAAGAAGGTTCTGATATTGTTATCACTTCTTTGCCTCACCAAGTATCGGGTGCCAAACTGCTTGAGCAAATCGCTAACCAGATGCGTGCGAAGAAGCTGCCAATGGTTGACGATCTTCGTGACGAATCGGATCACGAGAACCCAACGCGTATCGTTGTGGTGCCTAAGTCAAACCGCGTCGATTGTGATTTGTTGATGAACCACTTGTTCGCATCAACGGATCTTGAGCGCAGTTACCGCGTTAACTTGAACATGATTGGTTTGGATAACCGTCCTCAAGTTAAAGGTCTGGTGCAAATTCTGTCTGAGTGGATCGAGTTCCGTCGTACGACTGTGCGTCGTCGTCTACAACATCGCCTAGACAAAGTAATGGCTCGTCTACACATCTTGGAAGGTTTGTTGGTTGCTTACCTCAACCTAGATGAAGTGATTGAGATCATCCGTACTGAAGACGATCCAAAAGCGGTGCTGATGGAACGCTTTGGTATTACCGATATCCAAGCGGATGCAATTTTAGATACCAAACTTCGTCATCTAGCAAAACTAGAAGAGATGAAGATCCGTGGTGAGCAAGACGAGCTAGAGAAAGAGCGTGAGAAGCTAGAACAGCTACTCGGTTCTGAGCGTCGTCTGAACACACTACTGAAAAAAGAAATCAAAGCAGACGCAGAGAAATACGGTGATGATCGTCGCTCTCCAATGGTTGAGCGTGCAGAAGCAAAAGCGCTGACTGAACGTGACCTCGTACCAAGTGAGCCAATCACGGTTGTGCTTTCTGAGAAAGGTTGGATTCGTCACGCGAAAGGCCATGACGTGGATGCCGAAGGCTTAAACTATAAGTCGGGTGATAAGTATTTAGCGCATGCTCGAGGTAAGAGTAATCAGCCTGCGGTATTCCTAGGTAGTGACGGTCGAAGTTACTCTCTGGAATCGCACTCACTGCCTTCTGCTCGTAGTCAAGGTGAGCCGATTACCGGTCGCTTGAATATTACGGCTGGTAGCAGTATTCGCCAAGTCATCATGAGTGAAGAAGAGCAGCTGTGGCTGGTGGGCTCAGATGCAGGTTACGGCTTTGTATGTAAAGGCGCGGACTTACTGTCTAAAAACCGCAGTGGTAAAGCGCTCGTCACTTTACCGGCTAACTCTGAGATCATGACGCCAAAAGAGATTGAAGATTTAGACTCTGATGAAATCTTAGCAATCACTAACCAAGGTCGCATGCTGCTGTTCCCAATCAAAGACTTGCCACAACTGGCGAAAGGTAAGGGGAATAAGATCATCAACATTCCTGCTGCTAAAGCAAAAGAGCGAGAAGAAGTACTATCTCACTTAATGTCTTTACCAAAAGGTGCATCGTTAACGCTGTACGCGGGTAAGCGAAAGTTGGGTCTTAAACCGTCTGACCTTGATAACTTCCGTAGCGAACGTGGTCGCCGAGGCGGGCTACTACCGAGAGGTTTGCAGCGAGTCACTCGCATTGAAGTTGAGCTAGATGATTCCGATACGACGGAAACACCGAGCGATAGCGAGTAACGCACAAATAAAAATCCCAGCCAATGGCTGGGATTTTTTATGCTTCTTGCTTGTCTTCGGCAATGGTGACTTTCAAGGTCATCTCTTTTCCTTTGCGAATGATACCGACGTCCACGGTGGTGCCAGGACGTAAATCGGTGACGATATCCATAACACTCTGACGCCCTTGCACTTTATTGCCATCAATACTGATAATGATGTCCTGCTTTTGGAAGCCTGCCGCATTGGCTGGACCATTTGGATCAATACCAAGTACGACAATACCACCTATGTGTTCATTTCCAAGTAGGCGAGCAGTGACCGCATTAATGTCTTGGCCGTCGATTCCAATATAACCACGAATCACGCGGCCATCAGCGATGATTTTCTGCATGATCTTACTCGCTAGCGGCGCAGGGATCGCAAAAGAAATACCGTAAGTTTCTAAGTCTGTCGCTTGCTGAAAAGAGGCGGTGTTAATGCCGACGAGCTCGCCTTGTGTGTTCACTAGGGCTCCACCAGAATTACCTTCATTGATGGCGGCATCGGTTTGAATGAATGCTTGACGACCATCGCTAATAGATGAACGACCTGTGGCAGAAATAATGCCGAACGTTGTGGTTTGTCCAAGGTTGTATGGGTTACCGATGGCTAGTACTACATCGCCCACTTGTGGTTTGTAATTAGAGTTTAGAGGGATTACGGGCAAATTCGAACCTTCGACACGCAGCACGGCTATATCAGTACGTTTATCTGTCCCTACGAGCTGAGCCGCTGCGGCTCTGCCGTCTTGTAATGCCACAACAATTTGATCAGCTTGAGCAACCACATGATAGTTAGTAATGATGTAGCCTTTCTCACTAACAATGACACCTGACCCCAGACCTTGAGTCGAGAGTTTACTGCGATCATTCTCAACATACTTACGGCTGTAGATGTTTACCACTGCAGGCGCTGCTCTTCGGACCGCTTGATTAAACGTCAACTCGACTGATGCGATATTAACAGGTTGAGGATCAAGCGCGGCAGGAATTACGTTGTTGCGCAAAGATGGAACCGCCAGTAATACCACTGCGGCAGTAGCCAAGCCTAAAAAGACAGAACGTAATAAAAAGCTGAGCATATCCTCTCCATGCGTGAGCGCCAAAATGGCATCGAAGATGAAGAATAGCATTACATTGAAAAATAACAAAAGGGCAGCACGTCATCGCGCTGCCCTTTTCATTAGTTATTGAGCGATAAGGAAAAGTGATCGAGCCTTATCACTCAGTACTATGCATCGAAAACCTTATTTTCTATCACTTTGAAAGTGGTTAACGAATGACAAGGTAAATAGTACGTTCACCACGTTGAATATTAAGAGCCAGTACACCTTTGTGTTTCTCTACGATTGTACGAAGCTCGGCAAGGTTTTTCACTCGTTGACGGTTCACACCGATAATAATGTCACCTTGTTGTAATTGATATTGAGCAGCCGGAGAGTTATCTGCAACGCTCGATACTTTAACACCTTGGATTACATCACTTGGTGTTGTATTGCTTAATTCCGCACCTTTGAGTCCCTCATGTAATGTCTCCGCTTTAGCTTTCATATTCGTAGATTCGCCAAGCGTTACATCAAAGGTTTTATTCTTACCATCTCGAACCACACCTAATGTGATTTCTTTACCTGCGCCCAGTGTTGCCACTTTTGCGCGGAGCTCTGAGAAAGTATTAATCGCTTTGCCGTTCACCGATACAATTACGTCACCGGCTTTTAACCCTGCTTTATCGGCTGCGCTGTCCGGTACGACTTGACCAATAAAGGCCCCTTTACTTGACTCGTAACCCAATGCATCAGCTAGCTCAGAGGTTACTTCGCCACCTTGCACACCCAACATGCCGCGTTTGACTTCACCAAACTCTAGAATTTGATCAGTGAGGTTTTTCATCATGTTTGATGGAATCGCAAAACCAATACCCACGTTACCGCCGTTAGGGCCTAAAATTGCAGTATTAATACCGATCAGCTCACCATTAAGGTTGACCAATGCACCACCAGAGTTACCGCTGTTAATTGCGGCATCGGTTTGGATGAAGTTTTCGAAGTTTTCAACGTTTAAGCCACTACGACCAAGGGCTGAAACAATACCCGAAGTTACGGTTTGACCGAGCCCAAATGGGTTACCAATCGCAACCGTAAAGTCACCGACACGCAGTTTGTCGGAATCCGCGACTTTAATCTGCGTTAAGTTTTTCGCTTTCTCTAATTTAAGTAACGCAACATCGGCCATTTCATCACCGCCAACGAGCGTAGCGTCATACTCGCGCCCGTCAAAGAGGCGAACTCGAATCTCATCTGCGCCCTTGATCACATGGTAGTTAGTGACAATATGGCCTTTCTTCGCATCAATAATGACACCAGACCCTAAACCTCTGAACGGGCGCTCTCGCCTTTGTTCCATAGGAAAGTCTGGGCCAAAGAAAAATTGAAATTGCTCGGGAATGCGGCTGGTTTGTACTTGTTTACCTTCTACAGCAATACTCACAACAGCTGGGGTCACCTTCTCAAGCATTGGTGCCAAGCTAGGTAACTGTTGGCCATCCACATTCAAAGGTAATGCGGCAGTGGCTTGAACTGGGGCAATAATCGAACCCAAACTCAGAGATAGAACGGTGAGCGCAAGCAGTGGTTTTTTCATCCAATAACTCCTCTTGAAACATGTCTGCCAAAAAGAAATATCCGAACGGTTAGTTCACTTTGTTAATAACTAATATAGGGTCTAGTTCGGACAATCAAAAGGGGAGGCAGTGCACACCCAAGTTAGAGCGAAGGTGAGGTGAAAAAGTTCAAAAAAGGGCCGATACAAATGTATCGGCCCTAGATAGAAGTAAGAGAGGATTATGATGCTTTTGCGGTTACCGCTTCGGGAGCATTAATGATTTCTTTCTCTTGATCCTTCAAAAGACCGGTGGCGCCATTAGCGTAGTCTTTTGGTTGTTCGTTAAACTCTGGTTGATCTTCTGCAATGGTTTCAGACGACATTGCCGTTTTCTTATCAAACGGGTTGTCTTGTTCTGGTAAGTTTGGCAAAAGCTCAGAAGAGGTCTTGGCCATATGTTGGTATAGCTTGGTGTAATCTTTACCTAGGGTGTCCAACATTTCTGCGGTTTGTGCAAAATGATCGACGAGCTCTTGACGTTGTTGCTCTAATTCAAACTTGGCCGCTTCAAGTTCTTTCTGCACAGACTTTTGTTTCTTGTATTCAGGGGTGGTTAGTCTACTAATGACTACGCCTACGATTGTACCGACCAGCAAACCCACAATGGCATAAATCCAAGGCATAACTGCTCCTTATAGTTGTTTTAACAAGTCTTTTACTACTTAGTTACACGCGGTGCTCGTCCATGTTACTATGGCTTGAACAGCCGATAAAGAAAAATAGCAGTATGTCTTCGGGGACTGATAACTACTTCTCTCTATTCTCAAAGTTGACCCCGAGGTAACCCTTTTCTCTATACCTCTATACGACTTAATACGATGACACCACTACAACAATATCAAAAAGACATAGCAGAACACGGGTTTCAGCGTGATGAAGCTCAGTATCAAGCGGTCGTTGCATTAGACAAGCTTTACCATGCTATCGTTGAATTTCAGTCAGCGCCTGTGCCTCAGCTTTCCAAATGGCAAAAGCTAATGGGGAAAAAAATCGACAAGCCTGAACCACCAAAAGGCCTTTACTTTTGGGGTGGGGTAGGTCGCGGTAAAACCTACCTTATGGACGCATTTTTTGATGCTTTACCGACCCAAAGAAAAATGCGCGTCCACTTCCATCGATTTATGTATCGAGTACATGATGAGTTGAAGCTGTTAGGTGATGTCGAAAATCCTCTATCAAAAGTGGCGGATAAATTTAAAGAAGAAGCAGATGTGGTTTGCTTTGATGAATTTTTTGTTTCCGACATTACTGATGCGATGATCCTTGCAACGTTACTTCAAGAAATGTTCAAGCGGCAGATGATCCTAGTCGCGACTTCAAACATCGAGCCGCAGAACTTATATCGTAACGGTTTGCAAAGAGCGCGCTTTTTGCCCGCGATCGATATGATTTTGGCACGTTGTGAAGTGTTGAATGTCGATAGTGGCGTTGATTATCGCTTAAGAACGTTAGAACAGGCTGAAATATACCATTACCCGCTTGATGAGCAGGCTAGCATAAACCTTAACAAATATTATCAGCAGCTGACTGGAGAGCGTCAGTTTGTTGCTCATCAAATCGAAGTTAACCACCGTCAACTAGCGGTGATTGAAGCAAGCGACGGGGTGCTGCATGCGTCGTTTCCTCAGTTGTGTCAAACTGCTCGCAGTCAAAATGACTACATTGAATTGTCTCGTATTTACCACACGGTATTACTGGCAGATGTTCAACAAATGAACCGAAAAATCGATGATGCGGCGAGACGCTTTATCGCGCTGGTCGATGAGTTTTACGAGCGCAATGTTAAGTTGATTATTTCTGCTGAAGTGCCAATGGCCGACTTATATACTGATGGGCAGTTAGAGTTCGAATTTAAGCGCTGTTTGTCTCGGCTTACTGAGATGCAAAGTCATGAGTATCTCGCGCGTGAACATTTGGCCTAGATCCAATGGGTTCTTAAAAAAGTGAAGAAAAAATTAGTGATTTGGCGCAAAAAAAGGTGATTTTTTCTTCGCTCTTCTCTATAATCCTGCGACCCACCGTTACTGCAGACCTGATTATCGAAGTTATTTCGAAATTGAAGGTCGAGAGTACCAACGACTCGAAGGGGTGATGACTGGGCTCTTAGACAGTGTGGGAGCACTATTGGGTGTTCCTTTAAAGTTTAAAATTTAATTAACGGGTTATTGTTAGCATGAAAACTTTCGTTGCTAAACCAGAAACTGTAAAACGCGACTGGTACGTTGTAGACGCTGAAGGTAAAACTCTTGGCCGTCTAGCAAGTGAAATTGCATCTCGCCTACGTGGCAAACATAAAGCTGAATACACTCCTCACGTTGACACTGGTGATTACATCATCGTTATCAACGCTGAGAAAGTTGCTGTAACTGGTAACAAAGCTAAGAACAAAGTGTACTACCGTCACTCTGAATTCCCAGGTGGTCTAAAATCTATCACTTTTGAAAAGTTGATCGATCGTAAACCTGAGATGGCTCTTGAGCTTGCAGTTAAAGGCATGCTTCCACGTGGTCCTCTAGGCCGTGCTATGTACCGTAAGCTAAAAGTTTACGCGGGCGCTGAGCACAACCATGTTGCTCAACAACCACAAGTACTAGACATCTAATTGGGGATTTCGAAAATGGCAGAGAATCAATACTACGGCACTGGCCGTCGCAAAAGCTCAGCTGCACGTGTTTTCATTAAACCAGGCAGCGGTAACATTGTAGTAAACAAGCGTAACCTTGACGAATACTTCGGTCGTCCAACAGCACGTATGGTTGTACAACAACCTCTAGAGCTAGTTGAACTAACTGAAAAGCTAGACCTTTACGTAACAGTTAAAGGCGGCGGTATTTCTGGTCAAGCTGGTGCTATCCGTCACGGTATCACTCGCGCGCTTATGGAATACGATGAGTCTCTACGTCCTGCTCTACGCGCAGCTGGCTACGTTACTCGTGACGCTCGTTGCGTTGAACGTAAGAAAGTTGGTCTACGTAAAGCACGTCGTCGTCCACAGTTCTCTAAGCGTTAATTTCCTCTTATCGGGAATTATGCTTTTCAGAGTTACTCTGGAAACTGTGTACCAAAAGCTCGGCTCTATGCCGGGCTTTTTTGTATTTAAAGACATCATACTTGTCTTCAAGCAACGAACAGTCTTCATTTATCATCACATTCCGAGTAGGCCTTCTTATTCGTCCTCTTCGTCGAAAGGTTGCCAGTGCCGTTTTATATGTGTGCCTTATTTAATCGCGACTCACCACGCTTTCTCTTGCGATGCAGCATAGATGTATTCATCAGCAAGAATGTCTTTGTATCTTATTCTCCCTGTAACATGTTTTAAAATGACTTACGCTCCTTTTTGAGCATTCTGCGTGCTACAAAATTGAAAATATAAACACAGCAAGCTGAACGCGTAATACGAAATATTTCTCTGTGTAATTAACTGAAAACTACCAAGATAAAAGGTTTTATCCGCTTTCAGCGGGGCTTCTATGTGGTGCTTTCTTGTTACAAATCACATCAATTTTTTATAATTCTGCCGCTTTTGTGACGACGCGAGCGATTTGCCTCACAAATGTTACAAAAAGGTAGCTTTATCTTGTCAAAAAGTAGGGTTTTCTTTATCATTTCCCTCCAATAAATAGAACTAAATTCATTATTTGTTAGCCATGCTCTTATAAGCGGAATAATAACGATCCAAAGGGAGCAAATGGGAGAATGTTTGGATGAGCAACGCGCCTTTAAATAACGGTCGCAGGCGTTTTCTAACCGCTACAACGGCAGTTGTTGGTGGGTTAGGGGCAGTCGCCGTCGCCGTGCCTTTTATCAAATCATGGAATCCGAGTGCTAAAGCCAAAGCGGCGGGCGCACCGGTGGAAGTGGATATAAGTAAAATTGAACCAGGTCAGCTGGTTCGTGTTGAGTGGCAGGGAAAACCTGTATGGATTGTTCGCCGCACTCAAAGCGTTCTGGATAACTTAAAATCGATCGGTGATAAGCTTCGCGATCCACAATCTGAAATGGAGCAGCAGCCTGAGTACGCTCAGAATGAGTTTCGTTCGATTAAGGAAGAGTTTTTCGTCGCAGTTGGTTTCTGTACCCACTTAGGTTGTTCACCAACCTATCTACCTGACTCTTTCTCAGAGCAGGTGCAGGGCGTAAGATCTGGCTTCTTCTGTCCTTGTCATGGTTCTAAGTTCGACATGGCTGGTCGAGTGTTCCAAGGAGTACCTGCTCCGTTGAACCTTGTCGTTCCTAAGCACATGTATTTGAGCGATACCAAGCTCATTGTGGGTGTTGATGAGGGAGATGCATAATGCAAGCAATGTTAGATTGGGTTGAAAAGCGTATTCCTGCAATGAATGCTTATAAAAAGCATTTGTCTGAATACCCAATGCCTAAGAACTTCAACTTTTGGTACCTTTTCGGTTCTCTGGCGATGCTGGTTCTTGTTAACCAAATCCTAACGGGTATTTGGCTAACGATGAACTATGTTCCTTCAGGCGACGGTGCATTTGCGTCCATCGAATACATTATGCGTGATGTAGAGTACGGTTGGCTTCTGCGTTACATGCATTCCACTGGCGCGTCAGCGTTTTTCGTTGTTGTGTATCTTCACATGTTCCGTGGTTTGATCTACGGTTCATACCAAAAACCTCGTGAACTGTTGTGGATCTTCGGTATGTTGATCTTCTTAGTTCTCATGGCTGAAGCGTTCATGGGTTACCTACTTCCATGGGGTCAGATGTCATACTGGGGTGCGCAGGTAATCATTTCCCTGTTTGGTGCTATTCCTGTTATTGGTGATGACCTAACGCTTTGGATTCGTGGTGACTACATCATCTCTGGTGCAACGCTAAACCGTTTCTTTGCACTACACGTTATTGCACTGCCTATCGTTTTGCTTCTTCTTGTTGTTCTGCACGTATTGGCGCTGCACGAAGTAGGCTCAAACAACCCGGATGGTATCGAAACTAAGCTGCCAAAGGGCTCAATGGGCGACGATTACAAAACGCAATTCAAGTTCCACGATTACTACACGAAGAAATATGACATCATTGATTCGATTCCTTTCCATCCGTACGGCACGGTTAAGGACTTGGTCGGTGTTGCTGGTTTCTTGTTCTTCTTCTGTTACGTGCTGTTCTTTAACCCAGAAATGGGTGGGTACTTCCTTGAGCCGCCTAACTTTGAAGCTGCAAACCCACTGAAGACACCAGAGCATATTGCTCCGGTATGGTACTTCACGCCGTTCTACGCAATCTTACGTGCGGTTCCAGACAAACTATTAGGTGTTATCCTAATGGGCGCGTCAATTGCAGTGCTGTTTGTTCTACCTTGGTTGGATCGTTGTAAAGTTCGTTCATACCGTTACCGTAGCAAACTTCATCTATTGAATATTGTACAGTTCACCATCGCCTTTATCGCTCTGGGTATTTTAGGTGCGTTACCTGCGACACCAACGTACACACTACTATCTCAGATCTTTAGCTTGTGTTACTTCATGTTCTTTGTGTTGCTGTTCTTCTACAGCAAAAATGAAGCAACCAAACCATTACCAGAGAGGGTGACATTCAAATGAAGAAGTGGATTGTAATTCTATTTGCTATGTTGCCATCACTAGCGATGGCAGCTGGGGCCAATGTTCCGCTGGATAAAGCGAATGTTGACCTTACGGATAAAGCTTCGCTACAAAACGGCGCGAAGTTATTCATGAACTACTGTTTTGCTTGTCACTCTACGCAATACCAGCGTTACGAGCGTGTAGCAACAGACTTGGAAATTCCAACAGACTTAATGAAAGAAAACCTGATTTTCAATCCTGAAGCGAAAATCGGTGATCTAATGGTCAATGCTATGCCACCGAAGCAAGCGGCAAACTGGTTTGGTGCTCCACCACCAGATCTTACGTTGGTTGCACGAGTTCGTGGTGCTGATTGGTTATACACTTACTTACGCTCTTTCTATGTTGATCCATCTCGTCCATTCGGCGTGAACAACATCGTCTTCCCGAGTGTTGGTATGCCGCATGTGCTTGAAGAGCTACAGGGCATCCCAACGCCTATTTACGATACGAAAATCGTAGATGGCGAAGAAGTACAAGTTGTTGTTGGTACTGAAACCGATGGCACGGGTGAGCTGAGTGAAGGCGAATATGACAAAGCGGTTGGCGATCTCGTTAACTTCTTAGTTTATTCAGGTGACCCAGTGCAGCTTGAGCGTCACGCTCTAGGCTGGTGGGTAATGGGCTTCTTAGTGCTTCTAACCATCGTTGTCGTGATGCTCAAGAAAGAGTATTGGCGCGATGTGCATTAATTGTGCTAAAATACCGTGCTAATTCCCAATTTTAATTGATGTACAATGGAGGCTTAGCCTCCATTGTTTTTATTTGTAAGTGTACTGGAGGGCTCCATGGCTGTAGCTGCCAATAAACGTTCTGTGATGACTCTTTTCTCAAGTGCATCAGATTTGTATAGCCATCAGGTTCGCATTGTACTAGCTGAAAAAGGTGTAAGTGTTGAAGTTGAGCTTGTTGACGAAGCAAACCTTCCTGCTGAGCTTGTTGAGCTAAACCCATATAAATCAGTGCCAACTCTTGTTGACCGTGAGCTAGCTCTTTACGATTCAAAAATCATCATGGAGTACTTGGACGAGCGTTTCCCTCATCCACCTCTAATGCCGGTTTACCCTGTTGCTCGTGGCAACAGCCGCTTGATGATGTACCGTATCGAACGCAACTGGTATTCACTCGCTGAAAAAGTGATGAAAGGTAATGCGGAAGAATCAGAAAAAGCACGCACAAAGCTGCGTAATGATCTTCTGACGTTAGCGCCAATTTTTGCTGAATATGAGTACTTCATGAGCGAAGAATTCAGCTTGATCGATTGTTACCTAGCTCCACTATTGTGGCGTTTGCCTCAACTTGGTATCGATCTTGTTGGCCCTGGTTCAAAAGAAATCAAGGTATACATGAATCGCGTATTTGAACGTGATTCGTTCCTTGCTTCTTTGACTGAAGCTGAACGTGAAATGCGCCTAGTTCGCTAAGCGATTTAAAACACGTTATGGATATTGCAAAAATGACTGCTCGCCGCCCGTATATGCTTCGCGCATTTTACGACTGGTTAGTAGACAATGACTTGACTCCTCACTTGGTTGTGGATGCAACAATGCCAGGGGTGCGTGTCCCGGTTGAATTTATTCAAGATGGTCAAATTATTTTGAATATTGCGCCACGTGCAGTGGGTAATCTTGAGTTAGGTAATGATGCGATTACCTTCCATGCTCGCTTTAGCGGTCGTCCGCACTCAGTGATCGTGCCTGTGTATGCTGTTCAAGCTATTTATGCACGTGAGAATGGTGCTGGTACTATGTTTGAACCAGAAGAAGCGTACACTCACATCGAAGAAGAAGCGATGACCGAGGAAGAATCATCCCCATCGTTCACAACGGTTAGCGATGAGCCTTCTGAGTTAGTTTCTGATTCAGATGCCGAAGAGGACGATGCTCCTCGACCAAAAGGCAAACCAAGCTTAAGAGTGATTAAATAATAAAAAAGCAGCGTAACGCTGCTTTTTTCTTTTTAACTTGTTGAAGATGATTTCAAGCCAGACTTTGGAAATTACTCACTAATCGTAAAGACTTCGACGTTCTCTTCACTTTCTGTACTTGCCTCACTTTCTATTGTTTGTACACCGTCACTCGGTAAGTCTACTTCAACAGGCTCCATTTCGCCGTATTGGAACCCTTTAATGACTTGTTTTACGCCTGAGATATTACGCGCGATTTCTGTCGCTCGATCGCCTTGCTCTGGCGTGACATAACCAAACAGAAAAACGTCGCCATCTTCGGTGATCACTTTAACCTTAACACCATTAAGCTCAGAATCAGTAAGCAAAGCTGACTTTACTTTGGTTGTGATCCAGCTGTCATTGCTAATCTGGGTAACAGTGAGTGGCTCTTTTTGTTTGATTTGATTGTGTATGACTTTTACACCACTAACTTCTCGAGCCCTTCGCTCTAAAGCAAGGATAAGGTCTTGTGTCGGAGCTTGTCCCATAAGGACTACAGTCCCATTATATGAACTGGCAACGACACGAACTTCACCTTTAAACGGTGCTTTATTGCCGATCGCCGCAACTTCGAATTCGATGTTATTGTCCTGCCAGATTTGTTTTGTCGTGCGTGTGTCCGTGACAATATTCGCTGTGGTTGCTGCACCTGCGATAAACAAACCTGCGCAACCACTTAAACTCAATGCTGTTAATAAGATAACGAGGCTACGTATCATAATTCTGACTCTCAGTCTTGGTTACTCTTCGTGAGCAGGGAAAAGCACCTGGTCAATAAGATCACAAAGACAATGGAGTGTTACCATATGTACTTCGTGAATACGTGCAGTGCGGTGTGATGGAATACGAATTTCGACGTCGTTCTCACCGAGCAGTCCTGCCATCTCTCCGCCATCTTTTCCTGTGAGCGCGATAATCGTCATATCTCGAGTTACGGCTGCTTCCATCGCTTTGATAATATTTTTACTGTTACCGCTAGTCGACATGGCAAGCAAAATGTCGCCTGGTTGACCAAACGCTCGTACCTGTTTTGAGAAGATTTCCTGGTAGTGGTAATCGTTGGCCACTGCGGTTAGGGTAGTATTATCGGCGGTTAAGGCCATTGCTGGTAGGCTAGGGCGCTCAGTTTCAAAACGGTTTAAAAGACAAGAAACAAATTGTTGAGCGTTTGAAGCACTGCCGCCATTACCACAACATAAAATTTTATTGCCATTAAGCAGGCTCGACACCATCGCTTGAGCTGCATGAGTAATGGCATCAGGCAGCGCCTCTGCTGCTGCGATTTGAATTTGAATACTTTCTGTAAAGCTGTCTTTAATGCTGTCTAGCATCGCTTATCCTTCAGAGATTGCGTTTTCTATCCAGTTGATATCTCGCCCATTATCATGAATGGCGATGACATCAAATCGATAATCGATATTGTGTTTTAAGCGCTTTTGTTGGCTAAGCCAAACTTGTGCTGTTTTGACTAGCTTGCGCATTTTAGCGTGCGTCACCATTTCTGCTGCCGAGCCAAAGTGATTGTTCTTACGGTATTTGACTTCAACAAACACAATAGTTTCACCTTGTTGGAAGATTAAATCAATCTCACCGACCTTAGTCAGAAAATTTTGTTCAATAAAGTTTAAGCCCTGGCGTTGTAAATATTGCTTCGCCAGAGCTTCATATTGATTTCCGATTTGGCGCTTGCTAAAGAGCCCCACGCTCAGCCCAGCTTAGCTCACGCTGTACAACACAATTATTGTCGATACTTAAAATACCGGTTTGGCCGCCAACTGAGTAGCCCGGAACGACCTTCATTTGTGGCAGCTCCCCAATCAATTTATACGCATCCATACCCAGTGCTTTCAAACGTTTTTCCATGTTAGATTGCTCTGACCACAGCTCGTTCATTTCAGCGGTCACGCTAGGGTCTGGGTCAATCAGTAATGGAATATCGCTGTAGATGATGCCTGTTAGATCTTCGTAAGTCGCGCCGCCACTGTTGCTACGCGAGCTAGAGAAAATTTGTGGGGCTTTGGCGTCTGGGTTAATCGCTACCTCAATAAACGGCTTGATCAAAGTCAGTTCCGTGCTTCTAGCAACAATATAAACCGCATCGACATCACGACGGCTACGTGGCTGTGTTTCAAGCTTGATACGCATTAGTGATTGCATCTGAGCAATACGTTGTTTGCTTTCTTGCAGACCAAATACTTCATTGATGTCTTTTTGAAGTTGGCGCTTGTCGCCAAAATAACTTGCTGCGACTTTATTAGAGCTGTACTTGCGCCACTCTTTGTTGAACGCTTCAGTTACACGTTCACCAAAGCTGCCCTTTGGTGCCAGAATCAGAGGGAAGTTATAGCCTTCGCTGAACAAGTGTTTCGCTGCTTGTGCGGCTTCTTGTTCCGGTGATAATGCCAAGTAGCAAATATTGCTATCTGGTTGGACATCTTCGGGAATATTTAGCGCAAGGGCTGGAATCGTAGGACCATTTTCTGAGCCATCCATGGTTGTGTGCAATAGCTCAACGTTCTCTTTTTCTAGGGGACCAACAACAAAGTCGATGTTTTCATTGATCAAACGTTGTTTAATTTGGTCGGCGTTATACGCATTAGTGTCGATTACCGTGAGGGTAGCGCTTGGATCACGGTTACGATCATTCATCATCGCAAACACAAAACCATCACGAATTAATTGCGCTTGTGGCGAGAACTTACCAGTAAGCGGCAGTAACAAAGCGGTGTTGTTTGGTTTAACAATGTCTAGAGAGAGAATGTTTTGAATCTCTTCTGGTGTGTAGATAGCGGCTGGGTGCGATGGGTTCTCGTTTAACCAGCGTTCTAGGGTATTTTTTAGTTGGGATAAGTTGCCCGACAGCGTTTTCGCATAAATAGCGAGTTGTAGCCAACCATCCAAAACATCTTCATTTGGCTCTGTTTCTAATGAGGTCAGTTCGTACTCGGAGTAGCTGCCAAAGTTCATCCAAATACGGCTAGAAATCTCTCTCTGCTCCGCGGACGATGCATATTGGCCAAATGCAACCAGTTGGCGGTTTGCCTCAAACGATTGGTTAAGACCTTGATAAGCGTCGGCACGCATCAAGTAATAGTCTTTCCATTGCTCATTTGGCAACTTCCACCAAGGTTTAAAATTCAACAATTGCAGCAACTGAGAGTAATTACCCTGTTTTTGCTGTATGGTCGCACGCGCTAGTTGCCACTCTGCTTGCTGAACTTCGGTTAACTGTTGACGAGCCAGGCGCTTGATCAACATTTCTGCTTGATCAAACTGGTTTGCTTGAATCGCGGCTTTGGTTGCCATGATCAACCAGTCATTTTGTAAACTGCCTTCCGTGCTATCAGCTTGGATCATATAGTTCTGAACAGACTGAGTAGGCTCAAGTGTTACATCAACGCCATCAGGCTGTCTTGGACCTGAAGAACAGGCGGCGAGCGTAATTGCTAGTGCAACAGGAGTAAGTATGCGTGGTACACTGAGTCTCTTATGGTTAATCATTGCCGTGAGTTCTCTATAATTTTGTACAAAATTGTCTCTATATTAATCGTTGAAGTGATGGTAAACAAATGACAGATAAAAATAAGTTGCCGAATGAGGGGCCAACTCTCTATATCGTACCGACTCCAATCGGAAATTTAGCGGATATCACCCAACGTGCTATCGAAATTCTGTCGACTGTGGACATCATTGCCGCTGAGGATACTCGACATACGGGCAAATTACTGTCTCACTTCAATATTCAAACCAAAACTTTTGCTCTACATGACCACAATGAGCAGCAAAAAGCACAAGTTTTGGTAGAAAAGCTGCTTTCCGGTCAGTCTATCGCATTAGTTTCTGACGCTGGTACGCCACTTATCAGCGACCCAGGATACCATTTGGTGACAAAATGTCGTCAAGCGGGCGTTAGAGTTGTGCCTCTTCCAGGTGCTTGTGCGGTCATTACGGCGTTAAGTGCCTCTGGCTTGCCATCGGATCGCTTTAGCTTCGAAGGTTTTTTACCACCGAAAAGCAAAGGTCGTAAGGATAAATTCCTAGAGATTGCTTCGGTAGAGCGTACGTGTATTTTTTACGAGTCACCGCACCGTATTTTAGACTCTCTACAAGACATGTTAGACGTTCTTGGCCCAGATAGAGAAGTTGTGTTGGCAAGAGAGCTAACAAAAACCTTTGAAACCATTCAAGGCATGCCGTTAGGTGAGCTGATTGAATGGGTGAAAAGTGACGATAACCAACAGCGTGGTGAAATGGTATTGTTGGTACATGGCCATCGTGAAACAACAGACGACTCACTACCTGAAGATGCTTTACGCACGTTAGGCATTTTGACCAAAGAGCTGCCTTTGAAAAAAGCAGCTGCTTTGGTGGCAGAAATACATAACTTGAAGAAGAATGCGTTATATAAATGGGGCTTAGAAAACTTAGACTAAGTGCCGCTAGCGAGATAAATGGTCAATGAGGGCTGATGTTTAGGCATCGGCCTTTTTACTATCTATTTTTGGCACGTTGACTAAAAAGTCATCACTTAGTGCATTCATTTCATCATATCTGTGATCTAACTAGACTCTGAAGTGAGAACTCTATACAATCCGCCCTCGGAGCTGACTGGGTAGTCGCTGCTTTGTTGATGTCCTTCGGGAGACTGACGTCGAAGTCCCTTTGGGAGACTGACGTTGACGTCCTTCGGGAGACTGACAAAGGGGAGGAAAGTCCGGGCTTCATAGAGCAAGGTGCCAGGTAACGCCTGGGGGGCGCAAGCCTACGACAAGTGCAGCAGAGAGAAGACCGCCGATGGCCCGTAAGGGTACAGGTAAGGGTGAAAGGGTGCGGTAAGAGCGCACCGGACGACTAGCAATAGTTCGTAGCAGGGTAAACTCCACCTGAAGCAAGACCAAATAGGCCTCCACATTGCGTTGCTCGCGTAAGGAGGCGGGTAGGTTGCTCGAGCCAGTGAGTGATTGCTGGCCTAGACGAATGGCTACCGCCGCGCAAGCGGAACAGAACCCGGCTTATGTGTCGGCTCCACCTATTCGAGACCCATCTCTACTTCGGTAGTGATGGGTTTTTTGCATTTAATTGACGCAAACTATGTCATTACCAATAAACTTGGCGTAAATCACGTCTAACTTTAGACTTGTGGTGGCGATGATGTAGGAAATCAGTACACTAAAGAATCGCTTCAAGATCATTCAACGAGAAAGCTATGACCGAAACCTTCCAACATATTTCCGTGTTATTAAATGAATCCATTGATGGCTTAGCTATCAAACCAGACGGCGTCTATATTGATGGAACATTTGGCCGTGGCGGTCACAGCCGGACAATTCTATCTAAACTCGGTGAAAATGGCCGACTGTACAGTATCGACCGTGACCCTCAAGCGATCGCTGAGGCAGGCAAAATCAATGACCCTCGCTTCACCATTATTCATGGTCCATTTTCTGGTATTGCTGAGTATGCTGAAGAGTATGGGCTAGTTGGAAAAGTGGATGGTGTTCTGCTGGATTTAGGCGTTTCTTCTCCTCAGTTAGACGACGCAGAGCGTGGCTTTAGCTTTATGAAAGACGGTCCGCTAGATATGCGTATGGACCCGACATCAGGTGTTCCAGTATCTCAATGGTTGATGGAAGCAGACCTCGATGATATCACTTGGGTCATTCGCGAGTTTGGGGAAGATAAACATGCGCGCCGTATTGCAAAAGCGATTGTTGCCTACCGTGAAGACGAAGAAAATGAGCCAATGGTTCGCACTGGTCAGCTGGCAAAATTGATTTCAGATGCCGCACCGAAAAGTTTTAAAGAGAAAAAACACCCTGCGACTCGTGCTTTCCAGGCTTTTCGTATTTACATCAACAGTGAGTTAGAAGAAATTGATACGGCACTTAAAGGCGCGGCGAGCATTCTGGCTCCTGAAGGCCGTTTATCTGTGATTAGCTTTCACTCTCTGGAAGACCGTATGGTCAAACGTTTTATCCGTAAAGAGAGCAAAGGGCCTGAAGTGCCACACGGTATTCCAATGACGGAAGAGCAAATTCGTGCTCTTGGTAGTGCGAATATGAAAGCGGTGAGCAAAGCGATTAAGCCAAGCAAACAAGAAATTGAAATGAACCCTCGCTCGCGCAGCTCTGTGTTAAGAATTGCGGAAAAGCTTTAATTATTATGACGAAACCCACTCCTAATCTTGCTAAGTTGATTGCAACAGATCTCCTCACTGTTGGTCGCTGGCCATTACTGTTGTTGCTATTGATCGTGGCATCGGCAATGGGAGTGGTATTTGCTACCCACCATGCGCGTCAAGCGATCACCGAGAAAGACCATACGTTGGTTGAACGAGAACGATTAGATAGCGAATGGCGTAACTTAATGTTGGAAGAAACTGCCCTCGCGGAACACAGTCGTGTTCAAGACCTTGCCAAAAAAGAACTTGAAATGAAACGACCTGATGGCGATAAAGAAGTGGTTGTCACGCTCAAATGATTAGAAAAAAATCCAACACGAAACAAGCCAATAAGCGTAAACCTGTAGCAAAAGAGAAAGCGGCTACGGGGGATAAGAAAACCGATAACAAAGCAGTGAAAGTGGCGGTCGAAGAATCTTTCTTGATTCGTTGGCGCTTCCATCTATTACTGTTTTTTGTTTTTTGTGCATTTGCCCTTTTGGTGGCACGCGTAGCCTACATCCAAATCATTGAGCCAGATAACCTGATTAAACAAGGTGACCTACGTTCGGTTCGTGTTAAATCCATTCCTTCTGCTCGCGGTATTATTTCGGATCGAAATGGTGAGCCGCTTGCTGTCAGTGTACCGGTTGAGGCGGTTTGGGCAGATCCTGCCACGATATTTAAAGAAAACGCGTTAAGCCAGACCAAAAGTTGGCATGCATTAGCGGATGTTCTTGGTATTGACCGACAAGGGTTAATAGACAAAATCAAGCGCAATGAAAAACGCCGCTTTATCTACTTGCAGCGCCAGGTCAGTCCGGCCATGGCGAACTATATTCGTGAGCTAAAGCTGCCAGGTGTTGGCCTTAAGTCGGAATCTCGTCGTTATTATCCTGCAGGTGAGGTTAGTGCTCACTTAGTCGGTGTAACAGGCATTGACGGGCATGGCCTAGAAGGTGTGGAGCGTAGCTACGATGAGTGGCTCACTGGCGCGGCGGGTAAGAAAACTATTCGTAAAGACCGTTATGGTCGTGTTGTGGAAAACATTGCTTGGCAAGACAAGCAAGAAGGTAAATCACTTCAGTTAACCATCGATCAGCGCCTACAGGCGATTGCGTATCGTGCGATTAAGCAAGCCGTTGCGGACCACCGCGCCACTTCAGGTTCCGTTGTCATGTTGGATGTAAAAACGGGCGCCGTATTGGCCATGGTTAATGCTCCTTCTTACAACCCTAACAATCGTAGCGATTGGCAAAGCTATCAAATGCGTAACCGAGTGATCACGGACTCAATGGAGCCCGGTTCGACCATTAAGCCTTTCGTTATTTTAGCCGCCTTAGAAAATGGGATAGCCGATAAAGATACCATCGTAGATACCGGTAATGGTGTCCTACGTTTAGGTGGTAGTCGAGTCAGAGATGTCTCTCGCGTAGGTAAAGCGAGCTTGACCACGATCCTTAAAAAGTCGAGTAATATCGGTGTGACGAAGCTAGCAATGCAAATGCCGGTAGAGGCTCTTCTTGGGCTGTACAGTTCAGTGGGTTTTGGTGAGCTTTCTGGCCTAAACCTAGTTGGGGAAGTGACGGGTATTTTTCCTACACGAACTCGTTGGTCGCCAATTGAGCGCGCCACGATTGCGTTTGGTTATGGTCTATCAATTACACCAATCCAGCTAGCCCATGCTTATGCGACGCTTGGAAACCTTGGCAAATACGAGCCTATTCATATTATCGAAAGCAATGATCATGACATGTCACGTCAAGTGGTGAGTGCGAAGTATGCGCGTCAAGTATTAGACATGTTGGAAACCGTAACTCAAAAAGGGGGCTCGGCTCGCAGAGCGGCAGTTCCTGGTTATCGAGTGGGAGCGAAAACGGGTACATCACGTAAAGCTTCTGCCGGTGGGTACAGCGACGAGTACATCACCTACACGGCTGGGCTTGCTCCGGTTAGCGATCCGCGAATTGCTTTAGTAGTGATCGTAAACGAGCCTCAAGGTGATGACTACTATGGTGGTTCGGTAGCGTCTCCTGTTTTCTCTGAAATCATGAAAGGCGCGCTACAAATACTCAATGTTGCACCTGACGAAAACAAATTCCAACAGTAAGCCCTGTGGTTTACTGAGCAAACAAAATTAAGAAAACCTGAGCCAAAGCTCGGAGAACAAATATGACTAAAGCCATCAGTATGGACGTGCTGCTTTCCCCTTGGGTGGATTGCCCTAGCTTATCGTCCGTTCTTGTTTCTGAATTGGAGCTCGACAGCCGAAGAGTTCAACCTGGAACCACGTTTGTAGCAGTGATTGGCCATGTTGTGGATGGGCGTAAATTCATTGCCTCTGCAATTGAGCAAGGTGCAAATGCAGCCCTGGCGCAAGCCTGCGATGTCAAAACACATGGTACGGTGGAAATCATTGATGATGTTCCCGTCATTTACATCGATAGGTTGGACCAACGTTTATCCGCAATTGCTGGAAAGCTCTATGCTTACCCTAATATGGATTTGATTGGTGTCACCGGCACCAACGGCAAAACCACCATTACCCAGTTAATAGCGCAATGGCTAGAACTGCTTGACCATAAAGCGGCGGTAATGGGAACAACAGGAAATGGCTTCCTCAATAACTTGCAACAAGCTGCGAATACAACGGGGAATGCCGTTGAAATTCAGAAAACGCTCTCCTCTCTCGCAAATCAACAAGCCACATACACCGCGCTAGAAGTATCTTCCCATGGCCTGACGCAAGGTCGTGTCAAAGCACTATCATTTGCGGCGGGCGTGTTTACTAACTTAAGTCGTGACCACTTAGATTATCATGGCACGATGGAAGAGTATGCCAATGCAAAGCTTGGGTTGTTCACGCAACACCAATGTGAACGTGCCATTATCAATGTTGATGATGAAGTAGGTCATCAATGGGCGTCGCAGTTAAGTAATGCGATCGCTGTTTCGCTCAAGCCGAACACTGAATTTGAAAGCGCAATTTGGGCGACGGAAGTCAGTTACGCGGAGTCAGGGATTACTATTAAGTTCGATGGTAAATTTGGCTCAGGTGAATTGCACGCGCCATTGATTGGTGAGTTTAATGCAACCAACTTAATGCTCGCTTTTGCGACCTTATTAAGCTTAGGTAAAGAGAAACAAGCGTTACTCGAAACTGCAGGTCAACTGCAACCCGTACTCGGCCGAATGGAGTTATTCCAAACTGAGGATCGTGCCAAAGTCGTGGTCGATTATGCCCATACTCCTGATGCTTTAGAAAAAGCGCTGCAAGCTTTACGAGTTCATTGTGAAGGCCAGCTGTGGGCTATTTTTGGCTGCGGTGGTGATCGCGATGCAGGTAAGCGCCCGATGATGGCGGAAATTGCAGAGCGACTAGGTGATAGAGTGGTGTTGACTGACGACAATCCACGCAGCGAAGATCCGGTTCAGATTGTGAAAGATATGTTAGCTGGGCTGTCAAAACCTGCTGAAGCGATTGTTCAGCATGACCGCTTCAAAGCGCTGTCTTATGCCATTGAGAATGCTTCGCCAAACGACATTATCTTGTTAGCTGGAAAGGGCCATGAAGATTATCAGATTCGTGATGGCGAAACGATTCATTACTCCGACCGCGAGTCCGCAATGCAACTTTTAGGATTGACCTCATGATCAAAGTAACGTTATCTCAAATTGCAGACATCACTCGTGGTGAGCGATTCGGCGACGAGCTACTTATCGACGCGGTTTCTACTGATACACGAACGATTGAGCGTGGGGCTTTATTCGTCGCGTTAGTTGGGGAGCGCTTTGATGCGCACAACTTTTGCCAACAAGCGGTAGATGCAGGTGCCGGTGCTTTACTCGTAGAAAAACGCTTAGATGTGAATGTGCCGCAAATTGTGGTGTCGGATACCAAACTTGCATTGGGTGAGTTTGCTTCTTGGGTGCATCAAGCATGCAAAACACCTACCGTTGCCATCACCGGAAGTTGCGGTAAAACGACCGTAAAAGAAATGGTTGCGAGTATCCTGCAATTGAAAGGCAAAGTGTTATTCACGGCGGGTAACTTCAATAATGATATTGGTGTTCCGTTGACATTATTGCGCTCACAGCAGGATGATGATTATGCCGTGATTGAGCTTGGTGCTAATCATATAGGTGAAATTGCTTACACTACTCAGTTAGTAAAACCAGATATCGCGTTAGTGAACAATGTAGCAGCCGCTCACCTTGAAGGCTTTGGTTCTATCGATGGCGTGAAACAAGCCAAAGGTGAAATTTACCAAGGCCTTTCAGCTGGTGGTATTGCGATTGTTAACCTAGACAGCAATGGTGAAGCCAAGTGGGATGAAGTGTTAGCAGATAAGAAAGTCATTACTTTTTCACAAAGTAATACTGATGCAGACTTCTTCGCTTCTAACATCGTATTGAACGCCGCAGGTGAAGCAAGCTTTGACTTACATATCGCAGCAAGCTCACAAGAAATTGAACTGTCTCTGGGTATTATAGGTCAACACAACGTTGCGAATGCCATCGCTGCTTCTATTATTGCGTTACAAATGGGCGCCACATTAGAAGAGGTTCGCGCTGGCCTTAAACATTTGAACAAAGTGAAAGGTCGCGTCGAGGTTGAAGCGCTGAGCGAAAAGATAAAATTGATTGACGACAGCTACAACGCGAGCGTGCCAGCCATGAAAGCGGCAGTTGATTTATTGGCCGCTTTCCCAGGTCAACGCTGGCTGATTTTAGGTAATATGGCGGAATTGGGCGAGGAAAGTCTTGCACTTCATCGTCAAGTCGGGGAACATGCTGCCCCACAAAAATTTGAACATGTTCTCACATATGGTGCAGACGCCAAGGTGATCAGTGATCTTTGCCAAGGCATTCATTTTGAGACGCACCAAGAGATGATTGAATACATCAAGCAGCATCTAGACCAAGCCGTTCCTGAAAACCATACGATATTGGTGAAAGGAGCGAACGGTGCACGTATGTTTGAAGTCGCTGCTGCTTTGAAGGAGTATTATTAATGATTATTTGGCTTGCCGAGCTGCTACAGCCATACCTGTCTTTTTTCCGATTGTTTGAATACTTGTCTTTTCGAGCAATCCTAAGCGTATTAACCGCTCTAGGTCTGTCATTATGGATGGGACCAATCATGATCAAGCGTTTGCAAATGCTGCAAATTGGTCAGGTAGTGCGTAACGAAGGTCCTGAATCTCACTTTAGTAAGCGTGGTACCCCAACAATGGGCGGTATCATGATCTTAGCGGCCATCTCAATCACGATTTTGCTATGGACAGACTTATCCAACCCTTACGTATGGGCGGTACTGACAGTCTTACTTGGCTACGGTGCGGTCGGATTTGTTGATGATTATCGTAAAGTGGTGCGAAAAAATACCGATGGCTTGATCGCGCGTTGGAAGTACTTCTGGCAGTCGTTGATCGCGTTTGTCGTCGCTTTCGCATTGTATGCTTACGGTAAAGACACAGCAGCAACTCAGCTAGTGGTGCCATTCTTTAAAGACATCATGCCGCAGCTTGGTTTGATGTATATCATTCTGACTTACTTTGTCATTGTAGGTACAAGTAACGCGGTCAACCTGACTGATGGTCTAGACGGTTTGGCAATCATGCCAACGGTTCTTGTTGCAGCAGGCTTCGCGGTTATTGCATGGGCGACCGGTAACGTTAACTTCTCTGAATACCTTCATATACCATACTTACCGCATGCTTCTGAGTTAGTTGTCGTATGTACAGCAATCGTAGGTGCAGGCCTTGGTTTCTTGTGGTTTAACACTTACCCAGCACAAGTGTTCATGGGCGATGTAGGTTCACTAGCGCTTGGCGGTGCATTGGGCACCATTGCTGTTCTAGTTCGTCAAGAGTTGGTGTTAGTGATCATGGGTGGCGTATTTGTAATGGAAACGCTATCAGTCATCCTGCAGGTAGGTTCTTACAAATTACGTGGTCAGCGCATTTTCCGTATGGCACCAATTCACCACCACTACGAATTGAAAGGTTGGCCAGAACCTCGCGTAATCGTGCGCTTCTGGATTATTTCTATGGTTCTTGTTCTGATTGGTCTTGCGACATTGAAAGTGCGTTAATCGCACTTTCCAAGAATAAGATTTACAGTGTGATCAAATATGGAACGTTGGCAAAACATACATAGTGTTGTCGTCGTAGGGCTCGGTATTACCGGGCTCTCTGTCGTTAAACACCTAAGAAAAAATCAGCCACAACTTGTGGTCAAAGTCATTGATACTCGTGTAAACCCTCCAGGTGCAGAGCGCTTGCCGGAAAGTGTTCAACTGCATAGTGGTGGTTGGAATACAGACTGGCTTTCTGACGCGGATCTTATCGTGACCAACCCTGGTATTGCGCTAGCGACACCAGAGATCCAAGCCGTATTAGCAAAAGGTACGGCAGTAGTAGGTGATATCGAGTTATTCGCTTGGGCGGTGCAGAAACCGGTGATTGCGATTACGGGCTCAAACGGTAAGAGCACAGTAACCGACCTCACAGGTGTGATGGCTGAGGCTGCAGGTTTGGATGTTGGCGTTGGTGGTAACATCGGTGTGCCTGCACTGGATTTGTTAGAACAAGACGCAGACCTATATGTACTCGAACTCTCGAGCTTCCAGTTAGAAACGACGTCAAGCTTAAAGCTCAAAGCCGCTGCGTTTCTGAATCTTTCTGAAGATCATATGGATCGTTATCAAGGCATGTCTGACTATCGACAAGCTAAGTTGCGTATTTTTAACCATGCTGCTCTTGCAGTCGTGAACCGTGATGATCAAGAAACCTTCCCAGACGCAGAGATGCCATTGGTGACATTTGGCAGCGACAATCAGGACTTTGGTCTCGAGGTGGATGGCAACCGTACTTGGCTGCTCGATCACGGTCAACGAGTTGTCGCAAGTGATGAGCTTAAGTTGGTTGGTAAGCACAACTTATCTAACGCTCTGGTTGCTTTAGCGCTATTAAAAGCTGCGGACGTAAACTATCACAAAGCATTGAATGCACTTAAAAATTACACGGGACTGACACACCGATGCCAGGTGGTTGCGGATAATCAAGGCGTCAAATGGGTGAATGACTCTAAAGCAACTAATATTGCCAGCACTATGGCTGCGCTATCTGGTTTGGAATCGACAGGCAAGCTCTACTTACTCGTTGGTGGTGTTGGCAAAGGTGCTGACTTCTCGCCATTAAAACCGATCTTCGCGACGCTTAACTTGCAACTGTGTTGCTTTGGCGCTGATGGCGATGAATTTATGCCACTGCATGAATCTGCAATACGTTTCGACACTATGGAAGATGTGATTCAACAAGTATCTTCGCAGTTAAAACCAGGTGATATGGTGATGCTGTCTCCTGCATGTGCTAGCTTTGATCAATTCGACAACTTTATGGCAAGAGGTGATGCTTTCGCTGCTCTTGCTCAGAAATATGCATAATTAAAGGTTACACACTTCGTGGGTTTAGGTAACGTTAAACGCAGTATTGGCAATTGGCTCAAGCATCCAGCTCCAGAGGCGATGTTTGATCGTCAGTTAGTGTGGATTGCACTGGGTTTGATGTTGACTGGTTTGGTCATGGTAACCTCTGCATCATTTCCAATCAGCTCTCGATTAACGGAACAGCCGTTCCACTTTATGTTTCGTCATGCGACGTTTCTCGTGCTGGCGTTAGGGACCTCCGCTGTTATTTTGCAAGTGCCTTTGCAAGAGTGGTTTAAGAAGAGCCATTACTTACTTTGGGCTTCTTTCGCACTGTTGATCATCGTGCTCTTGGCGGGTAAGTCGGTTAATGGTGCGTCTCGTTGGATTCCCCTTGGGCTGTTTAACCTTCAGCCAGCGGAAGTCGCGAAGCTATCGCTGTTTATCTTCATGTCTGGTTACTTAGTTCGAAAGCAAGACGAAGTACGACAAACGTTCTTTGGTGGCTTTATGAAGCCAATCATGGTGTTTGCCTTCTTCGCAGTATTACTACTTGGTCAGCCAGACTTGGGGACGGTGGTCGTGATGCTGGTCACGCTGTTTGGCATGCTTTTTATCGCAGGTGCAAAACTAACCCAGTTTCTCGCCTTAATGGTGGCAGGTATCGGCGCTGTGGTAGGTTTGATTCTCGTCGAGCCATACCGTATGCGACGTGTAACCTCCTTCCTTGACCCGTGGGAAGATCCATTTGGCAGTGGCTATCAGTTGACTCAGTCTTTGATGGCGTTTGGTCGTGGTGAATGGTTCGGTCAAGGTCTCGGTAACTCAATTCAAAAACTGGAATATCTACCGGAAGCGCATACCGACTTTGTGTTTGCCGTACTTGCTGAAGAGCTTGGTTTCGTAGGCGTAGTGCTGGTCTTAATGCTGATTTTTAGCTTGGTGCTAAAAGCGGTTTACATCGGCAAGCGTGCATTTGAAGAAGGCGAAATGTTCGGAGGTTATCTGGCTTTCGGAATTGGTATTTGGTTTGCGTTTCAAACCTTGGTTAATGTTGGAGCCGCCGCCGGTATTGTTCCAACTAAAGGTTTAACACTTCCACTCATCAGTTATGGTGGTTCTAGTCTAATAATTATGTCCGTCGCAGTGTCCATATTACTGCGTATCGATTACGAATGCCGCTTGAAACGCGAGCAACAACAATCAGAACAACAAGCTAATGAAACAAAATAAACGTTTGATGGTGATGGCTGGTGGTACTGGCGGTCACGTATTCCCAGGTTTGGCGGTAGCAAAACAGCTTCAAGAGCAAGGTTGGGAGATCCGTTGGTTAGGTACGGCGGATCGAATGGAAGCGGATTTGGTGCCAAAACATGGCATTGAAATCGACTTTATCAAAGTGAAAGGGTTACGAGGTCAAGGCGTTAAACGTCTTCTTGCAGCACCATTTCAAATTATCAATGCCATTATGCAGGCTCGTGGTCACATGAAACGCTGGCAGCCAGACGCAGTGCTTGGTATGGGCGGTTATGTTAGCGGCCCGGGTGGTATTGCCGCTTGGATGAGTGGTATTCCTGTTGTTCTGCATGAACAAAATGCAGTAGCAGGTTTAACGAACCAATGGTTATCGAAAATCGCTAAGAAGGTTTTTCAGGCTTTCCCAGGCGCTTTTCCAAATGCCGAAGTGGTTGGGAACCCAGTTCGTGAAGACGTGACTCAATTAGCAGCGCCAACTGAGCGCATGCAAGAGCGCCAAGGTCCAATTCGCATTTTGGTGATGGGTGGCAGCCAAGGCGCACGTATTCTTAACCAAACTCTGCCAGAAGTGATGTCGAAATTGGGCGAAGATTACTGTATTCGTCATCAAGCGGGTAAAGGTTCTGCCGAAGAAGTGAACGCAGCATACCTAGCTAATGGTGTGGTAAAGGCAGAAGTAATGGAATTCATTGATGACGTTGCAGAAGCTTACGCATGGACTGACCTTTTAGTTTGTCGCTCTGGAGCGTTAACTGTTTCTGAAGTCTCGGCGGCAGGTGTAGGCGCTATTTTTGTTCCATTCATGCACAAAGACCGCCAGCAAGCACTTAATGCAGACCACTTGGTGGATTGCGGCGCGGCGAAAATGATTGAACAACCAGATTTAACCGTTGAGTCTCTGACTCAGCAGATCCAACAATTGGATCGCCAAGCTTTACTTACAATGGCTGAGCAAGCGCGTGGCGCTGCAAAATTGAATGCTGACCGAGTTGTCGCACAAGCCATTGTCGCTTTGACCGAAAAGCGTTAACCGAATTATTGAGAATAGAATTGATGACAATCCAACATACACAAGACTTAGCTCAGATTCGCGCAATGGTGCCAGAGATGCGCCGCGTGAAATCCATCCACTTCATCGGTATTGGTGGTGCGGGCATGAGCGGCATTGCAGAAGTGCTGTTGAACGAAGGCTACCAAATCACAGGTTCTGATCTATCAGAGAACGCTGTGACAGAGCGTTTGGTATCAAAAGGTGCGACGGTATTTATCGGTCATCAAGCCAGTAATGTAGAAAAAGCCAGTGTGGTTGTTGTGTCAACGGCGATCAACGAAGAAAACCCAGAAGTGATGGCGGCACGTGAATTACGCATCCCTATTGTACGCCGCGCAGAGATGTTGGCTGAATTGATGCGATTCCGTCACGGTATTGCCGTTGCGGGTACACACGGTAAAACCACGACGACCGCTCTTGTTACTCAAATCTATTCTGAAGCCGGTCTTGATCCAACGTTTGTGAATGGCGGTTTGGTGAAAAGCGCAGGTACAAATGCGCGTCTAGGCTCGAGTCGTATTCTAATTGCAGAGGCAGATGAAAGTGACGCGTCATTCCTGCACTTGCAACCAATGGTGAGCATTGTTACCAATATCGAAGCCGATCATATGGATACCTATGGTGGTGACTTTGAAACCTTAAAGCAAACCTTCATCGACTTCCTTCATAATCTACCGTTTTACGGCCAAGCAATTGTTTGCATTGACGATCCTGTGGTTCGAGAGTTAATCCCACGTATTAGTCGTCAAGTGATAACTTACGGTTTTTCTGAAGATGCCGACGTACGTATTGAAGATTATCGTCAAGAGGGGCAGCAAGGCAAATTTACGGTAGTACGTAAAGGGCGAGCTAACTTAGATATCACGCTGAATATTCCAGGTCGTCACAATGCATTGAATGCGTCTGCTGCGATTGCGGTTGCTACTGAAGATGACATTGAAGACGATGCGATCCTAAAGGCAATGGCTGGTACGCAAGGTACGGGAAGACGTTTTGATCACCTTGGCGAGTTTGATACTGGCAACGGCCATGCAATGCTTGTTGATGATTACGGCCATCATCCCACAGAAGTGGATGTAACCATTAATGCAGCACGCAGTGGTTGGCAAGACAAGCGTTTGGTGATGATTTTCCAACCGCACCGTTATAGCCGTACTCGTGATTTATACGATGATTTCGCGAATGTGCTTGAACAGGTAGATGTATTGATCATGCTGGATGTTTACGCAGCGGGTGAAAAGCCGATTGCAGGGGCTGATGGGCGCGCTTTATGTCGCACAATTCGCAGCCGAGGCAAGGTAGATCCGATTTTTGTTCCAGAAATCGAGCAATTACCTTCAGTTTTAGCTAACGTTATACAAGACGGCGACCTAATCTTAACGCAAGGTGCGGGTGATATTGGTAAAGTGGCGAAACAGCTGGCAGGTCTTAAATTGAATATAAACAAGATGCTTGGCTGACACATATTGTTGACGCGAAGGACAGATAAAGACTCAGATCTCGATTTTGCGTCAATATCATTGTGATTTATTGCTATCAGTGTTTGATAGTTTACAAGAGCTCAGTATAATCCCAAGGTTAAAGTCAAGACTTTTACCTCTGCGTAATTATATGGGTAAAAAGTACACGACAAAAGTCAGGAAACGAAGACGTTGTTGAATATTGCACTGAATGACGAGCGACCAAACACGGGTAACAACCGTGGTCGCCAAGAAAAAATCTTGGGTGCGTTATTTTTCGTTGTGGTTGTGACTTTAATTAGTTCTGTTTTGTACGCGGCGATCAGTTGGATGTGGGATGACCAAAGGTTACCTCTCTCCAAAATAGTACTTCAGGGGAAACTGGAGTATGTCCAAGCTGACGATGTGCAGGCTGCATTTAGTCGAATTGATCACATCGGTACATTTATGTCTCAGGATATTGATGTATTACAGCAAAGTGTCGAAGCTCTGCCATGGGTAGCGCATGCCGCAATCCGAAAGCAGTGGCCGGATACAGTAAAAGTTTTTTTGACGGAGCATCAACCAGAAGCCATTTGGAATGGCAACGAACTGTTAGATAAAAACGGGTTCGTTTTTGATGGAGATGTTGCTCTGTTGCAAGAAGAAAAAGTGAAGCTGTACGGACCCAAAGATAGCGGGCCGGAAGTCTTACAGACTTACCGTGATTTGAGTCCTAAGTTTCAGCAATTGGGTTTAGCGATATCGTCTCTGGTATTAAACGAGCGACGAGCTTGGCAAATCATCCTTGATAACGGTATTCGATTAGAGCTCGGTAAAGAGTCTCTTCTTGAGCGTATAGAGCGCTTTTTTAAGCTCTATAACAAGCTTGGCAGTGACACGCAAAGAATCAGTTATATCGATCTTAGGTACGATACAGGAGCCGCAGTTGGTTGGTTCCCTGAACAAGAGTTAGAAGAGAGTACAGATGACTAAGGCCGCTGATGACAACATTATTGTTGGTCTTGATATAGGCACTGCAACCGTATCGGCTCTAGTGGGTGAGGTTTTACCAGACGGTCAAATTAATATTATTGGCGCAGGTAGTAGCCCCTCACGCGGCATGGATAAAGGTGGCGTGAATGATTTGGAGTCGGTTGTAAAATCAGTACAACGTGCAATTGATCAAGCTGAATTAATGGCAGAGTGCCAGATCAGCCGAGTCTTCATTTCGTTGTCTGGTAAGCATATCGCAAGCCGAATTGAAAAAGGTATGGGCACGATTTCTGATGAAGAGGTGTCTCAAGAAGACATGGATCGCGCTATCCATACCGCAAAATCGATTAAAATCGGTGATGAACAGCGAATTCTTCATGTGATCCCGCAAGAGTTCACCATTGATTACCAAGAAGGAATCAAAAATCCGCTTGGTTTATCTGGGGTAAGAATGGAAGTGAGTGTCCACCTTATCTCATGCCATAATGACATGGCACGCAACATTATTAAGGCGGTAGAACGCTGCGGCCTTAAAGTAGAACAACTCGTATTTTCTGGGCTTGCTGCTAGTAATGCAGTAATCACCGAGGATGAAAGAGAGCTTGGAGTTTGTGTGGTTGATATTGGCGCCGGCACGATGGATGTGGCCATCTGGACTGGCGGTGCGTTACGTCACACAGAAGTATTTTCGTACGCAGGAAATGCTGTAACCAGTGATATTGCTTTTGCTTTTGGCACGCCAGTGAGCGATGCTGAAGAAATAAAAGTCAAATATGGCTGTGCTTTGAGTGAACTGGTCAGTAAGGATGACACGGTTAATGTACCAAGCGTAGGTGGACGACCATCACGTAGCCTGCAACGTCAAACGTTGTCAGAAGTGATTGAGCCACGCTACTCTGAGCTTATGGGACTGGTTAACCAAACTATCGACTCTGTACAAGCAAAATTGCGCGAAGAGGGTATCAAGCACCATCTGGCTGCGGGAGTTGTACTCACCGGCGGTGCTGCGCAAATGGACGGAGTGGTAGAATGTGCGGAACGCGTATTCCGCAATCAAGTAAGGGTCGGCAAACCGCTCGAAGTCAGCGGATTAACTGACTATGTAAAAGAGCCGTACCATTCTACGGCAGTTGGATTACTTCATTACGCAAGAGACATGCAGTCTAGCGACGATAGCGATTATAATGAACCTAAACGCTCATCTGTAACTGGCTTTTTCGATAAATTGCGTAACTGGATACAAAAAGAGTTTTAACCTGAGTTGCAGGATAAACGGAGACAACACATGTTTGAACCGATGATGGAAATGTCTGACGATGCAGTAATCAAGGTCGTTGGGGTTGGTGGCGGCGGTGGTAACGCCGTTGAACACATGGTGCGTGAATCCATCGAAGGTGTGGAATTCATCAGCGTCAACACTGATGCGCAAGCACTTCGTAAGACAAGCGTTGGCAATGTTATTCAGATCGGTGGTGATATCACTAAAGGTCTGGGTGCAGGTGCTAATCCACAGGTTGGCCGTGACGCAGCTCTCGAAGACAGAGATCGAATTAAAGATTCCCTGACTGGCGCCGATATGGTGTTTATCGCAGCTGGTATGGGTGGCGGTACCGGTACTGGTGCAGCGCCTGTTATTGCTGAAGTGGCTAAAGAGCTTGGCATTCTAACAGTAGCGGTAGTAACTAAACCGTTTAGTTTTGAAGGTAAAAAGCGTTTGGCATTTGCTGAGCAAGGTATCGATGAGCTGTCTAAGCATGTTGACTCTTTGATCACGATTCCAAACGAAAAGCTACTTAAAGTACTTGGTCGTGGTGTAACACTACTAGAAGCTTTTGCAAGCGCTAACGATGTTCTTAAGAATGCCGTTCAAGGTATTGCTGAGCTAATTACTCGCCCTGGCATGATCAACGTCGACTTTGCGGACGTAAGAACTGTAATGTCTGAAATGGGTCACGCAATGATGGGTAGCGGCATCGCCAAAGGTGAAGACCGTGCTGAAGAAGCGGCTGAAATGGCAATTTCTAGCCCACTTCTGGAAGACATCGATCTAGCGGGCGCTCGTGGTGTTCTTGTCAATATTACTGCTGGTCTGGATATGCGTCTTGACGAGTTTGAGACGGTTGGTAATACAGTGAAGGCATTCGCTTCTGACAATGCGACTGTTGTTATCGGTACTTCTCTAGACCCTGATATGACTGACGAAATCCGCGTAACAGTTGTAGCGACAGGTATTGGTAATGAGAAAAAGCCAGATATCACGCTAGTTGCGGGTGGTAAAGCTAAAGTGGCACCGACGCCGCAAGCTCAACCACAGCAACAAGCAGCGGCAACGCAAGCTGAAGAAAAACCGGCACAGACCTTGCAAAATAATCAAGTGCAAGAGAAGCCACAGGTAACTCCTCAGCCGACAAACACTGCTCCTTCTTCTCCAGCTTCGTCGAGCCAAAGTTCTGCGGCTCCAAAGCAAGAAAAGGAAAGTGGTTATTTAGATATACCGGCATTTTTGCGTCGTCAGGCTGATTAATCTTTAACCCATAAATTTGACATGGCTCAAAATTATGGTAGCATTCATGGTCGACGTTACAGACGGCCGTGTTTTGTAGCAAATTTTTGAGAGGCAAGCAGATGATCAGACAACGTACTCTGAAAGAAATAGTGAAAACAACTGGTGTGGGTCTCCACTCTGGTCGTAAAGTCACACTTACTCTGCGCCCGGCTGCTGCAAATACAGGTATCATTTACCGTCGTACAGATGTAAATCCACCTGTAGATTTTCCAGCTGATCCAGCTTCGGTTCGTGACACCATGCTTTGTACTGCATTGGTAAACGATGAAGGTGTGCGTATTTCAACTGTTGAGCACTTGAATGCGGCACTTGCTGGTATGGGCATCGATAACATTGTTGTCGAAGTAGACGCACCTGAAATTCCGATCATGGATGGTAGTGCAAGCCCATTTGTATACTTGCTACAACAAGCAGGTATCGAAACGCAAAATGCGCCAAAACGCTTCATCCGCATCAAAAAGCCAGTTCGTTTTGAAGATGGTGATAAATGGGCAGAATTTGTACCATTTAACGGCTTCCGTATGGACTTCGAAATTGAGTTTAATCACCCAGCGATTGAATCAGACGAGCAACGTTTGCTGTTTGATTTCTCGTCAAAAGGTTTTGTTCGTGAGATTTCTCGAGCACGTACTTTTGGCTTTATGCGTGATATCGAATATCTACAATCTCAAAACCTAGTTTTGGGTGGTAGTTTTGATAATGCTATCGTTTTGGATGATTACCGTATTCTTAATGAGGAAGGTCTACGCTTTGAAAATGAGTTTGTGACTCACAAAGTGTTGGATGCGATTGGTGACCTTTACATGTGTGGCCATCCAATCATTGGTGAATTCCGTGCCTTTAAATCTGGCCACGGTTTAAATAACCAACTGTTACGTGCTGTTCTTGCAGATCAGGAAGCGTGGGAGTGGACTACATTCGAAGAAGAAGTCGGCTCACCAGTAGCATTCGCAGAACCAAATATGGTGCTTGCGTAAATACTTGGCATTAGAATTAATAAAAAACCAGGTTTATGCCTGGTTTTTTGCTATTTGGCTTTAATCTTCGACTTATCAATAACATTCAAGCTTTCAGCATATTGAAATAACGTTCACTTACGATCTTCCTTTTCTGCCATATCGGCTAATCGTTTTAAACGCTCTTGAATTTTAGGTGGCGCCATGTCGGCAATCGTCATTAATGACTTTGCTGCAGATTCTGTTAGTGGTGGACGCTTAGGTCTGTCGTCTTGTTGAAAGCGGTTTCTATATAGTGAAGGATTGATCCTCACTTCAACGCTCATCAGCTTGGCAAAGCCTTGAGTACGAAGTTTATTTAGGATCATGAGGCGATCGTAATCGATCTTCATTTTGATCGCGGCACTGGAGACATCGATCAATAGATGGCCGTTACGAACATTCGCTACTCGGCAATGATCGGCCGTCCCCATGGGTAAGACCTCTTGCAAAGCTTGGTTAAGCTGTAAGATTTCTCCAGCATGTTCTTGAATCTGCTTGAACTGTGACTCAGCAATAACATCTTCAGTCGAGGTTGGACGGTGATCACGCATAGGTAAAATCTAATTTTGTTGAGATATAGCTATTCTAGAGCAGCTTTCTATCAAGGTATAGTTTACATTAACGTCTTTAGCTTCAGTTTTACAATGTAGCAAGGTAAAAAGCAAAGTTTGCTCTGGATGGATTACACATATTGCGGTATGCAATATCGGCTAATCAGTCACCACTTTAAGTAAAAACTTCAGAGTGCTTCAAACAAATACGTCTATTTATGGTTGTATCGATTAAAAATCCTTACACTAAGCCACATTGTTTCAAAACTTAGCCTTGAAATATGGATGTTTGAACTCAATATCTTTGATAAATGATTTATCTCAGTATTCTTAGTTCCAAACTGGCAGAGACTGAAGGCATTATGAGTAGATCGGGAACGGTCTGAATAAAGAGAGATTCACGAAAAATGATAACTAAGCTACTGACAAAAGTGATTGGCAGTCGCAACGACCGAACACTGCGCCGCCTTAGAAAAATTGTAAAAGAAATTAATAACTTTGAGCCAACATTCGAAGCTCTAAGTGACGAAGAGTTAAAAGCAAAGACGGTTGAATTCCGTGAGCGTCTAGAGAAGGGTGAAACTCTTGATAAACTACTTCCAGAAGCTTTTGCTACGGTTCGTGAAGCATCTAAGCGTGTCTACGGTATGCGCCACTTCGACGTCCAGCTTATCGGTGGTATGGTTCTAAATGCGGGTCAAATCGCTGAAATGCGTACGGGTGAAGGTAAAACGCTGACGGCAACGCTCCCTGCTTACCTAAATGCCCTAGCTGGTAAAGGCGTTCATATTGTAACAGTGAACGATTATCTAGCTAAACGTGATGCAGAGACAAACCGCCCTCTATTTGAATTTTTAGGTATGACTGTTGGCGTAAACGTGCCAAACATGCCTCCTCAAGAGAAAAAAGAAGCGTACCAAGCTGACATCTTGTACGGAACGAACAATGAATTTGGTTTTGACTACCTTCGTGACAATATGGCTTTCCGTAGCGAAGATCGCGTACAACGTGAACGCTTCTTTGCAGTTGTCGATGAGGTGGACTCAATCCTAATTGATGAAGCTCGTACCCCTTTAATCATTTCTGGTCCTGCTGAAGATAGCTCTGAGCTATACACCCGAATCAACCTTTTGATCCCGCATCTTAAAAAGCAAGACAAAGAAGACTCTGAAGAATATCGTGGTGATGGTCACTACACTGTTGATGAGAAATCAAAGCAAGTATACCTCACAGAAACGGGCCAAGAGTACGTTGAAGAACTGTTGGTGAAAAATGGTCTTATGGAAGAGGGTGACACACTTTACTCTCCGACTAACATCAGCATGTTACATCACGTGAATGCCGCTTTGCGTGCTCATGTGTTGTTTGAGCGCAACGTTGATTACATCGTTACTGACGAAGGTGAAGTAGTAATTGTTGATGAACATACTGGTCGTACAATGCCAGGTCGTCGTTGGTCTGAAGGTCTTCACCAAGCAGTAGAAGCGAAAGAAGGCGTTAAGATTCAAAACGAAAACCAAACTTTGGCTTCGATTACCTTCCAGAACTACTTCCGCTTATACGAAAAACTGTCTGGTATGACAGGTACTGCGGATACTGAAGCGTTTGAGTTCCAATCTATTTATGGCTTGGAAACGGTGGTTATCCCAACCAACAAACCAATGATTCGTAACGATATGCCGGATGTGGTGTACCGTACCGAAGCTGAGAAGTTTGCTGCAATCATTGAAGATATCAAAGAGCGCGTTGCGAAAGGTCAGCCAACATTGGTTGGTACCGTATCGATTGAAAAATCAGAACTTCTTTCTAACGCATTGAAGAAAGCGAAGATCAAACACAACGTATTGAATGCGAAATTCCATGAGAAGGAAGCGGAAATTGTTGCTGAAGCGGGTATGCCTGGTGCGGTAACTATCGCGACCAACATGGCCGGTCGTGGTACGGATATTGTGCTTGGCGGTAGTTGGCAATCAAAAGTGGAAGCTTTGGAGAACCCAACTCAAGAACAAATCGATGCGATTAAAGCAGAGTGGAAAGTGGTACATGATCAAGTACTAGATGCTGGTGGTCTACACATCATTGGTACTGAGCGCCACGAATCTCGCCGTATTGATAACCAGCTACGTGGTCGTTCTGGTCGTCAAGGTGATGCGGGTTCATCGCGCTTCTACCTATCTATGGAAGACTCTTTGTTACGTATTTTCACTTCTGATCGTATGGCGAGCCTTATTCAAAGTGGTATGGAAGAAGGTGAAGCTATTGAATCGAAAATGCTTTCTCGCTCAATTGAAAAAGCACAGCGCAAAGTGGAAGGTCGTAACTTTGATATCCGTAAGCAGCTACTAGAATACGATGATGTGGCGAACGATCAGCGTAAGGTTGTCTACGAGCTGCGCGACGAATTGATGAACGTTGAAGACATCAGCGGTATGATCGAGCAAAACCGTGAAGATGTGCTAACCGCGGTTATTGATGAGTACATCCCGCCACAATCACTAGAAGATATGTGGGACGTTGAAGGTCTGCAAGAGCGCTTGAAAGCAGACTTCGATCTTGATGCGCCAGTGAAGCAATGGCTTGAAGAAGACGATAAGCTTTACGAAGAGGCGCTACGCGAGAAGATCATCAATCTAGCCGTTGAAGTGTACAAAGAGAAAGAGGAAGTGGTGGGTGCCCAAGTGCTTCGTAACTTCGAGAAATCGGTTATGCTTCAAACTCTGGATACGCTTTGGAAAGAGCACTTGGCAGCAATGGATCACTTGCGTCAGGGTATTCACTTACGCGGCTATGCGCAGAAGAACCCGAAACAGGAATACAAGCGTGAATCGTTTGAACTGTTTGAAGGTCTACTAGAAGCGCTGAAAACTGATGTGATTACTGTTCTATCTCGCGTTCGAGTTCAGCAACAAGAAGAAGTTGAACGTATGGAAGAGCAACGTCGTGCGCAAGCTGAAGAGGCCGCTCGTCGTGCTCAAGCGCAACACGCAGCAGCACAAAACCCTCTTTCTGAAGGTGAAGAATCTGAAGAAGGTTCAAGTCAGCCAATGGTACGTGATGAACGTAAAGTAGGTCGCAATGAGCCTTGCCCTTGTGGTAGTGGTAAGAAGTATAAACAGTGCCACGGCAAAATCGACTAACGTATTAGTCAGATAATTTTTTAAAGAGTCGCCTAGGCGGCTCTTTTTTTAAGCAAATTCTGTGGCTGTCGAATTTCATAAGTTTTGATAGCATCGGATAGTTTTAGAGATGCAAAGACCGTTGAAGTGTAACGGCTTGAGAGTTAGGAACCCCTATGAAAAGAATTCACATAGTCGCGGCTATTATTTTTAACCAAGACAAATCAAAAATTTTTATTACAAAGCGTCCAGACGACAAGCATAAAGGCGGGTTTTGGGAGTTTCCCGGTGGGAAAGTCGAGTCAGGAGAAAGTATTGAACATGCTCTAGCAAGAGAACTTGAAGAAGAAGTAGGAATTGAAGTTACTGAGCAAGCCCTTTTCGAGCATTTGGAATATGACTATCCAGACAAATCACTTAAGTTTGATTTTATTACGGTATCTAAGTTCAGTAATGAGCCTTACGGCCGAGAAGGTCAAGAAGGTCGCTGGGTTGAGATAAGAGAATTGGGTAACTATGCCTTTCCTGAAGCGAACGTGCCTATCTTGGAGCGTGTCGTAAAAGAGTTCGCTTAAGCCTGATGAACTTGCTTGTGGTAACCACGGTATGTTGTTAGTTTAAACAGATTAAGCGAAACGAGAGAACGAGAGCAAACCTCGTTATCCAGAGAAGGAGAGAAAGCGCAATGGTTCGTATTGCAATCGCAGGAGCAGCAGGCCGAATGGGCCGTAATTTGGTTAAAGCTTCACACCTTAACCCAGAGGCGACAGTGAGCGCGGGATCAGAACGACCTGAGTCCTCACTTGTCGGTGTCGATATCGGTGAACTTTGTGGTGAAGGCAAATTCGATGTGTTCTTAACGGATGATCTTGCTAAAGACGTCGATAATTTTGATGTAATCATCGATTTTACTGCCCCAGTAAGTACGTTGGCGAATCTTGAACTGTGTAAGAAGCATGGAAAGAGTATTGTGATTGGGACGACTGGTTTCAGTGATGCAGAGCGTGAACTGATTGACGAAGCCGCTAAGCAAGTGCCTGTTGTCATGGCTCCTAACTACTCTGTTGGTGTGAACCTAGTATTTAAACTTCTTGAGAAAGCAGCCAAAGTGATGGGCGACTACTGTGATGTTGAGATTGTCGAAGCACATCATCGTCATAAAGTTGATGCTCCTTCTGGTACCGCTATCGGGATGGGCGAAGCCATTGCTGGTGCGATGGGCAACAAGCTGAATGATGTAGCTGTCTATGCGCGAGAAGGTATCACAGGTGAACGTACTAAAGATGAGATCGGCTTTGCTACAATTCGCGCTGGCGATATCGTCGGTGAGCACACAGCCATGTTTGCTGATATCGGGGAACGAGTGGAGATAACGCACAAAGCGACCGATCGTATGACGTTTGCTAATGGCGCCGTCAAGGCCGCTGTTTGGTTGAGTGCCAAACCAGCGGGCTTTTATACCATGACAGATGTTTTGGGATTGAATGAACTCTAAATACATAATTATTCGCCGGCGGTAGCCGGCTTTTTTATATCTATAGAATTATTTGTAAATGAAATGATTCTAACAGAAAGTATTTTGGTGCTTACTTTTGTTGTTGTTTTGGTTGTTTTGTGGGTATTTTTGGTTTTGATGTCTAAAAAATAATGTCTTTTTTGTCGAGTGAACGTTTGCGTGAAAAACTCATACTTTTTTGTGATCTCTAAAAAGTTCAAATTTGTAAAATTCATTAAACCTCTATGCCTCTCTATGTAATAGCATGTAAAAGTTATCTTTTTGGGCCTTACTGATTCAAAATGACCTTACTCGCTAGAAATTAATCATTTATTTTTGATTGTAGGTTGACAGGTTTCGAGTCCAACTTTAGAATACCGCCAATTTGTCTGAAATACCTATTTATGTAGATTTTATAGGTAAAGGAAGGCATGTTTGCAGTTTGATTTATTTTTTTTGCATTTTTATTCTGGAGGTTGTCTTGGGTAAATTAGCACTGTTGGTCCTAGAAGATGGGACAGTGTTCCGCGGAGTGTCCATAGGGGCAGATGGTCTTTCCGTTGGTGAAGTCGTTTTTAATACCTCGATGACGGGGTATCAAGAAATCCTCACTGATCCTTCCTATTCTCAGCAAATCGTCACTCTCACTTATCCTCACATTGGCAATACCGGAACCACTTCCGAAGATGAAGAATCCTCTTCCATTCATGCACAAGGCCTTGTGATTCGCGATCTTCCTCTAATCGCTTCTAACTTCCGTAACGAACAATCCCTCTCTGATTATCTTAAGTCGCAAAATATCGTTGGCATCGCTGATATCGATACTCGTAAGCTCACTCGTATCCTGCGTGAAAAAGGTGCTCAAAACGGCTGTATTGTTGCGGGCAACAACCTAGACGAAGCTTTGGCACTAGCGAAAGCAAAAGAATTCCCAGGCTTAAAAGGAATGGACCTTGCGAAAGAAGTTACAACAAAAGAAGCGTATCAATGGAAGCAAGGTTCGTGGACGCTTGAAGGTGGACTTCCAGAGGCGAAAGATGATAGCGAGCTGCCATACCACGTTGTCGCTTACGACTTCGGCGCAAAACGCAACATCTTACGAATGTTGGTTGACCGCGGCTGCCGCTTAACGGTTGTACCTGCAGAAACGTCAGCGGAAGAAGTTCTGGCACTAAATCCAGATGGCGTATTCTTATCGAACGGCCCTGGTGACCCAGAACCATGTACTTACGCGATTGAAGCAACCAAAGTGTTCCTAGAAAAAGGCCTGCCAATTTTTGGTATTTGTCTAGGTCACCAAATTCTGGCGCTAGCATCAGGTGCGCAAACGGTGAAAATGAAGTTTGGTCACCACGGTGCAAACCACCCAGTAAAAGATTTAGAGCGTAACGTTGTGATGATCACTTCGCAAAACCACGGCTTTGCGGCAGATGAAGCAACATTACCGGAAAACTTACGTGCTACTCACGTATCGCTATTTGATGGCTCTTTGCAAGGTATCCACCGCACAGACAAGCCAGCATTTAGCTTCCAAGGTCACCCAGAAGCGAGCCCTGGTCCACATGACGCGGCACCGCTATTTGACCACTTTATCGAACTAATCAAAAAACACAGCGCTTAATTCGGAGTAGTAGATAATGCCAAAACGTACTGACATTCAAAGTATTCTAATTCTTGGTGCTGGTCCGATTGTTATCGGTCAGGCATGTGAGTTTGACTACTCTGGCGCACAAGCGTGTAAAGCTCTTCGCGAAGAAGGCTACCGAGTTATCCTGGTTAACTCTAACCCAGCAACCATCATGACTGACCCAGAGATGGCAGATGCGACTTACATCGAGCCGATTCAGTGGGAAGTTGTACGCAAGATCATCGAGAAAGAACGTCCTGATGCAGTTCTGCCAACTATGGGTGGTCAGACAGCACTTAACTGTGCGTTAGATTTAGAGAAGCACGGCGTTCTCGCAGAGTTTGGCGTAGAGATGATTGGTGCAACGGCTGATGCAATCGACAAAGCGGAAGACCGTTCTCGTTTTGATAAAGCGATGAAGTCTATCGGCCTTGAGTGTCCTCGCGCAGATACAGCGAAGAGCATGGAAGAAGCTTACAAAGTTTTAGATATGGTTGGCTTCCCTTGTATCATTCGTCCATCGTTCACCATGGGTGGCACTGGTGGTGGTATCGCGTACAACAAAGAAGAGTTCGAAGAAATCTGTCGTCGCGGTCTGGACTTATCTCCGACCAACGAACTTCTTATCGATGAGTCACTAATCGGTTGGAAAGAGTACGAAATGGAAGTCGTTCGTGACAAAGCGGACAACTGTATCATCGTATGTTCAATCGAGAACTTTGACCCAATGGGCATCCATACGGGCGACTCAATCACGGTTGCTCCAGCACAAACACTGACTGACAAAGAATACCAGCTTATGCGTAATGCATCGCTAGCTGTTCTGCGTGAAATCGGTGTTGAAACAGGTGGTTCAAACGTACAGTTTGGTATCAACCCGAAAGATGGTCGTATGGTCATCATCGAGATGAACCCGCGTGTATCTCGCTCTTCTGCGCTAGCATCAAAAGCAACAGGCTTCCCAATTGCGAAAATTGCCGCGAAACTGGCTGTTGGCTTTACGCTAGACGAACTACAAAACGACATCACAGGTGGTGCAACACCCGCGTCATTTGAACCAACTATCGACTACGTCGTAACTAAGATCCCTCGCTTTAACTTCGAGAAATTTGCTGGTGCAAACGATCGTCTGACAACTCAGATGAAATCGGTTGGTGAGGTAATGGCGATTGGTCGTAACCAACAAGAATCTCTTCATAAAGCACTGCGTGGCCTAGAAGTTGGCGCAACTGGTTTTGATGAGATGGTCGATCTGGAAGCGCCAGATGCACTGACTAAGATTCGTCACGAACTTAAAGAAGCAGGTGCAGAGCGTATCTGGTACATCGCCGATGCATTCCGAGCGGGTATGTCAGTCGACGGTGTGTTCAACTTGACTCAAATCGACCGCTGGTTCCTGGTTCAAATCGAAGAAATTGTAAAACTCGAAGAACAAGTCAAGGCGGGCGGCTACGCAGGTTTGACCAAAGAAGTGCTTCGTCAGATGAAACGCAAAGGCTTCTCTGATGCTCGCTTGTCTAAATTGCTTGGTGTCGCTGAAAGTGAAATTCGCCGTGCTCGTGAGCAGTTTGATATTCATCCGGTTTACAAACGTGTGGATACATGTGCAGCAGAGTTTTCTTCTGACACGGCTTACATGTACTCATCTTACGATGAAGAATGTGAAGCAAACCCAACAGACAAAGATAAGATCATGGTTCTTGGTGGCGGTCCAAACCGTATCGGCCAAGGTATCGAATTCGATTACTGTTGTGTCCATGCATCACTTGCGCTGCGTGAAGACGGTTACGAAACCATTATGGTTAACTGTAACCCAGAAACGGTATCTACTGACTACGATACGTCTGATCGTCTGTACTTCGAGCCAGTAACTCTGGAAGATGTACTGTCTATCGCTCGCGTTGAAAAACCAAAAGGTGTGATTGTTCAGTACGGTGGTCAAACGCCACTTAAACTGGCTCGTGCTCTAGAAGCGGCTGGTGTGCCAATCATTGGTACTAGCCCAGATGCTATCGACCGTGCGGAAGACCGTGAACGCTTCCAAGCCGCTGTTGACCGTTTAGGTCTACTTCAGCCAGAAAACGCGACAGTAACAACGATGGAGCAAGCGGTTGAGAAATCGAAAGAAATTGGCTTCCCATTAGTTGTTCGTCCATCTTATGTACTCGGTGGTCGTGCGATGGAAATCGTGTACGACGAGCAAGACCTGCGTCGCTACTTCAACGAAGCAGTAAGCGTATCGAACGAGTCTCCAGTTCTGCTAGACCGTTTCTTGGATGATGCAACCGAAGTTGATATTGATGCTATCTGTGACGGTGAACGCGTCGTTATCGGCGGTATCATGGAGCACATCGAACAAGCGGGTGTTCACTCTGGTGACTCTGCATGTTCACTGCCTGCATACACGCTAAGTCAGGAAATTCAAGACAAGATGCGTGAGCAAGTTGAGAAGTTAGCATTCGAACTCGGTGTGCGCGGTTTGATGAACACGCAGTTTGCTGTGAAAGATAACGACGTTTATCTAATTGAAGTGAACCCTCGTGCTGCTCGTACGGTACCATTCGTATCGAAAGCGACAGGCGCTCCTCTAGCGAAAATCGCTGCACGTGTAATGGCGGGTCAATCTCTAGAGTCACAAGGCTTTACTAAAGAGATTATCCCTCCTTACTACTCAGTGAAAGAAGTGGTTCTGCCGTTCAACAAATTCCCTGGTGTTGACCCTCTATTGGGCCCTGAAATGCGCTCAACAGGTGAAGTAATGGGTGTGGGTGCAACGTTCGCAGAAGCTTACGCGAAAGCAGAGCTAGGTTGTGGTGCGGTTTATCCTGAAGGTGGTCGTGCGCTACTGTCTGTACGTGAAGGTGATAAAGAGCGTGTTGTTGACCTAGCTTCTAAGTTAGTGAAACTGGGTTACCAGTTGGATGCGACACACGGTACAGCTGTAATTCTGGGCGAAGCGGGTATTAACCCACGTTTGGTAAACAAAGTACACGAAGGTCGTCCACACATTCTTGACCGCATCAAGAACAACGAATACACCTACATCGTAAACACGGCTGCTGGTCGTCAAGCGATTGAAGATTCGAAAGTTCTACGCCGTGGTGCACTGGCAGAAAAAGTGAACTACACAACGACACTGAATGCAGCGTTCGCTACATGTATGTCTCATACTGCAGACGCAAAAGCGTCAGTAACTTCGGTTCAAGAGTTACACGCTAAAGTGAAAGCGAGTCTAGACGCGTAACAGATAAAAATCAGTAAGCTCGTTAATCAGGGCTTACATGACAACCTCATTGCCCGCTCATTTGAGCGGGCTTTTTTATATCGAGGTTTTTCTAAAATAAAGAGCATTAAAGTGTGCTAGGAACGATTGGTATGCTTCGCTTTTGAAGATCATTAAGCTAATGATGGCAAGCAATGTGTCCAAAGATGAAGCAATAGAACTACCACTTGCTGCAACAAAATTAATGCTGTAGGACTGAGGTATTAAGCCGACCATAACTCTTTAAGCAGATAGGTAATTAGAAAAAGTTAAAATAAGCAGTGTCGAGCTTAAAGACATACTAACTATGGAGTGCTTCGATATGTTCTTTTTTCTAAGACTAAGTTATAAGTTGATTCTTCAGTATCAAGAGAGTATCCGTTACTTTTTGCAAAAACATCTGCTGCTAGTAGCGAGGGATAAAGAAGAAAAAAACTAGTTACCGATATAGTTAGGAATATCTTACTAGAGCTTTTAAACTCACTTTTAGTTAGGAAATTATTTGATTTTAATGTTTTTACGGACATTCTAGAGCATTCAAATAAGATCAAACTAGAGCCTATAATCAAAATATCAGCCTGATCAAAAGATGAATAACTTTCATTATTATAGATGTTAAGATAAAAGTCTGACAATCCATCAAAACCATATATTAACAGTGATATTGCTGATGCTAATAAAATTATTAAATAAAAAAACACTTGCGTTCGGTCGTAACTCCCTTTTTTCATCGTAACAAACCTCGCTGTATTTCTTGCGAGAAAATCATGCTTTGAGTTTTACGTTGAATCTCATTATATTCTTCTTTTGCTCTTCTCTTTGCTTCTATATCTCTTTGCTTTAAGTAAATATCTATAGAGGCTATTAACTTCTGTGTTAAACCTCGTTTATCATTTTCTCTATTCAATAAAAGACCTACAGCCGAGCTTATCAAAATAGCCCCTAATAATGGGCCAGCACTTAAAGTTACAACACTGCCACCCACTGCTGCGGCAAAGTTTACAAATATAGCTGCTGCAGCTGACGATAACCCGATAGTGATTATATCACTAGCTAAAGTACCAAATAGTTTGGCTAAGGTTTGACGGTCATTGAGGAAAAAGTCAATCACTCTGTATGTGGATATTAAGATAATTGTTATTATGCCCCCACTTCTAATGGATTGTAATGCCCCTTCTGGTCCAACAGCGAACTTTGCCACAGTTGGAGTGGGAAGAAATTTTCCTAATCCAGAAAGCTTTGAGTGCATAGCAGGGGAGCCTGTGAGTATGATATGTGGAGCTCCAGAATAATTTTTAACGATAACAGAGCTATTATTTCCGTACAAATAGTTTGATAAGTTGGTTATAAAAACTAAGTCCTGTCCTGTAGCATAATAGTTTGCTGTATTTTCAAACATTCCCTTTATCTTTTCCCAACGTTCTAATTTCGCTTTATCTTTTACATTGTTCTTGACAACGATATCGAAGCTCTCGATAGATAAGATAATGGTTTCTTGATTTCGATGTTGATGATTTGATTTATAAAGTGGGTAGGTGCTTATACTACCACTATTTTTTGAGGATTGATGTCGTGATAAAGGGTAGTTGCTAGTCATGTATTTTCCTCAGATATCGGGCCTTGAGCGCTGACAATGTAAACTCTACATGCTGAACAGATCTTTCATATTCGTCTAGTTTTATATTTAAAGGTAAGCGTTTGATCTCATTATCAGGAATAGATTTGTGACAGTGATTCAATTCTTTCTGACAACTAAATTTTATATAAAAGTTTGGAGTCAAGTTTAAGCATTAATTCTATGAAAATTAGGAATAGATTGGTGTCTTGACTTTCCATTGGTAGTTTTGTGAATAAATGCTACCGTTTCTTCCTCTTTGATACCTCTTCAAAAAGGAAGTGTAGTGGAAATCACGGTTGAAATTTTGTTGGCCTTATTTTTGGTTGCGACTGCCGCAGGCTTTATTGATGCGATGGCTGGTGGGGGAGGGCTCATTACGCTCCCTGCGCTTTTGGCTGCGGGGTTGAGTCCGACTCAAGCTCTAGCAACCAATAAGTTACAAAGTTCGTTTGGCAGTTTCTCTGCTAGCTGGTATTTCGTGCGTAACGGTATTGTCAGCTTAAAGGAAATGCGTTTTGCGATACTCTGCACTTTTATAGGTGCTGCAATCGGTGCCGAGGCTGTGCAGTTTATTGATGCTAGCGTACTCACCAGTTTGATCCCTGTTCTTTTGATAGCCATTTCCCTCTATTTTTTACTCGCGCCAAGTACGCGAAAAATCGATGGAGAACCAAAGTTATCTGAAGCGATGTTTGCGCTATGCATTGGTGGCGGGATCGGCTTCTATGATGGCTTTTTTGGCCCTGGGACTGGATCTATTTTTACTGTTTGTTTTGTTGCACTAGGTCACTTTTCTTTGGTCGAAGCCACAGCTAGAACCAAAATCCTCAATTTCACGTCAAACATAGCGGCACTACTCTTTTTTATCTTAGCTGGGTTGCCAGTGTGGAAGCTTGGCTTAACTATGGCTGTTGGCGGTTTTCTTGGTGCTCAGTTAGGGGCGAAGGTCGTGGTAAGTAAAGGGCAAAAATGGATTCGTCCTCTAGTTATAGTGATGTCGATGCTTATGGCAACGAAACTTCTTTGGCAACAACATCAGCAATGGATTCTGTCAGTGCTTTAACTCGCTCGCTACGATATGTGCTGTGACGTAAGCAGATATGTATTGGCCGAACTAACTGATCTAGCTCTTCAAAGTCATAGCAGAACTTAGGTGTGATATTAAGTGTCTTTAGGATAGATTTAGGGATTAAAGCTGGAGCCATTCCGCCCAAAGCCAGTTGTGCTGCCGCAGTATACGAATCCATTTCCATCAAAGGTTCGATTCCGTGCTTTGATAAAATAGCTTGTTGATAAGTGTTGGCAGGGTTAGTTAGGTCATTGGTCAAAATAGCTTTAGGTAGTTTGGAAAGTGAATGTCGACTGACAATTGAGAAAGGTTCATCGGCGAGGTGAAGGCTCATTAATCCATGATGAGGTGGTAGATAGCCAGCGCAAAATCCCAATGTTGCTTTGCCTGATTTCACATTCTCAATAATGCGTGGCGTATGATTGGTCGATATTCGTATGTATTGATCATGGGCAAAGTGTTCTGCCATGATCATGCTGAGGTATCCAGCGACTAAGGTTTCAGAGCAGTCTATCTTGATCAAAGAAGTATCTTCTATTTGTTGTTGATCATAGATCTGACCTCTTAACTCATTGAACGTTGGCTCGATCGTGTTGATGAGCGCAAGGCCATCGGAGGTCAGCTTTATGTGCCGACCATTTGGCTCTATTAATTTTTTTCCTAACTTCTTCTCTAGATTTGAAATACGTTTACTCACGGCAGATTGACTAATATAGAGTTGACTGCCCGTGCGGCTCATGGTTTTTTCTTTACTGAGGACAAGTAACGTTTCAATACCTTCAAGCAACATAATGATTAATGAAAGTTAGGAATGGTTGAGATAATTTAGCGAATTGCCCAAGAATTGGCGAATCAAATGAGCATAAATGAGAGGAGCCGACACTTGGTCGACTCCATGATGAGTGATGTTGTTGGTGTTTAACGGTTAATGGCGAAAGTTGGCAGGGATAGATGCCAACGAATCGCACCGAGACGTATAATGAGCGTTGAGATTACACCAGCGAGTAAAGCCGTTGAGTGGTCATAACCCATGTTTACCGCCATCGTATGGAAGATGCCGCCAATAATACATGCCGTAGCATAGACTTCGCTTCTTAATACCATAGGAACTTCGCGAGCCAGCACGTCTCGTATAATGCCACCGCCACAGCCAGTAATAACCCCCATTATCACCGCGACCATCCCAGATGCATTGTAGGCGAGTGCCTTTTCTACTCCTATTCCCACAAACACAGCGAGACCGATGGCATCACAAACGGGTAATACCCACCATGAGAGTCGCTTGGGTCTTCGAATAACAAGCATGGTTAGTAGACACGTAACAAATATCACCCATAAGTAAGTCGTATCTGTTATCCAAAATACGGGAGTGGCACCAAGCGCCATGTCTCGGATTGTTCCGCCACCTATAGCAGTCACACTGCCGAGCACGATAACGCCGAATGGATCCATTTTTAAACGGCCCGCCAGTAATACGCCAGAGATAGCGAAAACAGCGGTACCGAACAAATCGATCATATAAAGCAGCATGGAGTCCATGTTACTTAGTACCTTTAAATAGTGTGAGAAAAAATGGGCGGAAATTGTACGGTATTTGCCACGAAATCGTTAGCGTTTTTGACGAACGCTTTTAAAGTGCTCACACACTTCCTTGATCGCGTTCAATGTGCGTGGTGTCGGACGGTTAATCCAATCAGAGTTTAGGGACCAGATGTGTTTGTTTTTAAGAGCAAGAAGCTCATTACTCCACTCAGCCCACATACTATCGTTACTCATTGCGTGACGAGAAGTAAAAATAACCTCTGGCTGGCGAGTAATGACTTGCTCGATGCTAACTTGAGGATAAGGCGCGCTGGATGCGGCGAAAATGTTCTCACCACCGCAAAAAGTAAAGACTTCACTTGGCCAGTTCTTTCCAGCGACAGTGATGATAGGCTTTTCACTCAACTGATAAAAGTAACTAACTTTCTCGTTCGTGTTGTACTGTTCTTTTAGTGTACTCAGCTGCGTTCTAAAATCTTCAGCGGCCTTTTTTCCTACTTGTGGAGTTTCGCTGTATTGGCTGAGTTGCTCAATATTATTGGCGATATCTTCTAATGAACCTGTAGTGGAGTAATAGATAGGAATACCGAACTGTTTAATTTTCTCCAACTCTTTAGCGGGGTTTCCGGCTGGCCAAGCAATCACTAAGTCCGGCTGAAGAGCAATAATGCGCTCTAATTTAATTCCTTGATAATTTGAGACTCTTTCTAGCTGCTTTGCCTGTTCTGGATAATCGCTCATTTCGCTGACAGCAACAAGCTGCTCTCCTAGCCCTGCTGCAAAGGCAATTTCGGTGGCATGTGGAGCTAAACTTATAATGCGTTGAGCGGGTTGAGCGAAGGTCGCTGTCGAAACAAACAGCGTTAATGCGAAGCATAATTTATTCATCATAATCCTTGATAAATTATTCCTAAAAGCAAACTTTGGATTGCGATCCAAGCCAGGACGCGCCAAACGAGCAGCGTATGTATTTGTGAAAGGTGAATAGCCGATGGCGCAATGCGCCCACCGATTTTTGCGCGCTCTGCACGCACACCTTGATAGATAGCAGGGCCGCATAAAGACAGTTGTAGTTTGTGTCCGATAGTACATAACACCCAGCTAGGTCCTGGTAAGGGCAAAGACTTCGCTTGCTGTTGTATTCCAGAGAGCACATTACTTGTATTCTTTCCGGCAGCTAAAAGTATGGCAAAGAGACGAAGTGGAATAATATCCAGAGTAGCAACCAGTTGAATCACAGGTTTACCAAAGGGCAAATATTGGCGTCGGCTAGGGGACCACACTCGCGCTAATTCTGTTGTGAGTCGATACATTAACGCACCAATACCACCTGTTAGTGCGTACCAAAATAGCACGCCGATCACGTTGCGGCTGTATCCCATAATCAGGGTTTCTGAGCCAGCTTTACCTATGCCAACGATCGAGAGGCTACCAGTATCGCGATTAAGGTATGGTCTCAGTAATGCTCGACACTGAGCTTTGTCTTCCGAAGACATACTAGTTACGAGCTGTTTCGTTAACGTTTCGCTGTTGCGCCAGTCTAGCGCAAGGATCAATAGAACCAGTTCATATAAAGGGATTTGCCAAACAAATGGCTTTACTGCAATCAGTAATATCAAACAAGGAAACAGCATCAAGCCTAGTGCAAGACTGCCTGAGATTACACTCTGTGAGTAATTGTGATTATTGTTCACTTTGTTGGCTAGCTGTTCTGCTAGCTTTCGCCATAAAGTGATGGGGTGCGCTGAATGGGGGATTGGCACTAGAAGGTGCAAGAGCAGTGCGCCCCACATTATAAGGAGCGCACCGTTGGCATAAAATGACTGAAAAACTTCTTCCATGAATGAGTCGTTTACTTAATGAGTTCCAGCATTTTGAATACCATTTCGGAAGAGCTTTTTGCTGCTAGAGGTAGAAACTCATCAAAGCTCATTGGTGATTCTTTATCAGCGACATCAGAGATTGCACGCACAACAACAAACGGTGTGTTGAATTGGTGACAAGTTTGAGCGATAGCAGATGCTTCCATTTCTACAGCGATAACAGACGGAAAGTGTTTACGAATAAACTCTTGACGCTCAGCAGTACAAACAAACGCATCGCCAGTACAAATTAGGCCGCGAACCGCATGAGTGTTTTCCATTTGTGCTAGGGCTTTTTCGGCTAAGTCCATTAGCTTGTCATCCGCTTTGAATGCAGCTGGTTGACCGGCCATTTGGCCAATCTCATAACCAAAAGCGGTTACGTCTGCATCGTGATGACGAACTTCTGTAGAGATAACTACATCGCCAAGGTTTAAGCTTGAATCGAAACCGCCAGCAGAGCCTGTGTTAATCACAACGTCTGGTTGGTATTCATCAAGAAGGATTGTCGTGCCCACTGCCGCTGCAACTTTACCGATGCCCGATTGTAGTACGACGACTTCAACATCGTTAATTTGACCAGAGAAAAACGTACAACCTGCTTTATTTACAGTTTTGCAGTTTGTAATTGCTTGCTTCAGGATGGTCACTTCTTGTTCCATCGCACCGATGATACCAACTTTCATAACACTCTCTTTAAGTAAATATTTTAGTTGGCCGAGAGTATAGCACTCCCCGTTGGCAGTTTTCTATTTGATGAGCTTCGCTTGAGTGAGCTTTTCTCGTAATTGATCGGCGCGCTTTCTGTTTACGCCAAAGTCAGAGTAGCCCACACGAGATTCCGAGCGCACAATCAGTTGGTCTCCTGCTATTTTTAGTTCGAGGTCATCCACGAAGCGCATGATTTTAGATGTGCACTCGATACGAAGGTAGTTGCTTTCTTTCACCGCTGTTTTCGCGCCTGGCAGTTCAAGCGCAACTTGCTCAATCGCGTCGATGTTCGCTGGATCAACTAAGATAAATGGCGTTAGGTTGTATTTTTCTCGCGTGTCTTGGGTGGAGACGCAGTTTGGTTTGTCACCACAAGGTGATTGAGAACGATCCGTCATGGTTGTGACTCCTTGGCTACAAGCGGTTAAGCCGAGCAAAGTAATGGAAAGGAGAGCGGCTTTTTTCATTGTATTTACTCTTATAATTTTGTTTCTAATTATATGGATACAAAAGAAAAAGGATCCAATAATAGGACCCTTTTTGTGAGGTTAGCTGAGATTAAACTTCGAGGTAATCGAGAATGCCTTCTGCCGCTTTTCGTCCTTCATCAATTGCGGTTACGACAAGATCAGAACCTCGTACCGCATCGCCACCCGCGAAGATCTTTTCGTTGCTGGTCTGGAACTGGAACTCTTGCTTCGCTGGGGCTTTGATACGACCCCATTGATCCAAATCGACATCAAACGGTGCTAACCAGTCCATTTTGTGCGGCTGGAAACCAAACGCCATGATAACAACGTCTGCTGGTAGAACGTGCTCGCTGCCTTCAACGGGCTCTGGACGTCGGCGACCCGCTTCATCAGGTTCACCAAGTGCGGTTTTCACCACTTTGACCCCCGAGACTTTGCCTGACGCATCCACTTCCACTCCCAAAGGCTGAAGGTTGAACATGAACTTCACGCCTTCTTCCTTTGCGTTTTTTACCTCGCGACGAGATCCCGGCATGTTGGCCTCATCACGACGATAAGCACAAACTACGTTGGAGGCACCTTGGCGAATTGAGGTACGAACGCAGTCCATTGCTGTATCACCACCACCCAGTACGACGACTTTCTTTCCTGCCATATCGATAAAGGGTTGGTTACTCTCAAGATCCATGACTTTGTAGGTGTTCGAAACTAAAAATGGCAGCGCGTCATACACACCCGGCGCATCTTCATTATCTAGACCTGCACGCATGTATTTATAGGTGCCAACGCCCAAGAAAACAGCATCGTATTCATCAAGTAGCTCTTGCATTTGGACATCTTTGCCTACTTCCATGTTCATGCGGAACTCGACGCCCATTTCAGTGAACACACGGCGGCGGTTTTCCATCACGCCTTTTTCAAGCTTGAAGGAAGGAATACCGAAGGTCAGAAGGCCTCCAATTTCAGGGTAGCGGTCAAACACGACTGGCTTAACGCCATTGCGCACTAGGATATCCGCGGCAGCCAAGCCAGCTGGGCCTGCTCCAATGATTGCGACCTTTTTATCGGTCCACTCCACCTTGGACATATCTGGCTTCCAGCCCATTTCAAACGCTTTGTCGGTAATGTACTTTTCTATGTTACCGATGGTGACGGCACCAAAGTCATCATTAAGCGTGCATGAACCTTCACATAGGCGGTCTTGAGGACAAACGCGCCCACATACTTCCGGTAGGCTGTTGGTTTGATGCGATAGTTCAACCGCTTCAAGAATACGACCTTCATTGGCAAGTTTTAACCATTGAGGGATGTAGTTGTGGACTGGGCATTTCCATTCACAATATGGGTTGCCACAATCTAAGCAGCGATCCGCTTGTGCAGTCGCCTGTTGTTTAGTGAACGGTTCATAGATTTCAACGAACTCGATCTTACGAACTTTGATAGGCTTTTTCGCAGGATCTACACGCTGCACATCGATAAATTGATAAACGTTCTGGCTCATGATTCAAACATCCTCCATGATTACTGTGCTTGAACACGCAGCTCTGCGGCACTGCGGCTCTGGTGACCAAGTAGCGTGCGAAGATCTGCCGCTTGTGGTTTCACCAAATAGAACTTTGGAATCCATTCATCAAAGTTCGCCAAAATATTTTCAGCATGACTCGACCCTGTTTCTTCAAGGTGTTCCGCAATTAGGCCACGCAAATGTTCTTGGTGGATGTAAAGATCGGACAATGAGATGGCTTCGACAGACTCAGTATTAACTCGACCTTCAAAGCTTTGGTTCTCATCCAGAACATAGGCAAAGCCTCCAGTCATACCCGCGCCAAAGTTCACACCTGTCGCACCAAGAATGGCAACAATACCGCCAGTCATGTACTCACAAGCGTTATCGCCAGCACCTTCAATGACGGCTATCGTACCTGAGTTTCGTACGCCGAAACGCTCACCTGCTTTACCGGCTGCAAATAGTTTACCGCCGGTCGCGCCGTACAGACAGGTGTTACCAATGATGGTTGCTTCATTACACTTAAATGCAGTGCCAAGGTGAGGTTTGATAACCACTTTACCACCCGCCATGCCTTTTCCCACGTAGTCGTTCGCATCGCCCGTGAGGTAAAGCTCTACACCACCTGCGTTCCAAACACCAAAGGACTGGCCTGCGGTGCCGTCAAGATAGATTTTGATAGGGGAAGCCGCCAACCCTTGGTTGCCATAGCGTTTTGCTATTTCGCCAGATAAGCGTGCACCAACAGAACGATCAGTGTTGATGACATTGTAGAAGAAACTTGCCGATTGACTGTTTTCGACCGCATGCATGGCATCATCAACGATCTTTTGGTTGAGCTCAGCTTTATCAAACGGTTTGTTTGGCTCTGTCCAAAATAGCGGATGGCCCTCAGGTGATACTGGAGCTTCTAGAATATTGGATAGATCCAGCTTGGTCTGTTTCGCTGTAAATCCCTCTACTGCCTCAAGTAAATCGGTACGACCAATCAAGTCAGTCATTTTTTCAACGCCAAGTTCAGCAAGTAATCCACGTACTTCGTCTGCCAGGCCGATGAAGTAATTCATCACCATTTCTGGTAGACCTTTGAAGTATTCTTTACGCAGTGTCTCGTCTTGAGTCGCAACCCCAGTTGCACAGTTGTTGAGGTGACAAATTCGTAGGAACTTACAACCCATAGCGACCATTGGCGCAGTACCAAAACCGAAGCTTTCTGCACCTAAAATTGCGGCTTTAACTACGTCTAAACCAGTCTTTAGACCACCGTCTACCTGTAGGCGGATCTTATGACGCAGACCATTAGCAACCAGAGCTTGTTGTGTCTCTGCCAACCCCAACTCCCAAGGGCTACCAGCGTATTTTACCGAAGTTAATGGGCTTGCTGCGGTACCACCGTCGTAACCCGAAATGGTAATAAGATCAGCGTAAGCCTTGGCTACACCCGTTGCGATGGTGCCGACACCTGGCTCGGAGACGAGTTTTACCGAAACCAGCGCATTCGGGTTGACTTGTTTAAGGTCGAAGATCAGCTGGGCCAAATCTTCAATCGAATAGATATCGTGATGCGGAGGAGGGGAGATCAGAGTCACGCCTTGTACCGAATAACGCAGTTTTGCGATTTCTGCGGTGACTTTGTGTCCTGGTAGCTGTCCACCTTCACCCGGTTTCGCACCTTGTGCCACCTTGATTTGCAGTACATCCGCATTAGTCAGGTAATGCGGCGTTACACCAAATCGGCCAGAAGCAATCTGTTTGATACGTGAGTTACGCTCAGTACCGAAACGGCGAGGATCTTCACCGCCTTCACCCGAGTTAGAGTAACCACCAAGACGGTTCATCGCCGTTGCAAGTGCTTCATGCGCTTCTGGGCTAAGTGCGCCAATGGACATTGCCGCTGAGTCAAAGCGTTTGAACAGTTCAGTGCGTGGTTCTATTTGCTCAAGTGGCAGCGGTGAGTCTGATTTTTTCAGCGACATTAAGTCACGCAGCATGGCAACAGGGCGTTGGTTTACCTGCTTAGCAAAGCTCTGATAGTCGTTACTTTCGCCAGATTTAACGGCCTGTTGCAGCGTGCCGACGACATCCGGGTTGTAAGCATGATATTCACCTCCATGGACGTACTTTAACAAGCCGCCATGATCAATCGATTTGCGTTTCGCCCATGCTTTACGAGATAAGTTTGTAAGATCTTGCTGGAAGTCGTCAAAATTCGCGCCTTCAATTCGAGTTGTGACGCCTTTAAAACACAGATCGACCACATCTTGGCTCAAGCCAACTGCTTCAAACAGTTGTGAGCAGCGGTAAGAGGCGATGGTTGAGATCCCCATTTTCGACATGATCTTGTACAGGCCTTTGTTGATGCCGTATTGGTAGTTTTGCATCACATCGCGGTAGTCTTTCTCTAGTGCTTTATCATCAATCAGTTTACCTAAAGCTTCATAAGCAAGGTATGGGTAAACCGCAGTAGCACCAAAGCCAAGCAAGACAGCAAATTGGTGTGGGTCACGAGCTGTTGCGGTCTCAACAACAATGTTGGCATCGCAACGTAAGTTCGCGTCAATCAGACGAGTTTGAACGGCGCCGACTGCCATTGCTGCCGGAATTGGTAACTTACCTTTGACCAAGGCTCTGTCCGAAAGAACCACTAAAACCGTGCCTTCACGAACGACTTGCTCTGCTTGCTCACACAGATCATTAATGGCTTGTTTAAGATCTTTTTGTTGTGGGTCGTAGTTGATATCGAGAATGGTATTACGGTAATGATCGTCACTCAGCTCTAGTAGTTGCTGCATGTCTGAATAGAGCAGTACTGGAGAATCAAAGGTTACACGATGCGCGTGGCCATCGGTTTCACAGAAGACGTTCATCTCCTGGCCGATGCTGGTCGCTAGCGACATGACGTGTTTCTCACGCAGCGGATCGATTGGTGGGTTGGTGACCTGCGCGAACTTCTGACGGAAGTAATCAGTCACCAAGCGCTCTTTCGAAGAAAGAACCGCCATCGGGGTGTCATCACCCATCGAACCGACGGCTTCTTGCCCCATATCACCGAGGACACGCAATACTTGATCGACTTCTTCATTGCTCATGGCAAACTGCTTTTGATAAGTCTTAAGCAAGTCTTCATCAAAGCTGCGCTCACCTACTTGATCTTCAGGCAGCTGAGAGAACGGTGTTAGTTTGCGAACGTTGTTCTCCATCCATTCGCGATAAGGGTGACGAGATTTCAGGTCATTATCGATCTCGCTAGACTGCCAAAGCTTACCTTTACGAGTGTCGATGACGAGCAATTCCCCCGGACCTACACGACCTTTTTTGGCAACTTCATCTGGGGCGTAATTCCAAATCCCTACCTCAGATGCCAGAGTGATCAGCTTGTCTTTGGTAATTACATAACGCGCAGGACGTAGACCGTTTCGGTCTAGGTTACAAGCAGCATAACGACCATCGGACAGTACGATACCTGCTGGGCCATCCCATGGTTCCATGTGTTTGGAGTTGAAATCGTAAAACGCACGCAAATCCGGATCCATATCCGGGTGGTTTTGCCATGCTGGCGGTACGAGCATACGCATGGCACGGAAGATATCCATGCCGCCAGCTAAAAAGAGATCTAGCATATTATCTAAGCTAGACGAGTCTGAGCCTGTCTCGTTCACAAACGGTGCTGCAGTTTGTAGGTCAGGCAGCAGTGGTGACGAGAACTTATAAGCACGAGCGCGTGCCCATTGTCGGTTACCTTCAATGGTATTGATCTCACCATTATGAGCAAGGTAGCGGAACGGTTGAGCTAATGGCCAACGCGGTTGAGTGTTGGTAGAAAAACGCTGGTGGAACAGACAGATAGCAGATTCCATACGTAGATCGGCAAGATCAAGATAAAAGCGCGGTAAGTCCGCAGGCATGCATAGGCCTTTGTACACCAAAACTTGAGTCGACAAGCTACAGATGTAGAAATCCGGATCTTCGGTGATTTGTTTCTCGATGCGACGGCGTGCGATGTAGAGGCGACGTTCAATGTCACGCTCGCGCCAACCTGCCGGTGCAGAGATAAAGACTTGCTGAATATTTGGAAGCGAGTTGGCCGCAATTGGACCGAGTACTTCTGAATTAGTTGGTACTTCACGCCAACCAGCCACAGTTAGCGTCTCTTGCGCCAGTTCTTTGTTGACGATGTCTTTAGCGAGTTGAGCTTTGACTGGATCTTGGTTGAAGAAAATCATCCCTACGGCGTATTGCTTGCCAAGGTTGAAACCATTTTCTTCGGCAATAAGACGTAAATAGGAATCGGGCTTTTGTAATAGAAGACCACAACCATCACCAGTTTTACCATCGGCGGCGATACCACCACGGTGAGTCATGCGGTCAAGTGCAGAAATTGCTGTACGTACCAGCTTGTGGCTTTGTTCGCCTTCCATATGCGCGATCAAGCCAAATCCACAGTTGTCTTTCTCAAGACTTGGATCATAAAGAGCCATTGCAATTCTCCCTTTGCTTATCCGTCATCCCGACAGATATATCAACACTGCTTACGTTGATATCGATGACTAACTATGCGTCATCTTTATAGCTTTATGTATAATTATTCAGTAAAAGTTGTGAAATATTTAACATTTTTTGAGTGTTTTATTTTCATCAACTTCACAAGCTATAGCTTATTGTAAAAAAGGTCAAGTTATTAGTGGATCATCACGTGAATATACGATTTACCATTTAATAAGCTAAAATAGTTTAATAATTTCAAATAGATAGAAAATTGATTGTTACAAAAAAGTAACATTTGATTCTGTGGGAGATAAAAAAGACCAGCATAAAATGCTGGTCAAAATAGAAAGATTGGAAGGAATTGTTTTCTTTCTTCACCGATAGCCATCGATATTGCTGATGGCTATTAGGCAATTGAAAGAGAGAAGCGTGACTGCTTCGTTAAGCAGAAAGCATCAGTGAATCTGCTTTTGCTTCTAGGTTTGTGCCACCCATTAGATAATCATCGATAGCACGGGCACATTCGCGGCCTTCATTGATACAACGAACCACCAAAGATTGGCCTGTTCGCATATCACCAGCAGCAAATACGCCTTCTTGGTTAGTAGCAAAATCTTGAGTTGCTACGTTACCGCGATCGTCTAGTGCGATATCCAGTTGAGCAAGTACGCCTGTTGGTTCAGGGTGTAGGAAGCCCATCGCTAGAAATGCCATATCACATGGAATCACACGCTCGCTGCCTTCTACTTCTTTGAAGCTTGGGCGCTCGCCTGGTTTTGCATCTTGCCAAACGATATCAGCAAGACGAAGGCCTGTGACTTCACCTTTGTCATTTCCGATGAACTCTTTGGTCAGGATGTTCCAGTGACGATCGACACCTTCTTCATGAGAGGTCGAAGTACGTAGGATCATTGGGTATTGAGGCCAAGGCATATTGGCTGGGCGCTTCTCTGGTGGAATCGGCATGATTTCCACTTGAGTTACACTTGCTGCGCCGTGACGGTTTGATGTTCCCACACAGTCTGAACCCGTATCACCACCACCGATAACCACAACATGTTTACCCGCAGCGTGAATTTCTTCCGTTTTCAGGTCCATGTTATTGGCGCGACGGTTGTTTTGACCTAGGAATTCCATCGCGAAGTGAACGCCTTTTAGTTCACGACCCGGAACGGGCAAATCACGTGGAACCGTTGAGCCACCGGTTAGTAGAACCACATCGAACTCTTGACGCAATTGTTGAGCATTTACATCAACACCGACGTGTTGGTTTACTTTAAACTCAATGCCAGCTTCTGCCATTAGATTGATCTTGCGATCAATGACTTCCATGCTCAGTTTAAAGTCTGGGATACCAAAACGTAGCAGACCGCCCACTTTCTCGTCTCGCTCGAATACCGTCACAGTATGACCAGCGCTGTTTAACTGCTCAGCAGCCGCAAGGCCAGCAGGGCCCGAACCGATGATCGCAACGGTTTTGCCAGTTCGAGAGCGTGGTGTTTTTGGTTTGGCGTACCCTTCACGATACGCCGTTTCCACGATGGTTTTCTCGATATTACAGATAGTGATTGGATCTTGGTTGATACCAAGTACACAAGCACTTTCACATGGAGCAGGGCAAACACGACCAGTGAACTCTGGGAAGTTATTGGTTGAGCTTAGAATGTTCCATGCTTCTTCCCAGCTATCACGATAAACTGCATCGTTAAACTCTGGGATGATGTTACCGATAGGGCAGCCGTTATGACAAAACGGCACACCACAATCCATACAACGAGAAGCTTGAGTATTGATTTTGTCACCAAACTCCTCGTTCAGGACGAACTCTTTGTTGTTCTTGATGCGTTCAGCTGGGTCGATCTTCTGTGGTAGTTCACGACCATGCTCTAAAAATCCAGTAGGCTTACCCATTATACGGCCTCCACTTGAGTTTCGTTTCCTTGAGACTGTGCTTCAGCTTTACGCTTTTGAAGAACCGCTTTGTAGTCACGCGGCATTACCTTAACCATAGAGGCTAGGCTTGCTTTAAAGTTGTCTAGGAAAGACTGAGCGACTTCACTTCCTGTGAATTGAACATGCTTAGTTAGCATGTCGAGTAATAGATCTCTGTCTTCTTGCTCGATTGGATCTAGGTCTACTAGCTCTGGGTTCAGTTTTGACTCAAAGTCACCTGATTTATCCCATACGTAAGCCACGCCTCCACTCATACCAGCGGCAAAGTTACGACCTGTTGAACCAAGGATGATGGCTGCACCGCCAGTCATGTATTCACAACCGTGGTCACCGACGCCTTCTACTACTACTTTCGCGCCTGAGTTACGAACACAGAAACGTTCACCAGCCATACCGCGAATGAAAGACTCACCCGAAGTTGCACCGTAGAAACACACGTTACCAACCACGATGTTGTCTTCCGCGACAATACTTGATTTTGCATCTGGGTAAAGTACTAAGGTACCGCCAGATAAGCCTTTACCCCAGTAGTCGTTCGCGTCGCCTTCTACTTCGAACTTCACGCCCTTAGCTAGGAATGCGCCGAATGACTGACCCGCAGAACCTTTGAACTTCACGTTCATTGGCTGAGGTAGACCGGCATCTTTGTACACTTTCGAGATTTCGTTCGACAACATGGTACCTGCAGAGCGGTCCGTGTTAACGATAGGGAACTCGGCATTCACCGCTTCGCCTTTCTCGAGTGCAGGAATCGCTGCTTGAATCAGCTTACGGTCTAGCACTTCTTCTAAGTTGTGGTTCTGCTGAGCTTGGTTGAATACACCATCAGCTTCACGTGGTTGCTCAACGTGAAGAACAGGAGACAGATCTAGGTTCTTGTATTTCCAGTGAGAAACGTCTTGGCGAATCTTCAGCTTCTGACCTTGACCGACCATCTCATCGATAGTGCGGAAGCCAAGTTCAGCCATGATTTCACGTAGACCTTGTGCCATGTATTGGAAGAAGGTTACGACGTCTTCTACGCGGCCATCAAAGCGCTCGCGAAGTGTCTTATTTTGAGTCGCGATACCAACAGGACAGGTATTCTTATGACACTTACGCATCATGATACAACCTTCAACCACCAATGCTGCGGTTGCCACGCCCCATTCTTCTGCACCGAGTAGTGTTGCCACTGCAAGGTCGCGAGGTGTCTTCATCTGACCATCCGCTTGAACCACGATACGGTTACGTAGACCGTTCTTCAGTAGCGTTTGGTGCGTTTCTGCCAAGCCAAGTTCCCAAGGAAGACCTGTATGGCGGATTGAAGACATTGGTGATGCACCTGTACCGCCGTCGAAACCTGCGATTAGTACAACGTCCGCTTTCGCTTTCGCTACACCAGAAGCGATCGTACCTACGCCTGCTTCTGATACCAGCTTCACGTTTACACGGCCTGCGCGGTTCGCGTTCTTCAAGTCGTAGATAAGCTGAGCCAAATCTTCGATTGAGTAGATATCGTGGTGTGGCGGTGGCGAGATAAGACCAACGCCCGGAGTAGAGTGACGTGTTGCACCGATCCAATCGTCTACTTTATCGCCTGGTAGCTGACCACCTTCACCTGGCTTCGCACCTTGAGCCATCTTGATTTGTAGCTCATCAGCGTTGGTTAGGTAGTAGGAGGTTACGCCGAAACGACCTGAAGCCACCTGTTTGATTGCTGAGCGTTCCCAATCGCCGTTCTCTTTGCGCTCGAAACGCATTGGGTCTTCACCACCTTCACCAGAGTTCGATTTCGCGCCAAGACGGTTCATCGCAACTGCCAGTGTGGAGTGTGCTTCGTAAGAAATAGAACCGAATGACATTGCACCTGTCGCGAAGCGTTTCACGATGCTTTCAATTGGCTCGACTTCATCGATAGAGATAGAGCCTGCTGGGTTTTTAATGAACTCAAGTTGGCTACGCAGAGTTACCGCGTTGTCACCTTGCTTATCTACTGCAGTCGCGTATTGCTTGAACTGATCGTAGTTCTTGTTGCGCGTAGACTCTTGCAGTAGAGAAATGGTTTCTGGGTTGAATAGGTGCTTCTCACCACGCTGTTTCCATTGGTAAACACCACCAACATCCAGCATTTGAATTGGGATTTCGCGTTGTGGGTAACCGATGCGGTGACGGATCAGCACTTCTTTGGCGATATCATCAAGGGTTAGACCTTGGATACGAGAAACCGTACCTGTGAAGTATTTGTCGACCACTGATTTGTGGATACCCAACGCTTCGAAGATTTGTGCGCCGTGGTAAGACTGTAGCGTCGAGATACCCATCTTCGAGAAGATCTTCAGAAGACCGCCATTAATCGCTTTACGGTAGTTGTTGAACAGATCACGAGGGTTCGCTTCTGGATCCAACTTCTTCGTACGTTGAAGTTCAATGATGGTTTCAATCACTAGGTAAGGGTTAACCGCATTCGCACCGTAACCAAGTAGTGTTGCAAAGTGGTGCGTTTCACGCGCGTCACCAGTTTCAACCACGATGTCACACTTCGCACGTAGACCTTTACGGATCAAGTGGTGGTGCACTGCGCCAACTGCCAGCATTGCTGGGATCGCAGCGTGGTTTGAATTCACTGCGCGGTCAGTGAGTAGGATGATTGAGTAACCATCGATAACCGCGTCTTCTGCGTATTGGCAGATACGTTTTAATGCACGCTCAAGTTTGCCTTGATCTTCACTAGCTTGGAATACGATATCCAACGTTTTCGCTTGTAGGTGCTCGTTATCGATCGCACGCAGTTTTTCAAGCTCTGAGTTCGCCAGAACCGGCGATTCTAATTCGACTTTCTGACAGTGAAGTGGTGTTTCAGTCAGAAGGTTTTGGTCTTTACCCAAGTAAGTGTTCAGCGACATAACCATACGCTCACGGATCGGGTCAATCGGTGGGTTAGTTACCTGTGCGAACAGCTGCTTGAAGTAGTTTGAAAGATGTTGAGACTGATGAGAGAGAACCGCAAGAGGCCAGTCGGCACCCATTGCTGATAATGGCTCTTTCGCGTCATTCGCCATTGGAACGATGATTTCGTTCACTTCTTCAGTGCTTACGCCAAACGCTTGTTGGCGGTGTAGAAGGTGTTCTGGCTTAGGTTGGCTGAACTGGTTGCTCGCATCTGGCAGCTTCTTCAAGCTCAGTAGGTTTTCTTCTACCCACTTCTCGTAAGGCTGTGCCGTTGCGATGGTGTCTTTCACTTCTTCATCGGAGATGATTCGACCTTGTTCTAGGTCTGCAACGAAGATACGACCTGGCTGTAGGCGACCACGGAACTCAACGTTTTCTGGTTCTATATCCACAACACCAGATTCAGATGCCATCACTAGGAAGTTATCTTTGGTCACTGTGTAGCGAGAAGGGCGCAAACCGTTACGGTCTAGTGTCGCACCAACTTGAACACCATCAGTAAAACATACGGAAGCCGGGCCATCCCATGGTTCCATGATGTTCGCATGGTACTGATAGAACGCGCGACGTTTAGGATCCATGTTTTTGTTTTCTTGCCATGCTTCAGGAATCATCATCATCAATGCGTGTGGCAGGCTGCGACCAGACAGAACTAGGAGCTCAAGTGCCATGTCAAAGTTAGATGAATCCGAGCTGCCTTCCTGACAGATTGGAAGAAGCATGTCGATTTCAGCCTGAGTGAACAGGTCTGATTCTAGGATTGCTTCACGGGCTTTCATCCAGTTCAAGTTACCGCGAACTGTATTGATTTCGCCGTTGTGGGCAATGTAACGGAAAGGCTGTGCAAGACGCCATTTCGGGAAGGTGTTGGTAGAGAAACGAGAGTGTACCAGTGCCAGTGCAGTCACCATGGTCGGGTTTTGCAGATCGAGGAAGTACTGAGGTACTTGCTCAGTCGTTAACTGACCTTTGTACACTAATGTCTTGTAAGACATGGAGTTAATGTAGAAGTCGTCACCAATGTTCGAAACGCTTTCTAGGCAAACGCGTACGGTGTAATTACGAAGTACGTAAAGTTTGCGTTCTAGCTCTTCAGGCGTGATGCCCGGGCCACCAGAGATAAACACGTGCTCAAATTGAGGCTCTGTGCTTAGTGGGTCTGCACCGATCATTGAGTTATCGGTTGGCAATACGCGGTAGCCGATAACTTCAAGGTCTAGACGTTGTGCGTTACGTTCTAGAATGTCACGGCATTGCTCGCGTTTGTATTCGTCTTTCGGGAAAAGAACGACACCAACACCATACTTTTCAAACGAAGGCAGTTTAATGCCTAGCTTAACGGCTTCTTCTAATAGGAATTCATGAGGTTTTTGTAGCAAGATACCCGCACCGTCACCGCTGCATGGGTCACAACCTTGACCACCACGGTGTTCCATGCGAGCCAGCATATCCAATGCTTGAGTCACTACTTCATGAGATTTACGGTTTTTAAGGTGAGCAACAAAACCGATACCACAAGCGTCATGCTCCAGTTCCGGAGTGTACAGACCCTGTGGATTTTGCTCTCTATCTACCATAGATACATCCTTCCAGTTCAATGTCGACGCAAAAGTACCGGGCAGCAAATACTACCTAGACTATTGATTACGTCTTGTCCTTTATATTTATTATCGCCACCGATCTAGGTTGACCGGTCTTGATTCCTTTCCGTATCTCGCAGGAAAAGTTTTGCGAGAAAAACAATCCTTGGTGGTATCCCTTTATTTATTATCACTATCTAGTGATTTATATAGGTAGGAGTGGGATAACACCGACAAATCCCGCAGTGTGCTTTGTAATAAAAGTCACAAAAATAACGGGGTTGTGTAAGTATCCTACAATTTTGTCACTTCAGAATGCAATGAAAAAGTCGGCGTTGTGACCCAATTTTTTCGTTTAATTATGCATTTTTAGTTTAACATTTACGCAACATGAACGATTTTTGCCTTTAATTATGCAAGTTTATTGATTTTGACCCGCATGATGGGTGTTTGAATTGATTAATATTGTGTGTTTTTTCTTGCAGGGATGTAATTTATTTACACAGATCGTAGTGAGATTGATTACGATTTATTGTTGGTGAGAATTTATGCAGTTACATGAGTTGGTCAATACAATCGGCCAAGATCTTCAGCGTCGATACGGTGAAAAGGTTCATAAGTTAACATTGCACGGTGGATTTAGTTGCCCTAACCGCGATGGCACGATTGGGCGGGGAGGATGTACATTTTGCAATGTGGCTTCGTTTGCAGATGAAGAAGTCCAGATAAAAAGCATTCACGAACAGTTAAAAGATCGCGCAGGTGAAATTCACAGAGCGAAGAAGTATCTCGCTTATTTTCAGGCCTACACCAGTACCTATGCCGAAGTACAAGTTCTCAAAAACATGTATGAGGAAGCACTAAAGGCTGCAGACATAGTTGGTCTTTGTGTGGGGACGCGTCCTGATTGCGTCCCTGATGCGGTATTGGATTTACTGTCGGGCTATGTACAGCAAGGTTATGAAATTTGGCTAGAACTAGGTCTTCAAACCGCCAACAATGACACCCTAAAACGTATCAATCGTGGTCATGACTTTGAGTGTTATGCCGAAATCACTAAGCGTGCGCGAACACTCGGAATCAAGGTTTGTACTCACTTAATTGTGGGTTTACCCAAAGAAACCCGCGCCGAAAATATTGAAACGCTGCAAAAAGTGTTGGCCGTGGGAACGGATGGCATCAAGTTACATGGCTTGCATATTGTCGAAGGTAGCACCATGGCGAAAGCTTGGCGTGCTGGAAAGCTAGAAGCCCCTGAATTAGAAGAATATGTTGCGATCGCCAGTGAAATGATTCGTATGACACCACCAGATGTGATTTATCATCGCGTTTCATCAGCAGCCAGGAGGCCCACGTTATTATCGCCTCTGTGGTGTGAAAACCGTTGGCTAGCGATGACGGAAATTGGTCGAGATCTCAGTGCTCATGGTGCTCAAGGGAGTCTTACGGGGAATACCTTTATCTATACTAAACCGGAATTAATAGCAGATCGCTCAATAAATAACTGATATATTTTAACCAGTGTTCTTTGAAGGTTTAAACGATGGATCAGTTACTCAATTGGCTTTGGGGTGGTCAAGGCGGTTATGGCTATGTCGTCTTGTTATTAATCGCAGGCGTGTGTGCGTTAGCACTGATCTATTTGCACTTTCAGACGTCACTTAAGAAACTAGTAACGGATTCTCCCTATCCAGTCATAGTGGTGGACACTAGCCATGCTCAGCTCTTGCTATCTAACCAGGCTGCGATGCAGTTATTAGGCATTCGCTCTTTGGGAACGAGGTATTTGTATCCTGCTTTATTCGATATTCATGAGCTTGAGCAGTTTCTCGCTCGCTTCTCTAGTCGTCATTTTCGTCAGCAGGCTTTTGACTGGCGACTATCTGATAGTGAATCTATTAAAGTGGAGCTGTCAGGCAGAAAGAGTTTATTGCGCAATCATCGAGTTTGGATTCTTTATGCTCAGCCATATCAAGCCACTCACCAAGAGCAGCAACAAGAACTTGCGCAATTAATCATCGCACGTTCGGCATTAGACTCACTTTCAGAGCTGATTTGTACCCAAGACCGCCAAGGCAATCTGTTAACGACCAATCGAGCATTTGATCAATTCTGGCAAGGGCGAAGGGAAGAAGCTTGCGCACCCAAGACCTTGGGTGAGATGACCAGAAAAAGCGAACGTAAATGGACAACGGATCCACAAGGTCGAAGTTGCTTATTGGAAGTCAATCAAAACTCTCTTGTTTCGCCGAGTGGTGAGCTTATCGGAACGCTGTCTATTAGTCATGACGTGACTGAATGGCACAAGATGCAACAGAATCTGCGAGATGAAATGGAGCGTCGCAAAGATACAGAGGTGGCGCTAGCGCAAAGAGATACTATCTTACAAACGATTCTGGATGCCAGTCCGGACTCTATTGGTATTTTCAATGAGAACATGGTCTATCAAGCGTGTAATCAGCCTTTTGTTAAGGCGTTAGGCATTTCAAAAATTTCTGATTTGATAGGTAAGCGCCTCCAAGACGTGATTCCTAAAGAGATGTACGCGCGCTTAGCAGACAGTGACTTAGAAGCATTACGCCAGTTAGAGCCAGTTCGATACATAGATAAAGTCGTGAGTAGTGATGGTAAAAGTACGTGGTTTGATGTGGTGAAATCGCCTTTTAAAGATAAAGCATCAGGAACGAATGGTGTGCTGATCATGGCGCGTGATATTTCTGAGCGTTATCTTGCAGAACAAAAGTTGGAAAAAGCCAACCTAGAGTTAGAAAAATTGAGCTTTATGGATAGCTTAACTCAAGTATCGAACCGACGCCGTTTCGATGAACAACTGCAGGTATTGTGGTACCACCATGCTAGAGAAAAGCTGCCGCTCACCATCATGTTATGTGACATCGACTTTTTCAAAGATTACAACGACTGTTACGGTCACCAACAAGGTGATGAAGCGTTAGTCAGTGTTGCTACCGTGTTTACACAAGTCATCAATCGTTCTTCGGATTGTGTTGCGCGTTATGGTGGCGAGGAGTTTGGTTTTATATTGCCGAATACCACCACGGAAGGTGCGCGCAACGTAGCGCAGCGTATTCATGAGAAAATTCTACAGCTTGATATGGAACACGACAGTTCAGAAGCATCTGAACGCCTTACCGTCAGTATCGGTCTGGTCTCTTACATTCCTCAGCATGGTGATGAACCCGAAATGGGCATCGCTATGGCTGACAGTGCGTTATATCAAGCTAAAGCTGATGGACGTAATCGCACCTGTATTCACCCCAGTTCTTGCTAACGCTTTGTGACCGCTTGCTCTAAGTTGATAGCTGATTGTTTAAATCACCGTATTAAACACGTTAAAATTACAGAAGCCTGTGTGCTCGTTGGTTTATCTTTCTATCTCGTGTCACAAGCGCAGATCGCACCGTGTGTTTTTCACTAATCAAACAGACCTAAATTGCGTTAGGTCGAGTGCATTTACCTGTTTTTCATCATCGAATGGCGCTATCTAGCCACCACCATGGAGTAGTTAATGAAACCCATGAAAAATCTCGCCCAGTATTATGTCGACTTGCTAGTCAAACTGGGGATTGTTCGCTTCTCTATTTTGCTAGCCCTTGCGCTGGTGGCATTAGCTGTTGTGGTGCAGGTAGGGATTACTTTAGCTCTCAAAGGGCGAGTAGATGATATCGACATTGTCCGTTCGGTGTTTTTTGGTCTATTGATCACCCCTTGGGCGGTTTACTTCCTCTCTGTGGTTGTCGATCAACTAGAAGAGTCTCGCCAGCGTTTAACTAAGCTGGTGTCCAAACTGAAGGACATGCGTTCGCGAGATCAAGAGCTGAATTACCAACTTCAACAAAACATTGAAAAGCTTAACCAAGAAATTGAAGAGCGTATTAAAGCGGAAGAAGCACGTGAAGAGGCGATGCAAGACCTCGAAAACGAGGTGTTCCAACGCGAACGTACTCAATTAGAGCTGGCAGAACGTACCGCATTACTACGTTCATTTATTGATGCCTCACCAGACTTAATTTACTACCGCAATGCGGATGGTGTTTTCTCTGGCTGTAACCGCGCGATGGAAGAGCTAACGGGCAAGAAAGAGCACCAGTTAGTCGGATTAAGCCCTTGGGATGTGTATAGCAAAGAAATCGCCGAGCATATCGTTGATACTGACCAAAAGGTTTTTGCCGATAATCAAGCGATTACTTACGAGCAATGGCTCGAATACCCAGATGGTCGCAAGCATTACTTTGAGCTGCGTAAAGTGCCATTTTACAGCAAAGATGGCCGCCACCTTGGTCTCGTTGGGTTCGGTCGTGATATCACTGAACGTAAGCGCCATGAAGAGTCGTTAGAGAAAGCAAGCCGCGACAAAACTACCTTCATCTCAACCATCAGTCATGAGCTGCGAACGCCGCTGAATGGCATTGTAGGCTTAAGTCGTATGCTTCTAGATAGTCCGTTGACAGAAGAGCAGCGTAAACACATGCAGACCATCAATGTGAGTGCGATTACGCTAGGTAACATCTTCAACGATATTATCGATATGGATAAATTTGATCGCCGTAAGTTAGAACTATTACCTGCGCCACTTAACTTCGAAGACTTCGTCGCAGAGATTGAGAGTATCTCAGCTCTGATGGCGGAACAAAAAGGGTTACGCTTTGACTTAGAACGTTTAAGCGACTTGCCAAAAGCAATTGAAGTGGATGCAACCCGTCTACGTCAGGTGATTTGGAACTTGGTCAGCAACGCAATGAAGTTCACCAAAGAAGGTGGCGTTGTGATGACAGTGAGCGCGGATGTCGAAGACGATTTTGCGACCATTATTATGGAAGTGGAAGACACAGGTATTGGTATTCCAGACGAAGAGCTAGATAAGATCTTTGCGATGTACTACCAAGTGAAATCAGGCAAGGACAACCTGCATGCGGTCGGTACAGGTATTGGTTTGGCGGTATCTAAGCAACTGATCAATATGATGGATGGTGACATTACGGTTACCAGTGAGGAAGGCTTTGGTAGCACTTTTACTGTATCGATCCACGTTCCGATTGTTGAACTAGCTGAGCCAGTCATTGATGCGAAACGCGACAATGTGCGCCTCAACATATTTATGGTCGAAGACATCGAGCTTAACGTAACTGTGGCTAAATCGTTACTTGAGAGCCTAGGGCACTCTGTCACCGTGGCAATGACGGGCCAAGAAGCGTTAGTGAACTTTGTGCCAGAAAAATACGACTTAGCGTTGTTGGATATCCAACTGCCTGATATGACGGGCTTTGATGTCGCCAATTATTACCGCGAGCATTATAACAATCTTCCTCCATTGGTCGCCTTAACTGCTAATGTAATGAAAGATCGTCGTGAATACTTAGATAACGGCATGGATGATGCGATCAGTAAGCCGCTGGCAGTGAATGCCATTCAGTCAGTGATTGATAAATTCTTCGCTCACCAGTTAGAACAACCTAAGGAAGTAGTGAGCGGTCCCGAAACAGTGGAAGAGCCAGTGCCTTCTCCTGTGATTGAGACACATTTGCTCGATATGGATATGTTAGAGTCTTACGTCGACATTGTTGGTGCAACACCTGTCTACGACAGCATAAAAATGTTTGAAGATATGATGCCAGACTATATCGATGTCTTAGATTCGAACATGACAGCGAAAGATCAAGATGGGATTGTTTCTGAAGCGCATAAAATCAAAGGTGCTGCAGGTTCAATTGGCCTGAAACGTATCCAAAGTGTGGCGCAAAAAGCGCAATCGCCTGATATGCCAGCATGGTGGGAAAACATTTCAGACTGGGTTGAAGAGATCAAAAATGAATACCAAAACGATATTCAAGTCCTCAAAAGTTGGTTGGAACAAAGGAAATAACATGAAAAGAATCGCACCATTGGCATTAGCCATGGCATTGATGGCAGGCTGTAGTTCCGTTCCAAATGTGAATTGGCAACAAAACAGTCAGATTACGATTAATGAGGTTAATGTTGAGCTCAAAAGTAATTTATGGGTTAACCTCATGCCGAATATTGGGGACGTGGAAGAGCAAAGTATTCAAGGTGCACTTTACCTCGAAGGAGATCAGTTACTTCCTGCAAATCTAACGGCAGAAGCTCTTATTATTAAACAGGGGCAAAAAGAGTGGTTGGTGGACAGTGCGTCTTTAGATACTCGAACGCACAGTGAAAGCCGATGGGAGGTGGCGTTCTCGTCTCACATTGATGTGAACACAGAAAAATCGGTTGATATCGCAGTGCTTCTAGACGATGCGGGTAAACAGCGTTGGTTAGTCGAAAAGTACGTGAAGATTAACAAGGTTTATTAACCGCAATGATGTTGCATTAGTCGTTAGACCTAAAACAAAAAGGGCTTGCTCAATGAGCAAGCCCTTCGGATATTAGCGGTTAAATCTAGTCTTCTAGATCGCCACAGAAGCGGTAACCTTCGCCGTGGATAGTGGCGATGATTTCTGGCGTACCTGAAACAGACTCAAAGTGCTTACGGATACGACGAATCGTTACGTCTACAGTACGGTCGTGTGGCTTAAGTTCACGACCAGTCATCTTCTTAAGAAGATCGGCACGAGTTTGAATCTTACCCGGGTTCTCACAGAAGTGCAGTAGTGCGCGGAACTCAGAGCGAGGTAGCTTGTAGCTATCACCAGCAGGGCTTACTAGAGAGCGGCTGTTGATGTCTAGTACCCAACCGTTGAATTCATACTTTTCTACCGAGCGCTTCTCTTCTTGCACCGCGTTAGAGCTCATTGAGCGACTAAGTAGGTTACGTGCACGAATAGTTAGCTCACGTGGATTGAATGGTTTAGTGATGTAGTCATCTGCACCAATCTCAAGACCTAGGATCTTGTCTACTTCATTGTCACGGCCTGTCAGGAACATTAAAGCAATGTTCGCTTGCTCGCGTAGTTCACGCGCTAGTAGAAGGCCATTCTTGCCTGGAAGATTAATGTCCATAATAACCAAGTTGACTGAGTTATCAGACAACACTTGGTGCATCTCTTCACCGTCACTGGCTTCAAAAACAGCGTATCCCTCTGCTTCAAAAATACTCTTAAGAGTGTTACGAGTTACTTGCTCATCTTCAACGATAAGAATCTGCGGGGTTTGCATTGGCGGTACCTAAATTTGTGACAAAATTGTGCTAATAGAATAAATTCTAGGCAAAAATATAACATACAGGTAATGTGATTTTGATAATAAATCAAGTTGATCAAAAAAACACTTCTTTCAGTTATCCGCCCTCCATGGAATTTTGCCAACTCACCAGTATCCAATGGCGACGTTTATTCTAAAGGGCTTGTTTACCTTTCATTTCCTGCTTTCAGTGGGGCCTGAAACGTAAACACCCTAAGATATTGAGCGGATTTTATATTGTTAACAGCATGCTAACAATGCTCAAATGTTAATTCCATTCAGTTTGTTGATTTATATCAATTGATGAAATGTAACTGTTATTAATCGTTTAAGACTTATGATAGAAAAAAGTAATACGAACATAGACGCATCGTTATGGAATGCTTATTCAGAATCTTTTTTCAGATTCGAAGCCGAGTGGCGTGTTTCAAACTATGCTGTGATAACCGCTTGGAACCCATACAGTAACTTGAGGTCCAAAGAAGAGAACAGCATAAACAATCACGCGTTAGAAAAACAGCTACAGCACGTTAATTACGCGCCTGTCACGGTAGGTGATAGCGCTTTTACATGGTATGAGGAAAGCTTTGCCGTCGAGTTGTCGCCAGAGGTAGCTGTTGAATTGGCGAATGACTTTCAACAAAACGCGATTTATTACGTCATTAATGACCAACTTTATCTTATTGCGTGCTCGCAGCCGAAAGTTTTTCATACGTTAGGCTCCATTAAACCTCGGCTCGTATAGAAGGTATAGAAAAGGATACTGCTCACTGAAGCATCGCTTGGGTGAGAAAATTCACGGAGGAAATATGAGAGACATTACACCCGATATTTGTGACCAATTTGAAGACCAAGTGAGCTTGCTTACTTTACCATTGCAGAACTTTGGTCAACGTAGCGCTTTTTACGGTGAAATCGTTACGGTGCGCTGCTATCACGATAACTCGAAAGTGCGTGAAGTACTGGGCGAAGATGGAACGGGTAAAGTATTGATTGTTGACGGGCATGGATCGTGTCAGAGAGCATTACTCGGCGATCAATTAGCGATACTCGGAATAGAAAATGGGTGGGAAGGCATCATTGTCTATGGTGCAATACGCGACGTAGCACAAATATCTCAAATGGACATTGGCGTTCAAGCTCTTGGAACTAACCCGTTTAAAACAGAGAAACGCGGGATAGGAGAGGTAAACGTAACCTTAACGATGCAAAACCAAATCGTTCAACCTAAGCACTACGTTTACGCGGACTGGAACGGTGTATTGATTTCTAAGCAAAAGCTGGACTTCTAAAAACGAAAGCCTAAACCAACCTCAAAGCCTTGTTGCCAATCTTGGTAATCAAGAGTCGCGTGAAGATCCAGTTTATCGGTAATTTTTACGCGACTTGATACTTCAGCCGCGAGGCTGCTGTCGTCTTGGCGAATACCTTCCGCTGTTTCGTTCTTGTAAGAGCGAACTGTACTTTTCAGCGTGACACGATCATTAAAGTGATAGCTGATCCCACTCAAAAAACCACTTTGATTTTGGGTAGGAGAGTTATTGACTCGCGCACCGACATAAACGTCTACCGAATCAAAAAGTTCGTAGGCGTAACCCGTATCGATATTCCAAACATCAAAACTGTCAGACTGATAACTGTCGCTGGAAATGAATAGTTTATGAGGAGAAGGGGATGTTTTACCTGGAAGCGGCGGAAGCTCGTTGGCTAGACAAACACCAGGCACAAAAAACAGCAACAGAAAAAGCCATCTTTTCATGTTCACCACTCCTTGTGTCAACTTTTTTATTAGTATGCGCCCAAAGCTTCTCACTATTAAAGCATAGAATATGAAAGCTAGCTCACCTATTTTCTAAATAATTCGATCCTATGAACATAAGTCACAGTTAAGTTGTTGTTATGTGTCACAACCCTCTCGAATTATTTGATCGTACGTTTTATGGCACAGATTAGACTAGTTATTAGATAAAAAACCGAACTGGTGATGATAGTTAAGTCCTTTACAAAAACTAACTGTAGATTTCCAAATGATCAATAATGTGTAATTAACTATAAATATCAATGACATTGCTTAGCAGAAATCTCTGAAAGATGGAAAAACAAACAATTTTTTGTTGACTATGTATCAGAAACTCGGTAAACGTAGAGTTAAGCAAACACAATTAACGTTGAATATTTATTTATGCCATCTAACAGCCTAGTAGTAATGACCACGACCATTATTATTACCGACACGACACATGTTGGGGCAGGCTGCTGAGCGAAAGAAATTCACAAAAAAGGCCTGTATCCAACAAGATACAGGCCTTTTTTTATGCTTTTTTATCCAGAATTTAGACAAATTTAAGAAGATATACCGGAGGAAGGGATGCGAGTATTGAAGTTTGGCGGATCATCACTAGCTGATGCAGATCGCTTTTTGAGAGCGGCAGACATTATTGCCAATAACGCTCAACAAGAAGAAGTAGCGGTTGTTCTTTCCGCTCCTGGTAAAACAACAAACAAATTGGTTGCGGTCATTGAAGGCGCATTGCGCAATGGTGAAGCAGAACTACAAATCAAAGAGTTGGAGGAGTCGTTTAAAACGCTCTTCACTCAAATCCAAGCAGTACTACCCAATATCGATGGTTCAGCTTTCGATAACCAAGTGAAAACTTCTCTCTCTCAATTACGCCAGTTCGTTCATGGCATCAACCTTCTTGGCATGTGCCCAAATAACGTCAATGCACGCATCATCAGCAAAGGCGAACGCGTTTCAATTCAATTGATGAAGGCAGTGCTTGAAGCGAAAGGCCAACCTGCGCATCTTATCGACCCAGTCGAGTATCTATACGCAAAAGGCGATCACCTAGAAGCCATGGTCGATGTTGAAGTTTCGACTCAGAACTTCCGCCAGAATCCTCTTCCTCAAGGTCATGTGAACATCATGCCTGGTTTTACTGCCGGTAACGAGAAAGGTGAACTAGTTACACTAGGTCGTAATGGTTCAGACTACTCAGCGGCGGTTCTTGCGGCGTGTCTGCGCGCAGATTGTTGTGAGATCTGGACTGACGTAGACGGTGTATACAACTGCGACCCTCGTTTAGTGGAAGATGCTCGCTTACTTAAATCTCTTAGCTACCAAGAAGCAATGGAGCTTTCTTACTTCGGTGCTTCCGTTTTGCATCCGAAGACCATTGCTCCTATCGCGCAGTTCCACATCCCATGTCTGATCAAAAACAGCTTTAACCCACAAGGTGCAGGAACTCTGATTGGGCAAGACACTGGTGAAGACAATCTGGCGATCAAAGGTATCACGACGCTAAACGACCTAACCATGGTTAACGTCTCCGGCCCAGGTATGAAGGGTATGGTTGGCATGGCAAGCCGCGTATTTGGCGCAATGTCTTCCGCTGGTGTGTCTATTGTTCTTATTACTCAGTCTTCTTCTGAGTACAGCATTAGCTTCTGTATTGAGGCAGAAGATAAAGCAAAAGCGCAACAAGTACTGGCCGATGCGTTTGAGTTGGAACTGAAAGATAGCTTATTAGAGCCGGTCGAGTTTATTGATAATGTTTCAATCATAACGTTGGTTGGTGACGGCATGCGTACATCGCGCGGTGTTGCATCTCGCTTCTTCTCATCTCTTGCTGAAGTGAACGTAAACATTGTAGCCATCGCACAGGGCTCATCTGAGCGTGCAATCTCAGCCGTGATTCCTGAAGATAAAATCTCTGAAGCGATCAAAGCGTGTCACGAGAACCTATTCAACTCTAAGCACTTCTTAGACGTATTCGTGGTTGGTATTGGCGGCGTTGGTGGTGAGCTGGTGGATCAGATCGAGCGTCAACAGGCGAAGCTTGCGGAAAAAGGCATCGTTATTCGCGTGTGTGGCTTGGCAAACAGCAAAGGTCTTCTGCTTGATAGTGAAGGTCTGCCACTCGATCATTGGCGTGATCGTATGTCGGCTGCGACAGAAGAGTTCAGCCTAGCGCGTTTGATTTCTTTGGTTCAACGTAACCACATCATCAACCCAGTATTGGTTGACTGTACATCAAGTGAAGATATCGCGAACCAATACGCTGATTTCCTAGCTGCTGGTTTCCATGTCGTTACACCAAATAAAAAAGCAAATACAGCAAGCATGGCTTACTACCATCAGCTTCGCGATGTTGCGCGCAGCTCTCGTCGCAAGCTGATGTACGAAACAACTGTGGGGGCGGGTCTACCGGTAATCGAAAACCTGCAAAACCTAATCTCAGCGGGTGATGAGCTAGAGCGCTTCAGCGGTATTCTTTCTGGCTCTCTGTCATACATCTTCGGTAAGTTAGATGAAGGTATGAGCCTAAGTGAAGCAACTAATATCGCAAAAGAAAATGGTTTTACTGAACCGGATCCTCGTGATGACCTTTCTGGTATGGATGTCGCGCGTAAGCTTCTGATCCTAGCTCGTGAAGCTGGCATGTCTCTAGAACTAGAAGACGTTGTGGTTGATCAAGCACTGCCACCAGGTTTTGATGATTCTGGTAGCGTTGATGAATTTATGGCGCGTTTACCTGAAGCAGACGCCTACTTTAAAGAATTATCTGCAAAGGCAGCGGAAGAAGGCAAAGTACTGCGCTACGTTGGTGAGATTAATGAGGGCAAGTGCACAGTAAGCATCGCAGCGGTGGATGAAAACGATCCAATGTATAAAATCAAGGACGGTGAAAACGCACTGGCATTTTACAGCCGTTACTATCAGCCAATCCCACTAGTGTTACGTGGCTATGGTGCAGGCACCGAAGTAACGGCTGCGGGTGTATTTTCTGACGTGATGCGTACTTTAGGTTGGAAACTAGGGGTATAACAATAATGAGTTCAAGTGATATGGATGTAGTGGTTTATGCCCCAGCATCAATTGGTAATGTAAGCGTTGGCTTTGATGTGCTGGGGGCGGCGGTGTCCCCAGTGGATGGGACCTTGCTAGGTGACAGAGTGCAAGTTAAGGCAGGGACTGAGCCGTTCAGTCTGAAAACTGCGGGTAATTTTGTCTCTAAGTTGCCTACAGAGCCAAAAGAAAACATCGTTTACGATTGTTGGCTGGTGTTTTCTCGCGAGCTAGATAAAAAAGGTGTTGAGCTAAAACCACTTGAAATGACGCTAGAAAAGAACATGCCAATAGGCTCAGGTTTAGGCTCAAGTGCATGTTCTATCGTGGCGGCGCTGGATGCTTTAAACCGATTCCATGGTCAACCGCTGAATGAGACTGAGCTGCTAGCACTGATGGGGGAAATGGAAGGCAAGATCTCTGGTGGTATTCACTACGATAACGTCGCGCCGTGTTACCTTGGTGGTGTCCAGTTGATGCTTGAAGAGTTGGGTATCATCAGTCAAGAAGTGCCTTGTTTTGATGATTGGTACTGGGTGATGGCGTATCCGGGAATCAAAGTATCAACAGCAGAAGCGCGTGAGATCCTACCATCTCAATATCGCCGACAAGATATCATCGCTCATGGTCGTCACCTTGCGGGCTTTATTCATGCGTGTCATTCTGGTCAGCCAGAACTTGCTGCAAAAATGATCAAAGACGTGATCGCAGAACCGTATCGTGAGAAACTGCTTCCAGGTTTTGCGAATGCACGTCAATACGCAGCGTCTGCGGGTGCATTGGCAACCGGTATTTCTGGCAGTGGTCCGACACTGTTCAGTATTTGCAAAGAGAAAGATGTCGCTGAGCGAGTTGCTCGCTGGTTAGAACAAAACTACGTACAAAACGAAGAAGGATTCGTCCACGTTTGTCGTCTAGATAAGCAGGGTTCGAAAGTAACAGGAAGTGAGCTATGAAGCTTTACAATATAAAAGAAAATGATGAACAAGTTTCCTTTGGCCAAGCCGTTCGCCAAGGGTTAGGCCGTAACCAAGGTCTATTTTTCCCATCGGAATTACCAAAATTTGAAGATATCGATGCGCTGCTTGCAGAAGACTTTGTCTCTCGTAGCACTAAGATTCTATCAGCGTTAATTGGCGATGAACTTGCAGAAGAGCAAGTGAATGCTCTTGTTGATGCTGCATTCCAATTCCCTGCGCCTATCAACCAAGTAAAAGACGGTGTTTACGCACTGGAACTGTTCCATGGTCCAACGCTTGCGTTTAAAGACTTTGGTGGTCGCTTTATGGCGCAATCTCTGGCTGCGGTTTCGGATGGCGGCAAGATTACTATTCTGACTGCAACTTCTGGCGATACTGGCGCAGCCGTTGCGCATGCTTTCTACGGTATGGAAGACATCAACGTTGTGATTCTTTATCCGAAAGGCAAAATCAGCCCGCTGCAAGAGAAGCTATTCTGTACGCTTGGTAAAAACATTCACACTGTTGCGATCGATGGTGACTTCGATGCGTGTCAGGCTCTGGTTAAGCAAGCTTTTGATGACTCTGCACTGCGTGAAGAGATCGGTCTGAACTCTGCAAACTCGATCAACATCAGCCGTTTGATGGCGCAAATCTGTTACTACTTTGAAGCAGCTGCGCAAATGAGCAAACAAGAGCGTGAAAACCTAGTCGTGTCTGTACCAAGTGGTAACTTTGGTAACCTAACTGCTGGTCTACTGGCAAAAGCGCTGGGCTTGCCTATCAAACGCTTTATCGCTGCAACGAATGCCAATGACACGGTTCCTCGCTACCTAGAAACAGGTAAGTGGGAGCCAAAACCAACAGTCGCAACAACATCGAACGCGATGGACGTGAGCCAACCAAACAACTGGCCTCGTATTGAAGAGCTGTGTCGCGTGAAAGAGTGGGGCTTGGAGACGCTAGGTAAAGGTGCAGTATCTGATGAGCAAAGCGCACAGTCAGTAAAAGATCTATACAGCATGGGTTACCTGTGTGAACCGCACGGTGCGATTGCTTACCGCGTTCTTGAAGAACAATTGCAAGACGGTGAAACCGGTCTGTTCCTATGTACTGCTCACCCTGCGAAGTTCAAAGAAGTGGTGGATGATATTCTAGAATCAGATATCGACCTTCCTGCGCCACTAGCGAAGCACGCTGCGATGGAGCTGCTATCGGAAGATCTCGACGCAGACTTTGACGCACTGAAGCAAGTACTGCGCCGCGTGCAGTAAGCTTCAAAAATACAGTCAGTATCAAAAACACAAATAACGAGAGGTGAATGAGCAATCATTCACCTTTTTTATTGTCGGTAAGTTTTAACTCTCTTTATGATTGAGAAACGAACTTAACTAAATGAGATGGAAAGAGAAGCATGCATTTTTTGATTTTTCTAGGTTCGGTGAGAGACAGCACGCCACCAAGACCAGCCCGTTTAGGAATGCGAGTCAGTAGAGCGTGTGAAAAACTCATCGTGAGTCAGCATTCGCAACATACTGTCGAAATCATTGACCCATTGGACTATGACTTTGGCGATGTGTTTAAGCCCGAGTTTGCTTATCACCGCTCTAAAGTGCCAGAGCACCTAAGCGAGTTGGCAAACAAAATCAAACATGCCGATGGGTATGTGATGGTTAGCCCGGAATACAACCATTCGATGAGTCCAGCCTTGGCAAACATGCTTAACCATTTTGGCAGTTCGCTGTTTTCCTATAAGCCAAGTGCGATCGTGACCTACTCTGCTGGGCAATGGGGTGGTGCTCGTGCTGCAGTGTCGATGCGTACTTTCTTATCTGAGCTGGGGTGCTTGCCTGTGTCGGCAATGATCCATATTCCGAAAGCACAAGAGGTGTTTGATGAACAGGGCGTTGCTGCGGATGAGTCGGATCAGGTGCAGTGGGACAGCTATATGAATCGCACTATGTATCAATTGATTTGGTGGGCAGAAGGGGCGTCACTGCAAAGAGATAGGCTTGATCCAACCTCTTTAGCGCAAGCGTTTCAGAAAGATCCTTCGCAAAGAAATGCACCTTAGAGGCGAGTTGCTTTCCATTATAGAAAGGGTTTAGAAGGATTCTGAAACAAAAAAAGCTTGGTCATTGCTGACCAAGCTTTTTAAATTCTAGCGAGCTAGTTTACTGAGAGATTATAGAGTCTCAGTAAAAGTACGAGCGATTACATCACGTTGTTGCTCTGGAGTTAGCGAGTTAAAACGTACTGCGTAACCAGAAACACGAATAGTTAGTTGTGGGTATTTCTCTGGGTGTGCAACTGCATCTTCTAGTGTTTCGCGTTTAAGCACGTTCACGTTTAGGTGTTGGCCGCCTTCGATACGAGGAGCAGTTTCGATTGCAACTTCACGGCTTTCGTATTCACCTAGGTCGCTGATTGCGATAACTTGGTCTGCTTCGTAGCCAGCAGTTGCAGCAACACAGCGAGCTTCATTTTTTTCGCTATCTAATAGCCAGATAGAGTTTAGTAGGTCGTCGTTTGCCGCTTTTGTAATTTGGATACCTTGGATCATCACTATCTCCTAGACCACTTACGTGGTGATTATTGGTGTTAATTTTCGAATTTTCGTTGAGCTGAGTATTATATAGCTAATATCCACTATTTTAATATTGATTTAAGTCAAAAAACAACCAAAAACATTATTTTTATTAAGGTAATTTTATTGAGTTAAATCAATAAAACCTTTGAAAACAAAATAATTACAATTTATTTGATAATATAAAAAATATTTAATAACTGGTTTTGTTGTAAATTTACTACAAATTGAGATTAAAGTTTAAACTGGTTAACGCAACTATCTGTATTTAGGTAGCAATACTGAAAGTCTAAAGTGATTAAATGACAAACATGAAAAACAAGCTTGGGAATAAACTCATTGGTGCACATGTCTCTGCTGCTGGTGGGGTCGATCAAGCTCCGTTGAGAGCTCGTGAAATTGGCGCGAATGCCTTCGCACTATTTACAAAAAACCAACGCCAGTGGGTGGCGAAGCCTTTAGAAGCAAAAACCATCAGTGCGTTTAAAGCGAACTGTAAAATGCTGGGTTTCGGAGCAGAGCATATTCTTCCCCATGATTCTTATCTGATTAACTTGGGTGCGCCGGAAGAAGAAAAGCTGAATAAATCCCGCGCGGCATTTATTGATGAAATGGAGCGTTGTAATCAGTTGGGGCTGACTTTGCTTAACTTCCATCCGGGTAGTCACCTAAAGAAAGTCTCTGAACAGGAGTGCCTCGCGATGATCGCCGAGTCGATCAATCTTGCGCATAAAGCGGTGCCGAATGTGATCGCTGTTATCGAGAATACGGCAGGTCAAGGCACTAACTTAGGCTGGAAGTTTGAACACCTTGCTGAAATCATCGAGCAAGTGGAAGATAAAGATCGTGTCGGCGTTTGTATTGATACCTGCCATACCTTTACGGCTGGTTATGACTTACGTACAAAAGAAGATTGCGAGCGCACCTTTGCAGAGTTCGACCGTATCGTAGGTATGCACTATTTAAGAGCAATGCATCTAAATGATTCAAAAGTAGAGTTTGCCAGCAAAGTAGATCGCCACCATTCTCTTGGTAAAGGAGAGATCGGGTGGGATTGCTTTGAGTACATCGCGAAAGACCCTCGTTTTGATGGTATCCCTCTGATTTTAGAAACAATTGATCCAGATATTTGGCAGCAAGAGATCAACACGTTGCGTCAATTCCATTTAGCGGCCATTGACAGTTAATGGCGTAACCACAAAGTTGGCACCTTTCTTTCTTAGTCATTGAACATCAATCTCTGAATTAGCAAAGAAGGATGCCAACATGTCTCGACCATTCTCTTTTACTCCTTATACTTACACTCGTCGTGTGCTTCGCTTACCGATGCCTAATCGTCACATTACCGGACAGGGGCATTTTCGAACGCCACAGAAGCATTAGTCTTTTATTACTTGTCTCAAGTTCGTGGTAAGTTTTTGTTTGTTTGAGTTTCGCTCGTTAGAATAGAAGCAAAATTTAGGACAGGAACTTTCCATGAATCAGTCACCCACTTGGCACGATGTGATCGGCGAAGAGAAAAAGCAGAGCTACTTTGTAGACACCTTGAATTTTGTTGAAGCCGAACGCGCCGCAGGCAAAGCTATTTTTCCTCCCGCAAAAGATGTCTTTAACGCGTTTCGTTTTACCGAGTTCAAAGACGTTAAGGTCGTGATTCTAGGACAAGACCCATACCACGGCCCAAATCAGGCGCATGGCCTGTGTTTCTCTGTACTTCCTGGCATTAAAACGCCACCGTCACTGGTTAATATGTATAAAGAGCTGGCGCAAGATATTGAAGGTTTCCAAATCCCTCAGCATGGTTTTTTGCAAAGCTGGGCTGAACAAGGCGTATTGTTACTCAATACGGTATTAACGGTGGAGCAAGGTAAAGCGCATTCACATTCAAAGACAGGTTGGGAAACGTTTACTGATCGAGTGATTGAAGCCATTAATCAGCATCAAGAAGGTGTAGTGTTCTTGCTGTGGGGTTCACATGCACAGAAGAAAGGTCGTTTTATCGATCGCAATAAGCACCATGTGTTAGCTGCCCCACACCCATCGCCACTTTCTGCACATCGAGGCTTTTTCGGTTGTAAGCATTTCTCTCAAGCAAACCAGTTGCTTACATCACAAGAAAAAGCACCAATTAACTGGCATTTGCCATTAACGGTATAAATGAAGAGACAGCGATCATGGATGCTATGATCGCTGTTTTTTTGAGCATGCTCGAGGCTGATAGTAAATTTCTCATGTACACTTACTAAAAGTAGGTGTTAAGGAGAGACGCTATGATGATCGAAAGAATTCGACGCGAACATGGTTATATGGTTCGTCTGTTGGCGATACTGCGCCATAAGCTTAATGAGATAAAAAAAGAACGTGTAATCAACTATGCGTTAGTAAGCGAGATTGTTGATTACCTCTCTAATCATTCGGAGAAAGTACACCACCCGAAAGAAGATATCCTCTATCACCACTTTCTTGAACACTATGGTAAGCAACAAACCATGGAAAATTTAGAGAAAGAACATCTAGAGTTAGCGAGTAAAACCAGAGAGTTTTCATCCGTGATAGAGATGATCCTTCAGGATGCTGTTGTGCCACAAGACATGTTTGTCGCTCACCTAGAAGATTTCATAGAATCGCAAAGGCACCACTTGGAGCTAGAAGAGCGAAAAATTTTGCCTCTCATTGAAGAGTTATTTACCACAGAAGATTGGCAGCATGTCGAGAGCTTATGGAGCGTCAGTGAGGATGATCCTGTGTTTGGTGACACGATTGCTGATCGTTATAAGCAGTTGGCCGAACGTGTTCGTCAAAGTGATACTGAGTATGTTTAAGCCTGAGTGATGAAACCTGAGCGAGCGAAAGCCGTCTCTCGGGTTTGTGAGATACATTTCTTATTTATTGGGAATCAACCGAAAATTTAGTGTGCATATTTCTCGGCAAAAAGTACGGAAGATTCTCATTCAGTAATAATGGTATTCATACTTAAACCTTGGTACATAAACTCACGGTGTTTACGGTCACTGTAAACAAAAAACAAAAGGCACCTGTAAGGTGCCTTTTGTTTGAATTAGAGTTTAATGTCTTCCAAGTTATAATCGGTACAGACATCAAGTTCGCGCAGCTCTTTAAGCAAATTGCGTCTGTCGTTCATCTCTTCTATTTCACGCCACTTTCGCTTTACTGGTTTGGCACGAGATTTGGTTGTTGAGGTAGTATCCAGATTAAAAATGTCATCTAGTTGAAAGCCTTCCATAAGCCACCTTTACCTTTCTTAAGCTAAACTGTTGTAACCAGTCCTTGTGGAGTTTTTTAAGTACCACAATAGCCGTGAGAATAACCATGATATATTTCGCATTTGTGTCGGTAGCATGACATTTTCGTGCAAAAATATTCTCAAAATCACACTTTTTATTGCAACGATGTGGATAAAAAATGCACAAACGATCTCAAGAAAACGATTAAATAGAGAGATTTTCTATGTTAATTCGATTTGATGAATGGGTGCACTGCGCAAAGGTTAAAGTTGCATAAAATCAGTTTGATGAAATAGTGTTCAATTAGATGGTAAGTCACTAGCGTAAATTTATGTAACACCTTGTGAATACTAGCTTGTTCTTGTTTATACGGTTTGCCATTCCATTTAATGAAAAATAATTATTTATGTTGGTGTTTGGTAATTGAAATGTTGCGCAGTTTGAGTGTTAAGTCTTCTATTTATGTTATTTTTTGGTGACTTTATAGTGAAAAATAACAATGTTATTCTTGTTGTTGCATATTGATTTTTGCGCTCCTAGGTTGCATTATCCGCCCGTCAAAAAATACGCTGGTACGTAAAATGGATGCATGAAGCGACGTTTACGATTCTAGATTGCCCATAAACATTACTTAAAAAGCTAAGCACACTTTGACACTTAGCAGGCAATTTGGTGGATGGCTAGGACGCATAGACTGGCGCAACTCACTTTGAGGTACACATGACAGACTTAATCAATTTGATGAACGATCTCCTCTGGGGCTCGATTCTGGTTTATCTTCTTGTTGGTGTTGGTATTTACTTCACCGTTCGATTAGGGTTCATTCAGTTCCGCCATTTCGGCCACATGTTCTCTGTTCTTAAGAACAGCCGTAAAGCAGACAAAGCTGGTATTTCCTCTTTCCAAGCGCTTTGTACTAGTCTTGCTGCACGTGTCGGTACAGGTAACATGGCGGGCGTTGCAGTTGCATTGACTGCGGGTGGTCCTGGTGCGATCTTCTGGATGTGGCTGATTGCAATGCTTGGTATGGCAACATCGTTTGCCGAGAGCACACTGGCGCAGCTATACAAAACCAAAGATGATGATGGCAACTACCGTGGTGGCCCTGCCTACTACATGGAAAAAGGCCTGGGCATGCGTTGGATGGGCGTGTTGTTCTCAGTTTTCCTAATCATCGCTTTTGGTTTGGTATTCAACGCCGTACAAGCTAACTCAATTGCCAATGCAATGAGCAACGCATTTGGTTGGAATAACCTGTATGTTGGTATTGCCGTTGTTTTACTGTCTGCAATTGTTATTTTCGGTGGCATCAAGCGTATCGCAAGAGTTGCTGAGATGATCGTTCCGATCATGGCACTACTTTATCTAGCCCTAGCGCTGTTCATCATGTTCTCTAACCTAGAGAAATTACCTGATGTATTGATGCTTATCTTTAAGAGTGCATTTGGTCTGCAAGAAGCAGCAGCAGGTGGTCTTGGCTACGCAATTGCACAGGCAATGATTAACGGTATCAAGCGCGGTCTATTCTCGAATGAAGCAGGTATGGGTTCTGCACCTAACGCGGCAGCTTCAGCAACACCTTACCCACCACACCCAGCGTCTCAAGGTTACGTACAGATGCTAGGCGTGTTCATGGATACGATCGTTATCTGTTCTGCAACAGTGGCTATCATCCTGATGTCTGGTGAGTATGTCGGTCAAGCAACAGAAGTGACGGGTATCGAGCTAACTCAGCGAGCATTGAGCTCACAAGTTGGCGATTGGGGCGGCATCTTTGTTGCTGTGGCAATCTTCTTCTTTGCGTTTACTTCAATCATTGCAAACTACTCGTATGCTGAAACGAACTTAATCTTCCTAGAGCACAATCATAAAGCGGGCTTAAGCATTTTCCGCGTTATTGTTCTTGGTATGGTGATGTTTGGTGCACTAGCTTCGTTACCAGTCGTATGGTCGCTTGCTGACGTCTCTATGGGTCTGATGGCGATAGTCAACTTGGTGGCGATCATCTTGCTATCTGGCATCGTGATTAAACTGGCAAAAGATTACAACCGCCAGCTTGGTGAAGGCAAAGTGCCAACATTTGATGCGAATGACTTCCCAGAGCTGAAATCTCAGCTTGAAGAAGGCATTTGGTACAACGATAAAAAAGACTAAGTGAGCTATCACTCATAGTTGAAAGCTATTAGTACGATGTAAAAAGCCATGCAGACAATGCATGGCTTTTTTTGTACCCTATTAAAAACAAAATTAGAGAAGGGAAAGTCATGCTTATCGTAGTTTCTCCAGCGAAGACTCTTGATTACGAGTCTCCGTTAGCGACAGAAAAATTTACTCAACCTGAGTTGGTCGAATACTCAAAAGAGCTTATCGATGTTTGCCGCAAACTGACTCCTGCTGATGTTGCCTCTTTAATGAAAGTGAGCGACAAGATTGCCGATTTAAATGTGGGCCGATTCCAAGAATGGAGTGAAACGTTTACCACGGAAAACTCACGACAAGCCATTCTTGCATTTAAAGGTGACGTTTACACAGGTCTAGACGCCGAAAGTTTATCTGAAGCGGACTTCGAATATGCTCAAGATCATCTGCGTATGCTATCGGGTCTTTATGGCTTACTAAAACCACTTGATTTGATGCAGCCATACCGTCTTGAAATGGGTACCAAGCTTGCAAACGACAAGGGTACGAACTTGTACCAGTTTTGGGGCAATGTAATTACGGACAAGCTTAACGAAGCGATTTCTGCTCAAGGTGATAATGTCCTTATCAACCTTGCATCAAATGAATACTTTAAAGCGGTTAAGCCAAAGAATTTAGATGCGCAAGTGATCACGCCAGTATTCAAAGATTGTAAGAATGGTCAATACAAGGTCATCAGTTTTTACGCGAAGAAAGCGCGCGGTATGATGGCGCGTTACATCATTGAAAACCGTGTTGAGAGCGTGGCAGACCTGACTAAGTTTGATACGGCGGGTTACTACTTTGTGGAAGATGAATCGACGCCAACAGAGTTAGTATTTAAACGTGAAGAGCAAAAATAAAGCTGATTGAGACGTAGTCTACGTTAATCTCTATCAGCACAAACGAAAAAGGGTTGGCATTGCCAACCCTTTGTTATTTTCTAGCTTGAGCTACTTGGCTCCAACAAGATTACTTCTTCTTAGCGGTTTTCTTTTTCGCTACTTTTTTCTTGTCGTCTTTTTTCTTTTTCTTCTTAAACACAGGCTTTTTGTGTTTAGGACGCATCTCTTTCACGAAACGCTCTTTGATGTCTTCTTTCACGTAGCGCGCAACGCGATCCATCATTGGTTGGTCGTGTGCTTCTACGATTGAGATAGCGTTACCTTTCTTACCTGCGCGAGCCGTACGGCCGATACGGTGAAGGTAAACATCAGCCGTGCGCGGCATGTCGTAGTTGATAACGTGTGATACATCCGGAAGATCGATACCACGCGCAGCAACGTCCGTCGCTAGCAGCACGTTCACAGTACCATCGCGGAAGCGAGAAATCGCATTGTTACGACGATCTTGCGGCATTTCACCTTGAATCCAAGAACATGGAATCTGTGCACTTTCAAGCTGCGCTCGTAGCTCAGCCAAACGCTCACGAGTCTTTAAAAAGACGATAGTGCGCTCAGCTTGCTGAGTAATAATGTGTTTTAGTAATTCCAGTTTGTGTTCAGCATCATCAGCTCGGTGATACCACTGAGCAATTTTCTTACGCTCACGCAGCGGTGATTTTGCATCAATCTCTGCTGGGTCATTCAACAGATCAGCGGTAAAGCCTTCTACGCCTTTCCCTTCTAACGTTGCTGAGAACAGAAGGGTTTGCTTACGCCAGCGACATTCGTTAGATAGGCGATCGACAGTAGGAGCAAAACCCATATCTAGCATACGGTCTGCTTCATCAAGGATTAACCATTCGATTGCACGACAATCAAAACGTTCTGCATCAATGTATTCTTTTAAACGGCCAGGTGTCGCAACCACAATGTCTTGTGTTGTTGCAAGGATGTCGGCGTGCTCTTGGTACTGAACACCACCAGTGATGGTGAAAATGTTGAGTTTGGTATTTTTTGCCAAAGCACGTGCTTGATCGGCAATTTGCATCGCCAGTTCGCGAGTAGGCGTTAGGATCAAAATACGCGCAGGCCCAGGCTTACGACGAGGGAAGTCTTGCAAGTATTGCAATGCTGGCAGGACGAAGGCGGCCGTTTTACCAGTTCCTGTTGGCGCTGACGCTAGAATGTCACGACCGTCCAACGCTTGTGGAATCGCTTCTGCCTGAATTTTTGTTGGGCGTTCGTAACCCATCTCTTCAATGGCTTCAAGTAGGTTTTGGTCTAGATCAAGTTCAGCAAAGGTTCTGATCACAATGAGTTCTCCACAAGCAAAGCTTGGTTAATGGTTCGCCACAACAGCATAGAATACAAAAAGGTCGCACATTATAAAGTGATTGGTGATAAGGATCACATGTTATTTCACATCTTAAGATAAAACTCGCGGGTTAACTGGATGAAATCATCACTATAGCCGTCATTTGAACGGATAATTAAATGTGACGTCTGCAAATCGCAAGGTCGTTTTGACAGTTCAAATAACAATCGGTGTACTGGTTTCTTTTCTGATGGTTGCACACGACAGATCCTCGATAGATACCAACCTTGGTTTAATGCTAGCTCAATGAACTGCTCGCCTTCGGTGATTGGCAAAACAAAACTAGCTCTCCCTTCGTCATCAAGCAAATGATAGCAACGCTGTAGCAATGCGTTATGGCCTAGCGTATCAGTGTGCCTCGCGGTTGCACGTTGACTGTGTTTCGATTGCTCGCCGCTGTTGAAGTAGGGCGGGTTACAAATGATGCGTTGGAATGGATGTGTCGGCGTAAAGTGCAGTATGTCGGTGTGATGCACACTTACACGATCTGACCAAGGAGACTGGGCCATATTTTTTTGCGCGGCAGCAACGGCTGTTAATTCGATATCGACCGCGGTTATTTGAGCTTCTGTAAAGCGTTGAGCACACATCAGGGCAAGCAGGCCAGTGCCAGTGCCAATATCGAGAATTTTAGCGTCGTTAGGGCTTTGAATCCAAGCACCAAGCATTACCCCATCTGTGCTGACTGGCATACCACTCTCGCCGCCCTCAATACAAAATTGCTTAAAATTGAAACCTTTAGTTTTCAGTTTTTTGTTCTTCATGATTGTTTTATATTTGCTCAATAATTAAGTGGATTACTCTATTGTTTATTAATTGTATAGATTGTTGTTTTGTTGGTTATTAAATTGTATTGTTAATTGATCGAGATAAAGAACTGGTCTGTCATTTGGATCTGGTTATATCCACTGCTTTTAAGTTTGAAAACTAAATTAATATGGTGTTTTTTTCTTAAAGGTTGCCAAATGATGAGTCTTTCGTCATTATGCGGCGAAAATTTTATAGATTGAACCACGTGTACTTATTGACTTTAGGTATACAAAAAGTGGTCTAAGCATACACAACATTCATTAATTAAAAGACAAGGGTTATCTGTGAAGCAGACGTTAAAACTAACAGATATTATCGCAGTAGGCTTTATGCTATTTGCGTTCTTTTTAGGTGCGGGCAATATTATCTTTCCACCTCTAGCGGGTCAGTTAGCGGGTGAAAACTTAATGCCAGCTATGTTTGGTTTCTTGCTAACAGCGGTAGGTCTACCTCTTATTACTATCGTTGCTATTGCTGTTGCTGGTGGTTCTTGGGATCACTTGACGCAAGACCTTCCGAAAAAAGCGGCAGTTCTTATGGCTGCACTGATTTTCATCATCATTGGTCCAGCGTTTGCAGCGCCTCGTACAGGCCTAGTGGCTTACGAGATGGCGGTGAAACCTTTCTTCCTTGAGGCGTCACAAACGCATCTGACAGCGTTCTCAGTGATCTTCTTTATCGCAGCGATGATGTTCTCATGGTTCCAAGGCCGTTTGATCGATCTTATCGGTAAAGTACTGACACCAGCATTGTTCGTTGGTTTGATCATTCTTGCTGTCGCTGTCTTCCTTGATCCTCAGGGCGATATGATTGGCGCGCACGGTGAATACCTAACGCAGCCTCTGACCAAAGGCTTCTTAGAAGGCTACAACACAATGGATACATTCGCGTCATTGATGTTTGGCATGCTGATGGTTGACGCACTACGCGGTAAAGGCATTACTGAGCGCTCTGCAACTACTAAATATCTGATCTATGCAGGTTGTATTGCCGCTGCTGGTCTTGCGTTTGTTTACATCTCACTATTTTACTTAGGTGCGACGAGTGCAACGGTTGCTGCTGGTGCTGATAATGGTGGCCTAGTGCTTAGCCAATACGTTCAAGCGTTGTTTGGTCCATACGGTCAAATCGTTCTGTCTGTCATCGTATTGCTAGCGTGTCTGACAACCGCGATTGGCTTGATTTCTGCGTGTTCAGATTTCTTCAGCTCGAAAACACCACTGTCATACAAGCAATGGGTACTGATTAATGGTTCTGTTTGTGCATTGGTTGCAAACGTTGGTCTTGCGCAGCTGATTTCTCTGTCAGTGCCAGTATTGTTTGCGCTGTACCCTGTGGCGATTGCGTTGGTTGCACTAACATTTGTGCGTAGCAAACTGCCGAATCCACGCTTTGCTTACCGTGCAGTACTGCTTGTATCTCTGCTGTTTGCGTTGGTTGATGCGGCAAAAGTATCGGGTATTGATGTTTCTGCGTTTAACATGTTGCCATTATTCGAAGTCGGCATGGGTTGGGTGCTTCCAACATTTGCGGCTATCGTGTGCATGTTCTTCATCGCGAAACCTCGCCCAGAGCTAGCACAAGAAACCGCGTAATCACTTCGCGTTATCAAGATAATAAAAAGCCCGATGAATTACTTCATCGGGCTTTTTACTTTTTAATGATGACGTGTTTGCGCTATTAAAGCGTGTCGTGGAATTCCACAAGAACTTGTTCACACCATTTTTCGATGCGTTCATCACTCAGTTCGTACTGTGAGTCTTCATCTAACGCAAGTCCAACAAACTTGCTGCCATCTTCGATCAATGCTTTCGATGCTTCAAATTCGTAGCCTTCATTTGGCCAGTAACCGATAAAGGTTGCGCCTGTGGCTTGCAATTCATCGTGAAGTAAGCCCATCGCATCTAAATACCACTCTCCGTAACCTTCTTGGTCACCCAGACCAAACAGCGCTACAACTTTGCCTTTCAGTGGTGTGGTCGCGATGTCTTGCCAAATCGCGTTCCAATCTTCTTGAATTTCACCAAAATCCCAAGTTGAGATGCCAAGGAGTAATAAGTCGTAGTCCGCCATTAGTGATAACGGTGTCTCTTTCACATTGTGAATGTCGACAAGGTCTTCACCAATAAGGGTACGAATTTTCTCTGCTGCCATTTCGGTGTAGCAGGTCGTTGAGCCGTAAAAGAGTCCGATTTTCATTATATTCGTCGTTATTTGTGTTGCTGTTGTGGAAGATTCTAACCATAAATTGAGGAAGATTGCAGCGAATATCCTATGTGGGATGATTTTTTATGGTATTGGATTGGCAGGTGCTTTAATCTAAATACTGTAAATATAAACAGATAAGGAAGCATTCATGACGGCACAACAGCCTGTCAATCAACAAGATTTTTCGCTTGTTGAGCAATTCTTAGATGCGATGTGGATGGAGCGTGGCCTATCAGAGAACACGTTGGCTTCCTACCGAAACGATTTAATGAAGCTGCTCGTGTGGATGGAAAAACATCGATACCGTCTTGATTTTATCAGTTTGTCTGGCTTGCAAGAATATCAAAGCCACCTTGTAGATTTAGATTACAAACAGACGTCTCGTGCGCGTATGTTGTCGGCGATTCGCCGTTTATTTCAATACCTGCATCGTGAGAAGGTGCGTGCTGATGACCCGAGTGCGCTCTTGGTTAGCCCTAAACTGCCACAACGTTTACCCAAAGATATTAGTGAAGAGCAAGTGGACGCGTTGCTCGAAGCGCCAGACCCGAATGACCCTATAGAATTGCGCGATAAAGCGATGCTAGAGCTACTCTACGCGACAGGGTTGCGTGTGACAGAGCTCGTCAGTTTGACCATGGAAAATGTTAGCTTGCGCCAAGGGGTGGTGCGCGTGACTGGTAAAGGTGGTAAAGAACGCCTGGTTCCTATGGGGGAAAACGCGGTCGATTGGATCGAGACGTTCATTCAACAAGGGCGCCCTGCGTTACTTGGTGATACATCATCTGATATTGTTTTTCCTAGTAAACGCGCAAGACAAATGACTCGTCAGACGTTTTGGCACCGTATTAAGTACTATGCTTTGATAGCAGGGATTGATACTGATCAGCTGTCGCCGCACGTACTGCGGCATGCCTTTGCCACGCATTTATTGAACTATGGCGCAGATCTCAGGGTCGTACAGATGCTTTTAGGACATAGTGACTTATCGACCACGCAAATTTATACTCACGTGGCGACTGAACGATTGAAGCAGATCCACAGTCAACACCACCCAAGAGCGTAACAATGGTTAGATTCATCCATGTCTTCTTGGAAAAACGATTTTACATTAAGGTGAATTTCATGAGCGTATTACGCCGACTAACTCTGCTGACTTTACCATTTTTTGTTACCGCTTGTGGTGCAGAAGAAAGTCAGGCTCAAACGGAGACTCCTGCGCAACAAGTGGCGCCAGCTGCACAAAGCGGCTTTGATGAAGCAGCATTAAAAACTAAGTTCTCAAAGCTTGGTTTATCTATCGTTGATATTCAACCATCAGACGTCGCTGGCTTATTGGAAATTCAAACCAATGGCGGGATCCTGTTTGCTTCAAATGATGGTAGCCATTTTATCGCTGGTACGCTTTATGCCATTAATGATGATGGCAGTTACAAAGATGTCATAGCAGAGCGTCAAGCGCCGCTTAACGCCGAGAAAATTGCGCAGTTCTCCGATAGCATGATCGAATACAAAGCCGACGATGAAAAGTATGTTGTGACCGTATTCACAGATATCACCTGTGGTTACTGTGTGCGTCTGCATAGCCAAATGCAAGGCTATAATGATCTAGGTATTACAGTGCGTTACATGGCTTACCCTCGCCAAGGTGCAACTGGCCCTGTGGCAGAGCAAATGGCAACGATTTGGTGTGCTGAAGATCCGGCGTCGGCAATGCACAACGCGAAAGTGAATCGTACATTTGATAACCCTGCGAAAGACTTGAAACAGTGTAAAGAAACCATCCAGGCGCATTACAATCTAGGTCGCCAATTGGGTATTTCTGGTACGCCAGCAATCTTCTTACCGAATGGCGAAATGGTTGGTGGCTACCTACCACCTGCAGAGCTATTGAAACGTTTAAAGCAACTATAATCCTTTAGGAGCAGAGCCGGCAAAGTTGTCGGCTCTTTCAAGCATGATAGAAATTCAACGACGTCCTGAACCAGATCTTTCCCTTCTTCCTGATTCCATTCCTCCGATTCTTAAACGTATCTACATCAACCGTGGGATAACGGATCTTTCACAATTAGAAACGTCGGCCCGTGGGTTGCATTCATATCAAAAACTCGGGGGGATTGAGCAAGCTGTCGATCTTTTGTTTCAGGCGATAAAAGAACAAAAACGCATCATCGTTGTCGGTGATTTTGACGCTGATGGTGCGACAAGCTCAGCATTATCAGTACTCGCGCTGCGTATGCTTGGTAGTCACAATGTGGATTACTTAGTGCCAAATCGTTTTGAAGACGGTTATGGGTTAAGTCCAGAAGTCGTTGACCAAGCCTTAGAGCTTGGCGCTGAGATGATCATGACGGTGGATAACGGCGTCTCATCAATCGAAGGTGTGCGTTACGCAAAAGAAAATGGCATTACCGTGCTCGTTACCGATCACCACTTGCCAGGACAAGTGTTGCCTGATGTGGATGCAATGGTGAACCCAAACCTTGAGAGCTGTAGCTTTCCATCTAAAGCGCTTGCGGGGGTGGGGGTCGCGTTTTATCTCATGATGGCACTATGCGTTCATATGCGAAAACACAATTGGTTTGCAGAACAGGGGATGCAAGAGCCCAAGTTGATGGAACTGATTGACCTTGTTGCACTGGGTACCGTCGCCGACGTCGTTCCATTGGATGAAAACAACCGCATTCTTGTACACCAAGGTTTGCAACGTATTCGTGCGGGCAAAGCGCGTCCCGGCATCCAAGCGTTAATTGAGGTCGCTAAGCGCGATGCGCGTCGTTTAGTTGCGTCCGATTTTGGCTTTGCTTTAGGTCCACGTATTAACGCAGCAGGTCGTCTTGATGACATGTCTTTCGGTGTTGAACTGCTGATGTGTAACAACATCCACGCAGCTCGTCGCATGGCAAGTGAATTGGATGGCTTGAACCAGACTCGTAAAGAGATTGAAGAAGGCATGAAGCAAGAAGCGATGGCTTTCTGTGAGCGCCTTCAGTTTGGTGAAGGCAATGAGCTTCCTTATGGCTTAGCCTTATTCCAACGTGATTGGCACCAAGGTGTGATTGGTATTTTGGCTTCGCGCATTAAAGAGAAGTTTCATCGTCCAGTCATTGCATTTGCTGATGGTGGAGAAGGGACGATTAAAGGCTCGTGTCGTTCTATTCCGGGGCTACACATGCGCGATGCGTTGGATTTCATCGACACGCAAAACCCGGGTTTGATCATCAAGTTTGGTGGACACGCCATGGCAGCAGGCTTAACGATTAAAGAGCAGGATTTTGAGCGTTTCAGTCGTTTGTTTGATGAAGTGGTAAAAAAGGAACTCGATGAAGCGGCGCTAAAAGGCGTGATCATGTCAGATGGCGAACTTAAGCCGGAAGAGTTCTCTATGCATGTTGCTGAACAGCTGCGATCGGGTGGCCCTTTTGGACAAGCTTTCCCAGAGCCAATCTTTGATGGTGAGTTTAAAGTACTGCATCAAAAGCTGGTGGGTGAGAAGCATCTTAAATTGATGTTAGAGCCGCTTTATAAAGGTCACCCTACCAATGTGATGATCGACGGTATCGCATTCAATGTTGATCTACGTCGATGGCCAGATGCATCGGTTAAAACAGTACGTCTCGCGTATAAGCTGGATGTGAATGAATTTCGTGGTAATCAATCATTGCAATTGATGATCGACCATATCGAAGCTAAGTAATACCTAGATCAACCTTTCTTATAGAGTACGGTTGCCCCTAAGTGGGCGTAAAATTTTATGACCGTGCTCTCTCTCACCGCAATCTGATTTCTCATCCGAAATTTTCCTGTATCTCGGTCACATTTTTCAGTAGAATTTCTCGGTTAAATTCTATTCTAAAATGTTGAGTAAACATGTTTGAAATCAATCCAATTAAAAACCGTCTGCAGGACGTGTCTCAGCGCACAAATGTCCTGAGGGGGTATCTTTGACTATGACGCGAAGAAAGAGCGTCTAGAAGAAGTCAACGCAGAACTTGAACAACCAGATGTATGGAACGAACCTGAGCGTGCGCAAGCACTGGGTAAAGAGCGTGCATCACTAGAAGCGGTTGTTGAAACCATTGATCAACTAGAGCAAGGTGTGGAAGATGTAGAAGGTCTTCTTGAGCTGGCTGTAGAAGAAGAAGATCAAGAAACATTTGACGAAATTGAACCAGAACTTGCTGAGTTGGAAGAGAAGCTAGAAAAGCTTGAATTCCGTCGTATGTTCTCTGGAGACCACGATAGCTCTGATTGTTACATCGATTTGCAAGCTGGCTCTGGTGGTACAGAAGCACAAGACTGGACTAACATGCTGCTGCGTATGTACCTACGTTGGGCAGAAGCGAAGGGCTTCAAAGCTGAAGTGATTGAAGTCTCTGAAGGTGAAGTCGCGGGTCTTAAGTCGGCAACAGTTCGCATCTCTGGTGAGTATGCGTACGGTTGGTTACGCACTGAAACGGGCGTTCATCGTCTTGTTCGTAAATCTCCGTTCGATTCAGGCGGTCGTCGCCATACGTCATTTGCTTCTGCGTTCATCTATCCAGAGATTGATGAAAACATCGACATCGACATTAATCCTTCCGACCTACGTATTGACGTTTACCGTGCGTCAGGCGCAGGTGGTCAGCACGTAAACACCACAGAATCTGCGGTACGTATTACGCACGTACCTACGAACACAGTGGTTCAGTGTCAGAATGACCGTTCTCAACATAAGAACAAAGATCAGGCAATGAAACAGCTTCGAGCGAAGCTATTTGAGCTTGAATTGCAAAAGCAAAATGCGGAAAAACAAGCTAATGAAGACGCTAAGTCTGACATTGGCTGGGGTAGCCAGATCCGTTCTTACGTATTGGATGACTCACGTATTAAGGACCTCCGTACGGGCATTGAAAACCGTAATACTCAAGCGGTTCTTGATGGCGATCTGGACAAATTTATTGAAGCTAGCCTGAAATCAGGTCTATAAAGCTTTTCACCGACAAAAACAGGATACATCGAAAATGACTGATGCTGTTCAAAACGAAACTGTACTAGAAGAAAATAAGCTGATTGCTGAACGCCGCGCTAAACTGGATGCAATCCGAAAGAGCTGCAAAGCGAACGGCCATCCAAACGACTTCCGTCGTGACACACTAGCGGGCGACCTTCAGAAAGAGTTCGGTGAAAAGACGAAGGAAGAGCTAGAAGAGCTTAACCACGTAGTAGCAATCGCTGGCCGTATCATGGCTAAACGTGGTCCATTCTTGGTAATTCAAGAAACTTCTGGCCGTATCCAAGCTTACGCTGACAAAGCGGTTCAAAAAGTACTTAAAGAAAAATACCAAGGTCTAGATATCGGTGACATCATCGGTGTTAAAGGTGCACTTCATAAGTCTGGTAAAGGTGACCTATACGTGAACATGGAAGAGTACGAGTTGCTAACCAAAGCACTACGTCCACTTCCAGAGAAGTTCCACGGTCTAACTGACCAAGAGATGCGTTACCGCCAACGTTACGTTGACCTGATCGTTAACGAAGACTCTCGTCAAGCGTTTGTAGTACGTTCTAAAGTCATGTCTGCAATCCGCAACTTCATGATCTCTAAGCAGTTCATGGAAGTTGAAACGCCAATGATGCACGTTATCCCTGGCGGTGCGAGTGCGCGTCCATTTATCACGCACCACAACGCACTAGACATGCCAATGTACCTACGTATCGCGCCAGAGCTATACCTGAAGCGTCTAGTTGTTGGTGGTTTTGATCGCGTATTCGAAATCAACCGTAACTTCCGTAACGAAGGCCTTTCTCCACGCCACAACCCAGAATTCACAATGATGGAATTCTACATGGCGTACGCAGACTACAAAGATCTGATGGACCTAACTGAAGAACTACTAAGCTCAGTGGCGCAAGAAGTTCTAGGTTCAACGTCAATGCCTTACGGTGATGAAACGGTTGAGTTTGGTGGTACTTACACTCGTATGAGCATGTTCGAAGCAATCAAGCACTACAACCCAGACCACGCGCAAATCCAAGCGCTAACAGAAGAAGACCTACAAAACCGTGATCTAATGGTTTCTATCGCGAAATCTGTTCACGTTGAAGTAGAACCTTTCTGGACATGTGGTCAGCTTCTTGAAGAGATCTTTGGTGAAACAGCAGAACCTAAGCTAATGCAGCCTACGTTCATCACTGGTTACCCAGCAGATATTTCTCCGTTGGCTCGTCGTAGCGATGATAACCCGTTCTTTACAGACCGCTTTGAGTTCTTTATCGGTGGCCGTGAAGTAGCGAACGGTTTCTCAGAGCTTAACGATGCTGAAGACCAAGATGCACGCTTTAAAGCACAGGTTGAAGCGAAAGAGTCTGGTGACGACGAAGCAATGTTCTACGATGCAGACTACATCACTGCTCTAGAGCACGGCCTACCGCCAACAGCAGGCCAAGGTATCGGTATCGACCGTTTGGTTATGCTACTGACTAACACGCACACTATCCGTGACGTGATCCTATTCCCTGCAATGCGCCCGCAAGCGTAATTCGATAGGATGAGTAAAAAACCACCTTCGGGTGGTTTTTTTTTGCCTTTTAGTTAAGTTAATTCAAGTTGTTGCATTTGCCTTTTAATGGGATATGCAAATAAACATTCGCCAAATCTCAATCTATTGCATAGTCTTAATACTGAGACAGACGTGAGGGGGCGGAGTCTCGATAATGTTACCCGCTCGCAAAGATAAGTTTGTGGCACAAAATTTCTATTAACAATGAAAAAGGGTTAGAGAATGGCTGGGCAGTTTAAGATGGATTCCATCCCGGGATCGCTTGTGGTAGTTGGCGGTACTTATGAGCCTTGGTTATCGGTACTGGAGCAAGTGGGCTGGAAGTGTCACCAAGTAGGTGATTTACGCAAAGCTAATACGCTGTTAGAAGATATTGGTCCATGTATCGGTATTGTTGATCTCAGCCATGACGAGTTCAGCTTGAATGGTTTGGCGAACTTAGTCAGCTCTCACAAACACGTACGTTGGTTAGCGTTTATTCGTGAATCTCAGCTTGGCACTGACACCATATGCCAGTTCATTGTTAACTTTTGTATCGACTTTTTCACAGCGCCGATCCCAGATGCACAGTTATTAAGCACAATAGGTCACCAGCTTGGCATGCTTAAGTTGGAGAAAAAAGTTTGGCCTAGTTTTGGTAGCAGTTTAGATATGGGTCTGATCGGTGAATCTATCCCGATGAAACGTTTACGCGATCAAGTGAAGCGCATTGGTCCAACGGACGTCAGCATTCTGATTTCTGGGGAAAGTGGGACTGGTAAAGAGGCGGTTGCTAGGGCCATCCATAAAGTCTCTTCACGCTCTCATAAACCGTTTATGGCAATTAACTGTCGCGCACTCAATGAACAACGTTTCCAAGCTGAAGTATTTGGTATTAACGCCGATGAAGATATGGAAGCATGCCTGCTTGAACAAGCAGATGGTGGCACCGTGTTGTTTAATGACATTCTTACCATTTCAAAAGAGCAGCAAATGAATCTGCTGAGATTCTTGCAAGAAGGCACCATTGATACCAAAGATTGCGTAAAAGCGGTTAACGTACGCATTCTTGCTGCTAACTCGTCAGATGTTGAAAAAGCTTTGATTGACGGTGACTTCAATGAAGAACTTTACCATTACATCAACGTTCTGCGCATCAATGTCCCTAGCTTGAAAGAACGTGCGAGTGACATCGCATTGCTGGCTCGTTTCTACTTACAAGAGTTCTCAAAAGAGTACAACTCGCAAGCAAAAAGCTTTTCTGAGGATGCATTCAAGGCACTGACACGTTATTTCTGGCCTGGAAATGTGCGTGAGCTGATGAACCAAGTGAAGCGAGCGGTATTAATGTCCGACAGCGTAATGATTGAAGAGCATCACTTAGATTTACCTCAACGTAATGACTCAAAGCGCAGCTTGAAATCAATCCGAGAGAAGAGTGAACGTGATGCGTTGCTGGTTGTTTTGGAATCTCATTCTGGTCAAGTTTCAAATGCGGCGAAAGAGCTCGGAGTTTCGCGTGCAACCATGTATCGACTACTTAATAAACATAACTTGATTTCCGAACAAGCCATGTAGTTGGCCTTTCCCTGTGTCAAATAGGCGAATAAATACAATAAAAGAGAGTGGCCACAGAGCCGCTCTTTTTATTTTTTGTTTGGTTTGATTTATAAAATCCGTAAATTTATATATTCCTCAGGTGAATATGTTATACATAAAAGTATATGAAACTAAATTGCGGTGTATTGATTTGTTTTTAATCAAAAAGGCAAAAAATGTTTGATATATATTCATCAAAGCTTACAATTTAACCGTAACTCAATGAGTTATACCTTTCATAAACGGATTAATTTTTAGCTAGGAGGCGCAAGATGAAACATTACGTTGTTAACACCACTGCTTGCGCTGATCGTATGCCTATCGCTCCGATAACCCTTAAATCGGATGATACCAATACCACTGGCTCACAAGATAAAAATTAATCCGTAACCTATCATATTTATTACTAGGCTGCGGGAAAGTAGCGGCTTAGTATCAACAGAATATTTCTGTTCATTTTACGCACTATTTTTCCCAGTCGAATACATCGATAATCGGAGAAAATATTATGCGTCACTCTATTTACTTACAATTGGCCACTTTGCTATTGAAAGCAGACCTTAAACGCGAAGAAAAGCAATGGCAGCGTACCATACGCCGAACTGCTCATGATATTCCATGGACGAATGTTCATCTATTGAGGGATATTGGTTTAGATCGCGATGGTCGTTCTACACGTGCCAATGTTCCGGATGCAGTAAAAGTTGAACGTCGAGTTCGTCACCTTCGTCGAGTCTTAACGTCGCGAATAATGACGTAATCGTTAGCGTGTTGGGCTGACTGAGTTGCTAACGAGTCATTCAACACGCTTAACTTTTTATATGAAGTATGACTTCATTGGATAAACAGCTGATCTTGAAGATCAGCTGTTTTCGTTTGAAGGTGGTACTGTTAAGGGCAAGGATTCGAGTAAGTTGTACCTATTGCTTGAATTTCAGTAAGTAGTTCGTCGCTAAGTTGCAAATCAATACTGTCGATATTGGCTTTTAATTGGTCTAGGTTTGTTGCTCCGATAATGTTAGAAGCAACAAATGGACGCTGATTGACAAACGCGAGCGCCATTTGTGCAGGGTTTAGACCATGCTCTTGAGCTAAATTGACGTAAGCTTCGGTCGCTTTAACACCTTGCGGAGTGAAGTAGCGCGCAAAACGCTCCCACTTAGTGCATCGAGCGCCTTCAGGTTTTGCCCCGTTTAGGTATTTACCACTCAGGCAGCCAAATGCCAAAGGAGAGTAGGCAAGTAACTGAACGCCTTCGTAATGGCTGATTTCAGACAAGCCAACTTCGAAGCTGCGGTTCAATAAGTTATATGGGTTTTGAATGGAGACAATTCTTGGCAAATCGTGTTTTTCTGCCAAACGCAATAGCGACATCACACCCCACGGCGTCTCGTTGGATACGCCGATATAGCGCACTTTACCTGCATTCACTAATTCAGTAAGCGCTTCCAACGTTTCAATTAACGTGACTTCTTCTTGTTTGTCAGGGTATGGGTAGTTGAGTTGACCAAAGCAGTTGGTTTGACGCTGCGGCCAATGCAGTTGGTACAAATCGACATAATCGGTTTGTAGACGATTAAGGCTGTCATCAATTGCTGTATGGATGTGGCGACGATTAAGGCTCATGTTGTCTCTAATGTGAGGAACATTGCGAGGGCCTGCCACTTTTGTTGCCAGTACTACTTTCTCTCTTTTGCCGCTTTTTGCTAACCAATTACCGATGTATTGCTCGGTGAGCCCTTGTGTTTCCGAGTTTGGCGGTACAGGGTACATCTCTGCGGTATCGATGAAGTTCACCCCATGATCGAGGGCAAAGTCGAGCTGTTCAAAGGCGTCCTTTTCTGTGTTTTGCTCGCCAAACGTCATAGTGCCGAGGCTGATTTTACTGATCTCAAGTGATGAGTGCGGTAGTTTTGTGTATTGCATATCACGTCCTTGAAGAGTTACCGACTAAATAAGTGACTCCAATATAGGGGATTTGTAGCCGCAATCGCAAATGATTTACGTATAAAGGAAGAGCAAACTCGAAAGCTACAGTTAGCCTAACTACACTTAAATGATCGTGTGAAGGAGGTATGTTATGCAGAAGCATCAATTGGACATGTGGCTACATGGTCCACATAAAGATACTTATAAAACTCCCAAAGTATTTGTGATTGGGTGTTCTGATGTCTCTGACTATCTTTTAGCTGTGGAGTACAAGCATCAACTTGAGCCGATTAAAGACGGTGAAGACCCGATACATTTTGGCTCTCTAGACTTAGTAAAAGAAGAACTATTGAGGCTAGGGGTCGATAAAGCGTATTTAAGGCTGCGCAATGCGTATGACGAATGTGGCACTGAAGAGGCAGCCTCATACTGCGATATTGAGTTATCGCTCGTGACGCACTAAATAGCTGATATAGTTTTATTCTGGTTGAGTGTTAATGTAGTGCTTGAGTAAGATCTGTTCAGTAAACTGTGTTCTAAGGTAAAAGCCTCGGGGCAGAGTTTTCATCGGCTTACCATTTGAGTTGTATGCTTCGGTGAGCGCTTTTGCATTTGCGGCTTTAGGGCGAAGATGCAGCGCTTCTCCGTGTCTGGCGGAAATTTGATCAAATCTTCCCAAGACGATCATCTCCATTAACTCTTCCCAGTCATTTCGCAAAATCCGCTCTTCTTCTTCATCTGGTGACCAAATGAGTGGACTGCCCACACGTCTTTCAGGGAGTGGGATTTCTCGTTCTCCTTCTACGGGTACCCAAAGGACACGAGATAGCTTGTTTCGAACATGACTTGTTTCCCATGTAAGACCATGAACGCCAGTGAGGGGCGCCACAGAAACAAAGGTTGTTTCTAAAGGTTTGCCAGAGTAACTGATCGGAATACTTTTCAACTCGATCCCTAGTTTTGCGAAATCTTGTTGAGGTTTACTGCCAGCTGGAGCGCCCAAGTGCCATTCGAGTAATTGACCCACCCAACCTTTATCACGTTTTAAGTTTTCAGGAACAATCATATTCGCCTCGGCGGCCAACTCAGCAAAACTGAGTCCTGCCATATCATGCGCTCGTTCCAATAGCTCTGCTTCTGTTTGTGGTTCTGGTTTCATAGTTACAAGGTGGTATTACAAAAAATATAGTTTATCAAACTCCGACCAAATCTACTGTTTAAGATTTCACCGAGGCGGTGTAAGAACGATCAATTCATAACTTATCCACAGGTGGAGGAGGTATTGATAAGATCCTGACGAGGTCTGTATGAATAAACAGGGGTTAAAATGCATTTTTGGGGTTGATTTTGTTGTAATCATCTAAACGAATAGCAGGTGAGTGTGGATAAATAGCCTGTTGGTGGATCTTTGACCGATCTGAGTTTGGTGAAAAGATCATCAAGAAACTGAAGATCGAATTATCGTTATTTTTAAAAATAAATGCTTTTTTATCAATATTTTATGTTTGTTTTTTTGTTTCTTCATTTGTTTTGCTTTTGATGGGATTGAACTGAATTACTCATTTGAATTGAATTCTTCACAAAGTTATTCACAGAAAAGGTGAATAAATGTGGGCAATGTCTCACTCTTGTGTTGATAAGGTATGGTTTGATTAAAAGATATCCAAAAATGGTGAAAAGGTAATAAATCTTGCTCATATCACATCAGTAAGTTTGCTAGTAATGGGGATATGTGGAAAAATCACGGTAATAAAAAATTTATTCATAGAGGTTAGCCAGTGATAGATGGCGATGGTTACCGACTTAATGTTGGTATTGTGATATGTAATAACCATGGTCAGGTCTTCTGGGCTAAACGATACGGGCAACACTCATGGCAATTTCCACAAGGTGGGATTGACGAAGGTGAAACCCCTGAACAAGCCATGTTCAGGGAGTTATACGAAGAAGTCGGTTTAACGAAAAAAGACGTTAAGATCATTGCAACAAGTCGTCATTGGTTAAGATATAAGCTACCAAAGCGATTGGTGCGTTGGGACTCCAAGCCTGTTTGTATCGGCCAAAAACAGAAATGGTTTCTGCTGAGATTAGAATGCGATGAGTCTCGCATTAATATGCAACGCGGAAAATCCCCTGAATTTGATGGTTGGCGCTGGGTAAGTTACTGGTATCCAGTTAGGCAAGTTGTTTCTTTCAAGCGAGATGTTTATCGACGAGCGATGAAAGAATTTGCATCCTTAGCCATGCCTTTTCGAGAGAGAAAAGCGAAAGGGAAAAGAAAAAAGCAACGTAGAGGATAATCATGCTCAGTCAGCTAAGGGAAATAGTTGAGAAAGTCTCCAGGGTCGATGATGTGCATCTGGCACTCGATATATTGGTGAAAGAGACTTGTGCTGCCCTTAGTACTGAGTGCTGTACTATCTATCTTGCTAATGAAGAAATGCAGCGCCTTGAGTTAATGGCAACTCAAGGCCTTATTTTTGAAGGTGATAGTATTCATATCAACTTCAATGAAGGCTTGGTTGGGTTGGTAAAACGAAGCGCTGAACCCCTTAACCTTGCCGAAGCCTCAAAACACCCCGAGTTCAAATTCTTTCCTCAACTCGGCGAACAGATTTACCACTCTTTTTTAGCTACTCCAATCATTCATCGTAAACAAGTTTTAGGTGTGTTGGTGATCCAACAAAAAACGCCGCGCTTGTTTAGTGAAATGGAAGAATCGTTTCTTGTTACTTTATCCGCTCAGTTAGCGGTGCTCATTGCACATGCGCAGAATCTTGGGCATTGGCAGTTAGCATCTAAACCCACGGTATTAAAAGGTTTGCCTGCGTCTACTGGTGTCGCGATTGGAGAGTTTTGGTTCGACAATACCCAGCCGAGTTTATCGGATATTTTCCCTTCGTCCACGTTAGATAAGGAACGCGAGCACGAGACACTACTGGTGGCCATAGAGCGAGCGTTAAATGACTTTCGCCGTATGCGGAAAAAACTGGACAGTGAAATCAACAAAGATGCTCTGGCGATCTTCGATCTGTTTACTCACTTACTGAATGATCCGATGCTTCGCGGTGATTTGAAGAAGCAGATTGAAAAAGGAGACAGGGCAGACTGGGCGTTACGCCAAGTTGTAGAGTCATACTCGAATCGATTTGCCAGAATGTCGGATGTATACATGCGTGAAAGAGCGCAAGATATCCGAGAGTTAGGGCAAAGGCTGCTCTATTTTCTGCACAACAGCGAGCAAGAAAATTCTGCAATTGATCGTCCCATTATTTTGGTGGCGAATGAACTCACTGCCACCTTGCTCGCTTCTGTACCTAAAGAGTTCTTGTTAGCCGTCGTATCATTAGAGGGAGGCGCAAACTCTCACGCTGCCATTTTATCTCGAGCTCTTGGGGTCCCTGCAGTCATGGGCGCCAACATTAATCCGGATGTGGTGAATGGCAAACTCGGGATAGTCGACGGCTATACGGGTGAGATCTTCTTAGAGCCAAACCGCCAGTTGTTGCGAGAGTATCGCAGCTTAGTAATCGAAGAGTCTGAATTGTTTGCCATGGTAAACAAGGACCTCGCACTCCCTGCGGTTACGCAAGATAATCACCATATCGAAATTATGCTGAATGCGGGACTCAGTGCAGACAGTAATATTGCCATCAACACAGGTGTTGATGGTGTTGGGTTGTACCGAACTGAGATTGCATTTTTACTTCAGCATCACTTTCCTTCGGAAGATGAGCAGTATCATCAATACCAAGCAATACTTAACAGCTATCCGAATCAACGAGTAGTGATGCGTACTTTGGATATTGGTGGTGACAAACCTTTGCCGTATTTGCCCATCGAAGAAGATAATCCGTTTCTAGGCTGGCGTGGCATTCGTTTTACATTGGATCATCCAGACATTTTCTTGATCCAGCTGCGTGCAATGTTAAGAGCGAGTGCAGAAAGCGGAAACTTAAGTATCTTATTGCCAATGGTGTCAGGGGTAAAAGAGCTAGACGATGCCATTAGCTTGATTAATCAAGCTCACAGCGAAGCCGTTTTGCTTGATGATAGAATTCAATTCCCACAAATTGGGGTCATGATTGAAGTACCATCGATGGTGTATCTGTTGCCAACGATTGCTCACCGTGTTGATTTTGTTTCTGTCGGGACAAACGATTTAACTCAGTATTTATTAGCGGTAGATAGGAACAATTCGCGCGTAGCGGATGTCTATGAATCTATGCATCCTGCGGTACTGTTAGCGCTTAAGCAAATCCATGAGGTGTGTGATAAATATCAGGTGCCCGTGTGTATTTGTGGTGAGCTAGCGGGTGATCCATTTGGCGCTCTTCTCTTACTTGGGTTAGGGTATACCAGTTTGAGTATGAACACCTCCAACGTGGCTAAGGTGAAATATTTGATTCGTCATAGTCAACAAGAAGAATTAGAAAAATTAGCGGAGCAAGCAATGACAAAGTCCTATGGGGAGGACATTCATCAAATGATGCATGACTTCTTCATTCAACAGGGCTTTGCGGGCTTTATCCGTGCAGGTAAAAAGTAGGAAATCGTGACCGTCTCTTTATTTTTGTTATTGTTGGCGCTAGGCGCTTTTGTGGGTGTGATGGCGGGGTTACTCGGTATCGGTGGTGGTTTGATTGTTGTTCCTGCCTTGTTGTATTTGCTTCCTCTTGCTGGGATCTCTCCAGAAATGAGTATGCACATGGCCTTAGCCACTTCGTTAGCGAGTATTATTGTCACGTCTGGCTCATCGGCGATGAATCACCTTAAGCTCGGCAATGTCGATATGTTTGTCGTAAAATGGTTGATGCCTGGTGTGGTCATTGGTGGCTTTGTTGGTGCCAATATTGCTGAGTGGATCCCTACACACTATTTGCCGAAAGTGTTTGGTGTCATTGTTCTTTGCCTGTCAGTACAAATGTTTCGTTCCATTAAAGTTACGAGCAGTAAACCTATGCCGAGCAGCCCTGTGACTGTAGTTTACGGCACGGGAATTGGTGTCGTATCAAGCCTTGCTGGTATTGGTGGTGGCTCACTGTCGGTACCATTTTTAAATAAACATGGGATAGAGATGCGTAAAGCGGTGGGCTCATCCTCCGTTTGTGGTTGCGTGATTGCTATTTCTGGTATGATCGGCTTCATCTTACATGGCTATAAAGTGGAAGGCTTACCTTCATACAGTATTGGCTATGTTTATCTTCCCGCTTTATTAGCGATTGCTATGGCCTCGATGCTCACAACAAAAGTGGGTGCGAAGCTCGCAACTAGCCTTCCAACTGCGGTATTAAAAAAGATATTCGCGGTGTTCTTAATGTTTGTTGCAGCGACCATGCTGCTCTAAGTTTGTACCCAAGTCATTCTCGCTGAACCAAGCATCTAGAGGTTACTTGGGTATATTTATTTTGTTGTGATAAGAAGAGAATGATTTATGTCTCAGGGATATATTGAATTTCCCAATATTGATCCGGTTTTAATCTCTATTGGTCCTGTTTCGGTTCGTTGGTACGGTTTGATGTACCTTGTGGGCTTTATGTTTGCTCTATGGTTAGCGAACCGACGTGCAGATAAGCCTGGAAGTGGTTGGACACGAGAGCAGGTTTCTGATTTGTTGTTCGCAGGCTTCCTTGGCGTGGTGATTGGTGGCCGTGTAGGCTACGTGCTTTTCTACAATTTTGAGCTCTTCCTGGCTGACCCTTTGTATCTATTTAAAGTGTGGACCGGTGGTATGTCTTTCCACGGGGGCTTACTGGGTGTGATTACTGCGATGTTCTGGTATGCACACAAAAACGGGCGAACTTTCTTCGGTGTTGCTGACTTTATCGCGCCGCTTGTGCCATTTGGTTTGGGTATGGGGCGTTTAGGTAACTTCATGAACAGCGAGTTGTGGGGCCGAGTAACGGATGTGCCTTGGGCGATCGTTTTCCCAAATGGCGGTCCACTGCCACGTCATCCATCACAGCTTTATGAAATGGCGCTTGAAGGTATCGTACTTTTCTTCATCTTGAATTGGTTCATCAAGAAACCTCGTCCTCTAGGTTCTGTTTCAGGGCTATTTTTAGCTGGATATGGTACATTCCGCTTCTTAGTTGAGTACGTGCGCGAACCAGACGCTCATTTGGGTTTATTCGGTGGCTTTATTTCCATGGGACAGATTTTATCCCTGCCAATGGTGGTTATCGGTGTCCTCATGATGGTTTGGGCATACAAACGTGGTCATTACAAAGACGAATTACCACAAAAGACGAAGTAAGGTATTGGTGTGAAACAGTATTTAGATTTGTGTCAACGCATCGTTGACCAAGGTGTTTGGGTTGAAAATGAGCGTACAGGCAAGCGCTGCCTGACCGTAATCAACGCGGATTTAACCTACGATGTTGCGAACAATCAATTTCCGTTGGTCACCACACGTAAAAGTTTTTGGAAAGCGGCCGTTGCAGAGCTATTAGGGTATATTCGCGGTTACGATAATGCGGAAGATTTTCGTAAGCTGGGCACGAAAACCTGGGATGCCAATGCCAACCTAAATGATGCCTGGTTGAATAACCCATACCGTAAAGGTGAAGACGACATGGGCCGTGTCTATGGGGTTCAAGGGCGCGCCTGGGCGAAACCTGATGGTGGTCATGTTGACCAGCTACGTAAGATAGTGGATGACTTAACGCGTGGTGTTGATGACCGCGGTGAAATCTTGAACTTCTACAACCCGGGTGAGTTCCACATGGGGTGCTTGCGTCCTTGTATGTACAGTCACCATTTTTCATTGCTGGATGATACGCTTTACCTGAATAGTACTCAGCGTTCGTGTGATGTACCGCTTGGCTTAAACTTCAATATGGTTCAAGTTTACGTGTTCTTGGCGATTATGGCGCAAATTACGGGCAAGAAACCTGGTCAGGCATTTCATAAGATTGTGAATGCTCACATTTATGAAGACCAGCTTGAACTGATGCGCGATGTTCAGTTGAAGCGTGAGCCATTAAAAGCGCCGACGTTCCATATCAACCCAGAGATTAAATCTCTAGAAGATTTGGAAACATGGGTCACACTGGATGACTTTTGGGTTGAAGGGTACGAGCATCACGATCCTATTCGTTACCCATTCTCAGTGTAACGAGTATCGTTCTTCAAGATATAGAAAAAGCTCCGAATGGAGCTTTTTTCTTTTTTGTACTTAGAAGGTATTATTTTAGTGCACTGACAATATAACGGTGAATTGGGTTGGTCTGCATCGGTTTGGACAGTGCGGGGCTAATAAACTTAGGTTGAGTGAATATTTCTTTACTCACTAATGAACGGATAAGCTCAAAGTACTTCAGCTCCGTTTTCCCGCACAACAATAGTGAAAAGTCATCGCCCAATTTATCATAGGCATTGAGCACCTCTCGGAATCCTCTAAGATACAAGTAATCCTTCGTTAAACCTCCACCTCGATACACTCGGGCAGTCGTTGTAAATGCTTGAAGATCAGAAGCTTTATACTGTTCTTTTAATAGCATGAACGTATGGCGGAAATCGCGATCCTTGATCATCGACTCTACTGCCAGAACTCGTAAGGCTAAGGTTCTTAGGCGCTTGATACTGAAATGTCCTGACAGATACTCACATAATATAGCCAGCCCTTCTTGAGTGTTGGTATTGGCAGGACAACCTAAGCTCAGGACTTTTAGCGGTTGTTGACGACCGTTAAGCGTAGTCAGGAGATGTACTCCCATTTCATGATGTGCAAGAGCCTCCAGCTCATCAGTGGTGATGTACGCCGCGTGGTTAATTTTGACTCGAGACCCTGAAACTAGTGCGTTTGCTAACATCCCGTCCAACACCTGTATTTCACATGCATACCCATTGCGTTGAGCAAAATTTTGCATGAAACGTGCTATTGCACGGCTATCGTGCTGAGGTTCTTTTTCTTCTTCTGTAGGAAGGTGCAATATGAAATGGGCGTTGGCAATATCTTTGGCGCTCGGTTCCCCATAATAGCGTAAGGAGTTATAAAGAAACTCTTGCGTGCCGATGGTATTCACTTGATCCAGTTTATCTGCATAAGACTGAATTACGTCCGCGTACAGCCTTTGCAATTGGGTGTCTTGAATGTTTTCTAGAGGTAGCTCATATAGACGTCGCTTTGCACTGTGGGTATCTACGTTAGTAATTGAATATTGAAAATTAGGCTCTTGAGAATATTTGTTTTTAATGAAACGTTCTCTTTCTTGAGCATAATTAAGAGGATTCACGCTACTTAGGATATCAATATCAGCAACCAGTTGGGTTAGGTTTTCGTCTATTGCGAGTAGCTGATCAGAAATAGCGTCATTAAGCTGCATCATGTTGTCGACTCCAAATGAGATAGCTCAGCATAAGCATGCTGATGTGGCTCAAATTATCACCGGACAATCGATTTGAACAGTTTAATTATCATAAAAAAGGCTCCACGATGTGGAGCCTAAACAATAAGCGATGGTATGTCGTTGTTGTTACGTTGTTAGGGCTAGAATTGCACCTGGTAGAATAACGAATACTGACATTAGGTAACCACCAACAACTGCTTTATTCTTAATAGCCATTTCAGAAATCATCTCAGCGCCTTTAACCGGAATCTCACGTAGGAATGGAATTCCAAAGATAAACAGCGTCGCCATGATGTTAAATACTAAGTGGACTAGAGCGATTTGTAGTGCGAATACTGCGAACTCTCCAGATACCGCTGTCGCTGCTAGTAGTGCCGTAATACAAGTACCTATGTTAGCACCCAGTGTGAAAGGGTAGATATCTCGTACTTTCAACACGCCAGTACCAACCAACGGAACCATTAAACTTGTCGTGGTTGAGGAAGATTGCACTAGAACGGTCACGATTGAGCCTGATACGATGCCGTGAATAGGACCACGACCGATGGCGTTTTTCAAAATTTCACGTGCGCGACCAACCATTAGGCTCTTCATTAATTTACCCATCACTGTGATTGCAACGAAGATAGTCGCAATACCCAAAGCAATAAGCATGACGCCGCCAACAGTATCACCGAAGGTAGAAAGTGGCTCTTTAATTGCGCCTACGACTGGCTTTGTAATTGGTTTAATAAAGTTGAAGCCCTTAATGCTCATATCACCAGTAGCAAGCAGTGGAGAAACAAGCCAGTGAGAAACTTTCTCTAAAATGCCGAACATCATTTCCAACGGAAGGAAAATAGCGACAGCAAGCAAGTTGAAGAAGTCGTGAATGGTTGCACTTGCAAATGCACGTTTGAACTCTTCTTTACAGCGCACGTGGCCAAGAGACACAAGCGTATTGGTCACTGTGGTACCAATGTTAGCACCCATCACCATAGGGATAGCGGTTTCTACAGGTAAGCCACCTGCAACCAAGCCTACAATAATAGACGTTACAGTACTTGAAGACTGAATTAAGGCTGTTGCCACCAAGCCGATCATTAGACCTGCAACTGGGTGTGCGGCAAATTCAAATAGCACCTTAGCTTGATCGCCAGTTGCCCATTTAAAGCCACTACCAACCATAGATACTGCTAGAAGAAGCAGATATAACATGAATGCCAAGTTAGCCCAGCGTAACCAACGAGCTGTGCTCGAAATTGGTGCCACTGTTGAAGTAGCTTGGTTCATCATAATTTTCTCCGTTGACCTTTCAGTTCATTTTTCGGTCTGTAGTTGAATCTGCGGGCGATGTTAGAGAACAAATATTTCAGTAATATTACAGATTTCTTGCTGTGAGAGATTTTTATTGTTCTTTTTGATAATGGCGTAAAAGAGGAAGAAAATTAATTTTTAACTTGTTGATTTTAATGGCTAAATTTTGGTTTCGTTTTGTTTGGTTTTTGCGTTTTTTTTGTAGAGAAAATGCGCCTCAGTTCAACTTTTATGACAGTATTGACTTTATACTTTCGGTAAAACTTATGCTTTTGTAAGGTATTGTATGGTTTTGTCGAGTTTATTGTTTGTCTCTGTCACATTTGGTATAAAAAGTATCACTTTCTTTTCGGGACTCGATCATGTCACATCTAAACTACAACCATCTCTATTATTTCTGGATGGTGTGCAAACAGGGCTCTGTAACTAAGGCGGCTGACGCGCTCTTCCTGACACCGCAAACCGTGACAGGACAGATTAAAGCGCTTGAAGAGCGCATGAAAGGAAAGTTAACCAAGCGCAATGGTCGTACAGTTGAGCCCACTGAGTTAGGTCAGCTTGTGTTTAAGTACGCCGACCGGATGTTCGGTTTGAGCTATGAGATGTTAGATATCGTCAATTACAGCCAGCACTCGAACATTCTATTTGAAGTTGGTGTAGCCGATGCATTATCTAAACGCTTGGTCAGTAAAGTACTGATGACGACCGTCCCGGAAGATAACAGTATTCATTTACGCTGTTATGAATCGACCCACGAACTGCTACTTGAACGCCTTTCTCAGCACAAGCTAGATATGATCCTTTCGGATTGTCCCGTTGATTCTACTCAAAGTCCTGGCCTTTATAGCAAAAAGTTGGGTGAAAGTAGCATGAGCTTTTTTGCTTCTTCTGAAATTGAAAATGTGCGATTCCCTGAGATCTTGGAACAAAAAAAACTTCTGATTCCCGCGAGCCGAACGGCTATGGGGCGTAAAGTTATTCAATGGTTTGATCGTCAAGGCCTTCAACCCAATGTGCTAGGGGAGTTTGATGATGTTGCGTTGATGAAAGCTTTTGCTCGGTACCACGACGATGTGATTTTCTTGGCACCGACCGTATACATGTCGGAGATTGAAGACGACCGAAATTTACAGCTAATTGGCCATGTCGATGGGCTAAAAGAAGAGTACTACGTGATTTTTGCGGAACGAATGATCCAACACCCCGCGGTAAAAAATGTTTGTGATGCTGATTTCAGTCAAATGTTTGAGTAAACCCGTATCGTTGCGTAAATAAATAGATTACTATCAATAAAAATATAATTCTAAATAATATCTAAGTAAGCAAGATACTTGTTTTAGTGAGCAAAACTATTAATTATTGATGGCGCACCAATTAAAATCCTTGGTGGATAATATTGGTGTATCACTAACAACTAAATTAGAGGTTCTAATAATGAAGACTCTGGAAGTGTATCTTGATTTTCTTAGATATATAAATCAGTGCAACACAACAAGCTGGCCAGGGTTGGAATAAGTAAGTTGTAGCTAGAGGTCCAACACATGAATCTACAAGAAATGGAGCAGAACTCCGCAAAAGCCGTCGTGTTGCTCAAAGCGATGGCAAACGAGAGACGCCTACAAATCCTTTGTATGCTGCATAACCAAGAGCTGTCCGTGGGAGAGCTGTGTGCAAAGTTAGAGCTAAGCCAGTCGGCATTATCTCAGCATCTTGCTTGGCTTCGCCGTGATGAGTTAGTCACGACAAGGAAAGAAGCACAGACGGTGTACTACACATTAAAGAGTGATGAAGTGAAAGCGTTAATAAAAACACTGCATAGTCTTTATTGTGCTGAGAGTGCTCAACATTAATTAAATAGTCCTAATATACTGCTCATCTTAGAGTGTGAATCTAACTTGTTGGAATATTTGAGAGTGGCGTTAAACTTTTGATGATAGGGTACTACTCATCGACCAATTTGCTTTGTTCTCAAGTGTTTTATTAGTGCTTTCTAGTATGAGCGTTATATGGGTAATGAATAAGCTGATGTCTTTAAATGGGACATTCAGAAAAAGAAAAGCTGGCATTGCCAGCTTTTTTTATTAAGAAAATTTTGTAGATATAAAAAAACCGACACAAGGTCGGTTTTTTCTTCACTGTAAAATCAGGACTCTATTAAAGAGCTTTGATTTGTGCAGCGAAACGAGACTTATGGCGAGCTGCTTTATTCTTGTGAATAAGGCCTTTAGTTGCCATGCGGTCTAGGATAGGTGTAACTACAGCGAATGCAGCAGTTGCAGCTTCTTTGTCGCCTGCTTCGATAGCAGCAACAGTTTTCTTCATGTAAGTACGCATCATTGAGCGACGGCTAGCATTGTGCTGACGACGTTTCTCAGCTTGGATAGCGCGCTTCTTAGCAGATTTACTATTTGCCAAGGGTCTAACTCCCAAAAACTTAGTTCTGTGACAATTTAAGGGCGAGGAATATCCCTCATTTGCGCTTAAATGTCAAATGATTTGTGCAAAAACCGATCTAAGCCAAAACAAATTTTGGTAAGAGAGGTTATCGCGGTTAAGATGGCGGGGATTCTAACAGCATTTTTATACCAATGCTAATAATTATCCGCGAAAGGCACACTTATTCCTTACAACCCGCGGATAGATTTTTGACGTCTATTTACAGCACCTGTCAGAGAAACAGTATAGGGTTAGCTGTCTTATGGTGATATTCCGAGGTTACAGTGAGTAAACGACTACTCAAGTCTGGCATGATCGTCAGTGCTATGACATTTATTTCCCGCGTTCTTGGCCTAGTTCGTGATGTTGTAGTGGCAAATTTAATGGGGGCAGGAGCAAGCGCAGACGTCTTTTTCTTCGCCAATAAAATTCCTAATTTTTTACGACGTTTGTTTGCTGAAGGTGCTTTTTCCCAAGCGTTTGTACCTGTTTTAACGGAAAGCCATGCTCAAGGCGACATGGATAAAACTCGGGAGCTCATTGCTCGTGCAGCGGGCACATTGGGGGTGATAGTCTCAATTGTTACCATCTTAGGTGTTCTAGGTTCCGGTGTGGTGACTGCACTGTTTGGTTTTGGTTGGTTCCTAGACTGGATGCATGGTGGTCCCGCGGCTGAGAAGTTCGAACTTGCTAGCGTGATGCTCAAGATTACCTTTCCTTATTTATGGTTCATCACTTTTGTTGCCCTATCGGGAGCCATTCTCAATACACTAGGTAAGTTTGCGGTTTCTTCGTTTACTCCCGTCTTCCTCAACGTAATGATCATTTTGGCAGCATGGTTTATCTCGCCGCAGATGTCACAGCCAGAGATTGGTCTTGCCATCGGTGTTTTCCTTGGTGGTTTGGTTCAGTTCTTATTTCAAATCCCTTTCCTTATTAAAGCGGGGGTTATGGTTAAGCCGAAATGGGGCTGGCGCGATCCGGGCGTGGTGAAGATCCGAACCTTAATGATTCCTGCTTTGTTCGGTGTGTCGGTAAGCCAAATCAACTTGTTGTTTGATACTTTTATTGCCAGCTTTCTGCAAACCGGTTCGATCAGTTGGTTGTACTATTCAGATCGCTTGTTGGAATTCCCGTTAGGTCTGTTTGGTATTGCTATTGCAACGGTGATTTTACCAGCATTATCACGCAAACATGTTGACGCACAAAATGAAGGATTCGCACAAACCATGGACTGGGGGGTGCGCATGGTGATCTTACTTGGCCTTCCTGCAATGCTTGGTTTGATGGTACTGGCAAAACCTATGTTGATGGTGTTATTCATGCGAGGTGAGTTTTCGCCACAAGACGTACATCAAGCATCATTGTCACTCTTTGCTTACGCTTCAGGCTTGTTGAACTTTATGCTGATTAAAGTGCTTGCTCCGGGGTATTACTCGCGTCAAGACACCAAAACGCCAGTGAAATACGGCATCATTGCGATGGTGACCAACATGGTATTTAATGCAATTTTTGCGTACTTCTATGGCTACGTTGGCTTGGCTATCGCGACAGCACTATCGGCATTTGTGAATATGGCACTGCTGTATCGTGGCCTGCACATCGCAGAGGTATACCAAATCACTAAGCGAACCGTCTTCTTTATTATACGTTTAGCTATTGCTGGCGCGGCGATGGTTGCGGCAATCTTATGGCAACTGGAAGATATGTCAGTATGGCTGGGCTGGAGCTTTGCTCACCGAAGCGCGGTGCTAGGGATGTTGATCGGTTTAGGAGCCGTGGTTTACCTAGTGGTTCTATTTTTAACTGGTGCGCGTTTAAAAGACCTAAAAGCTGGGACAGACTGAGGGTGATTAGTATATAATCCGTCAGTTTCACACAGTGTAAAGTAAAACAGAGGCAGAAAGCAGTATCCAATGGAACTGATTAGAGGCATTCACAATATCAACCCGCGACATCATGGTTGTGTGCTGACTATTGGCAATTTCGATGGTGTCCATAAAGGCCATCAACAAGTATTGCAGCAAGTGTCTGAGCAAGCGGACAGGCTATCCTTGCCTTCTGTTGTGATGACCTTTGAACCTCAGCCGATGGAGCTGTTTGCCAAAGACAAGGCACCTGCAAGGTTGACGCGATTACGCGATAAGTTCGTGCAATTGAGTAAGCTCGATATTGACCGCTTACTGTGTGTCAATTTCAATCGCCATTTTGCAAGTTTAACCGCGGAAGAGTTTATCCGTGACTTGTTGGTCGAGCGTTTGGGTGTTAAGTTTCTTGTCGTTGGTGATGATTTCTGCTTTGGCAAAGGCCGTACAGGTAACTTTGCAATGCTGCAGGAAGCAGGGGAAAAATACGGCTTTGATGTCGTAAGTACCCAGAGCTTTTGTTTACAACAATTACGTGTCAGCAGTACGGCTATCCGTCAAGCGCTGGCGCGTGACGATTTGCATTCCGCGCAACAGATGCTGGGAAGAAACTACAGCATCAGCGGTCGTGTTTCTCACGGAAGAAAGCTAGGTCGAACCATTGGGTTCCCTACTGCAAATATTCCTTTGAAACGCTGTGTTTCTCCGGTTTCCGGAGTCTATGTTGTTCAAGCGCTTGGCTTAGGAAATAAGCCAGTTGGTGGTGTTGCTAATATTGGTCAAAGACCAACCGTCAATGGTGTTCGCCAACAGTTAGAAGTGCACTTATTCGACTTTCATGCCAATTTATATGGCAAGCAACTAGAAGTGGAACTTTTGCATAAACTTCGAGATGAGCAAAAGTTTGAGTCGTTTGAAGCACTTAAACAACAAATCGTATTGGATGCTGAAGCAGCAAGGGTGTGGCTGCGTCAGCTTAAGCGTTGAGCGGTTTATTCCACCGTTCAACATAATGTCTAATTTTCGCCCAATATAACGGAATTAAGAATCGATGAGTGAGTATAAAGATACCCTGAACTTACCTGAAACAGGGTTTCCAATGCGCGGCAACCTGGCTAATCGTGAGCCAGAAATGCTTAAGCGTTGGTACAAAGAAGATCTTTACGGTGAAATCCGTAAAGCTAAAAAAGGCAAAAAGTCATTTGTATTGCACGATGGCCCTCCTTATGCGAACGGTGACATTCACATTGGTCACGCACTAAACAAGATTCTTAAAGACATTATTATTAAATCCAAAACACTTTCAGGTTTTGACGCACCTTACATCCCAGGCTGGGACTGCCACGGTCTACCAATCGAATTGATGGTAGAGAAAAAAGTTGGCAAACCAGGTCAAAAAGTGACAGCAGCTGAGTTCCGCGAGAAATGTCGTGAGTACGCAGCAGGTCAGGTTGAAGGTCAGAAAGAGAGCTTCAAACGCCTTGGTATCATGGGTGAGTGGGACAAGCCATACCGCACTATGGATTTCGCAACTGAAGCGAACATTATTCGTGCTCTTGGTAAGATTGCAAGCAATGGTCACCTTCTAAAAGGTTTCAAACCTGTTCACTGGTGTACAGACTGTGGTTCTGCTCTTGCTGAAGCGGAAGTAGAATACAAAGATAAAGTATCGCCATCTATCGACGTTCGTTTTAAAGCGGCTGACGAAGCGGCACTGCTATCTAAATTTGAACTGACAGAAGGTCATGAAGGTCACGGTGACGTATCTATCGTTATCTGGACAACAACACCTTGGACACTGCCTGCAAACCGCGCAGTATGTCTACGTGATGATCTAGAGTACGTGCTTATCCAAACAGAAGGCGACAACGCTGAGCGTATCATCGTTGCTGCTGAGCTGGCGAAAGACGTAATGGACCGTGCTGGTATCGAGCACTTCCACAACCTAGGTTTTGCGAAAGGTGCGGATCTTGAGCTTTCTCAATTCCAACACCCATTCTACGATTTCACTGTACCGGCGATCCTTGGTGATCACGTTACAACTGATTCAGGTACTGGTGTTGTTCACACTGCACCTGGTCATGGTCAAGAAGACTTCGCGGTTGGTAATAAGTACAACCTAGAAGTAGCAAACCCAGTTGGCTCAAACGGTGTTTACCTACCAGATACAGAGCTATTTGCTGGTCAGCACGTATTTAAAGCGAACGATGCAGTAGTAGAAGTACTAAAAGAAAAAGGTGCACTACTACACCACCACGCTTACGAGCACAGCTACCCACACTGTTGGCGTCATAAGACTCCAATCATCTTCCGTGCTACACCTCAATGGTTCGTTTCTATGGACCAAGCTGGCCTACGTGCTAAAGCATTAGAGTCAATCAAGAATGTAGAGTGGATGCCTGAGTGGGGTCAAAGCCGCATCGAAGGTATGATCGAAGGTCGCCCTGAGTGGTGTATCTCTCGTCAACGTACTTGGGGTGTGCCAATTGCTCTGTTTGTTCATAAAGAAACAGCAGAACTTCATCCAAACACGCTAGAGCTGATCGAGAAAGTCGCTAAGCTGGTTGAAGAGAAAGGCATCCAAGCATGGTGGGATGTCGATGCAGCTGAACTACTAGGTGCTGACGCTGACCAATACGAAAAAGTGCTAGATACGCTAGACGTATGGTTCGATTCAGGTGTCACTCACTTCTCTGTTGTTGATGCTCGTGAAGAGTACAACGGCAACAGTGCAGACCTATACCTAGAAGGTTCTGACCAACACCGCGGTTGGTTCCAATCTTCTTTAATTTCATCTATTGCGATGAAAGACGAAGCACCTTACAAACAAGTACTGACACACGGTTTCGTGGTTGATGGTCAGGGTCGTAAGATGTCTAAATCTATCGGTAACGTGGTTGCGCCAAAAGACGTAACCAACAAGCTAGGTGCTGACATTCTTCGTCTATGGGTTGCTTCTACAGACTACACGGGTGAAGTTGCGGTTTCTGATGAAATCCTAAAACGCAGCGCAGATGCGTACCGTCGTATCCGTAACACAGCGCGTTTCTTCCTAGCTAACTTGAGCGGCTTCAACCCTGAAACAGACATCGTTCCTGTTGAAGAGATGGTTGCGCTAGATCGCTGGGCGGTTGGTCGTGCACTAGCAGCACAAGAAGAGATCGTTAAAGCATACGAAGAGTACAACACACACGGTGTGACTCAGCGTCTAATGCAATTCTGTTCGATCGAAATGGGCTCTTTCTACCTAGACGTAATTAAAGACCGTCAGTACACAGCAAAACGTGGCGGCAACGCTCAACGTAGCTGTCAGACTGCGCTTTACTACATTGTTGAAGCGCTTGTTCGTTGGATGGCTCCTATCATGTCGTTCACTGCAGATGAAATTTGGAACGAAATGCCAGGCGAGCGCGACAAGTTCGTATTCACTGGTGAGTGGTTTGACGGTCTATTCGGTCTTGCTGAAGGTGAAGAGCTGAACAACGAATTCTGGACTGAGATCCAAGCGGTTCGTGGTGCGGTTAACAAACTTCTAGAAGATGCGCGTAAAGAGAAAACCATTGGTGGTGCACTACAAGCTGAAGTGACTCTATTTGCTGATGACGCACTAGCGGCGAAGATCAACAAACTTGAAGATGAACTGCGCTTTGTTCTACTAACCTCTGCGGCGAAAGTTAAGCCTCTGGGTGAGAAGACTGATGCAGCACAAGCGACGGATATCGAAGGCTTGTTTGTTGAAGTAGCTGCAGCTGAAGGCGAGAAGTGTGACCGTTGTTGGCACCACACGCCAGACGTAGGCACAATCGAAGGTCACGAGAAGATCTGTGGTCGTTGTGTGTCTAACGTAGACGGCGAAGGTGAAGTACGTAAATTCGCGTAATTGCCTAGAACGACTGAACTTTTTTTAAAATTAACAGCCCCAGTATTTACTGGGGCTGTTTGTAGGTAAAGTAATGAGTGAAAAAGCACTGACGTTAAAGCAATCTGGAGTTCGCTGGCTGTGGTTAGCAATTCTGGTATTTATTGCAGATATTGGCATCAAATTGGTGGTGATGGACAACATGGGCTACGGATGGGCAAACCGAATTGAGGTGTTGCCATTCTTCAACCTACTTTACGTTCATAACTACGGTGCCGCTTTCAGCTTCTTGAGCGATCAAGCTGGTTGGCAGCGTTGGTTATTTACAGGTATCGCGTTTGTTGTGACGGGTCTTTTGACCTACTGGATGAGCAAGCTTCCAGCAAAAGAAAAATGGAACAACATTGCTTATGCACTGATTATTGGTGGTGCAGTGGGCAACGTGTTTGACCGCGTCGTTCATGGCTTTGTTGTTGATTACCTAGACTTCTTCTGGGGTAACTACCACTGGCCAGCATTCAACCTTGCTGACATGGCGATCTGTATTGGTGCCGCGATGATTATTCTTGACGGCTTTCGAAAGAAAGACGAGGCGAAAGCCTAAGTAGTGGCAGTGTATATTGCGAAAAGTTGAATAACCCTAAGCGTCGCCCGTTGATTCGAGCGACGCTTTTTATTATGTTGGAGCGCCAATCATCATATCAATGTATAAAAAGACCAAGCTGATAGCGTAATAACCCAAGAACAAGGAAGCAGTAACGTGACAACAATAACCAATGAATCGGTAGTAACCCTTCACTTTACGATTAAAATGAAAGACGGATCGGTTGCAGATAGTACTCATAACATGGGTAAACCAGCGAAGTTTGTTATGGGTGATGGAAGCTTGAGTGAAAACTTTGAGCAATGCTTGATCGGCCTCGAAACAGGCGCACAAAAAGCGATTGAGCTAAAGGCAGAAGACGCGTTTGGTATGCCAAACCCTGATCATATTCACTATATGGATCGCACTAAATTTGTAGGTGATGCAGAAGTGGAAGTTGGTACAATCATGGCCTTCAGTGGCCCTGATGGCATGGAAATCCCGGGCATTATTACAGAGATTGCAGGCGATTCAGTCACTGTGGACTTCAACCATCCTCTAGCGGGACAAGACGTGACTTTCGAAGTTGAAATTTTGTCAGTAGAATAGCGAACCCAATAAAGATAATTTCCATGAGCAATGAAATGAAAATCCTATTAGCTAACCCACGCGGCTTTTGTGCTGGTGTAGACCGTGCGATTAGCATCGTAGAGCGTGCGCTAGAGATGTATCAGCCACCGATTTATGTGCGTCATGAAGTGGTGCATAACCGTTTTGTGGTTGAAGGGCTAAAACAACGTGGTGCTATCTTCGTTGAAGAGCTGCATGAAGTGCCAGACAACAACATTGTGATTTTTTCTGCTCATGGTGTATCGCAGGCGGTTCGTCAGGAAGCCAAGCTGCGTGATTTGACCGTATTTGACGCAACGTGTCCTTTGGTAACCAAAGTGCATATGGAAGTGGCGCGTGCGAGCCGTCGTAATATGGAAGTGGTTCTGATTGGTCACGCAGGTCACCCTGAAGTCGAAGGTACGATGGGGCAATACGCCAGTGAAACCGGTGGTATGTACTTGGTTGAAACTCCAGCCGATGTTGAGAAACTGAAGGCGATTGTGAAAGATCCATCCGATCTTCATTACGTAAGCCAAACGACGCTTTCTGTCGATGAAACTGCCGATGTTATCGAAGAGCTACGCCGCGTGTTCCCAGATATCCAAGGTCCACGTAAAGACGATATCTGTTATGCGACACAAAACCGCCAAGATGCCGTGCGTGAATTAGCTGGTGACGTAGATGTGATGGTTGTGGTGGGTTCTAAAAACTCATCAAACTCTACACGTCTTAAAGAGCTAGCTGAAAAGCTAGGGACACCTGGCTACTTAACCGACTGTCCGGAAGATATCAAACCTGAGTGGTTCGAAGGCAAAACAAAGGTCGGCGTGACTGCGGGAGCATCTGCTCCGGAAGAGCTCGTTAATCAGATTCTAGAGCGAATCAAAGAACTCGTTGGTGCCGAAGCGGTTGATGAAGTACTTGGCCGTGAAGAGAATATGTTCTTTGAAGTACCTAAAGAATTGCAAATCAAGCAAGTGGATTAGTCTCCATTTATCGAATATTCAAAAGGCGACCTGTGGGTCGCCTTTTTTACATCTCTCTTAACTCATTTAGGTAATCACGAATTTGGTCTTTTCCTAAACCATCGATAATCATATCAGACATCTTCGTGATTCTTCGCTCAAGCGATTGAGCAACCTTTTCGCAATGTGCGTACATGTCTTCATCAGAACCATAGGTCGGAAAAGCATCAACTTGCCAGTTTACTCGAACGCCCCCCGCAAGCCACTGAGGAGCGGTTTCTTGATGTAAAGAATCACAGAGAATAATAACGATGTCGGGAAGAAACTGAGTTCGCTCCTCCCATGAATGTGTGTGGATATGCGGAATGGGGAGTTGGTGGTCATCTAAATATTTTTGCACCACTGGGTGCACCTTGCCTGTGGGATGTGAGCCTCCACTGGTGACACTAAAATCCGCTGACAGGATATTGGTTGCGATTGACTCCGCGAGGACGCTTCGTCCAGCGTTGTGCTTACATATGAATAAAACTTTATACATCATCGCCTCGTCTTTTCAGAGCGTCCTATTTATACGCTAGCGGAAACTCAGCGATGATGTGTGAAGTTTTTGTGTTAGTGGCTAATGCCGAGCATCTCTTTGAGCACCTTTAAGTAGCGGCGGCTTACTGGTATCTCAAAGCCTGTTTTGGTGATGATTTCCGCTAACCCATTTTCCAGTAACTTGATTTCGCTAATCGCTTTAATACTGACTAAGTATTGACGATGGCAGCGGACTAGAGGGGTTTTCTCTTCCAACGTTTTTAATGTCAGTTGGGTGCTCGCGGTTTGGCTGGTGGAGCGTACATGCACGCCGCTGATATCACTGTAAGCACATTCCACCGTGTCGGTGGCCATGATAACGATGCGGTTGTGTCCGATGCACGGTATCTGATCCAACGTGTCAGGTGTAATAGCAGACAGTTGTTGCGTTAGGGCGGATTGGCTAATGACTTTGTTTAGTCGTTTTACCGTTTTAGTTAGCCGGCATGGGTCGACAGGTTTGAGCAAGTAATCAAAGGCATTGTCTTCAAATGCTTGAATCGCATACTGATCATAAGCCGTGACAAAAACCACATAAGGCATGGTTTCTGGATCAAGCATCCCAAGTAGTTCAATCCCCGTGACTTGAGGCATTTGGATATCGAGAAACACCACATCAGGCTTAAGTTCATTGATTTTTTTTAGGCCGAGGATTGCGTTTGAGGCATCGCCCACGACCTCAACTTGGCCTGTTTCATCCAGTAACTCTGCTAGCTCTTCACGAGCAAACTGTTCATCATCAATGACGAGTGCGGTTAACATCCAACATTACCTTTATTGCTTCAGCGTGCTTTTATGATTTTGGGGGAATGATAAAGCTCATTTTAGTAAATTGATGTGGCTCGCACGTAATTTTTAGCGCTGCATCACGTCCAAATTGATTAGTGAGACGCTTGTCGACAATTTCTAAACCTAGCCCTGAGTGGTTTTCTTTTGGCGGCTCAAAACTGCCTGCGTTGTCTTCGACGGTAATCAAGTGACCTTGTGGGTGTGCTTCGCTGTATATATGAACTTTACCACCTTCAAGCATGTTTGAAATGCCATGCTTAATGGCATTCTCAACCAAAGGCTGGAGTGTAAAGCTTGGTAATTTGATGTCCAGCAATTCAGGTTGAATATCGATTTCAACCTCTAAGCGGTCCGTAAAACGCGCTTTTTCGATGCTCAAGTACGAGTTCACATGTGCAAGCTCTTCCTTTAGCGTCACGGTATTAATGTTCTGCTTTAAATTGCTGCGGAAGAAGTGCGATAGATTTTGGATTAGCTCGCGCGCTTTGTCAGGGTCACGACGAGTAATCGCACTAATAGTATTGAGTGCATTAAACAAAAAGTGTGGATTCACCTGAGCGTGAAGCAATTTTATTTCTGCTTGGGCGAGTAAGGCTTGTTGTTGTTGGTAATCGCCATAAAGGATTTGGCTAGATAGAAGCTGGGCTATTCCTTCCGCCATCGACATGTTGGCCGTCGAGAACAATTTACGCTTCGGTTCATACAGCTTTATGGTACCAATGACCTCTTTCCCTGCACGCAGTGGGATGATCAGCGCAGATCCGAGCTTGCAATCTTTTGCAATGGAGCATTGGTATGGACGCTCCGCACCATCAAGATAAATGATGTCGTTTTTCTCCATGGAGTCTAATGTGCTTTGCGATGAAATCGGCGTGTTTGGTTTATGGTGATCATCGCCAATGCCCACAAACGCCAAGATCTTTTCTTGGTCAGTAATCGCGACAGCGCCCACTTTGGTTTCTTCGTAAATAATACGTGCGATTTTCTCTGCGTTTTCGGTGTTGAAGCCGTTGCTTAGAATTCCCACTGAGCGATCAGCAATGGTGAGCGCTCGACGCGAAAACGTCGCAGAAAACTTTTCAAAGATTGCTTTTCTGTCTTGCAGGATACTCATGAACAACGCCGCACCAAATGAATTCGCGATGATCATAGGCGCTGCAATAGCGGACACCAGTTCATAGGCTTGATCAAAAGGTTTCGCGACGGCGAGCAGCAAAATCATTTGCACCACTTCTGCAACAAACGTGACGCTGAATACGACGCTTGGATTAAACAGCAATGCGCCTTTATTTCGCTTGATAAGGTAAACGTGGAGCAAGCCACCAATTACGCCCTCGGCGGTGGTTGAAATTGCGCAGGCTAGGTCAGTAAAGCCACCAAGAGAGTATCGATGGATGCCACCAGTAAATCCGACGGCGAAACCTACAACAGGTCCACCAAACAGCCCGCCCATAACTGCGCCGATCGCACGAGTATTGGCAATAGCATCGTTGATGTGCAGACCGAAATAGGTGCCGAGAATACAAAAGCCAGAGAAGAGTACGTAACAAATTAGGCGGTGGCTTAAGCGCGAAGAAATACTCAGCAAAGGTAAGATGATTGGCGTTTTACTTAGCATGTAAGCCAAAACTAAGTACACACACATCTGTTGTAAAAGGGAGATGACCAGTTCCATAGTGAACCTAACCTAGAATCAATGTTGTTATTGTATACCTAAGTAACCTCAAGATGCTTGGCTCAGATAGATAAGAACAGCTAAGTAAATGATGCTGCGCTGTGCTTTCTGAGTCTTAAAGTGACTTGGGTATAAAACAAAAAGAGCCTGCAATTGGCAGGCTCCTATCTTAGTCACTCAGATGTGACGAGTATTACGCTGTTTCTGATACGGCTTGTGGTTTCTCTTCGTCAGCCAGTTCAGTTTCACCTTTACCCTTAGAGGTTTTGATAACGTAACCTGTCACAGCTAGGGCAAACACAATACCTACGATAGTTGATAGTTGCATTGGCAGACCAAAACCTAGCGAGCTGTTGTTTAAGATGAACGTGACACATACCGTGGTCATGAAGATAGCTGGGATAGTGGTAATCCAGTGCAGCTTGTTGTGACGCAGTAGGTAAGCGGACGCAGTCCAAAGCATCATTACCGCTGTTGTTTGGTTTGCAAAACCGAAGTAGCGCCAGATAATGCCGAAGTCTACTTGAGTTAAGATACCGCCGATAACGAACAGTGGAAGTGCCATCAGTAGACGGTTACGTAGCGTTTTTTGTTCCATGTTGAAGTATTCAGCAAGGATCAAGCGGCTTGAACGGAACGCTGTATCGCCAGACGTAATTGGTAGGATAACCACACCCAGGAACGCAAGGATACCACCGAACACACCTAGCAGACCAAATGATGCGCTGTATACCACGTTACCAGGGCCACCGTTTTTCACAGCTTCTGATAGAGCGTCTAGAGAGCCGAAGAAAGACAGAGCGATAGCACACCAAATTAGAGCGATAACACCTTCACCAATCATTGCACCGTAGAATACGAAGCGACCGTTTTTCTCATTTTCCATACAACGCGCCATCAGTGGAGACTGAGTTGCGTGGAAGCCAGAGATAGCGCCACATGCGATAGTGATGAACAATGCAGGCCATAACGGCATGTCATTTGGGTTGAGGTTAGAGAACATGTCCGAAACTTGGAAGTCACCCATTACTGTGTGTTCGCTAGAGAAAGCAACGGCTGTCATTAGGCCAACAGACATAAAGATAAGTAGGGCGCCAAACAGTGGGTAGAAACGACCAATGATTTTATCGACAGGAACAATCGTCGCAATGATGTAGTAAGCAAAGATAGCAATAACCATCGTTGTCATGCTTACACTCAAGCTTGTTTGATCATTGATGAGGTTGGTAATCATGCCAGCAGGGGCTGAAACGAACACTACGCCAACTAGAAGCAATAGGACAATGGCAAAAATATTCATAAAGTGTTTTGCGCCATTACCTAGGTAGCGACCTGTAATGGTAGGTACAGATGCACCGCCGTTACGCACTGAAAGCATGCCTGAGAAGTAATCGTGTACTGCACCAGCAAAAATACAACCGACTACAATCCAAAGCATCGCCGCAGGACCGTATAGTGCCCCCATGATCGGGCCAAAAATTGGACCAACACCTGCGATGTTAAGTAGTTGAACTAGGTAAACTTTCTTTGTTGACATTGGAACGAAGTCAACACCGTCCGATTTGGTGTGAGCTGGCGTTTGGCGTTTTTCATTGATGCCGAAAATCTTCTCGACGAAAGCGCCGTAGATGAAGTATCCGCCGATTAGGGCTGCGACACAGGTTAGAAACCACATCATAGCAATTGTCCTTGGTCTTAGTTGGGTAGGGTAATTTTTTAATCTCAGGATGCATGTTATGCGTCACTTGTGTTAAATGCATTCGGTTAGTAGATGAGTGGTCGAATAGAGCACTGAGTGGTCGATATGCTGCTTGAGCGGTTTTTAAAAATGGCGAAAGGTTGATGACAGTCTTGAGCGGCTGATTTGAGTCATCAGTGGTTAAATCTGCAAGCTCAGCGGCAAGCGCCAATAATTAGTGGTAAGCTTATTTTTGAAAACAATTACTTAAGGAAGAACCATGAAAAAGGTAACGGTAGGTCTGGCACTGGCTTTACTTGCAGGATGCACAGCAACGACAGCAGATCTTGCCAAGTCGGGAGATTGGCATCAGATCGGATATCAAGATGGCATAACCGGACACACATCGCGCACGATGAGCGAGCTTCGTGAGTTGGGTAGTGTTAAGCAAAGTGACTACGACCAAGGTTATTTAGAAGGTTTACGTGAGTACTGTAATCCTGCTTTTGCGTATCAAATGGGGTTATCTGGTCAGTATTACGAAGGGGTTTGTGAAGGTACTGAGCAAGCGCAAAAATTCCGCATGGAATGGCAACGTGGTTGGAATGAATACTCAAATTAATAGTCAATAAAGCCGTTGTTACACTGTCTGCATCACATAAATGTGGCAAAATCTTCCTTATTAAACTATGTTCACATTGCTTGATAGTGAGCACAGAAAAAAAGGAATCACATTATGTCAACGCAAATGGCTGGTGGCTGGAGTCCATTTCATGAACTCACAGCAGAGAATAAAGAAGTATTTGCTAAAGGTATCGAGGGGTTTGTCGGTGTCAAATACTCCCCTTTGGTTGTGGCTACTCAAGTCGTAGCCGGACAAAACTATGCGTTTTTCTGTAATGCAGAAGTTGTCTACCCTGGAGCACAACCATACCCAGCAATGGTTCATATGTTCAGCGACCTTGAAGATAAAGTCGGTATTACTCACATTGAACGATTGAACTACTAAATTAAGCCATAAAAGGCGCCTGACTTTTAAATAAGTGAGGCGCTTTATTGATTAAGATTGATTCGCTTGATCGATCACGACTTTTCTTAAATATCCTTGTTTGGCTTTCAGTTGCTCAGTCGCGCTTTCTTTATCCAGCCCGGTTAAAATCATCAAAATAGCTAACTTGGCGTCGTAGTCCGTTTCTTTGAGAGCCGTTTTAGCCTCTTGGTTAGTACAATCTGTTGCTTGCATAACAATACGAGCCGCTCTTGCAACTAGCTTTGCATTCGTCGCTTTCACATCTACCATTAAGTTCTGATAACTTTTGCCCAGGCGAATCATGCTTGCGGTAGTGAGCATGTTTAGTACGAGTTTTTGTGCCGTCCCTGATTTTAAGCGAGTGGACCCCGTTAACGCTTCAGGTCCAACAACGGGGCTAATCGCAATATCGGCAATATCTGCAATCGGAGAGTCAGGGTTACAAGATAGTGCTACAGTGGTGGCACCAAGCTCGTTCGCATACTCTAAGCCACCAATCACGTAAGGTGTTCGTCCACTTGCCGCAATACCAACGACGACATCGCGTTGTGTTAGCGTATTCTCTTTAAGATCTTGCTCGCCTAATGTAGGGTCGTCCTCCGCCCCTTCTTTTGCACGGAACATTGCCTCTTTTCCACCGGCAATAATACCAACGACCATCTCTGGATCTGTGCCAAAAGTTGGTGGGCATTCTGAAGCGTCCAAAACGCCAAGTCGACCACTGGTACCCGCACCGATGTAAAACAACCGACCTCCGACCTTAAATGCTTCCGTGATCTTATCAACGGCTTCAGCGATCTCAGGCAATACTTTTTCAACGGCAAGAGGAACGAGTTTGTCCTGTTGGTTGATGCGTTGAACAATATCGAGAGAAGGCAGCAAGTCGATGTCCATGGTGTCTGGATTTCGCCCTTCAGATACCAGATGGGATAAAGCTGCGATAAGTGCATCGTTCGTCATAATGAATTAAGCCTTTTTGTTTAGGATCTATTGCCCTTAATTTTTTGAATAGAGTACACCCAGTGAAGCGAGACGACTTGCCCCCGTAACTTCCGGTAAGTTGCTGGGGAGGCCGTGAATATGGCGCTGCGCAAGCCAAGCAAACGCCATTGCTTCCATGTAATCGCCATCAACACCTTTTTCTGCCGTTGTCGCAACGCTCCATTGTGGCAATAACTTGGCCAGTCGTTGCATCAAAAGCGGGTTTCTTGCTCCACCGCCACAGACCAATAGTTGAGGTGTGATGCCATGAGAAAACTTGTCGACTTCGTTGGCAATGGTAATTGCAGAATACTCGCAAAGTGTACGTTGTACGTCTTCGATTGGTAACTTGTGATGGACCATTTGTTGATGCAGCCAGTCAATATTGAACAGTTCTCGTCCGGTACTTTTAGGGGCTGGCATGGTGAGGTAAGCTTCTTTGAGTAATTGAGTCAACAAAGTAGCGTTTACCGTTCCTTTAAGTGCAAATTGTGCATCTTCGTCGAAGCTTTGCCCTTTATGCAGCGCACACCATGCGTCCATCAACATATTGCCCGGGCCTGTGTCATAGCCAATGACTGGTTGTTCTGGATGCAGTACAGAGATATTGGCAATGCCTCCAATGTTAAGCACCACAGTTGTGGAATCCTGCATCGCAAAAATGCTTTTATGGAAAGCAGGGACGAGTGGGGCACCTTGTCCACCTAGCGCCATGTCTTTACGACGAAAATCCGCTACCGTATCAATGCCTGTCTTGACCGCGATAATGTTGGCATCGCCCAATTGAGTGGTAAACGGCAAGTTTCCGGTAGGCTGATGGAACACTGTTTGACCGTGATTACCAATCGCACGAATTTGCTCTGCGACGTAACCAGACTTATTGAGCAGCTGTAACACAGCATCTGCAAATAGGTGGCCGAGCTGATGGTCAAGTTCACCTATGGCTTTTAAATTTGTTGCTTGACCGGTACAAACAGATAACAGCATGTCTTTTAGTGCTGCGGGCATTGGGTAGTCGTCGTGCGCAATCAGGCGAACATGCTCATCGCTTATTTCAACTAGAGCGGTATCAACACCATCCATACTCGTTCCAGACATCACACCAATGTATAGTTCGTTAAATTTCATAGCCGATCTCGTCAATTCTTCATTCACTTATTGTAAAGCAAATCTGAAGCGAATAACCTCATCGAATACGAGATATTCAGCCGATTTTGAGGAGAAAACATGGGACCGTTATGGGTTGACGTTGCGGGGTATGAACTGACCGCTGAAGACAAAGAAATCTTGGAGCATCCTACGGTTGGTGGCTTAATTCTATTTGCTCGCAACTATCATGATAGCGAACAGCTTCAAGCACTTACTCAATCCATCCGAAAGGCGGCTAAGCGCCCGTTTTTGATCGGTGTGGATCAAGAAGGCGGCCGAGTGCAGCGCTTTCGTGAAGGTTTCTCATTAATTCCTGCTGCTGATGAGTACGCTAAACATCAAAATGGTGAAGAGCTTGCTCGTATGGGCGGTTGGTTAATGGCAGCAGAGCTGATTGCCCATGATATTGATTTAAGCTTTGCCCCGGTACTTGACCAAGGCCATCAATGTAAAGCGATCGGTAACCGCGCATTCGGTGAAGATGCCGATACCATTCTTCGCTATAGCACTGCATATATGCAGGGAATGAAGAGTGTTGGCATGGCAACGACAGGCAAGCACTTCCCTGGACATGGTGGCGTGATTGCAGACTCACATCTAGAAACACCATACGATGAGCGCAGTGATATTTTTGAACAAGATATGGCGATCTTCAAAGCGCAAATTGATGCCGGTATTTTAGATGCCATGATGCCTGCTCACGTGATTTTCCCACATTATGATGCTCAACCAGCCAGCGGTTCTGAATACTGGTTAAAACAGGTCCTGCGTCAGCAATTGGGTTTTAAAGGTTTGGTTTTTTCGGATGACTTGACCATGGAAGGCGCTGCGATTATGGGCAGCCCAGCCGAGCGAGGTGCTCAAGCATTGAGAGCTGGTTGCGATATGTTGTTAATGTGTAATAAACGAGAAGCGCACGTTGAGGTATTAGACAACTTACCGGTTTCAACCGTGCCACTCGCGGATGGATTACTGAAAAAACAGTCATTTTCTCCAAGCGAACTTAAGCTATCTCAAGAGTGGAAAGCGGCGAGTGAAGCGATGAAACGCTTGACTAGCTAAACCTCTTGTAAAAGATTCAAAACAGCGATGAGAAGCCAAAGTTAATTATACTTTGGCTTTTTATTTAACTGTAAACCTAGGTTTACACTAAATGTTTTTTATTATGTACGCTTGTTTTTCTTTTTTAGCCTGTTATCTTGTCGTTAAAGCTTAGTTGTCTCACCAAAGGTTTGGTTGGGTGTAAAAATAAATATACAGGTTAGAGTTATGCAGAAAAGTGAGTTGAGCAATATTAATATTATCGAAGAACAGGTTCTTATTACTCCGGAGGAACTAAAAACCAAGCTTCCTTTGAGTGAAAAAGCACGTCGCTTTATTCAAGAGTCTCGTCAAACTATCGCTAATATTATTCACAAGAAGGATCACCGCCTGCTTGTTGTATGCGGTCCATGTTCTATCCACGACGTAGAAGCGGCGAAGGATTACGCAAAGCGACTTAAAGCACTCTCTGAACAATTAAGTGACCAACTGTATATTGTTATGCGTGTTTACTTTGAGAAGCCGCGCACCACGGTCGGCTGGAAAGGCCTGATCAATGACCCACACCTAGACGGCAGTTTCGATATTGAACACGGTCTGCATGTTGGACGCGAACTTCTGGTGGAGTTGGCAGAGATGGAAATCCCGCTCGCGACTGAGGCTCTAGACCCAATTAGCCCACAATACTTGGCGGATACTTTTAGCTGGGCAGCCATCGGTGCTCGTACGACGGAGTCACAAACTCACCGTGAAATGGCAAGCGGCCTGTCTATGCCAATCGGTTTTAAGAATGGCACCGATGGCAGTTTGGCAACCGCAATTAACGCGATGCAAGCTGCGTCCTCTAGCCACCGTTTTATGGGAATTAACCGTGAGGGACAAGTCGCACTGTTGACCACCCAGGGCAATGCTAATGGACATGTGATCTTACGTGGCGGCAAGCAAACTAACTACGATTCGGTATCAGTCACTGAGTGTGAGCAAGAGATGGCGAAATCTGGTCTTGATGCTTCATTAATGGTGGATTGCAGTCACGCCAACTCACGTAAAGATTACCGTCGCCAGCCATTAGTCGCGGAGGATGTGATTCATCAAATCCGTGAAGGCAATAAATCTATTATCGGTCTTATGATTGAAAGCCATATCAATGAAGGAAATCAATCTTCTGACTTAGCTCTTGAAGAGATGAAATACGGTGTATCTATCACTGACGCATGTATCAATTGGGATTCAACTGAGGCACTATTACGTCATGCACATGAAGAGCTAGTGCCTTTCTTAGAAAATCGTCTAAAGGCTAATTAATACAGGATTTAAGGAACATCAATGGCAGTTGAACTTAACGCATTACGCGATCAGATTGATGCAGTCGACAAGCAAATGTTGGAGCTATTGGCTCAGCGTTTAGCGCTCGTAGAGAAAGTTGGGGAAGTAAAAAGCGAACATGGTTTGCCAATTTATGCTCCAGACCGCGAAGCGGCGATGTTAGCTTCTCGTCGCGCTGAAGCTGAAAAAATGGGAATTCCTCCACAGCTTATTGAAGATATTCTGCGTCGAACAATGCGTGAGTCTTATGCCAGCGAGAAAGATTCCGGTTTTAAGTGTTTGAACCCTGATTTACGCTCAGTTGTTATTATTGGTGGTAATGGTCAATTGGGTGGCCTGTTTGGGCGTATGTTCAAATTGTCGGGCTACCAGGTCAAAGTTCTCGGCAGTAAAGACTGGGATCATGCGGATGAGATTCTAGACAACGCGGGTTTAGTCGTGGTCACGGTGCCGATTCATCTAACGGAAGGGGTGATCGAAAAACTGGGGAACTTGCCGCAAGACTGCATTCTGTGTGACCTGACTTCTATCAAGTCGAAGCCTCTGCAAGCAATGTTGAATGTGCACCAAGGTCCTGTGGTTGGTTTGCACCCAATGTTTGGCCCAGATGTTCCGAGCCTTGCCAAGCAGGTTATTGTGTACTGTGATGGCCGTGGTCACGAGCATTACCAATGGCTATTGCAACAGTTTGGGATTTGGGGCGCAAGCTTGTGCCAAATCGATGCACAAGAGCACGATCATGGCATGACGTTGATTCAGGCGCTGCGCCACTTCACGTCGTTTGCTTACGGTATGCACCTTAGCAAAGAGAATCCGAACATCGATCAGTTGTTGAAGTTAAGCTCGCCAATCTACCGCCTTGAATTGGCGATGGTGGGACGACTGTTTGGTCAGGATCCGAACTTGTACGGTGATATCATTTTCTCTTCTCAAGAGAATATCGATATGATCAAGCGATTCCATCAGCGTTTAGGTGATGCGGTAGCGATTCTGGATAGCAGAGACAAAGCGCGATTCATCGAAAGCTTTAAGCAGGTGAGTGATTGGTTTGGTACTTATTCTCAACAATTTATGAATGAGAGCCAAAACTTACTCAAACAGGCGAATGATAATATTCATCGCGGCTAATCACGGGTCATTTAGCCGTGCAGAGTCCGAAACAAAAAGAGCAGCGTAAGCTGCTCTTTTTCGTGTTGATGGACAAATCAGTTCGTCGCAGTATTACTCGTATCTTCACTTGATACTGTGTTGATACTGGTATCGCGATAGGGTGAATTGGTTAAATTGACTTGTAGACGTACAACGTTATCAATCAATTGAACCAAAGGTCCCCATTTCACTTTTTTCTCTTTTTCAAAGACGTCATTGAAGTTTTCTGGCGTCCACTCCATTAAGTATTGAGGGTTGAGTGCTCGTCCGAGGAAGCGTACTTCATAGTGCAAGTGTGGCCCTGTGGAGTTGCCAGAGTTACCGCATTGAGCAATGATGTCGCCTTTACTAACAAACTGACCGCTTTTCACTTTGAAGCGTTGTAGATGAGCAAAGGAGCTCATAAAGCCAAATGAGTGACGAATGGTGACATAGTTACCATAACCACGATTGCTCGGGCGAACGGTTTCCACCACACCGTCAGCCGGTGCCAGGATCTCTTCTCCTCTTTTACAAGTCAGATCGATACCAGTATGAACATGCCTCTTACCTGAAATCGGATTAATACGACTGCCGTAAGAAGAAGAAATACGTTGGTATGTGACTGGACTGTCATTTGGTATCAAACGGAACATCGTCGCTCGAACAGCAGAATCGATAGCGGCTGCGTCAATTCGCTCCTCTAACCCCATGCTGTTCTCATCGATCATCAACTCTTCGTCTGCGAGACCTAAAACCGATTCAACGTCGAATACCCGTTTGCCCAATAGCTGAATTTGATTGTTTTTGTCCGTCAAAGACTGGGAAAGCGAATGATTGGTATCAAGCTGTTCTTCGTAAAGAGCCGTCACTTCGGCCTTTTCACTTTCCAGTTTGGCGATGATTTGTGTTAGTTCGTCTTTATTGTGCATCTGCTGCTGATTAAGGTACCACGCGCCACCAACGACGGCGGGTAATGCCAATACTGAAGCAAATACTGCTAGGACCGAACTGCGGCCCAAATAGAACTGCTGATCGCCGTCTTTCGTCGGGATCTGCATGATGATTTTTTTAGACATAGTTATTGTTACTTAAATAGGCGTTCATTTATTTTTCTCCTAAAAACCAGAGAGGTGCTCTAACTCTCGATTCAGAAGGTCGTTATTGCCTACATTCAATTCTATAAATCGTTTTAGTTGGCTAATGCTTTCGATGTCTACCTTAGCGATCTTCAACCTAATCTCACACTTAGAAACATTCACAATTTGCGCTTTTAACGTAATCACTTGTTCGGATTGATCAAATGAAAAAGTCACATGGACTGGAAGGGTTGGATCCAAAGCCTCAGTCTCTTCCACTTTCATGAGTAAACCATGCAAGGAAAGATCTTGAATCCTAGCTTCAATTGCCAAATCACGTTGTTCTATCTTAGCTGGAGCTTGATGGAGAATACGTGAAAAGCGTCGTCTCTCTGTCATATGAATATTCTCGTCAGGTCGTCAAACAGAATTGAATAGTATATCAATACGAACAAAAAGTGTTCGATTGTTGTTTGAAAAGTGTCGAGGTCGCTACAGAGTGACGTAAGTGCAACGTCATGTTCTTAACGAACGAGACGGGCTAATGAGCTCTTTTTATAACAAAGAAAACAAAGGCCGCTATGATAGCGGCCTTTGTACAAATTACAATCAAACTTTGTGGGTTGCGATTACTTCGCAATACGCTTGTATTTGATACGGTGTGGTTCTGCGGCTTCAGGACCCAATGTTTTCTTCAACCAATCCATGTACTCTGTGTAGTTACCTTCGTAGAAGTTAACTTGGCCTTCGTCACGGTAGTCAATGATGTGGGTCGCGATACGGTCAAGGAACCAACGGTCGTGCGAGATAACCATTGCACAACCAGGGAACTCTAGTAATGCTTCTTCTAGAGCACGCAGTGTTTCAACGTCAAGGTCGTTGGTTGGTTCGTCGAGTAGCAACACGTTGCCGCCCGCTTTAAGAAGCTTCGCAAGGTGGACTCGGTTACGCTCACCACCCGATAGTTCACCAATAATCTTTTGTTGGTCACTGCCTTTAAAGTTAAAGCGTGAACAGTATGCACGAGCTGGGATTTCGAAGTTGTTGATCTTAATGATATCAGCACCTTCAGAGATCTCTTGGAATACGGTTTTAGAATCGTCCATGCTGTCACGGAACTGATCGACAGATGCTAGTTTTACTGTATCGCCCATCTCAATTGTGCCCGAGTCTGGTTGTTCAGTACCACTTAACATCTTGAATAGCGTCGATTTACCTGCGCCGTTCGCACCGATGATACCAACAATCGCACCTTTAGGGATGCTGAATGACAGGTCATCAATCAGAACACGACCGTCAAATGACTTAGTCAGGTTCTTCACTTCAATAACCTTATCACCTAGACGCTCACCAGGTGGGATAAACAGTTCATTGGTTTCATTACGTTTTTGGTGATCAGAGCTTTGCAGTTCTTCAAAGCGAGCCATACGTGCTTTTGACTTCGCTTGACGACCTTTAGGGTTTTTACGTACCCACTCAAGCTCTTTCTCGATAGTCTTTTGGCGAGCACTCTCTTGGGAGGCTTCTTGTTGTAGACGAGCGTCTTTTTGCTCCAGCCATGAGGTGTAGTTGCCTTCCCATGGGATACCTTCACCACGGTCCAGTTCTAAGATCCAGCCCGCAGCGTTATCTAGGAAGTAACGGTCGTGGGTGATGGCTACTACGGTACCTGTGTAATCCACTAAGAAGCGCTCTAGCCAAGCCACTGATTCTGCATCTAGGTGGTTGGTAGGTTCATCAAGCAATAGCATGTCTGGCTTAGAAAGTAGCAAGCGACAAATAGCCACACGGCGGCGTTCACCACCTGATAGGTGCGCAATTTTTTGGTCCCATTCAGGTAAACGAAGTGCGTTTGCCGCACGCTCAAGCGCATTTTCTAGGTTATGACCATCTTTCGCTTGGATAAGGGCTTCTAGCTCGCCTTGCTCTTTTGCAAGTGCGTCGAAGTCTGCATCTGGTTCAGCGTATGCTGCGTAGACTGCGTCCAAACGTTTCAGAGCGTCAGCAACGTCAGCAACCGCTTCTTCAACAACTTCACGAACGGTTTTTGATTCGTCTAATACTGGTTCCTGAGGTAGGTAACCTACGTTTAGACCAGGTTGTGGACGCGCTTCACCGTCGATATCCGTGTCGATACCTGCCATGATACGTAGCAGTGTGGATTTACCTGCACCGTTCAGACCTAAAACACCGATTTTCGCACCAGGGAAGAAGCTCAGAGAGATGTCTTTAAGAATTTGACGCTTAGGTGGCACAATTTTGCTCACCCGCGACATGGTATATACGTATTCAGCCATTGCCGATCGTTCCTAAATTAACTGTCATTCAAACCCATCATTTTATACCAAGTGCTTTGTTTTTGTTACCGCATTGCAAGAATTTCCCTAACGAATGGATTTCTTATTTTGAGCTGACCGGAAACTTACACGGTTAGGGTATACACTTTTGTTATTCGTTAAGAATGACGAAGTGTTTTCTATGCGAGTTAGAAACGCTTTGTCTCCATCGTCTTAAAAGTTTGACGAGTACAATTTTTAATACACTAAGTTGCTTTACATGGACATCTGCATTCTGTGTAAATAGATGCATGTGTGAAAATTGCCTTAACATCACATGAACTCTAACAAAACTAGGCTTTAGGGCAGTATATGTCTGGGGAAAATGACACAAATGAGATTCAACGTATCTGAATTGGCTAAAAACGTATGCTGCGCCGCCGCGTTGTGTGCTATGAGTTTGAGTGCTAATGCCGCGCTGAGTTTGGAAAAGCAGCGCGAAGTATATGAGCAAGCTCAAGATTTATTAGATAAAAATGACATCGACGGATACCTTTCGATTCGTCCTAAAATTTCTGACTATCCACTAACGCCTTATGTGGATTACCGCACTTTTATTAGACAGTTACCGGAAAAGTCACCACAACAGGTGAACGAGTTTATTTCTGAGCACGAGTCTTTTCCATTTTCTCGTCGAGTTCGCGCTCCATACCTCAATCATCTTTATAAGCAAAAAGATTGGAAAACCATTACTGAGTTTCAAAAAGTCATTCCTAGTGGTGAGCGTTACCAATGTATTTTCTACGTAGCTCAATTAAAGCAAGGCAAGAAAGTCGCGGCGTTTAAAGGGGCTGAACATATGTGGTTACGTGGCATCAGCATTGCTGATGAGTGTGACCCATTATTTGAAGCATGGGACAAGGCGGGTGAGCGTACCGATGAACTGATTCTACAGCGTATGTTACTGGCGTTTGATGCTCGTAATGGCGGTTTGATGAGTTACTTGCTCAAACTGCCTAAATCAGCGCAGGCAAAGCAACAAGCCAAAGAAATGAAAGCGTTGTTTGATAATCCTTCAAGTGTTGGGGAATTCGCGAAGAAAAAACCTGCGAATGATTTTAATCGAGCGCAAAGTGAATATGCGTTAGAAAAGTTGGCTCGCATGAACACTAGCCAAGCACAAGGTGCGTACGATGCCGTCATTAAAGGACAGAAGTTTTCTCCAGAAAAAGCGCAAGAACTTGCCGACTATATTGCATTTCGATTGACTCGTACGGAGTCTGAGTCATTAGCTAAATGGCGCGATGATAAAACGAAAACCAGTCAGTACTTACCGTTGATTGAAACGCGCATCCGCTTAGCGATTCAAAATGCAGATTGGAAAGGCGTACAAGAGTGGATTGCTGTTCTAAATAAAGAAGAACAAGCCACGCTACGCTGGCAATATTGGCTTGGAAGAAGTGAAATAGCGTTAGGTGATGACATCGCGGGGAAACAGCGTTTAGCAACTCTGCTTGGGCAACGAAACTTCTACAGTGTGGCTGCCGCCAATGCAATCGGGCAATCAATCAAATACCCAACGCATACGGTTAAGTTGGACAAGAAAGTTGTTCAACCCTATCAAGACTCGCTAGCTCGTATCGAAGAGTTGATCGCGACGGATAAAATCGCAGCAGCGAAGAGTGAATGGGCACACTTACTGCGCCGCGTAGGAAAAGATGAAAAGGCGATGTTGGCGGCTTATGCATCATTTAAACGTTGGCATAACCTAACGGTGACCGCGAGTATTCAAGCGCAGATGTGGGATAATATCGAACTTAGGTTCCCAATAGCACACCGCTGGTGGTTTAACTTTTATGCGAAAAAGCACAACATTGATCCCGTCACGATGATGTCTCTCGCTCGACAGGAAAGTGCGTTAGATGTTGAAGCCCGCTCTCCAGTTGGCGCTCGTGGTCTTATGCAGATCATGCCTGCGACGGCGAAGTACACGGCACGTAAATATAAGTTGAGTTATCAAGGTACGCAGGACCTCTACAATGTAGGAAAAAATATCGAAATTGGTAGCCATTATTTGCAAGGTTTATTAGAGGATTACGATAATAATCGTATTTTTGCTCTTGCTGCTTATAATGCAGGTCCTAACAGAGTAAAAACGTGGCGAGAGCGTACCCAAGGAAAAGTGGATGCTTATGCCTTTATTGAGGCAATTCCATTTAAAGAGACGCGCGGTTATGTACAAAACATCTTGATGTTTGAAACATACTATCGTGATCTTTTGGGTATCGATGGCGCGTTCTTGAATCAACATGAGATCAATACCAAGTATTGAGTGAGGTAACTTGATGTCGCACGAACCCGAGTACAAAGACTGGCAACAGATTATTGAGCTAATTCGAACAAGTATGGGCACCCAGCAAGATGACATGCTGTTAACTATGCTGATGTCACGTGATGAGAGAGAGTCATTAATATCACGCGTTAATATAATTAACGAACTTCTTAAAGGAGAATTATCTCAACGTCAGATCAGTCAGATGCTTGGTGTGGGCATTGCCACCATTACTCGTGGCTCTAACGAACTAAAGTCGAAATCTGATGAAGAAAAAGACAAGTTGAAAGTCTTGTTAGAACAAGTTGCAGTATCTAAGTAGACAGTATATCCAATTTGCTTTTAGGCCTTGGTGTTACAAGTGACTAAGATTACTGACCCGTCCTGATATGGGTTGACACTTTTTAACTAAAACGCTCGATGTACTTCATCGGGCGTTTTGTATTTTAAAG
>NZ_JAWOVP010000007.1:0-94280 GCF_033339995.1 Vibrio sp. 1641
CCATAGCGTTTTGGACCCACCTGATTTCCATGCCGAACTCAGAAGTGAAACGAAATAGCGCCGATGGTAGTGTGGGGTTTCCCCATGTGAGAGTAGGACATCGCCAGGCTTTAGTTTTATTTTCACTTTTTCGAAAAGTGAAGACAAAAGCGGACACTTGCTTATTAAAGCGAGTGATACCACTGCGGAGTGGTAGTTCAGTTGGTTAGAATACCGGCCTGTCACGCCGGGGGTCGCGGGTTCGAGTCCCGTCCACTCCGCCACTTATTTGAGCGTCGTCTCAATAAACACGAATTACAGGGGTGTAGCTCCAATTGGCAGAGCAGCGGATTCCAAATCCGCGTGTTGGGAGTTCGAATCTCTCCACCCCTGCCATACTCTGAAGCCTCAGCAGTAATGCTGGGGCTTTTTTGCATCTGAAGAAAAGAGAAGCTGACTAGTTGGAAGAGTTGTCGACTCCTCTGATACCAAAGTATCGGGGGATTGAAAGCTCATATCTCCGGGATATTGGTCCACTTCACCTATCCCCCATGTTCATAAGCTCTGGCTTAGGTCAGGGGCTCTTTTATTTCTAACGAATATGTCTTTTATTCCTAACGTATAGTTCCGATGTCAGGTGTATGTTTATCCAACGAATATGGCATACCTTTGCTTCAGGTAGATTTATTTTCTAGTAATGTAATTACTAAATGTTGATGTATCGCTTTGTTCTTTCTGGTTTACCTTCGAATTTCATAACACTTTTTCTTCGTTATCGAGCACATCTGATTCACAATTTATTGAAAGGTTAGTGGTTACATTGACTTGGATGATTACTGACTTGGTTCCTGTTATCATCATGCATTAATGCTAATAATTAGGAAGTAAGTTTATGCCACATTTTCGATTCCGTGCTGTAGAGCCACAAGCTGTTCAGGCATTATCAAAACCCCTTACGGATGAACTTCAGCCTCTAATGGACTGTCCGCGTGAGGATTTTACTTTTGAGTATATCTACACTACGTTTTTCAATGAGGGTGAGGTGAGTGCTGCATATCCTTTTGTCGAAGTGCTTTGGTTCGACCGTGGCCAGGAAGTGCAAGATGAAGTTGCCAAGCTTATTACGCAACAAGTGCGCGGTATCGCTGGTGCCGATATTGATGTTGCAGTTATCTTTTCCGCCTTATCTCCTAAAGCTTATTACGATAATGGCGAACACTACTAAAGGTTAAAGGCTATGAGGCTGAGTTTCATTGTAACTTTGGGTTTATGTTTCTCAGCTTCAGTATGTTCTACTCCTTGGGAGTCTGCGGTTAATCCTACCCGAAACTCTTCCTCCTCTATTGGTAGTTATGCTAACGGTTGTTTAGATGGTGCATTACCCTTGCCTCTCGATGGCGTTGGTTATCAAGTCTTACGTAGTAAAACGAAGCGCTACTATGGGCACCCTAAAACGATAGAGTTTATTGAAAATCTGGCGCTTAAAGCTCATCAAAATCTCAACACCACTCTGCTAATTGGTGATTTATCTTTACCTAGAGGTGGAAGGTTCTCCTCTGGTCATTCTAGTCATCAAACCGGGTTAGATATCGATATCTGGTTAAGACTTGCTGACCAACCGCTTTCTTATAACGAATTACAACTTCCTAAGCCCATGAGTGTGGTGGATTTAAAAGGTTATTCCATACTTAATCATCGCTGGGAAGAACGGCACTTTAAGCTAATTCGGTACGCTTCAAAAAGTAAGGATGTTGCACGAATTTTTGTACATCCTGTTATTAAGGAGCAACTTTGCTTGCAAGAAAACGGCAAAGATCGTTCTTGGTTACGTAAAGTACGTCCATGGTGGGGGCATCATTACCACTTTCACGTCAGGTTGTCTTGTCCTGATTCGAGCGACTATTGTGTTGATCAAGCACCACCTCCAGTAGGCGATGGCTGCGGTGTTGAGCTCGCAAGTTGGGCCCCGAAAGCGAAACTTATTGATACCCCTCCACGGGTAAAAACAACCTCTAAGCCCAAACGAAAAAAAGTCGTTCCACCTCAATGCTTGCCGCTTATCAATCCTAATTAGTGTTACTCTCCAGGTTTATCTGTACTTGGTGATCTCTTTTATGAAACTGGAGAAACATCATACTTTTGTCTACATTGAATAATACCAATACAAAAACTAACCCAATTAGTTTTGGGGACATATTATAGAAATCTAAATTAAACAAAGAGTTGTAGTATGGGTAAGTTGTAACTTCTTTGTTTAGAAAAAGATCTTTCGTCACGATACTCTGGTTTCTTAGCAATATGTCTGTCAGTTGGCTAAAAAGCGATAACAACGCAGACAAGTGTGTAAGGCAGGGATATGCCCTTTTCCTGTTAGAAGAGTAAATCAAGGACAAAACCATGACTATGATTTGTGCAAAAGAATTTGCAGAGTGGTTAAGACACAGATTTAGCAGTGATACTAAAGGAGTCTCTTTGACTCGAGAGGATGTGAATCACCTGACTGGGCGTCAACGCCTTGATCCGGGTTTTGTTAATGATGTGCATTATGAGCTGATGCAATATGGGATGGCTTTCGTTACTGATACGAGCCGAGAAAACTTTTATTTAATACCTGTTTCTCAAGCGGAGAATTGGCGTGAGAGACTAGAGTATCATTTTGAAAAAGAGCTATTCTGCAATATTATCCCTATTGAAAAATCAGGTTGAGAAAAGGTTCAACTTTGATGTCAAAGTTGAACCTAATTGCTCTTATGCTAACCCTTGAATAATCACGAATTTTTCAAGCAACTGCTCTTCAGTTTCGACATGGTTCGGATCAGTGATTATGCATTTTGTAATTGGACACACTGACTGACAGGTCGGCTTTTCGTAATGCCCCTTACACTCTGTACATAGCGCTGGATCAATTTCGAAAATGCTCTCTCCCATACTGATTGCCCCATTGGGGCATTCGGGATCACACATGTCGCAGTTAATGCATTTATCAGTAATGAGCAAGGCCATGGTTACTTACCAGTCGGGTTACGGGTGTCCTGCCCTGAGTTTAGATTACGCATTAATAGGCCATATTCTAAATCTAGCTCTGCTGGTACTGGAATGAATACAAAGTGACCGTTTCCTTTCGCGTCTTCAATAGACTCTGATTTGCGGTTTTCCATTGCCTCTAGCGTGAAAACAATATTGCCTTTTGGCGTCATTAGTTCAAGGCTATCACCGACAAGAAACTTATTTTTTACTTCTACTTCAGCCATGTCACCACGACGTTTGCCAGTGAATTCACCAACAAACTGTTGAGCATCAGAGACTGAGTAACCATAATCGTAGTTTTGGTAAGTATCGTGTGTATGACGGCGTAGGAAGCCTTCAGTGTAGCCACGGTGAGCTAGGCTTTCTAGTGTACCCATTAGGCTTTCATCGAATGGTCGACCTGCTACAGCATCATCAATTGCTTTACGATAAACTTGAGCGGTACGTGCGCAGTAGTAGAACGATTTAGTACGACCTTCAATTTTCAATGAGTGAACACCCATCTTAGTTAAGCGTTCAACGTGCTGAACCGCTCGTAGGTCTTTAGAGTTCATGATGTAAGTACCATGCTCATCTTCGTAAGCCGCCATTTTTTCTTCTGGACGGTGCGCTTCAGAAAGCAGAACGACTTCATCTGTTGGTTTGCCGCGACCAATTGTGGTTTCAGGGCGCTCGTCTTGTACTTCGACAGGCTGTGCTTCAGTCGGGTCGAATTTCTCTACGATATCACCAGCGTCGTTTTCTTTACCCTCTTCAACTTTGTATTCCCAGCGGCATGCGTTAGTGCAAGTGCCTTGGTTAGGGTCACGTTTGTTGATATAGCCAGAAAGTAGGCAACGACCAGAGTAAGCCATGCATAATGCACCGTGAACGAATACTTCAAGCTCAGTTTCAGGGCAATGCTCACGAATTTCTTCGATTTCTTCTAGAGATAGCTCGCGAGAAACGATCACACGCTCCACGCCATTCGCTGCCCAGAACTTAACGGTCGCCCAGTTTACAGCGTTCGCTTGTACAGAAAGGTGAATTGGCATTTCTGGGAAAGCTTCACGAACCATCATAATTAGGCCTGGATCTGACATGATCAATGCGTCAGGACCCATCTCTACGATTGGCTTAAGATCACGGATGAACGTTTTTAGCTTCGAGTTGTGTGGTTGAATGTTACATACCACATAAAGCTTTTTGCCTAGGGCGTGGGCTTCATCGATACCGATTTTTAGGTTCTCGTGGTTAAACTCGTTGTTACGTACGCGAAGGCTGTAGCGAGGTTGGCCAGCGTAAACTGCATCTGCCCCGTAGGCGAATGCGTAACGCATGTTTTTCAGGCTGCCCGCTGGAGATAGTAGCTCAGGCACGAATGCTTTCTCAGTTGTCATTGCTCAATTCTCTTTTATCTGATCACAAGTCAGGCCAATTCCACCTAATGGAAATGGGGCGCAAATTTTACGTCAAAATGTGAACTGTGACTAGGGTAATTGTGCTTCAGATAGAAAAACGCCCTCAAAAAAAGTGAGGGCGTTATGGTTAACCTTTATACAATATTATGCGTTAGGATTCGGTAAGCCGCCTAGCGCATCGTATAGGTTGGGAAGGAAAGCACTGAACTCTCCACACATTAGAGAGAAGTCTGCATCAAATCGAGCTGCTTGATCTTCACGTGGAATATCATCGTTTTGATCTTTCAATTCATCAGAGAATTTTAGACGTTTGATGCCTGCATCTTCCGTCATAATGAACTCAATACGATCTTGCCAATTAAGCGCAAGTTTCGTCACGACTTTATCCGCAGCGATGTGGTTGCGGATTTCATCAGTGGTTAGCTCTTGCTTCTTACAGCGAATCACACCACCTTCTTCAAGTACGGATTTTAGCTCAGCTTCGTCCATCATGCTGATACCTTGAGGTGTGTCACCGCTTTTCACCCACTCGGTTAGCGTAGTTTCAATCGCCACTTCTGGAATAGCAGGAACAACAGGTAAACTACCCATGGTTTTACGAAGCAATGCTAATACATCTTCTGCTTTTTTATAGCTGCTTGCATCAACAAGGATAAAACCTTCTTTTGGCATGATGAGCACGTGAGTGTGGCTGCTGCGGCTGAATGCGCGCGGCAGTAAATCCATTACGATGTCATCTTTCAGATTGTCTTTCTCTTTCTTCTTCAGAGGACGACCTTCTTGCGCTTCCATTGCTTCTACTTTTGCATTCAATGATTCTTTGATCACAGAGGCAGGTAGCATTTTCTCTTCTTTCTTGGCGCAAATCAGAATGCGGTTTTCTGACACGTGAGTCATCATATCGCCATGTCTACCCATTGCACTGACCCAGCCAAATTTCTGTTTGTCTTGACTGCCACACGGGGTGAATCGGAATTCAGACAGCTGAGTTTCTAGTTGTTCGGCGTTAAAAGTAACCTCGCGGTTAACGCGGTATACCAGACAGTTTTTAAACCACATAAATCTTCTCTAGGCTTGATGACAAGGGACTAATCATAGGGAATTTTTGTGCTGATGTCTTAATAGAAATGAAAAATATCCGAATGAACCTCAAAAGAAAGTTATATGAAAATTTGTTTTCAAAGGTCACAAAAGTGTCATAATTGGTAGTGATAATGCTTATGCATAGAGAGGCGCTTTGTCTCTTAAATTCATTAGCTCAACGAACATAAGGTTACTCAATTATGTCTAGAAGGATTCTGGTTGTTGAAGACGAAGCTCCTATTCGCGAAATGCTGTGCTTCGTACTTGAGCAGAAAGGTTACCAAGCGGTAGAAGCGGAAGATTATGATACTGCAGTAACCAAACTGGCTGAACCCTTCCCTGATTTAGTTTTACTGGATTGGATGTTACCAGGCGGTAGTGGCATTAACTTCATCAAACATATGAAGCGAGAGGAATTAACGCGCAACATTCCAGTTGTGATGCTTACCGCTCGTGGTGAAGAAGAAGATAAAGTGCGCGGTTTAGAAGTCGGTGCGGATGACTACATTACTAAGCCATTCTCTCCTAAAGAGTTGGTTGCACGCTTAAAAGCGGTGATTCGTCGCGTTACTCCGACTGCACTAGAAGATGTAATTGATGTACAGGGATTAAAGCTTGACCCTGTATCGCACCGTGTTACGGCTAATGATGCGCCATTAGACATGGGTCCAACAGAATTTAAGATGCTTCATTTTTTCATGACGCATCAAGAACGCGTATACAGCCGTGAGCAGCTATTAAACAATGTTTGGGGCACTAACGTGTATGTCGAAGACCGTACGGTCGATGTTCACATTCGCCGCCTGCGTAAAGCATTGGAAGCTGCAGGGCATGATAAGCTGATCCAAACTGTTCGTGGTGCTGGATACCGCTTCTCGACGAAGGCATAAATTAACACGCAGCTTATCGGTACCATTTCTGGAGTTATGAGTGGTTGAAAGATTAACGTGGAAAAAGCTGGCCTGGGAGCTGGCTTTTTTTTACACCCCATGGGTGATAGTAGGTTGGATATTCGGTTATATGCCGTGGTTGCTTTTGGCTGCTACGGCATTGCAGCTTGTGTGGCATTTGCATAACCAAGTACGTTTATCTTCTTGGTTATGGGATGAAAAACGCCTCACGCCACCATCTGGTAGCGGTAACTGGGAATCTTTGTTCAATGGGTTGTATCGCTTACAACAGCGCCAACGCCGCAAACGAAAAGAGCTTACTAATCTTATTCGTCGATTCCGAAATGGTGCAGAATCGCTACCCGATGCGGTAGTGGTATTCCGTGCTGAAGGTAATATTGTTTGGTGCAACAAGCTGGCTCAGCACTTACTGGGCTTTCATTGGCCAGAAGATTCAGGTCAACCTATCTCCAATCTCATTCGTACACCTGATTTTATCAAGTACCTCAACAAGAAAGACTTTTCAGAGCCATTAGAAATGCGTTCACCACTCAATGTCGAACGCATGCTAGAACTACGTATCGTACCGTATACCGAAGGTGAACATTTGATGGTGGTGCGTGATGTTAGCCAGTTAAAACAACTTGAGGGAATGCGTCGCAACTTCTTTGCCAACGTATCTCATGAACTGCGTACACCAATGACGGTGCTACAAGGTTATCTTGAGATGACAGAAGATCCTGATATGGTCGTGGGTCCAATGTGGAGCAAAGCTCATGGTGTCATGACGGAGCAGCTTAACCGCATGAACAGTTTGGTGAACCAACTACTGACACTATCTAAAATTGAAGCGGCACCTATGCATGAGCTTGAGGAAGTCGTGAATGTGCCCGCGATGCTTGAAGTGTTAGAAAAAGAGGCGGTTAGCCTTAGTGGGGACAACCAACATAAATTGAAATTTGATGTTGATGCTAGCCTACGCGTGCTGGGCGATGATGACCAGTTACGTAGTGCTATCTCTAACCTCGTTTATAATGCCGTCAAATACACACCGCCTGGTGCGAACATTAATGTTCGTTGGTTCCAGACCTCTCAAGGCGCATGCTTAGAGGTGGAAGATAGTGGTGATGGCATTGAACCTCAGCACCTCCATCGACTTACTGAGCGTTTTTATCGAGTGGATAAAGCAAGATCACGTGATACTGGTGGAAGTGGTTTAGGGCTAGCCATTGTAAAACACGCGCTGAGTCACCATGACTCTCATTTAGAAATTCACAGTGAAGTAGGTGTGGGCAGTAAGTTTTCTTTCGTATTGCCTGAGCGTTTGGTGGTGAAATAATGACTTTACGATTGGCAAAAACATTCAGTTTATTCGCGCTTGTTTGTTCTTTTATGGCTGGCGCTCAAGATAAACCATTGCCGACTTATCATAAAACGACGGGGATTGTCGGGAACTTGCTCTCTGTTGGCTCCGATACACTTGCGGGTATGACAACGCTTTGGGTTGAAGAGTTTAAATCCATTTACCCGAATATTAATGCGCAAGTCCAAGCGTCTGGCTCTTCTACTGCCCCTCCAGCATTGACCGAACAAACAGCTCAGTTTGGTCCCATGAGCCGCCCTATGCGTTTAAGAGAGGTTGAAGCGTTTGAACGTGAACATGGCTACAAGCCAACGGCGCTTAGGGTAGCCATCGATGCAATCGGTATTTTTGTTCATCAAGATAATCCAATTCAAGGTCTTAACTTTAGTCAATTAGATGCTTTGTTTTCTGCCACGCTACGCTGTGGTGAAAGTCAATTTGTAACAAACTGGCAGCAACTCGGTCTTGAATCACAGTGGGCAAAGCGAAACGTACAGTTGTTTGGTCGTAACTCCGTTTCTGGAACTTATGGTTACTTCAAAAGTAATGCCTTGTGTGGCGGCGATTTCAAGACTCGAGTTAACGAGCAGCCAGGCTCCGCGTCAGTTGTGCAAGCTGTAGCGTCAACCATCAGTGGAATTGGTTATTCCGGTGTCGGTTATCGAGTGGCAGGCGTGCGCTTAGTCCCTGTGGCTAAAATGGGAAATGACTACGTGACTCCAACGCGAGAACATATTGTTAGTGGTAAGTACCCACTATCACGTTACTTATATGTTTACGTGAATAAGCACCCTGATTACCCATTAACACCAATTGAAGCTGAGTTTATTCGCTTTATCTTTTCTGCTCAGGGACAAGCGTTGGTTGAGAAAGATGGTTATGTGCCCATTACGGCAGACTTTGCAGAAGAAGAGTTAAAAAAAGTCGGCCTGTAAGCCGACTTTTTATTTAGGTATGGACAGTACGAGATCAGAAAGTGAGTGTCCACTTCGCGCTGTCCCAACGTTCTTGTTCTTCCTGTAAATCCGCGTGAAGTAATTTATTGTTTTCTAGCCATGCTTCATCTGTGCAGGTGAGAATCCATTCGTCATTTTTGATAGATAAGGTGATATCAGGCAATGGATCTTCATTACGCTGCCCATTTAATACGATAGAAAGTCGTAATATTTTGATGAGGCTTATAATGTCACTCTGTTTATAGAGGTTGAAATCTGGTAGTTCTTGCAATTTGAGCGCTTTACGCTGGAAGCGAGCTAATGTTGCAAGCACTAATTGCTGCTCACGGTTGAAGCCTTGTAGGGTGGAGTGCAACAGAATATAAAAAGAGTGGCGATGGAAACTACGCAAGTTGATACTTAATCCGACTTCATGAAGCAACGCTGCCCATTCTAGTAAGTCAAATAACTCACTCTTTTTCTTAATGCCTAGTTCAGAGCGTACCTGACATAACATCTCACGTGCATGCCCCTTAACACGAGCGGCATGCTCTAAGTCGACTCGGTGCTTGTTGGCTAAATTTTCTGTGGTGCGCATGCGAATATCGGAGCGTGCAAAACGTTCTTCCATTTCGTACAACAGGCCTTCGCGTAGAGCACCATCGGAGAAAAACATTTGCTCAATGCGAAGCGCTTTGAAAATCGCGGACAAAATCGCTACGCCTGCTGCGAATACGGGTTTACGTTCTTCTGTTAGACCCGCCAGCTCAATATCTTCAATTGAATCAAATTTACACAGAGTTTCGATAAGTGTATCCAGTCGACTCGCTGTGATCAGGCCATCTTCAAAACCTAATCCTACTAGCACTTCTTGAATCGCTTTGATGGTTCCTGATGAGCCGAGAGCAATATCCCAGCCCTTTTTACGATATGTTGAAGCGATGGACTCGAGTTTTTGTTCGGCCGCTAACATCGCCTTGCTGAAGTTTTTTCCTGACAGTTTGCCGTTTTTAAAGTATTGCTCTGTAAAACTGACGCATCCCATCTGTTTACTGTTGAGAAGCTCAGGCTCAAATTCTTGTCCAATAATCATCTCGGTACTGCCGCCTCCGATATCGATGACTAGTTTGGAGTTGGATTCTACTTGAGTGTGCGCGACACCTAAGTAAATCAGGCGGGCTTCTTCTTCTCCAGGGATAATTTCTATTGGGAAAGGCATCACTTCTTTTGCACGCTCGATGAAAAGGTGGGCATTTTTAGCGCGTCTTAGTGTGTGTGTTGCGGCGATACGTACATTTGACTCATCAAGCCCTTGCAACCTTTCAGCGAACATGGCTAAGCATTCTAGTGCACGCTCCATTGCGGCGTGACTTAAGTTCAATTCACTGTCGAGTCCTGATGCTAAGCGAACACGTTGTTTATGACGACTAACCAGTTGTAGGTCACTGCCAACAACTTTGGCCACCACCATATGGAAACTGTTTGAGCCGAGGTCTATCGCGGCAATGTAGCGAGTATCTTGTTCAAGTATTTGAGGCATCTGAATTTTGTTTTCTAGTTTGCTTTTCTATATTTTTAAGATAGTCATAGATAGCGATTTGAGAGCGAACTTTTTTGCGATTACCTCGTGGTACGTAAGCGTTACTCATTTCTTTATCTATTAAACGAGCCTTTACTGTATCGGTAAAATGGATATTCGTTATATCAATAATTCTCTGTTTCAAACGTGGATCACGGACTGGTACTGCTACCTCGATACGGTGATCAATATTTCTTGTCATCCAGTCTGCGGAGGAGATATAAACTTGCGGATCGCCATCATTGTGGGTGATCACCACGCGAGGGTGCTCAAGAAAGCGGTCAACAATACTGATGATGCGAATATTGTCGCTGATCCCCTCAATGCCCGGTACTAATGAGCACATGCCTCGAATGATCATGTTTATTTTTACACCGGAAGTACTTGCTCCATAAAGCTTATTGACGATGCCTTTATCGACTAGGTTATTGACCTTGATCGTAAGAGCGGCTTTTTTCCCTAGCTTGGCATTCGCAATTTCATTATCAATTAAGCGGTAGATTTGGGTTCGAGAATTACGAGGAGATACCATAAGGTGATTGAACTTCACTGGTCGGTATGGATTCTCAATGTAACCGAAGACATTACGGACTTCATTAGTGATTTCTTGATCTGCCGTAAGAAGGGAGAAGTCGGTATAAATTCGTGCCGTCTTCTCATGGAAGTTGCCTGTGCCGATGTGTGCGTAGCGAATAATTTCTTCACCTTCGCGTCGGCTAATCATCAGTAGCTTTGAGTGAATCTTAAGACCAGGTGCACCAAAGATGACGTGAACACCCGCTTCGGTTAATACTTTTGACCATTCGATATTGGCTTCTTCATCAAAGCGAGCTTGCAGCTCGACGACCACAGTGACATTTTTGCCGTTGTGCACTGCATCAATTAAAGAGTTCATCAAGCGAGAATCTTTCGCGACGCGATAAATGTTAATCTTGATACTAAGTACTTTGGGATCGAAGGAGGCTTGGCGCACTAATTCACTAATGTGGTCAAAAGTGTGGTAGGGATAATAGAGCAGAATATCTTTCGCTTTAATCGCGTCAAAGCTGTTGGCATAACCTTCGAAATCGGCACATTTCATTGGCGGGAGAGGTTTATTTTCAAGATACTCTCGTCCAACATTTGGAAAGCCGATGAAGTCTTTAAAGTTGTGATAGCGTCCGCCGGGGATAAGGTTATCGTAGTTAGAGATATTAAGTTTGTTACACAGAAACTCTAACATTTGAGGCGGCATATCGCGTTCGTAGACGAAGCGAACGGGCTTTGCTGTCAGTCGCTGATTGACACCCTCTGACATTTGTTCAAGCAAGCTGTACTCGATTTCATTGCGTAAATCGTATTCAGCGTCACGCGTCATTTTCATCGCATAGCCGCTAAGCTCATCATAATCAAAAAAGCCTTTGAACAGCTCGTCCAAACAGTGGCGGATAATATTATCAAGTAAGATGATGGTTTTTCGACGCTTTCCTTTCTGTTCTGGTACCATCACAAAGCGGGGAAGGTGATCGGTCGGAATTTCGATCAGAGCGTATTGGTAATGTTCTTCTTTACGCAGTTCTACGGCGATGTAAGCGTACTCGTCTTTGAGAAATTGCAGAACATCAATCTCGTCTTTCATTAGGAGGGGAGTGATATGCGGCATTACCTCTCTACGGAAGTATTTCGCGATCCACTTTTGTTGCGATTCATCCAGTTGCTGTTCGTTGACCAAGAAAATGCGACGTCGCGCCATTTCTCGAATCAATTCGCTGTAAAGCTCATCAAATTGTTCGTTAAGCTTTAGTGCTTTCGACTGCATTTTGGTTAACAGTCGTTTAGGGCTATCACTGCCACCGCGCTCTTGGCTGATTAGGATTCTGCGCTTCACGTCCGCAAAGCGTACTTTGTAAAATTCATCTAAATTGTTGGAAAAGATCCCAAGAAAGCGAATACGTTCGATCAAAGGGACGGTTTTATCGGCAGCTTCTTGTAATACTCGTTCGTTGAAAGACAACCAACTCAGTTCTTTTTCTATATATAGTTTTTCTGCGCTCATAACCTTACCTAGCCAAAAGTGAAGTAATACGTACTCATCTTGGAAAAATGGATGAGTGAGAACATTATGAGATTTTCATTACAGATTTATTTCATACCACGCATTGCATAAGAGTTGTATTCTTTTCAGGTGTTTAATGTGATCTGTAATATAATTGTCATCTTAACGACATATTCTAGTACTAAGTCAAAAAAGGTAGAGATTTAAATGGCACAAGCCGAGTTTTCATTGCAGGAAAAAGATAAGAAACGACTGATAAAAGATCGTTTAGTTCGACTTGCAGTGACATCCGGTGGTGTCGGCGTACTTGCGGCGCTTATTTTGATCTTTGTCTACCTCGCCATGGTGATCATTCCGCTTTTTTCTGATGCGGAGATCAAAACCAACCAAGCCATTCGAGCCACTCATATTGAAACACCACTTGCGATTTCAGTGGATGATTACGCTCAGCTCGCGTTCGTTCTAACCCAAAGTGGTGAGATTCAATATTTGTCGATGGACGATCCTACGAAACCTGCGGTGTATACACAGCAAATCGCCCAGAAACCCGTCGCTTTCTCTCAATCTGCTCCTGGGCTAGGTTGGTATGGATTTGTTGATGGGCAGGGTAAAGCGAACCTTTTCAAGCCAGAATTTAATGCCACATTGAGAGAAAATACACGTCCTCCGGAAGTGATTGAGCTAGACACCAGCATGGATCTGACACTAAGTACGTCTCAAGATCCTGTGACTCAGTTTGTATTTGCAGCTTCGACGCCCTTACCAACGGTTGTTTGGCAGACGCAAAGCGGTGAAGTGAAAGCTCGCTGGCAAGTGGCTTCGTCTTTGGGTACGTCTCCTACAACGATCGATTTTACGTTCTCTTCAGGCTTTAATACGCCTCAGCAAATGTTGTTGACACCTGACGGTGAAACGCTTTATTTGCGCGATGGCTCTGAGTTGATCGTGTTAAAGAAAACCGCACGTAAATTTGCTGTGCGAGAGGTGGTCGATCTCACTCAAGGTGATAAGAAGCATTCCGTTCGTACGATAGACTTATTGGCTGGTGCTTACTCGCTTTTGGTGACGCACAACGATGGTCGGGTGTCGCAATGGTTTGATACGCTGCAAGAAGAAAAACGCACGTTAACGCATATTCGTGATTTTAAATTGGCATCAGAGCTTAAGTATTTGTTGCCGGATTCTCATCGAAAAGGATTTTATAGCTTTTACACCAACGGCACGTTGCAAAGCCATTATACAACCAGTGAAAAACTGGTGTTGTTTAAGCGTGCGTACAATCAAGCGCCCGCAATCGCAGCAATGTCTAACAATGAACGCTACTTAATCACTTGGCAAAATAATGCGTTAAATGTTGCGGAAGTGGACAATGCCTATCCGGAAATTTCATTGTCTTCATTATGGCAAGAAGTGTGGTACGAAGGGTATCCTGGGCCTGAATTTGTGTGGCAATCGACTTCGGCGAGCGATAACTTTGAGGCTAAGTTCAGCCTAGTACCTATTGCGTTTGGAACGATAAAAGCGGCGATGTTTGCGATGCTGTTTTCAGTACCGCTCGCAGTGCTAGGTGCTATTTATACGGCTTACTTTATGTCGCCACGCATGCGTCGTGTAGTAAAACCGTCGATTGAGCTAATGGAAGCACTGCCGACGGTGATCATTGGTTTCCTCGCGGGATTGTGGTTCGCGCCTATTGTCGAAGATCATTTGATTACGATCGTCGTTATGCTGTTTGTTTTGCCCTTGAGCACCATGATTATGGGCGGGCTATGGGCATTAATACCGCAACCTTTGCGGAATCGTCTGCCTAATGGTTGGCATGCTTTAGTGCTCATGCCTGTCATATTGGTACTGATTGGGCTTGGAGTGTGGATTTCGCCTACGATTGAGCAGACGTTCTTTGGTGGCGATATGCGCTTATTCTTAACCGAGCATGGTATTGGTTACGATCAACGCAATGCATTGGTGGTGGGGCTAGCGATGGGGTTTGCTGTTATCCCGACGATTTTTACCATTGCCGAAGATGCTATTTTCTCTGTACCGAAGCATTTATCGGATGGCTCTTTGGCATTAGGGGCCACGCCTTGGCAAACTTTAATCTATGTTGTCTTGCTTACTGCAAGCCCAGGTATTTTTTCTGCCATTATGATGGGCCTGGGACGCGCTGTTGGCGAAACCATGATTGTGTTAATGGCAACGGGCAATACGCCATTAATGGATTGGAATATTTTGGAAGGATTGCGCAGCCTGTCGGCGACCATCGCCGTTGAGTTGCCAGAGTCGGAAGTTGGAAGTTCGCATTATCGCCTGCTGTTCCTAGCTGCATTGATTTTGTTTGTGTTTACGTTTGCAGTAAACGCGCTTGCGGAGTGGGTTCGTCAGAGACTGAGAGATAAGTACCGTGCGTTGTAATAATGGTTTGAATAAAGAGCGAGTAATAACGTGTTAAATTGGATTCGTTCTGGCGCACCGTGGATATGGCTAACAGGCGGTGCAGTCAGCATCAGTTTGTTGTCGGTATTAGGGTTGTTACTCCTTATCGGCTGGAAAGGCCTGACTTACTTTTGGCCAGCGCCCTTGTATCAGTGGAATGTTGCAGCGCTGACTCCTGTACAAGGCGAAGTGCTACATGAAAATACTATTCTGATTGGTCAAGTGTATGAGCGCAGCTTTGTACCGAAGAGTTATTTGCCTGAAAGCGCAGCACAACAGTTAGAAGACGATGAAGATTTTGCCACGCGACTCAACATCAAAATCGCTAACCGAGAGTTGTATCCCGCCGATTTTATCTCCGTATTGCAAATGCAGTTGGATGAGCCCACGACGCCAAAAGAGTGGGCGGTGATAGAGCGCAGTAGCGGTGGTTATTTCTTTGGTAAGCTGGTGGCGTTTCAAGATGGCGATAATATATACACCAGTGATATTCAATCGATACTAAATAAAAAGCTTGATGATGCAGAAACTCTGCGCCATGAGATTGATTCTTTGGTGGTCGATCAGCTTAAAGAGCTTGGTTGGAAGCTAGAGCAGTTGCGATTAGAAAAGCGCAAGCATGAATTGAATGACACGCTGACAGAAAGCTTCTTAAAGGAAAATCAGACGAAAAAAGAGCAGATAGAAAAAGCGCTTGCGACGTTAGATTTGCAACTTGATGGTTTACGACTTCAGCTCTCTGACTATGCCTTGATTGCCGAGGATATGACGGGGTCACAAGTATCGATTCCGCTCGAAGATATTTTGGACTACTGGTATCCAAACCAAATGTCACTGCCTGATAAAGTCATGCATTGGGGAAAACAGGTTTGGAAGTTTTTATCTGAAGATCCAAGAGAGTCTAACTCCGAAGGAGGCGTGTTCCCTGCGATATTTGGTACGGTTTTCTTAGTACTCATCATGTCGATCATTGTGATGCCACTCGGGGTGATCGCCGCTATCTATCTACATGAATACGCTAAGAATAACGCTCTAACCAGAGTTATTCGTATTGCGGTTATAAACCTAGCGGGTGTTCCATCGATTGTTTATGGCGTGTTTGGTTTAGGCTTCTTCGTTTATACGATTGGTGCCTCTATCGACAACGTATTCTATGCGGAGAAGCTACCGGCACCAACCTTTGGTACGCCGGGTTTGTTATGGTCTGCACTAACTCTTGCCGTGCTGACGCTTCCAGTTGTGATTGTGACGACGGAAGAAGGTTTAACTCGTATTCCGAGTTCAGTACGACATGGCTCTCTGGCACTTGGTGCAACTCAGTTCGAAACGCTATGGCGCGTGGTTTTGCCTATGGCGACGCCAGCTATTATCACAGGTTTGATCCTTGCGATTGCGCGTGCAGCTGGCGAAGTAGCGCCACTGATGCTGGTGGGGGTCGTGAAATTGGCATCCAGTTTACCGGTTGACGGACAATTCCCTTATGTGCATTTGGATAGAAAGTTCATGCATTTAGGTTTTCACATTTACGATGTTGGCTTTCAAACCTCCAACATCGAAGCGGCGCGACCATTAGTTTATGCCACCTCTTTCTTACTCGTGACAGTGATTGTCGGGCTAAACTTAACAGCAATCAGTATTCGCAATAATTTACGAGAAAAATACAGAACGTTAGGACAAGATTAAGTATGTTTAATTTTGATAGTACATTAGGTTATGAGCCACCATTGGACGTTCATAATTTAACGGATGAACAAACAGCCATCTCAATCGAGAACCTTAATCTGTTCTATGGTCAAACTCAGGCGCTGCATGATATTTCGATGCGAATTCCCAAAGGGCGAGTCACCGCTTTTATCGGTCCTTCAGGGTGTGGAAAGTCGACGTTATTACGTTGCATCAACCGCATGAACGACTTAGTGGAAGGATGTCGAGTCACAGGCAAAGTGCGTCTCCATGGCAAGAATGTTTATCATCCTAATGTCGATGTTGCGACACTTCGACGCCGAGTGGGGATGGTGTTTCAAAGACCCAATCCATTTCCTAAGTCTATTTATGAAAATGTAGTTTATGGCTTACGCTTACAAGGTGTAAAAAACAGCCGCAGTTTAGATGACGCAGTGGAGCGATCCTTGCGCTCGGCGGCGTTGTGGGATGAGGTAAAAGACCGCTTGCATGAGAACGCATTTGGCTTATCTGGTGGTCAGCAACAGCGCTTGGTCATTGCGCGCGCGGTGGCGATTGAGCCGGAAGTCCTGTTATTGGACGAGCCAACATCAGCGTTGGATCCAATCTCAACTTTAACTATTGAAGAGCTTATCAATGAGCTGAAGACTCAATATACTGTCGTTATCGTTACCCATAACATGCAACAAGCGGCGAGAGTGAGCGATCATACTGCATTCATTCATATGGGTAAGTTAATTGAATACTCTGACGCGGACTCGATCTTCACCTCGCCAATGAAGAAACAGACCGAAGATTACATTACGGGTCGCTACGGTTAAGTCGCGACTCTATACGGAATAAGGAACATCATGCACTTTGGACGTCATATTTCAGGACAATTTAACGTAGAGCTAGAATCGATTCGTACTCATGTATTAACCATGGGAGGCTTGGTAGAGCAGCAGCTTTCGTATGCTATTCAAGCCTTGCATAAAGAAGACATCGAACTGGCGCGTAAGGTTGTGCGTGACGATCATAAAGTGAATGCGATGGAAGTCTCGATCGATGACGCTTGCACACGCATTATTGCTAAGCGTCAGCCAACGGCAAAAGACTTGCGCTTAATTATGGCTATCATCAAAACGATCACTGATTTAGAACGTATCGGTGACGTGGCGACACGTATTGCTTACGTTGCCATTGAAAGCCCATCATCAAAAGAACGACAATTCCAAGTGTCGTTAGAGCCTCTCTGCCGTCAGGCAATTAATATGCTGCATCAGGTTTTAGACGCGTTTGCCCGTATGGATGTAGAAGCGGCAGCAGAGGTGCACAAACAAGATGACAAACTAGACGCCGAGTATGAAGCGGTGATTCGTCAGTTGATGACTTACATGATGGAAGATCCAAAAAATATCCCTAATATTCTGCAAGTGATGTGGTCTGCACGCGCGATTGAACGCGTGGGGGACCGCTGCCAGAACATCTGTGAATACATTATTTACTTTGTGAAAGGGAAAGATGTACGCCACCTAGGTGATCAAAGTATTGATGACGTACTGAAGTAACTGACTTCAACAAATAGACCAGCTTTTAGGCTGGCCTATTTATTAGAGAGAAGGAAAGCACGTCAATATTTATCAGGAACGAAGGTCTGATCATCAATGGGCGCTCTGACGTAACCTTCTTTATTGAGTTCAGGTAATTCGATGGGTGAGTACTCAAGTGCTTTGTAGTCAATCTGGCTTAGTAAATGACTGATACAGTTCAAGCGCGCTTTCTTTTTGTCATCTGAAGGGACGACCCACCAAGGGCAGCTTTTCGTGTCTGTATAGGCAAACATCTTATCTTTTGCTTCCGAATACTCCGCCCAGCGATGACGTGACTCCAAATCCATGGGGCTGAATTTCCAACGTTTGATCGGCGTATTAATTCGACCTAGAAAACGTTTTTCCTGCTCTTCGTCTGAAACCGAAAACCAATACTTAATCAGAATAATCCCAGAGCGTTGCAACATTCTCTCGAATTCAGGGCAAGAGCGTAAAAACTCCTCGTATTCATCTGGAGTACAGAACCCCATGACTTTTTCGACACCTGCTCGGTTATACCAACTTCGGTCAAATAAAACGATTTCACCAGCAGATGGTAAATGAGCGACGTAACGTTGGAAGTACCATTGCGTTTTTTCTTTTTCTGTCGGTGCAGGCAGAGCCACTACGCGACAAACACGCGGGTTTAGCTTTTCTGTAATTCGCTTTATCACTCCGCCTTTGCCCGCAGCATCACGTCCTTCAAACAGAACCACCACTTTTAACCCTTTGTGTTTGACCCACTCTTGAAGTTTTACGAGCTCAATTTGAAGGTTTTTGAGCTCCTTTTCGTATTCCTTTTTCTTCAATTTAGACATACACATTTCCTCACTCCTTGATAAACAATATGTTAGCACTCAAAAGCTATGCGCGTGAGGTTACGGTGGTCTATTTGAGAGCTGCTACGACATCGGTAATGGCTTGTGTACTTGTGATGGGGATTAAAAAATCATCGACATCGGATGCGCCCATTTTGCTTTGTTCAGCAACAAAGGTCATTTGGCTAGGGCGTGTGGTTTTGCCTGACAGATGGATTTCAGGAATTTGAGTGTCTTCTACTAACGCACGTACGTTACTCGCATTAACGCCAGCCCCCGCCATGATTGCTATGCGCCCTTGGGCTTGCTTAACCAAAGCTCTAAGCACATCGATCCCTTGTGGTGCTGAAGGCGCAAGACCGGAGGTTAAAATACGTTCACAACCTAAGCTGATCACTTCTTCCAAAGTTTTTTCAGCGTCACGACACTGGTCAAAGGCACGATGGAAGGTCACGCCTAAGCCAAGCGCTTGAGCAAATTCACACAGCGCAGCCGCGTAAGGCATATGAATATCACCGTCTTGAGTGAGCACGCCGAACACGACACCGCTCAAGCCTGATTGGTGAGCCGCTTCAATATCCCAACGCATCATTTCGATCTCTTCTTCATTGTAGAAGAAGTCACCTTGGCGTGGGCGGATCATGGCATAAACTGGAACACTCGAAAGCTTAGCCGCTTGCTGCATAAAACCATAACTGGGTGTTAGTCCGCCTAAAGCCAAAGAGGAGCAAAGTTCAATCCGAGTGGCGCCGCCAGCAATGGCGTAGTGCAGAGATTCAATATTATCGATACAGACTTCTAGGTGAGTAACCATGTTCATTCATCCTGCTAACGTTACAAATAGGTGTTGTGGCTAAGATATTAACAGGGCAAGTAAGCAGAATCTGTATGGAGGGGATGATAAATAGAGGTAAAGTTTACGCTAAAGCGTTACCTCATTTTGGCGGTTTATCTGAAGGAAAAAGAAAGCCCAGAGCAGAGGCTCTGGGCTTTGATAGGACTTTACTTAGACTGATTGGCGTTTGCTGTTTTCCGCATTAGCTTATTGCTTTATATACATCCAACCATCACACCCGTTGAGCTAGGGTGAAGGTCTATTATTTTTTGCCTAGGTCAGCTGCGTGCTCAGATAGGAACGCTGCAACACCTTTTGGAGATGCGTCCATACCTGCTTTACCTTCTTCCCATTGTGCAGGACATACTTCGCCGTGCTTCTGGTGGAAGTTAAGAGCGTCAACCATGCGTAGCATTTCGTCGATGTTACGGCCTAGTGGTAGGTCGTTAACTACTTGGTGACGTACAACGCCTTCTTCGTCGATTAGGAAAGAACCACGGAAAGCAACGCCTGCTTCTGGGTGCTCAACGTCGTAAGCTTTACAGATTTCGTGCTTAACGTCAGCAACTAGTGGGTACTTAACTTGACCGATACCGCCATCTTCGATAGCAGTGTTACGCCATGCGTTGTGAGAGAACTGAGAATCGATAGAAACACCGATTACTTCAACACCTTTAGCTTGGAAGTCAGCTAGACGGTTGTCGAATGCGATTAGCTCAGATGGGCAAACGAAAGTGAAATCTAGTGGGTAGAAGAATACTACTGCTTTCTTACCTTTAGTGAACTCTGCAAAGTTGAAGTTTTCAACGATTTCACCGTTACCTAGAACAGCTGCTGCAGTAAAATCAGGGGCTTGACGACCTACTAGTACCATTTTTTTGCTCCTAAAAAGTATGGTTAGCTCCAAACCGAATTCAGTTGTGTCGGTTTGGTTCGTGTTTGTACGAGACAAACTATAGTACAGATTGTAGTATTGAAAAAAGCGAAATAAATAGATTGAGTTAATCGAAAAAAACGATAATAACAAAACTCTTAACTCGATCACTGGAACGGCGGTAGATACAAATACAATTATGAATAAATGGCCCAGTTTGAAGCAGTTACACTATTTAGTCACACTGCATGAAACAAGACATTTTAGTGACGCTGCAGAGCGTTGTTTTGTCAGTCAGTCGACTTTAAGTAAGGGTATTCAAAACTTAGAGGAATTGATTGGTTGTCCCTTATATGAAAAGAAAGATAAAAAAAGTCCACTGGTTTTTACCCAAACAGGAGAAATGGTAGTAAAGCAGGGGCGAGAGCTGTTAGCAAAAGGGCAAGATTTGGTCGAGCTTGGACGTATGTGCCAAGGCGACGATATGCAAGGCCAGCTAAAAGTAGGATGTATACCAACAATTGCTCCGTTTTTACTGTGTGATTTGGTACAAGAGGTGAACTACCGTTTTCCACAACTGAATCTTTTATTAAGAGAAGACACGACGACAAACTTACTTCAAGCGCTCAGACATGGTGAGCTGGATGTGCTTATTTTAGCGTTACCAGTCGAAATTGATGGGATGGAAAGCCGAGTAGTGGGTAAGGATCCGTTTCGAATGGTTATAAGCGCTAATCAAGCCCAATCGGTCCCTGTGCCGATTCGTTACGCGGATTTACCTGACGAATCCGTCTTTCTACTAGAGAAAGAACATTGCTTAACGGAACATGCGGTATCAGCGTGTAAATTAACAGACAAAGAAAAAATCAATCCGTTTACGGCAACCAGCCTCCATACACTGGTGCAAATGGTTGCGAATGGTTTGGGAACAACGTTCATTCCTCAAATGGCTATCGACCATGGCTTGCTGCATAACCAGAATTTAGTCGTGATCGATCCTCCAGGTAAACAAGCTTATCGCGAAATCGGCTTAGTTTGGCGTCCGAGCTCGTCAAGAACGAAAACATTTAATCAACTTGCAGAAGTCGTTTCAGAGCTGCTTTAGCTATTAGTATTAGCCCTTACTTCTCCATTATTTATCTAAAAGCGCACTGGAAACAGTGCGCTTTCTAGTATTTTATTCTGCTGGTAAACTTTGACTTGTAAAATTTTACAGCTCTTATTTGATGAAGCTTTCATAAAATAGTGAAATTTCACAATGTTAATTTTACACAAAGCCCTGCATATCTTGTTTGACCCCTGTTTAAATCCATCTCTTCAGCCCTTGTGAATACAAGGTGTTTGTTTACCAGTCTATATTCATACGCTTGTTTGAAATGATAAAACGACTTTAAATTTAATGTAATTTTATTACGTAATAACTTACAAAATAAGGTGCTTGATAGATGGTTTTTACCTTGCGGAATAAAACTTTGAATTTTCTGTTTTGTTTATATTGGGGGTTTCACTAAACCCTTTGTTGATATAGCTTATTTAAAGGCGATACGACTTATGTCTAGATTGAAAATACACGTAGCATTACGCAATCTATCGACATGGCTAGACGAGTTGAACACAAAGTTAAAGGATGTAATTTGTTGTTCATAACTTACAAATGTAGCTTTACGCTGACTGCCCAAGATGGATAAAGCACGTTAAGGATGAATGATTATGCTTGCTCAGACAGAACAAAAAACACAACAACTAAAGCAAACCCAAGGCATGCTTGAGGTGAATGGAGTCGTTGCTCCAGAACATCAAGCAATTTTCCCTGTTGAAGCCCAAACCTTTTTATCTCTACTGTGTGAAAAATTTGCCGGACGTGTTGAACAGTTGCTGGAAGCAAGAGAAGAGAAGCAAGCACGTATTGATGCTGGTGAGCTACCAGATTTTCTACCAGAGACACAAGACATCCGTGAAGGAAGTTGGAAGATCCTAGGAATCCCACAAGATCTGCAAGATCGCCGTGTGGAGATTACCGGACCAACTGACCGCAAGATGGTGATTAACGCACTGAATGCGAATGTAAAAGTGTTCATGGCAGACTTCGAAGATTCAATGTCTCCTGCATGGAGTAAAGTGCTAGATGGTCAAATTAACTTGCGCGATGCTGTTAATGGCACCATCAGTTACACCAATCCTGGCAATGGCAAACATTATCAGCTGGAAGATGACCCAGCGGTGTTGATCTGCCGTGTTCGCGGCCTTCATTTAAAAGAAAAACACGTTACGTGGCACGGTCAGATCATTCCAGGTGCGCTATTCGATTTCGCTCTGTATTTCTATAACAACTACAAAGCGTTACTTCAAAAAGGCAGTGGCCCTTATTTCTACCTTCCAAAACTGCAATCGCATCACGAAGCGAAGTGGTGGAGCGAAGTGTTCCATTTCACGGAAGACTACTTCGGTTTGGATACAGGCACGATCAAAGCGACTGTGCTGATTGAAACCTTACCAGCGGTATTCGAAATGGACGAGATTCTGTTCTCGCTTAAAGAACACATCGTTGGTTTGAACTGTGGTCGCTGGGATTACATCTTTAGCTATATCAAAACATTGAAAAAACACTCAGACCGAGTACTGCCAGATCGCCAAGTGGTAACGATGGACAAGCCATTCTTAAACGCTTACTCGCGATTATTGGTACGTACTTGCCATAAACGAGGTGCTTTCGCGATGGGAGGAATGGCCGCATTTATCCCAGCTAAAGACCCGAAAGAGAATCAAAAAGTATTAGACAAGATCCAGACTGACAAATCGTTAGAAGCTAACAACGGCCACGACGGTACCTGGGTGGCTCATCCAGGTTTGGCTGACACTGCTATGGAAGTCTTTAGTGCTGTGCTGGGTGAACGCACCAACCAGTTGGATGTGAGCCGTGCAGAGGATGCGCCTATTACAGCAGCTGAACTGCTTGAGCCTTGTGAAGGCGAGCGCACTGAAGGCGGAATGCGCCACAATATTCGCGTTGCGCTGCAATACATCGAAGCTTGGATTTCTGGCAATGGTTGTGTGCCGATTTACGGACTGATGGAAGACGCAGCAACGGCAGAAATCTCACGCGCCTCTATCTGGCAATGGATTCAACACGGCAAGTCGCTAGACAACGGATTAAAGGTCACTAAAGAGCTGTTCGAGCTCTATCTCAAAGAGGAGATTGAAGTCGTGAAGCAAGAAATTGGCGAACAGCGCTACCATGCGGGTCGATTTGAAGAAGCAGCAGACTTAATGGCAAGGCTCACGACGAGCGATGAACTGACCAACTTTTTGACAGTTCCTGGTTATGACTACCTGGATTAATAAAGAATAACTGTAACACCAATAACGTGAAGGATTTTCAAGGCAGATAGGGAAGTACTGCCTGAGAACGGAAACTCAACGCACACGCATAAAGTGCAAATTATAAAGAGGGATAGACCAATGACTAACTTAACTCGCCGCCAACAAATTGAAGCTCTGGAAAAAGACTGGGCAACTAATCCACGCTGGAAAAATGTGAAGCGTACTTACACTGCCGAGGAAGTGGTGGAACTGCGTGGCTCTATGGTGCCTGCAAACACAATTGCACAACGTGGTGCAGACAAACTTTGGTCACTGGTCAACGGTAGTGCGAAAAAAGGTTACGTAAACTGTCTTGGTGCGCTAACGGGTGGTCAAGCGGTTCAACAAGCTAAAGCAGGTATTGAAGCGATTTACTTGTCAGGCTGGCAGGTAGCGGCGGATAACAACACCGCCTCGACGATGTATCCAGACCAATCTCTTTACCCAGTAGATTCTGTACCGTCAGTAGTAAAACGCATCAACAACTCATTCCGTCGTGCAGACCAAATTCAGTGGGCTGCTGGTAAGACGCCTGAAGATGAAGGTGGTATTGATTACTTCCTACCTATCGTAGCGGATGCTGAAGCGGGCTTTGGTGGTGTGCTTAACGCTTACGAACTAATGAAATCGATGATCGAAGCCGGTGCCGCGGGCGTTCACTTTGAAGACCAGTTAGCATCGGTGAAAAAGTGTGGTCATATGGGTGGTAAGGTATTAGTTCCTACGCAAGAAGCGGTACAAAAGCTCGTTGCAGCTCGTTTGGCTGCTGACGTAGCGGGAACAACAACATTAGTTATTGCTCGTACTGATGCGAATGCGGCGGATCTCATTACTTCAGATTGCGACCCATATGATAAAGACTTTATTGAAGGTGAGCGTACTCAAGAAGGTTTCTACCGCGTTCGCGCGGGTATCGACCAAGCGATTTCTCGCGGTCTGGCTTACGCACCATATGCAGACTTGATTTGGTGTGAAACGGCTACGCCATGTTTGGAAGAAGCACGTAAGTTTGCAGAAGCAATTCACGCTGAATACCCAGATCAATTGTTGGCGTACAACTGCTCGCCTTCATTCAACTGGGAGAAAAACCTAGATGCAGAAACCATTGCTAAGTTCCAACAAGAGCTTGCAGACATGGGCTACAAGTACCAATTCATCACGCTAGCAGGCATTCACAACATGTGGTTCAACATGTTTGAACTGGCACACGCTTACGCTCAAGGTGAAGGTATGCGTCATTATGTTGAGAAAGTTCAGCGTCCTGAATTCCAAGCGGCTGAAAAAGGTTATACGTTTGTTGCGCACCAACAAGAAGTAGGTACAGGTTACTTCGATAGAATGACCAATACTATCCAAGGTGGTAACTCTTCAGTGACAGCATTGACAGGTTCGACCGAAGAAGACCAATTCTAATTGGCAGAGAAACACTTCCTTAATCAGCGTCAGTAATGGCATTTTGAGCGGCAACCCTGCCGCTCTTTTTTCGTTTAACCGGTGTAAAAACGAAACTTACAACAAAGAGAATACGCTTGCGTACTACTCTTCCTGCTCGATTTCTTCAGGTTCCACTTCTTCTTGTAGTTCCAATAAGTTAATCGCAATCGTCACGAAGTCACTATCAGTAATAATGCCGACCAATCGACCTTTGGTGACAACAGGTAGACAGCCAACTTTATGCTTTTGCATATAGATAGCGCTCTCTTTGAGCCCCGCGATAGGCTCTGCCGTCATGATGTTGGTGTGCATCATTTCGTAGAGCGGTGTGTCTAAAGTAAAAGATTGTTCAGCCTCATCTGGGTGCAAGCTCGATTCTTGAGCAGCAAGAATGTCGCGTTGAGTCACCAAGCCTTGTAAGTGGTTATTGGCATCAACAACCGGAATGTGTCGAATATCAAGCGCATCCATCATGCTTTTTGCATCACGCAAGGTGTGCGTGCGCAGTAAGGTATGAGGATTACGAGTCATCATGTCTTCAACCTTGATCATAGAGACCTCCAGCGGCATTGTCCTTCTCTTAAATATAGAGAATATTTTTCTGTATATCTGGGAGCTAACTCGTTTTTCATCAATTAAATAGCACAATGCTGATGGGCTGCGTAATCTGTGTTTTATTGGTGTTTTTATTAATTTGAATAAGTCGGTTTGTGTGCGAGTCAGTTGGCATTTTTAGTTGATATTGAATGTGTCCCCAAGGTAATCCAATGAATTGAATCGCACATTTTTATTCGCTGGATTTTCCAAGATTCTTCTCTCGAAGAAGATACGTCCAGGCTTACCAAATTGAAGACAGCAACCTAGATGAAACGAACAACGTGTAACAAACTTATTGCGCTGGCAGTGGCGGCATTCAGTGTGCCATCAACACAGGCGATTGTGTTAGGAGATGAACAAACCGATCCTGTTGACCGCGTTACTTTGCGAGCAAGTAATATGGCAGAGTTTCCGCTGTGTGGTGGAACGATGCTGACAGAGCAATGGGTACTGACTGCGGCGCACTGTGTGGTGATGGGACAAGGAACCAATGAAGCAACCTACTATGTGACCCCGCCGGGTGAGCTGTCGGTGAATGCGAATGTGTATGAACTTAATTCTGCAGGGCTTGATAACTTCTATCCGGTGTCTCACGTTGTGGTTCATCCGGATTACACCCGGATTTCAAAAGCTGAGACCGACAGTAATGGCAACGTGAAACCTATCCAAACCGGTTTAGATTCAGACATCGCGTTGCTGTATCTCACGCGCCCAGTGGCAAACGCGAGCTTTGCTGACCTAGCGAGTAAAGTTGACATGGAGAGTATCGAAGCACGTTTGGTGGCGGATTGGAACGATAATTACCTGACCAATCAACGTGTCGAAAATGTGCAAGTGTTTGGGTGGGGGACCACTCAGCCGGATGCTTCTGAACCTTCCAATACGCTCAAAACCACCATTAGTACATTTTTACCCATCGACAAATGTTATGAGCGTTTAGAAATTGGCAGCAGTTTTCCGGGGATTATCGACTCAAGAGAAAACCAAACCAAAATCTGTACGCTACCAACACAAAACCATGTATTGGAGCCGGATAGCCATACCCAATATGGCAACTCTGCATGTAAAGGTGACAGTGGTGGCCCGTTGGTCGATGTGGCGACCGGCAAACAAATTGGTATTGTTAGTGGCGGCCCTCTTATTCTACCAACGTGTGGCTCTTTGACGATCCCAAGTTTCTATACCAAGGTGAGCCACTATTACGACTGGGTACAGTCTTACATCACTGCCGATGCGCCACCAAGTCGTTACATCATTGCGCCGAATTTTATCAAAAGTGCTAACAATGAAAGTGGTGACAATAAAGAGTGTCACGATGGCATTGCGACCAATAACTGTGATTTCAAAGGCTCAGATGATGAAGGTGGCAGTCTAGGGTTTTGGTTATTGGGTTTATTCGTGCCGTTATTCTTGTGGCGAAAGCGTGAGGTTTGATAGGGCGATTGGAATGCCAAACTAATAAGCAGCGGTATACGTTGCTTTGCTTTTTTCATGTTCTCTCTTTGGGGCTCAAATTAAAAATAGTGCCAAGTCATCGAGGCTTTTCACGTTTTATTACACTCTTCACCATGGCTTTTACTGCTATATTCTGGTGATTTGCTTGCTATTGCAGCATGTAAACATATACTAGTCTGCTGCGAAAAACTCGTCGCAATTTTATCGTCGCCTAGACGTGATTTGACCAATAGATAAGACAAGTAACATGCAAGTATCAGATTTCCATTTCGACCTTCCAGATGAACTCATCGCTCGCTACCCTCAACCAGAGCGTACCGCTAGCCGACTGCTGCAAATGGACGGCAATACCGGAGAGCTCATTGATGGCACATTTACTGATGTATTGGGCCAAGTTCAACCCGGTGACTTAGTGGTGTTTAATAATACTCGTGTTATTCCTGCTCGTCTTTTTGGCCGCAAGGAATCGGGCGGTAAATTAGAAGTGCTAGTGGAGCGCATGTTGGATGAGAAAAGCATCCTCGCGCACGTTCGTTGCTCTAAATCACCAAAACCAGGTACAACCATTATTGTTGGCGAGAATGATGAATATTCAGCAGAGATGGTTGCACGCCATGATGCTTTATTTGAACTGAAATTTAGTTCTGATAAGACGGTACTAGAAATTCTGGAAGAAATCGGCCATATGCCGCTTCCTCCTTACATCGACCGTCCAGACGAAGATGCAGATAAAGAGCGTTACCAAACGGTATATAATCAAAAGCCAGGTGCGGTTGCGGCACCTACAGCGGGCCTTCACTTTGATGATGTTCTCTTGGAGAAAATCAAAGCGAAAGGTGCAGAGTTTGCTTACGTTACTTTGCACGTTGGGGCGGGTACATTCCAGCCGGTAAAAGTGGAAAATATCAACGATCACCACATGCATGCCGAGTACGTAGAAGTACCACAAGAAGTCGTCGAAGCAATTAAAGCGACGAAAGCGCGTGGCGGACGAATTATTGCTGTTGGTACCACATCTGTGCGTTCACTTGAAAGTGCAGCGCAAGACGCATTGCAAAAAGGGACTGAGCTGGCCCCATTCTTTGGCGATACTGAAATCTTTATTTTCCCTGGTTACGAATATCAGCTAGTGGATTGCTTGATCACAAACTTCCACTTGCCTGAATCAACACTGATCATGTTGGTGAGTGCATTTGCTGGATACGAGAACACCATGAATGCTTACAAACATGCGGTGGAAAACAAATACCGTTTCTTCTCGTATGGCGATTCAATGTTCATCAAGAAGAAAACGGCGTAGTTAAAAATAGATTTACGAGTGCTAGCAGTAAGCTAGGAAATAAAGCATCCATTGCTTTGTCTCTCGCAAGGAAAAGCGACCGCTCCTTAAAGTAGGGTAGAGCCCTAAACACTCAGTCAGACTGTTTCTCTGACACCCGGAGGCATCGTGAAATTAAAATTCGATCTTAAGAAGAAAAACGGCAATGCACGTCGTGGTCAACTGACTTTCGAACGCGGCACTGTTCAAACTCCTGCGTTCATGCCAGTAGGTACTTACGGTACCGTTAAAGGTATGACACCAGAAGAAGTAAAAGGTACTGGTGCAGAAATTCTGCTAGGTAATACGTTCCACCTGTGGCTACGTCCTGGTCAAGAAGTGATGAAAATGCACGGTGACCTGCACGATTTTATGAACTGGCACGGTCCTATTCTTACTGATTCAGGCGGCTTTCAAGTATTCAGCCTTGGTAAGATGCGTACGATCACTGAAGAAGGTGTTCACTTTCGTAACCCAGTAAACGGTGACAAGATTTTCATGGACGCAGAAAAGTCGATGGAAATTCAAAAAGACCTGGGCTCTGACATCGTTATGATTTTTGACGAGTGTACGCCTTACCCAGCGACACACGATGAAGCGAAGAAATCGATGGAAATGTCATTACGCTGGGCACAGCGTTCACGTGACCACTTCGAGAAGCTAGAAAACCCGAACAACCTATTTGGTATTGTCCAAGGTGGTGTTTACGAAGATTTACGTGATGTGTCGGTAAAAGGTCTAACGGAAATCGGTTTTGACGGTTACGCGGTTGGTGGTTTGGCAGTAGGTGAGCCTAAAGAAGACATGCACCGTATTCTTGAGCATACTTGTCCTCAACTTCCTGAAGACAAACCTCGCTACTTGATGGGCGTAGGTAAGCCAGAAGACTTGGTTGAAGGTGTTCGTCGTGGTATCGACATGTTTGACTGTGTAATGCCAACGCGTAACGCACGTAATGGTCACTTATTTGTGACTGGTGGTGTGATCAAGATCCGTAATGCGAAACATAAAACGGATACAACACCATTGGATCCGCATTGTGACTGTTACACTTGTCAAAACTACAGCAAGTCGTACCTTCACCATTTAGAGCGTTGTAATGAAATCTTAGGCGCTCGCTTGAATACAATCCATAACCTGCGTTACTACCAACGTCTGATGGAAAGCATTCGTAAAGCAATTGATGAAGATCGCTTCGATGAATTTGTTACTGAGTTCTATGAGCGTCGTGGCCGTGAAGTGCCACCACTAGCAAAAGAGCAGTAATTGAAAAACTAAAAGAATTAAAGCCTTTGGCATGTCGCCAGAGGCTTTTGCTAATAAAGTAGGCTAACGCACGTTATTTTTGAGAGAGCGATCTCTATTAGTTACTCTCAGACTTGAATCTAAAATGCGAAAGCCCAATTTGTTTGATTATCAATAAAATATAATGAGGATGTTTTAATGTTTATTTCTCAGGCTCACGCAGCAGCAGAAGGCGCGCCAGCAGGCGGTGGTTTTGAAATGCTAATCATGCTTGGCATGTTCGCAGTGATCTTTTACTTCATGATTTATCGCCCACAAGCGAAACGCGTAAAAGAACACAAAAACCTAATGGCTTCTATGGGCAAAGGCGACGAAGTTTTAACTAGCGGTGGCCTAGTGGGTAAAATCACTAAGATTGCTGAAGACAATGACTACATTTCAATTGAGCTTAACGCGAACAATGAAGTAGTAATCAAGAAAGACTTCATCACTGCAGTGCTACCAAAAGGTACGCTTAAGTCTCTATAAAACAGCTAAAGGATCCTCGCTGTGCTAAACCGTTATCCATTATGGAAGTACTTGATGGTGCTTTTTGCCATCATCACCGCTGCGTTATACGCACTTCCAAATATCTACGGTGAAGATCCGGCTATTCAAGTTACAGGGGCGCGTGGCGCCTCTGTAGATATGTCAACGCTGGATGCTGTCACTACTGCTCTTAACAAAGAGCAACTTTCTCATAAATCCATTGCTCTCGAAGATGGATCAATTCTTGTTCGTTTTAACGACACTGACACACAAATCAGTGCTCGTGATGTCATCAGCGAAGCGCTAGGCAAAGACACAATTGTTGCACTTAACCTTGCACCTTCTACACCCGATTGGCTAGAAGCGATTGGCGCGTCACCATTGAAGCTAGGTCTTGACCTTCGCGGTGGTGTTCACTTCTTAATGGAAGTGGATATGGATGCAGCGATGGAAAAGCTTGTTGGTCAACAAGAAGAAGCTTTCCGTAGCGAACTTCGTGACGCCAAGATTCGTTACCGTGCAATCCGCCCTTCTGGAAAAGAAGCGGTAGAAGTGTTGTTGCGTAACGAAGAGCAATTAGCAGAAGCGAAAGCAACGCTAGAAAAGAATCACCCGGACATGATTTTTGTCGATTCTGATTCAAATGGCCGTTACGCTCTTACTGCCACTTTTACTGAGCAACGTTTACAAGAGATCCGTAACTATGCTGTTGAGCAAAACATTACGATTTTGCGTAATCGTGTCAACGAACTAGGTGTTGCGGAACCATTGGTTCAACGTCAAGGTGCTAGTCGCATTGTGGTTGAACTGCCTGGTGTTCAAGACACTGCTCGTGCAAAAGAAATTCTCGGAGCTACGGCAACGCTTGAATTCCGTGAAGTTGATGATAAAGCTGACCTATCGGCAGCGGCAAATGGTCGTGCGCCAGCAGGTAGTGAAATCAAGATGGACCGTGATGGTCGCCCAGTTGTGCTTAAGAAGCGCGTTATTCTTGGCGGTCAAAGCATCACAGATGCAAGCTCAAGTGTTGATGAATATGGTCGTCCACAAGTTAACATCTCGCTAGACAGCGAAGGTGGTAATAAGATGTCTGCGTTCTCTAAGAAGAACATTGGTAAGCTAATGGCTACCGTGTTTGCAGAATACAAAGACAGTGGCCGTCGTACGCCTGAAGGCAAAGTTATTCTGGATAAGCATGAAGAAGTCATCAACCAAGCAACGATTCAATCGGCTCTTGGTCGTAACTTCCGTATTACAGGTATCGACTCTGCTGCAGAAGCACACAACCTAGCACTTCTACTACGTGCTGGTGCACTGATTGCACCTATCTCTATCGTTGAAGAACGTACCATTGGTCCATCAATGGGCCAGCAAAACATCGATATGGGTATCCAAGCATGTATCTGGGGTATGGTTGCCGTAATGCTATTTACGCTGCTTTACTACCGCGGCTTTGGTTTGATTGCAAACATCGCTCTAATGGCAAACTTGGTGCTTATCATTGGTGTTATGTCGATGATTCCAGGCGCTACCATGACGCTTCCAGGGATAGCCGGTATCGTGTTAACAGTCGGTATGGCGGTTGATGCGAACGTACTGATCTTCGAGCGTATCCGTGAAGAAATTCGTGATGGACGCAGTCCACAACAAGCAATTCACCAAGGTTACGCGAATGCATTCAGCACGATTGCTGATGCGAACATCACAACACTAATTACTGCAATCATTCTATTTGCGGTCGGTACAGGTGCGGTGAAAGGTTTCGCAGTTACTCTATCTATCGGTATCTTAACTTCAATGTTCACCGCCATTATTGGTACACGTTGTATCGTGAACCTGATCTACGGTGGCAAACGCGTTGATAAATTGTCGATCTAAGGCTGGGAATTAATATGTTTCAAATTCTAAAAGCAGAGAAGACGATCGGCTTTATGCGTTGGTCGAAAGTAGCATTCGTTTTTTCAATTATAATGATTGCTGCTTCTATCTTCACTTTGTCAACCAAGTGGCTTAATTGGGGTCTAGATTTCACTGGCGGTACGCTTATCGAGGTAGGTTTTGAACAGCCAGCAAACCTTGAAGAGATTCGTGCAGCACTAGATTCCAAAGGCTTTGGTGATGCGACAGTACAAAACTTCGGTAGTGCTCGTGAAGTCATGGTCCGTCTTCGTCCACGTGATGACGTTTCTGGTGAAACGCTAGGTAACCAAATCATTGGTGCTATCAAAGATGGTACTGGCGAAAGCGTAGAAATGCGTCGTATTGAGTTCGTAGGTCCCAACGTTGGTGATGAGCTAACAGAAGCTGGTGGTCTAGCGATCTTGGTATCGCTGATCTGTATCCTGCTTTATGTATCGATGCGATTTGAATGGCGTCTAGCGGCTGGTGCGGTAATGGCATTGGCTCACGATATAATTATCACGCTAGGTGTCTTCTCGTTTCTACAAATTGAAGTTGACCTGACCATCGTAGCTGCGCTACTGACGGTTGTGGGCTACTCACTCAACGATACCATAGTTGTATTTGACCGGATTCGTGAAAACTTCCGTAAGATGCGTAAGGGTGAACCTTCGGACATCATGGACGCCTCAATCACTCAAACGTTGAGCCGTACATTGATTACATCTGGTACGACGCTGTTCGTGGTAATTGCACTGTTCATGCAGGGTGGTGCGATGATTCACGGCTTCGCAACCGCACTTTTACTCGGTATCACTGTAGGTACTTACTCTTCTATCTACGTAGCATCAGCACTGGCTCTAAAACTGGGTATCCAGAAAGAGCACTTGATGCCACCTCAAGTAGAAAAAGAAGGTGCAGAGTTCGACGAAATGCCATAAGGCAGATTGAGAACCGAAAACAAAAACCGCTGAACAATCAGCGGTTTTTTTGTATCTGAATAGAGTCGTGAGTTTGCCGAACCTCATTGTATGGAGAGCCTTACATTGCAGCTAAGTAGATACGGTTCGGTAGATACAAAAAAGCCCAGCTCAATGAGCGGGGCTTTCTAAAGTCATCAGCGTGACGGGCTATATATGACTTTCAAATCTTACTTAAGGATCGCGCTGTTACCGTTTTCGCGAATGTGCTTAAGGATAGATTTTACGCCACGAGCGCTTGAAGCAACGATGTTACCAGACTTCATGTAGTCAGTGCCGCCAGCAAAGTCAGTTAGGATTGCGCCAGCTTCACGAGCAATAAGCTCACCTGCTGCCATATCCCAAGGTTTTAGGCCTAGCTCGAAGTAACCATCAACACGGCCAGCAGCCACGTAACAAAGGTCAAGAGCAGCAGAGCCGCTACGACGGAAATCAGCACATTCAGTGAATAGCGCACCAACGATCTTGATGTAAGACTCAGCGTGTTGTTTCTGCTTGAATGGGAAGCCTGTTGCTAGAACAGTGCCTTGAAGGTCTTTTAGTTGAGCAACACGAATACGTGCACTGTTTAGTTGAGCGCCGGCACCGCGTTGTGCAGTGAATAGCTCGTTTTGCATTGGATCGTAAACACAAGCAACTTCAGTTTTGCCCTTAATACGAACAGCGATAGAAACCGCGAAAGTTGGGTAACCTTTTACAAAGTTAGTGGTGCCATCCAGTGGGTCGATGATCCATTGTACGTCTTTATCTTTACCTTCGATAAGACCTTGTTCTTCAGCAACGATACAGTGCTCAGGGTAAGACTGCTTGATAGTATCGATGATGATGTATTCTGCTTCTTTGTCTACGTTAGTGACAAAGTCATTAGTGCCTTTAAGAGTAGATTCTACTTTATCAGTGTTTTCTAATGATTTAGCAATATGATTGCCTGCCTTTCGCGCAGCGCGAATAGCAATGTTTAGCATTGGATGCATACGAATTTCCCAACGGATGTTAAAGAACAAATGAAAGCGGCGGCGAGTATACCAGAGATAATTAAAAAGGGAAGTGGTTATTTTTTGTTCTAAATGCGGCTGGTTGAGTGTACAGAGCATACTGCGGACGAGAACAATAACCAAGAATGAGAAGAGAGGTCTGCTTGCCTCTAGGGTGTCTTAAAAAACTATGATAACATTCTGCGGTTTTAATTTAGGTAGCAAACACAGATGTTGGATCAAGTAAAAATTGTACTCGTAGGTACCTCTCATTCAGGCAATATTGGCTCAGCAGCTCGAGCAATGAAAGTGATGGGTTTAAACCAACTAGTATTAGTCGATCCACAATGTGAAGTGGATGAACAAACTCTTGCTTTAGCTGCGGGTGCTGGTGATATTGCTCAAAATGCAAAGATTGTCGGCACATTAGAAGAAGCGGTTGAAGATTGTGGCCTTGTTGTGGGTTCTAGCGCCCGCTCTCGTACATTAGAATGGCCAATGCTCGAGCCACGTGAATGCGGTGAGAAATTTGCAGTTGAAGGCCGAAAGCATCCGGTTGCGCTCGTGTTTGGCCGAGAAAGAACTGGTTTGACAAACGAAGAGCTACAAAAGTGCCACTACCATGTTTGTATTCCCGCTAATCCTGAGTACAGCTCGCTTAACCTAGCTATGGCTGTACAAACTCTCAGTTACGAAGTGCGAGTTGCACACTTGAACTTAGAGCAAAGCCAGTTTTCCCCAAATGAATCGGAAGAATACCCGCGTCATCGAGAACTCGAAATGTTCTTCGAGCATCTTGAAAAGGTGATGGTTGAGACCCAGTTTATTAACAAAGAGCAACCTGGACAGGTGATGAATAAGTTGCGCCGTTTGTTCTCTCGTGCTCGACCAGAAACCCAAGAACTTAATATTCTACGAGGCGTTTTGACTTCGATAGAAAAGAAGTTCTGAGTAAATAATAACCACTTTAGGTGTAAGGATGAATACCTGAGTAAAATGGTCAAATAAATACTTGACCAAATTACTCAGGTATGGAAAAATCTTAACCATTACAAACCATGTGGATACGGTGTGGTATGAAACTTACATCTAAAGGAAGATATGCGGTGACAGCCATGCTGGATGTGGCACTGCATTCGCAACAAAACCCTGTACCTCTGGCTGATATTTCAGAGCGTCAAGGGATCTCGCTCTCTTACTTAGAGCAGCTATTTTCAAAATTGCGTAAAGCAGGTCTCGTTGCCAGCGTTCGTGGTCCTGGTGGTGGTTACCGACTTGGTGCCGACGCTCACAGTATCGCTATTGGTACCGTGATTGCTGCCGTTGATGAGTCAGTAGATGCAACCAAATGCCAAGGTAAAGGAGATTGCCAAGGTGGAACACGTTGCCTTACTCACACGCTGTGGCGTGACCTAAGCTCTCGCATTAGTGACTTTTTGAATAACATCACTCTTGGTGAGTTGATGACAGACAATGAAGTACTCGAAATTTCTGATCGTCAGGACATTGATCTGGCGGTAACCCATGGGCTATCAAACAAAAATACAACCGCCGCGCCCATCGGTGTAAACGTCCGCTCTTAGCGGTCAGCTTTTTACATTGGAGTAGAGAATGAAACTGCCGATTTATCTTGATTATTCCGCTACATGTCCAGTTGATCCACGTGTTGCTGAAAAAATGGTTCAGTACATGACAATGGATGGCACATTTGGCAACCCAGCGTCACGTTCGCACCGTTACGGCTGGCAGGCAGAAGAAGCGGTCGATACTGCTCGTGAGCAAATTGCTGACCTTCTAAATGCAGATCCTCGCGAAATCGTATTTACATCTGGTGCGACAGAATCAGACAACCTTGCGATTAAAGGTGCAGCGCACTTTTACTCGAAGAAAGGCAAGCACGTAATCACTTGTAAAACAGAGCACAAAGCCGTTCTTGACCCATGTCGTCAACTTGAGCGTGAAGGCTTTGAAGTGACTTACCTTGAGCCAGAATCAAATGGCTTGATCGATCTAGAGAAGCTTAGAGCAGCCATGCGTGATGACACCGTGCTTGTGTCTATTATGCATGTAAACAACGAGATTGGTGTGGTTCAAGACATTACAGCGATCGGCGAACTGTGCCGTGAGCGTAAAATTGTTTTCCACGTGGACGCTGCGCAATCTGCTGGTAAATTACCAATCGACGTTCAAGAGATGAAAGTTGATCTAATTTCACTTTCTGCTCACAAAGTTTACGGTCCTAAAGGTATCGGTGCACTTTATGTACGTCGTAAGCCTCGTATTCGTCTTGAAGCGCAAATGCACGGTGGCGGTCATGAGCGTGGTTTCCGCTCTGGTACACTACCTACTCACCAAATCGTAGGTATGGGTGAAGCATTCCGCATTGCAAAAGAAGACATGCAAAAAGATTACGATCATGCTTTAGCGCTTCGTAACCGTCTTTTTGATGGCGTGAAAGACTTAGAAGCAGTGACGGTAAACGGTGACTTTGAGCAGCGTGTACCACACAACCTAAACATCAGTTTCGCATTCGTAGAAGGTGAATCACTACTAATGTCGCTTAAAGATCTAGCGGTATCTTCTGGTAGTGCTTGTACGTCTGCAAGCCTTGAGCCTTCTTACGTTCTTCGTGCCCTAGGCATGGATGACGAATTGGCTCACAGCTCGGTTCGTTTCTCGTTTGGTCGTTTCACGACTGAAGAAGAAATTGATTACGCAATTGAACAAATCCGCGTTGCAGTGACTAAGCTACGCGACATGTCTCCTCTATGGGATATGTACAAAGAAGGGATTGATTTGAGCACTGTTGAATGGGCTCACCATTAATCTCAGGGATTGAAATAGAGGATTCGAGGTAATTTATCATGGCATACAGCGAAAAAGTAATTGATCACTACGAGAACCCACGTAATGTTGGTTCATTCGATAAAGAAGATCCATCAGTAGGTAGCGGCATGGTTGGCGCTCCTGCGTGTGGTGACGTAATGAAGCTTCAAATCAAAGTGACACCTGAAGGTATCATCGAAGATGCGAAGTTCAAAACATACGGTTGTGGTAGTGCAATCGCATCAAGCTCACTAGTAACTGAGTGGGTAAAAGGTAAGTCAGTTGATGAAGCGGCAGCAATTAAAAACTCTGAGATTGCTGAAGAGCTAGAGCTTCCACCAGTGAAAGTTCACTGTTCTATTCTTGCTGAAGATGCAATCAAAGCAGCGGTTGCTGACTACAAGAAAAAACACCAAGAATAATTATTCCGTAATATAATGGGAGCTTTGACGCTCCCATTCCAATCGAAATTTAGACAGACTAAGGTGCAGTATGGCCATCACAATGACAGAATCAGCGGCAAGTCGCGTAAGAGCATTCCTAGATAACCGAGGCAAAGGTATCGGTTTACGTCTTGGAGTGAAGACGACTGGTTGTTCCGGCATGGCATACGTACTTGAGTTTGTTGATGAGCTCAATGAAGAAGACGAAGTATTTGAACTCTCTGGAGTGAAAATTATCATCGATCAAAAGAGCTTAGTGTACCTAGATGGTACTGAATTGGATTACGTGAAAGAAGGGTTGAATGAAGGTTTTGAATTCAACAACCCTAACGCGAAAAGTGAATGTGGTTGTGGTGAAAGCTTCAACGTCTAATTGATTGTCCTTCTGGGCAAACGAGTCCGGAAGGCTTTACTAGGACCCGAACTTAATGAATCACTTTGAATTATTTGGGCTACCAAGTCAGTTTAAGCTGGATGGTAGCCTTCTTTCTTCTCAGTTCCGAGAACTACAAAAACGCTTCCACCCGGATAACTTTGCAACGGGCTCAGAACGTGACCGTTTGATGGCGGTGCAAAAGGCGGCGCAAATCAACGATGCCTATCAAGTTCTGAAAAATCCTATTTCTCGCGCCGAGTATATCCTCGCTGAGCAAGGTGTTGAGATCCGAGGTGAACAGCAAACAATGCAAGATCCGATGTTCTTAATGGAGCAAATGGAACTGCGCGAAGAACTGGAAGAGATTGCTGACAACTCCGATCCTGAATCGGCGCTTTTTGACTTCGACTCTAAGGTCAGCAAAATGTACAAACAGCATCTGGCAAGCGTCGAGCAAGAGCTTGATGATGGTCTATGGGCTGAAGCCGCAGACCGAGTTCGTAAGCTAAAATTCATTGCCAAACTAAAGAACGAAATTGAGCTAGTCGAAGACAAACTCCTCGGCTAGTAAGCGTGACAAGGACCTATCATGGCACTACTTCAAATCGCAGAACCGGGCCAAAGCTCGGCACCTCATGAGCATAAGTTAGCAGCGGGTATCGACTTAGGTACTACCAACTCTTTGGTTGCTTCTGTACGTAGCGGCGATGCAACTCCACTTGCGGACGAGCAGGGCCGTACTATTTTACCTTCAGTCGTTAATTACGCTGAGGAAACGTTAACGGTCGGCCACGAAGCCAAAGCCAAAGCAGAGTTTGAACCAGAGAACACGATTATCTCTGTAAAACGTTTGATCGGTCGTTCATTAAAGGACATTCAGTCCCGTTACTCTTCACTTCCTTATCGTTTTAAAGAGAGTGAAAACGGCCTGCCAATTTTGCAAACACCTCAAGGTGACAAAAACCCGATTGAAGTATCTGCGGACATCCTAAAAGTATTGGGTAAGCGAGCTGAAGATACGTTAGGTGGTGAGTTAGCAGGTGTCGTTATTACCGTTCCTGCTTACTTTGATGACGCGCAACGTGCAGGTACAAAAGATGCGGCGAAATTAGCTGGTCTTCATGTTCTCCGTCTACTTAACGAACCAACCGCTGCGGCAATTGCTTATGGCCTAGACTCAGGTCAAGAAGGTGTGATTGCGGTTTACGATCTAGGTGGCGGTACTTTTGATATCTCTATCCTACGTTTATCGAAAGGCGTATTTGAAGTATTAGCAACAGGTGGCGACTCTGCATTAGGCGGTGACGACTTCGACCATTTATTTGCCGATTATTTAATGGAGCAAGCGGGTCTAGAAGCGCCGCTTTCTGCAGAAAAGAACCGTACACTGTTGAACATTGCTACTGAAGCTAAGATTGCTTTCTCTGAGCAAGACAGTGTTGACGTTGACGTTTTTGGTTGGAAAGGCACCGTGACTCGCGAGCAGTTCGAAGATCTGATTCGTCCGCTAGTGAAGAAAACACTGATGTCTTGTCGTCGCGCATTAAAAGATGCGGATGTCGACGCAGATGAAGTACTCGAGGTCGTCATGGTTGGTGGCTCAACCCGTACATTGCTGGTTCGTGAAATGGTAGGCGAGTTTTTTGGTCGCACACCCCTGACAAGCATTAACCCTGATGAAGTTGTTGCAATCGGCGCGGGTATCCAAGCAGACATTCTCGCGGGTAACAAGCCTGACTCTGAAATGTTGCTTCTTGATGTGATTCCACTGTCGCTCGGTATTGAAACCATGGGTGGTTTGGTCGAGAAGATCATCCCCCGCAACACTACGATTCCCGTTGCGCGTGCGCAAGAATTTACCACATTCAAAGATGGCCAAACGGCGATGAGTGTTCATGTGGTACAAGGTGAACGTGAAATGGTTGATGACTGTCGTTCACTTGCTCGCTTCTCGTTAAAAGGTATTCCTCCGATGGCAGCGGGTGCGGCACATATTCGCGTGACTTACCAAGTTGACGCTGATGGCCTTCTTTCTGTTACGGCAATGGAGAAGAGCACTGGTGTTCAATCAGAGATTCAAGTAAAACCTTCTTACGGCTTAAGTGACAATGAAGTGGCGGATATGTTGCGTGATTCAATGACGCACGCAAAAGAAGACATGCAAGCTCGTGCCTTAGCTGAGCAGCGTGTTGAAGCCGACCGAGTGATAGAAGGTTTGATTGCAGCGATGCAAGCTGATGGTGATGACTTACTATCAGAACAAGAGAAACAAAACTTGATTAAAGCCATCGAAGCCTTGATTGAGCTGCGTAATGGTGATGATGCAGATGCGATAGAGCAAGGCATTAAAGATACCGATAAAGCGAGCCAAGATTTCGCATCACGCCGTATGGATAAATCGATTCGAGCTGCGTTGTCAGGTCAATCAGTAGACGATATATAAGAGATAAGTAGTTATGCCTAAGATTATTGTATTACCACACGATGATTTGTGCCCAGAAGGTGCAGTGTTGGAAGCAAACTCTGGTGACACCGTTCTAGACGTAGCGCTAAAAAACGGTATCGGTATTGAACATGCGTGTGAGAAGTCATGTGCGTGTACTACCTGCCACGTAATCATCCGTGAAGGTTTTGATTCACTAGAAGAAAGTGAAGAACTAGAAGACGACATGCTAGATAAAGCGTGGGGTCTAGAGCCTGAGTCACGCCTAGGGTGTCAGGCGAGAATTGCTGATGAAGACTTGGTGGTAGAAATTCCTAAATACACACTAAACCACGCTTCAGAAGATCACTAAAACTATCTTCCCAATATAGGGAAGAAGCAAAAGGAAGATGAGCAATGAAATGGACAGATTCTCGCGATATCGCGATTGAACTTTGTGACAAGTTTCCAGATGTCGATCCAAAAACAGTGCGTTTTACCGATCTTCATCAATGGATCATGGAGTTAGATGAGTTTGACGATGAGCCAAACCGTTCTAATGAAAAGATTCTAGAAGCCGTTATCATGTGCTGGATGGACGAAGCGGACTAAGTCTGTAAAACACAGCCTAGTTAACAATTCTTACTAAAAAAAGCGGACCTTTAGGTCCGTTTTTTTATCCAATTGACATTTTTGCCCTACATAATGCTAACATCCGTGAGTTATTAAAAAGAAGCAGCGTAGGCAACGCTGCTATAAGACAAGGAGAAACCATGTCTACACAGATGTCTGTATTTTTAAGTCAAGAGTCGGCAGCACCACATTGGGGTGAAAAAGCACTGCTTTCATTCGCTGAAAACGGCGCAACTATTCACTTAGGTGAAGGTCATGATCTCGGCGCAATTCAACGTGCAGCTCGTCAGCTAGATGGCCAAGGAATTCGTTCTATTTTTCTTTCTGGTGATAACTGGGATCTAGAGAGCGTATGGGCTTTCCACCAAGGGTTCCGTAACCCTAAAAAACATGGCTCAGTTGAGTGGGCAGCATTGTCTGATGAAGATCAAGCAGAGCTTCAAGCTCGTATTACTTCGACTGATTTTACCCGCGATATTATCAACAAAACGGCAGAAGAAGTTGCTCCTCGTCAGCTAGCGACAATGGCTGCTGAATTCATCAAATCTGTTGCGCCGAAAGGCACGGTGACAGCACGTATCGTCAAAGACAAAGACTTGTTGGCAGAAGGTTGGGAAGGTATTTACGCAGTAGGCCGTGGTTCTGAGCGTACTTCTGCGATGCTTCAGTTAGACTACAACCCAACTGGTGACGAAAACGCACCTGTATTCGCATGTCTTGTGGGTAAAGGCATCACCTTTGATTCCGGTGGTTACAGCTTGAAGCCTTCTACCTTCATGAGTGCTATGAAAGCAGATATGGGTGGCTCGGGTACTATCACTGGTGGCCTAGGATTAGCTATCTTGCGCGGTTTAAACAAGCGCGTAAAACTGATCTTGTGTTGTGCTGAGAACATGGTTTCTGGCCGTGCCCTTAAGCTTGGCGACATCATCACTTACAAAAACGGCAAAACCGTTGAGATTATGAATACCGACGCGGAAGGTCGCTTGGTGCTTGCAGACGGTCTTATCTACGCCAGTGAGCAAAAGCCTGAGTTAATCATTGACTGCGCGACGCTAACAGGCGCAGCGAAGAATGCGTTAGGTAACGATTACCATGCGCTAATGAGCTTTGATGATGAGCTATCGCATCAAGCGCTTACGGCGGCAAGCCAGGAAAAAGAAGGCTTGTGGCCGCTACCACTTGCTGATTTCCATCGAGAAATGTTGCCATCTAATTTTGCCGATTTATCGAATATCAGCTCTGGTGATTATTCTCCAGGTGCAAGTACTGCAGCTGCGTTCTTGTCTTACTTCGTTGAGGACTACAAAAAAGGCTGGTTACATTTCGACTGTGCGGGTACGTATCGTAAAGCCGCTTCTGATAAATGGGCTGCGGGAGCAACGGGTATGGGTGTCCGTACACTTGCTCGTTTCCTCAATGAGCAAGCTGGAAAATAAGATTGATTGCAGCACTCTCTTGTTTGAGTGCTGCTCTTACCCAGTAAGTCACTTTAAAAGCACAACTATTATTACAAGTACAGAAAGGAAATTTTATGGCTCTAGAAAGAACATTTTCAATCATTAAGCCTGATGCTGTAGAGCGAAACCTAATTGGTGAAATCTACAATCGTATTGAAAAGGCTGGCCTACGTATCATCGCTGCCAAAATGGTTCACCTGACAGAAGATCAGGCAAGCGGCTTTTATGCAGAGCATGAAGGTAAAGAGTTTTTCCCTCCTCTAAAAGAGTTCATGACATCTGGTCCTATTATGGTTCAGGTATTGGAAGGTGAAAATGCGATTGCACGTTACCGCGAGCTAATGGGTAAAACCAACCCAGAGGAAGCGGCATGCGGCACTTTGCGTGCTGATTACGCACTCAGCATGCGTCACAATTCAGTTCATGGTTCCGATAGCCCTGAGTCTGCCGCTCGTGAAATTGAGTTTTTCTTCCCTGAATCAGAAGTTTTCTCTCGCTAACTCGTTCATGCATCACTTTTGCGTGATGATCTAGTTCGTAACAACCTCGGATTTGTCCGAGGTTTTTTATTCCGTGTTCTCCATTTCATCGGCGAGTTCATTCGTAAGTACTCGCGAAGACGTTGGCTAATCTGAGCACCTTACAGGGGGAAAGCTTAGTTACGTGTGTTTCTTCTCACTGCTTTCTCTGCACCACTTCTACGCTTTTGCTGTCGGTTGTCTAATCATTATTCTCACCGTAAAGTCTGATTAAAATTTAATCGTTTTTATTTTAATGCCTTAGCAAACTCAGGGTCTTACACCCCTTGTTGTAGCTGAATAAAGGCTGTACAATTCGCGCCCTTATTCTTGTTTCAGTCATTGAGAGGCAACATGACCACTGAAAAAATCAATCTACTCGACTTTGATCGCAAAGGCATGCGTCAGTTTTTCGCGGAAGAACTTGGCGAGAAAGCGTTTCGTGCCGATCAGGTTATGAAGTGGATCTACCATTTCGGTGTAGATGACTTCGAAAAAATGACAAACATCAACAAGAAGCTGCGCGAAAAGCTTTTACACAAGTGTGAAATTAAAGCACCAACTGTAGCAGAAGCTCAGCATTCTTCAGACGGCACGATCAAGTGGGCAATGAAGGTTGGTGATCAGGATGTAGAAACGGTTTACATTCCAGAAGATGATCGCGCAACGCTTTGTGTATCTTCTCAAGTAGGTTGTGCATTGGAATGTAAGTTCTGCTCAACAGCACAGCAGGGTTTTAACCGTAACTTGAAAGTTTCAGAGATCATCGGCCAGGTGTGGCGTGCTGCACGTGAAATTGGTCTTGAGAAAGAAACAGGCCGTCGCCCAATTACGAACGTGGTGATGATGGGCATGGGTGAGCCGCTTCTTAATATGAAGAACTTGATTCCAGCACTGGAGTTAATGTTGGATGATCTTGGCTTTGGTTTGTCGAAGCGTCGCGTAACCGTATCAACATCAGGTGTGGTTTCTGGTCTTGATCAGATGACGGGCAAAATCGACGTTGCGTTGGCGATCTCTCTTCATGCGCCAAATGATAAGCTGCGTAGTGAAATCATGCCGATTAACGATCGTTGGGATATTCAAGATTTCCTAGCATCCGTTCGTCGTTACATTGCTTCATCTAATGCAAACCGTGGCAAAGTAACAGTCGAGTACGTGTTGCTTGATCATGTGAACGATGACATGGACCATGCACGCGAGCTGGCTGAATTGATGAAAGACACACCATGTAAGATTAACTTGATTCCGTTTAACCCGTACCCAGGTTCACCTTACAAGAAACCAAGTAACTCACGTATTGATCGCTTCCAAAAAACATTGATGCAATACGAGCACACAGTTACGGTTCGTAAAACGCGCGGTGATGACATTGATGCCGCATGTGGTCAGTTGGTCGGTGATGTAATTGACCGAACTAAACGTACGGCAATGCTGAAAGCGTCACGCGGTGCCGATACCATTGAAGTGAAAGCTGTATAAACGACCGGAATTCAAAAATAGCCAGAGCCATTCGCTCTGGCTATTTTGTTTATTGTTTAGGACATTTTCGCCAAGATTTGGGACTATCACTCTTCAACCTAAGGTTATTTGGGTATAATTTCGAATTCCTTTGTCAAAGTTTGGACAAAAGCTTGAGCTATCTGTTAGTTTGAGTGTAAAGAGTTTTTGTCTTCGTTGCGCATTCGCTTATCATGGTATGTAACACTAACGATGACACCGATAATTCTCAGCACTTTCTCACATACGTTTTGCTGATTTTTGCAAAACGGGTATTCGCACTCAGATCGCTGAGAGTTTCTTAAAATTATTATTTTTGGTTAACGCGTTTAGGCTAGCTATCTTTAAAGAGGCTTAAGAACAATAACGAAAATACATGACCACGTTAGCCACTAAAACAGATTAAATACCGCCATTATGACAGAACACGAAAATACGAATGAAGTGCCACTCTCTATTGAAGCTGGCACATTACTGAAAAACAAACGTGAATCCTTGGGAATGAGCCAAAAGCAAGTTGCCGATCGCCTGAGGCTTCGCATTTCTGTGATTGAAGATATTGAAAATAACCGATTTGAATCTCAACAAGTCGCGACATTTACGCGTGGTTACTTACGCTCTTACGCTAAATTCGTAGGTCTTGATGAGAAGGTGGTTTTGACGGCGTTAGAGCAGACTGCCGATGCTCAGCCTCAAGAGCAAGAAATTGAAATGCAAAGCTTCTCTCGTAAAACAAAAGACGAGAAGCACAATAGCCGTATTATGCTCCTTACTTGGGTTATCGGGCTGGTCATTATTGGCATTTCAGCGGCATGGTGGTGGCAAAACCAACAAGAGAATAGCCTAACTAAGGAAGTAACGGATTCAAGTGTTGAAGCGCCGCAGCCCACTGCTCAAGAATTAGCTGATATCGATTTGATGACGGCTGAAGAGTTAATCGCAAGCACTCCTGAAGAAGTTGCTTCAACTAATGAAGGCATTGCTGAATCGACTGAAGCACCCGTTGAGCAAGGGGCGGATCCTTTGCTGACTGAAACTGAAAATACAACAAGCGTAGATTCTGAAGAACCTGTTGCCGTGATTGAAGCGGCGGAAGAGGAACAGCCTGCGCCAGTAGTACCTGAAGGCATGACACTTCTTACTATGAAGTTTAAAGCGGACTGTTGGATTCAAGTAAAAGACACCAATGGTAAAACGCTGGTAAGTGGTACTCATAAGCCAGGACAAGATGTAGAACTTACCGGAAAAGCGCCATTTAAAGTGATATTAGGCGCACCGGAAGGGGTTACAATGACATTTGCAAGTGAACCTGTCGACCTTTCTGGGTATACTTCAGGCAAAGTAGCTAGATTCACTCTACCGTTATAAAAAATTATGCAACACGAATCTCCAATTATTCGTCGTAAATCGACGCGTATTTATGTGGGTGATGTGCCAATTGGTGATGGTGCGCCAATTGCAGTACAGTCAATGACTAACACTCGCACGACTGACGTAGAAGCGACAGTCGCTCAAATCCGAGCACTAGAAAAAGTCGGCGCAGATATCGTTCGAGTTTCTGTGCCTACGATGGACGCAGCAGAAGCTTTCAAACTGATTAAACAGCAAGTTTCTGTACCATTAGTGGCTGATATTCATTTCGATTATCGTATCGCGCTGAAAGTTGCGGAGTACGGAGTTGACTGTTTACGTATCAACCCAGGTAACATCGGCAATGAAGAGCGCATTCGCGCTGTTGTTGATTGCGCTCGCGATAAAAACATCCCGATCCGTATTGGTGTCAATGGTGGATCTTTGGAAAAAGACCTACAGATGAAATACGGTGAGCCAACGCCAGAAGCCTTGGTTGAATCGGCGATGCGTCACGTAGACCATCTCGATCGTCTTAACTTTGACCAATTTAAAGTTAGCGTGAAAGCTTCAGACGTTTTTCTTGCGGTGGATTCATATCGTCTGCTGGCGAAGAAAATCGATCAGCCTCTTCATTTAGGTATCACAGAGGCGGGTGGTGCTCGAGCTGGCGCTGTTAAGTCATCTGTTGGCTTAGGTATGCTGCTATCTGAAGGGATAGGCGATACGCTGCGTATCTCTTTGGCTGCCGATCCAGTTGAAGAAATCAAAGTCGGTTTCGACATCCTTAAATCTCTGCGCATTCGCTCTCGAGGCATCAACTTTATTGCGTGCCCAAGCTGCTCACGCCAAGAATTCGATGTGATTGGTACGGTGAATGCACTGGAGCAACGTTTAGAAGACATCATCACGCCAATGGATGTGTCTATCATCGGTTGTGTGGTAAACGGCCCTGGTGAAGCAGAAGTTTCTCATTTAGGTCTAGCAGGTAGTAACAAGAAGAGCGCATTCTACGAAGATGGTAAACGCCAGAAAGAGCGCTTTGATAACGATGACCTTGTGAATAAGCTAGAAGCTAAGATCCGTGCGAAAGCAGCTATGATGAATGGCGAAAACCGCATCGAAGTTAAAGTACAAGATTAATCTCAACGAGAATTACGGTAAGTATTGTGGCAAAAACAATTCAAGCAATTCGAGGCATGAACGATTGCCTCCCAACTCAGTCGCCACTGTGGCAAAAATTAGAAAACACAGTGAAAAATGTAATTAGCGCATACGGTTATAACGAAGTGCGCATGCCAATCGTTGAAGAAACAAACCTATTCAGCCGCGCTGTTGGTGAAGAAACAGACGTCGTTTCAAAAGAAATGTACACCTTTGATGACCGTAACGGCGACAGCCTAACACTTCGCCCTGAAGGTACGGCGGGTTGTGTACGTTCATGTATCCAAAACAGCCTGATCAACCGTGATGAACAGCGTCTGTGGTACATGGGACCTATGTTCCGCCATGAACGTCCGCAGAAAGGTCGTTACCGTCAATTCCACCAGTGTGGTGTTGAGGTGTTTGGTCTAAATGGTCCAGATGTTGATGCAGAGCTTATCATGATGACGGCGCGTCTATGGCGTGAGCTAGGTATCAATGAACATGTCCGTCTTGAGCTGAACTCTATCGGTTCTCAAGAAGACCGCGCAGACTACCGTACTGCACTGGTTGCATTCCTTGAGCAACATATTGATATGCTAGATGAAGATTGTAAGCGTCGCATGCACACGAACCCACTGCGTGTTCTGGATACGAAGAACCCAGACGTTCAAGCTATTTTAGGTGATGCGCCTCGCCTTTCAGATTACTTGGGTGAAGAATCTAAAGCACACTTCGCAGGTCTATGTGAACTTTTAGACGCCGCAGGTATCAAATACACAGTTAACGAACGTCTAGTTCGTGGTCTGGATTACTACAATCGCACGGTATTTGAGTGGATCACTGAGAGCCTAGGTGCTCAAGGCACTGTATGTGGCGGTGGTCGTTACGATGGCCTTGTAGAGCAATTAGGTGGTAAACCAACACCAGCGGTTGGCTTTGCAATGGGCCTAGAGCGTCTAGTACTGATGCTAGAAACGTTGGAACTGACAGACGTTCGTCGCAGTGTTGACGTGTACGTAGTCACTGCGGGTGAAGGCACCATGATGGCAGGAATGAAGCTAGCAGAACAGCTTCGCGAGTCTGTTCCAGGCGTTCGTGTGATGAATCACTTCGGTGGCGGTAACTTCAAGAAACAGTTTAAACGCGCAGACAAAGTTGGTGCTGTTGTAGCATTGGTTCTGGGCGAAAACGAAGTTGCGGATAACACTGTAGTACTGAAAGACTTAGCTGGTGGTGAGCAAGAGACTTACAACCAAGCAGAAGTTGCAGAAAAGATCGCAGCACTGATTTAAGTCTTTTAGTAATCTAACAAAATTACATCCTAGTTCGTAAGCTAAGGCTCCCAAATGTGGAGCCTTTAAACGAAATAGGAACAATGGCAGCTAAGCTGCCATTTACATGTTTTAAGAGGACAGGAAGTGGAACTTTACGATACTGAAGAACAACAAGTTGAAGCCATTAAAGACTGGTGGAAGGAAAACGGCAAAGCCGTCATCATCGGTGCGGTTGTTGGTTTAGGTGGTCTATTTGGCTGGCGTTACTACCAGGATTCTGTGATTCAGGCGAGTGAAGCAGCTTCTCAAAGCTACACGACAGCAATGAATGCTTTGCAAGACAAAGGCACTGATGCTCAAGCTGACGTGAAAGCTTTCATTGAGTCAAATGAAGTAAAAGAATATTCAGTATTGGCTGCACTACAACTTGCTAAAGCACAAGTTGAAGCTCAAGACCTTTCTGCTGCATTGGAGCAACTGAAGTGGGCGCAAAGCAACACTCAAGATGCTGCGTTGTTACCATTGATTAGTTACCGCATTGCGCGTATTGAGACGGAAATGGGTAACTTCGACGCTGCAACGGCAGAGCTAAGTAACGTCACTGATACAGCATGGACAGGTCGTATTGCTGAACTTCGTGGCGATATTGCGATTCGCCAAGGTGACAAAGATGCTGCGTACGCTGCGTATACTGAAGCTCAGCAAGCGGCAGATGCAAGCCCGACACTACAAATGAAATTGGACGATCTGGCGAAATAAGGACCGCATTGGATGAAAAGAGTCTTTAAGAAAGCCTTGCTAGGGGCGTTAACAATGGGAGTACTTGCCGGTTGTGCAGGTGAGAAAGACACCATTGTAATGGCGCCACTACCTCAGGTAGACAGTCAGTTTACAACCAGTAGTGAGTGGAGCACGTCGGTTGGCGATGGTGTCGGTCATTACTTTTCAAAGCTATCCCCTGTATTTGCGAATGATACATTGTTCGTGGCAAGTCGTGATGGCTTAGTAAAAGCGCTCGATCCTGAGAATGGTAAACAACGTTGGCAAACGGACCTAGAAGAAGATGTCATTGCTCGTCTCTCTGGTGGTATCACAGCGGCATACGGAAACCTTTACATTGGCTCTGAGAATGGTGAAGTCATCTCTCTTGACCAAGAAACAGGTGAAATTGTTTGGCGTGTAAAAGTTGGTGGTGAGGTACTGGCGAAGCCAGTTGCAGATTCAGGCCTTATTATCATCAATACTAGCCGAGGCATGTTGATTGCCCTTAATGAGAGTACAGGTGAGCAACGCTGGGCATTGAGTACAGAAGTGCCGAACTTAACTTTACGTGGCGACAGTACTCCGACTGCAATTGGCGGCGGTGTGTTTTGGGGAACGGCAAATGGCCGACTCGCAGCTGCTATCGTTGAGCGTGGTCAGTTGATTTGGCAACAGCCTGTTGGTACGCCAAAAGGCGCGACAGAAATTGATCGTTTGGTTGACGTTGATTCATCGCCAATTGTGCTAGGCGGTACTCTTTTCACCATTGGATACAATGGTCAACTTATCGCCATTGACTTGCGTTCAGCGAACCCGATTTGGAAGCGTAATTACTCATCTGCGACAGACATTTCTACAGATGGTAGTCGCATCTTTGTGATAACGGAAAAAGATCATGTTGTTGCCGTTGATTCACGAAGCGGGACTGAGTTGTGGGAAAACAGCTTGCTTGAGCACCGACAACTTACAGCGCCAGTTATTGTTGGCAATTATCTCGTTGTCGGTGACACGCTTGGTTACCTTCACTGGATGGATCGTTCAACGGGCGAATTTGTTGCGCAGCAGTTTGTCGATGATAGTGGCTTGGCAGTTGGCCCGACGTTATTGTCGGATGGTTATGTGATTACAACTCGCAACGGCGATGTAAAGAAACTAACCATTAACGAATAATATCGTGATATAATTCACATTCGGCTCCTGGCTGGTGACAGCTAGGAGCCGTTTTGTTGTTTGAATTTATTAACCCTGACGTGGTTATAGGTAAAAAGCTGGTTTGATTTGGCATCGAGCAAGTCGTTACCTATAACTACAGAAGAAAGATTATTGTAGAGGTTGTTATGGTACCTGTTGTAGCTCTAGTAGGGCGTCCGAACGTAGGTAAATCTACACTATTTAACCGATTGACTCGCACTCGTGACGCGTTGGTTGCGGACTTTCCAGGCCTAACGCGAGACCGTAAATATGGCCAGGCGAGACTTGGTGAAGAGCACGAATTCATTGTGATTGATACTGGTGGTATCGATGGCACAGAAGAAGGCGTGGAAACAAAGATGGCAGAACAGTCATTAGCCGCGATTGATGAGGCTGATGTTGTATTGTTCCTTGTTGACGGTCGTGCTGGTCTGACACCTTCAGATGAAGCAATTGCTGCGCATCTGCGTAAAATTGAAAAGCCAGCGATGCTGGTAGTAAACAAAATCGATGGTATTGATGCCGATGCGGCGTGTGCTGACTTTTGGCAGCTCGGCGTGGATGATATGTACCAGATTGCGGCCGCTCATGGCCGTGGTGTGACCGCTTTGCTTGAGCGTGCTTTATCTCCATTCTTTGATGATCTACTAACAAGTGAATCTGAAGAAGGTGAGATTGAAGACCTGACTGGATTCGAAGACGAAGAGCCTCTTGTTGAAGATTACACTGAAGAAGACGCAGAAGCAGAGTTCAAACGCCTTCAAGAGCAGCCGATTAAGTTGGCGATCATCGGTCGGCCGAATGTAGGTAAATCGACACTGACTAACCGTATTCTGGGTGAAGAACGTGTAGTTGTATACGATATGCCAGGTACAACGCGCGACTCTATCTACATCCCGATGGAACGTGATGGACGCGAATACGTACTGATTGACACTGCAGGTGTTCGTCGTCGTGGTCGTATCAATGAAACGGTTGAAAAGTTCTCTGTTGTTAAGACGCTGAAAGCGGTAGAAGATGCAAACGTCGTTCTACTGGTGATTGATGCTCGTGAAAATATTTCAGACCAAGACCTAAGCTTGCTTGGTTTTGCACTGAATGCTGGCCGCTCAATTGTCATCGCCGTTAACAAGTGGGATGGTCTAGACAGTGACGTGAAAGAAAGCGTGAAGAAAGAACTGGACCGCCGTCTAGGATTCGTCGATTTCGCGCGTATCCACTTTATCTCTGCGCTGCACGGTACTGGCGTTGGTCACTTGTTTGAATCTATCCAAGAAGCATATAACTCGGCGACAACGCGCGTGGGTACGTCAGTACTGACGCGTATCATGAAGATGGCAGTGGATGATCACCAGCCGCCAATGGTTCGTGGTCGTCGTATCAAACTCAAATACGCACACGCAGGTGGCTACAACCCACCGATCGTTGTTATCCACGGTAACATGGTTCGTGAATTGCCAGATTCGTATAAACGTTATCTGATGAACTACTTCCGTAAGTCTCTGGAAATTATGGGAACACCGATTCGCATTAACTTCCACAACAGTGATAACCCATACGAGAACCGTACGAATAAGCTTACGCTATCACAAGAGCGTAAACGTAAGCGTATGATGTCGATGGTGAAAAACCGCAATAAATAATGAAATTCGAATACCCAAGTTTCTACTTGGGTATTTTTTTATCAAAAGTAATCGTAAAAATGACTATCACAGCAACAAAGACTCGTTTTTGTCATCAAACATGGCAATTAGAAGCACAAATACAGCTCGTTCAATCTACGGAAAAAGTGACTTACGTTATTACAGATGTCACGCCGTTCCATCCCGTTAGTCACATATGGCCGGATCACCCTGCAGACAAAGGAACGTTGAAGGTGAATGGGGCTGAGCATGACGTAGTAGATTGCCAAGTTGGAGCAGTGGAGCAGGAGAGTGGTGCTTTGTATGTGGGTAGTGACATCCCTGTAAAGCGTGATGCTGAAGGTTGGGTGTTTGTCGTCGTGCATGTTTTATCACGTACGGAATCATTTGCAATTAATGACTTGGTAACATTAGCGGTAGATAAAGACTATCAAAATGCTGTGAGTCGAGGCCACACTGCAGGACACTTAGCGTATTTGGCGTTGAATAAAGTACTATCGGAAGACTATTGGCGAAAAGACGCAGACCGCAAAGACCCACATGGTTATTATGACTTTAATAGCTATGCGCAAGTTACTAGTTATGTCACTCCAGACAAGTGCCTCGATACGTACCGTTTAGGCAAAACGCTCCGTAAAAGAGGATTAAACAGTGCAGATATGCTGAATGACCTCCAGGCGATTGCAGAAAAAGTGAATGGCCAACTGGTTGAATGGCTTCAAAGAGATGCGATGATCACCATGGAATGCCACGGCGATAGATTAACGGATTCTCGCTATTGGAAGTGCGATTTAGGGGAAGGTCAATTAGCGGTAATCCCTTGTGGTGGAACGCATGCGAGCCATTTAAATGAGTTTGCTTTTATCCAAGTTAAACTCGTTAAGCTCGACGCTCAAACTATCGAAATGCACACCAATGTAAACACTGCTTTTTGAATAAGATCTTTTTATTAAATTCTGATTTTTCGTTTAATTAAATCTCTTTAGGGTTTTTTATTCTGTATTAAATTGGAATGCAGAATATGTAACTTATGCTTTCGGTGTGTGGTTATATAAATATTCTTTTAAGGGGTGATCGCTGATCAAGGAGTAAATATCAGACGATCAGTATAAGATCCTACGTATCAAGTATGGTTAACGCCTCGTGAAACTTGTTGGGGCGGTGATGAAGATCAACATACTTGTTCGTTATTTTGAGTAGCATGCGTTACTCGAAATTGCTTAGTTTAGAGAGAGGAACGGGATATGCAGCAGAACATTTGCCCGACTTGCAATGTCGAACTGGAATGGACGGGACAATACCATTGTGCACAGTGTGAATCGGATTTTAAAAAAGTAGGTTTTTGCCCTGATTGTGAGGCGGAGCTGGAGAAGCTGCAAGCATGCGGTGCTGCGAGTTACTTTTGCAATGTGTGTAATGAACTCAAGTCAAAATCACGTGTCCGATTTGAGTTCCAGAAAATCAGTTAACCAGAGTTTGTATTCAGTTAACGGTAGAACGAACGTCGCCTTCGGCTAATCGAGTAATCAATACATCTCCCGACTTAACATCTGAAGATTGCGTAATTACTTTACCTTGCTCAGTTTGAGTAATTGAGTAACCTCGTTTCAATGTCGCTAGTGGGCTGACGGTGTCCAACTTTTCTGCGGCAATCGCGAGTTGATGGCGCATAGTCAGTAACTTGCGATCCATTGCATCCATGAGCTTTTGCTCTACACGTTCTAGCTTCGACTTCTGCTCGGCAAGGCGTGTTACAGGAGAATTTAATTGCAGCCGATAATGTTGACGCTCGATTCGCTGTTGACGCAAGGCAATAAAACGACTCATCGCTCGCTGTAAGCGCATGTCCAACTCATCTAACTGTTGCGTCTGACGTTGCAAGCGATAGCTTGGGTGCTGTCTCTCTAGACGGTGCACTAATTGAGCAGATTGCTGCTTTTGTTGTGCTAGGTAGTAACGCATCGCGCTCGCTAACTTATGCTGGCGGGTAACTAAAGCTTGATCTTTGTGGCTGTTATCACGGCTTACTAGCTCAGCGGCTGCTGATGGAGTAGGCGCGCGTACGTCGGCGACAAAATCAGCTATTGTCACGTCAACTTCATGTCCAACGGCGCTAATAATAGGAATTTGGCTTGCTGCAATCGTGCGAGCTAATATCTCGTTGTTAAAGCACCATAAGTCTTCTAATGAACCACCACCTCGGCCCACAATTAGTACATCACATTCATCACGGCTGTTAGCGCGACCAATGGCTTGTGCAATTTGAATGGCTGCGTCCTCACCTTGTACCACTGTCGGATAAATCACAACAGGTAGGGAAGGATCACGACGTTTCAATACGTCTAAGATATCGTAAAGCGCGGCACCAGTTTTCGATGTGATGACGCCAACACGTTTAGGGTGCTCAGGCAAAGATTGCTTATTGATTTGCGCGAACAACCCTTCTGCTGCAAGCTTCATTTTCAGCTCTTCAAACTCTTGTTGAAGACGGCCATCACCTTCCGGTTGCATGCTTTCGATGATCAATTGGTAGTCACCGCGAGGCTCATAAAGAGACAGACGAGCTTTTACTAGGACTTGATTACCGTTAGCGGGTTTGAAAGTAACGCGGCGATTGTTACCACGAAACATGGCACATTTAACTTGAGCGCGAGAGTCTTTAAGAGTGAGGTACCAGTGACCAGAGACAGGAGCTGAAAAGTTGGATATCTCTCCGACGAGCCAAACGATCCCCATTTCGTTTTCAAGGAGTAAACGAACTTCTGCGTTGAGACGAGAAACAGTAAAGATGTTTTGATTGGTCTTGGAGAGCACAGCTAATCTCTTAGACGTGAGTATGGAAATTAGCGGCAATATAATACATAGCAAGGGGGTAATTGCAAGAAAAAAATTAAAAAATTTGTGGTCAAGCGATTGCGTTAACCGTATAATCCCTCCGCAATATCTAATCCAAATGTAGCTAGTTGCTAACGCAGGTTACCCTCATTATGCGAAACGATGAGATTGGATTGTTCTTTTTACTCCTCTAATTGTGAGATATTGCAAATGCTAAGAATTGCCAAAGAAGCGCTGACATTCGATGACGTACTACTTGTGCCAGCACACTCCACCGTTCTCCCAAACACAGCTGATCTTCGCACTCAGCTAACTAAGAACATCACCCTAAACATCCCAATGATTTCAGCGTCTATGGACACTGTTACTGAAGCTCGTCTAGCAATTGCGCTAGCGCAAGAGGGTGGCATTGGCTTTATCCACAAGAACATGTCTATTGAGCAGCAGGCAGCCGAAGTTCGTAAAGTTAAGAAGTTCGAAGCTGGTATGGTAACTGACGCGGTTACTGTAAACCCTGACGCGACCATCGCTGATGTTGTTGCACTCACTGAAAAGCATGGTTTTGCAGGTTTCCCTGTTGTCACTGAGAGCAATGAGCTTGTTGGTATTATCACTGGTCGTGACGTTCGTTTTGTGACGGACCTTTCTAAGAAAGTATCTTCAGTAATGACGCCAAAAGAGAAGTTGGCAGCAGTTAAAGAAGGTGCAACACGAGAAGAAGTGCAAGAGAAAATGCACGAAGCTCGTGTAGAGAAAGTATTGGTTGTGAATGATGAGTTCCAACTAACCGGTATGATTACTGCGAAAGACTTCCACAAAGCAGAACGTAAACCAAACGCATGTAAAGATGAGCGTGGTCGCCTACGTGTTGGCGCAGCCGTTGGTGCTGGCGCTGGTAACGAAGAGCGTGTTGCTGCTCTAGTTGAAGCAGGCGTTGACATTCTACTTATCGACTCTTCACACGGACATTCTGAAGGTGTACTAAACCGCATCCGCGAAACTCGCGCTGCTTACCCAGATCTAGACATCATCGGTGGTAACGTAGCAACAGGTGCTGGTGCTAAAGCACTAATCGAAGCTGGCGTAAGCGCAGTGAAAGTGGGTATCGGCCCTGGTTCTATCTGTACAACTCGTATTGTAACGGGTGTGGGAGTGCCACAAATCACTGCAATCGCAGATGCGGCAGAAGTGGCTAATGATTATGGTATTCCGGTTATTGCTGACGGTGGTATCCGTTTCTCAGGTGATATCTGTAAAGCAATCGTAGCTGGCGCATCATGTGTGATGGTTGGTTCTATGTTTGCAGGTACTGAAGAAGCGCCGGGTGAAGTGATTCTATACAACGGCCGTTCTTACAAGTCTTACCGTGGCATGGGTTCTCTTGGTGCTATGTCTCAAGGTTCTTCTGACCGTTACTTCCAGTCTGACAACGCAGCGGACAAGCTAGTACCAGAAGGTATCGAAGGTCGTATCGCATACAAAGGCCGTCTAAAAGAGATCGTACACCAACAAATGGGTGGTCTACGTTCAAGCATGGGTCTAACTGGTTCTGCAACTATCGAAGATATGCGTACGAAAGCTGAATTTGTACGTATCTCTGGTGCAGGTATGCAAGAGTCTCATGTACACGATGTTCAAATTACTAAGGAAGCGCCGAACTACCGTCTAGGGAACTAATTACCTAACGGAAACGTTTGCTTTTTCCTTGAAGCATTAAGAAGAGGCGAGTACACTCGCCTCGGTTTTAATCACTTAGCCTTAAAAAGACTGCTCAAAATGACTAAAAATATCCATGACCAACGTATTCTGATCTTGGACTTCGGTTCTCAGTACACTCAATTAGTAGCACGCCGCGTACGTGAAATCGGCGTTTACTGTGAACTATGGAGCTGGGATGTAGAAGAAGCGGATATTCGCGAATTCAACCCAGATGGCATTATCCTATCTGGCGGTCCAGAAAGCGTAACGGAAGAGAACTCTCCACGCGCGCCTCAATATGTGTTTGATTCTGGTGTTCCTTTGCTTGGCGTATGTTACGGCATGCAAACCATGGCGGAACAGCTAGGAGGCAAAGTGGCGGGCTCTAACGAACGTGAGTTTGGCTACGCTCAGGTTAAAGTTTCTGGTGAATGTGCTCTATTTAAAGACCTTGAAGCAACTCAAGACGTTTGGATGAGCCATGGCGACAAAGTAGTAGAGATCCCAGCCGATTTCGTAAAAGTTGGTGAGACAGACACTTGTCCTTACGCTGCGATGGCGAATGAAGAGAAGAAATACTACGGCGTTCAGTTCCACCCAGAAGTGACACACACAAAAGGTGGCCTACAAATGCTTGAGAACTTTGTTCTTGGCGTATGTGGCTGTGAACGTCTATGGACATCGGAATCTATCATCGAAGACGCGGTTGCTCGCATTAAAGAGCAAGTGGGTGACGACGAAGTTATCCTAGGTCTATCTGGTGGTGTTGATTCATCGGTAGTCGCGATGCTGGTTCACCGTGCAATCGGCGACAAGCTAACGTGTGTATTTGTTGATAACGGTTTACTTCGTCTAAACGAAGGTCAACAAGTAATGGATATGTTCGGCGACCAATTTGGTTTGAACATCATCAAAGTTGACGCTGAAGAACGCTTCCTAAAAGCACTTGAAGGCAAGTCTGACCCAGAAGAGAAGCGTAAGACTATCGGTCACGTATTCGTAGATGTATTCGATGAAGAGTCTAAGAAGCTGAAAAACGCGAAATGGCTAGCTCAAGGTACGATTTACCCTGATGTAATCGAGTCAGCTGCATCTAAGACTGGTAAAGCGCACGTGATCAAATCGCACCACAACGTGGGCGGTCTTCCAGATGACATGGAAATGGGTCTTGTTGAGCCACTACGTGAGCTGTTCAAAGATGAAGTACGTAAGATTGGTCTAGAGCTAGGCCTGCCTTATAACATGCTTTACCGCCACCCATTCCCAGGTCCAGGTCTAGGTGTTCGTGTTCTTGGTGAAATCAAGAAAGAATACTGTGACTTGCTACGTCGTGCTGATGCTATCTTTATTGAAGAGCTGCACGCAGCTGATCTATACAACAAAGTATCTCAAGCGTTCACGGTATTCCTACCAGTACGTTCTGTTGGTGTAATGGGCGATGGCCGTAAATACGATTGGGTTGTATCACTGCGTGCAGTAGAAACCATCGACTTTATGACGGCACACTGGGCGCACCTACCATACGACTTCCTAGGTAAGGTATCTAACCGTATTATCAACGAAGTTGATGGCATTTCTCGTGTTGTTTACGACATTTCTGGTAAGCCACCAGCGACTATCGAGTGGGAATAATTTTCCTCTAGACAGTTGAGTTTATAAGAACCAGCCTTCGGGCTGGTTTTTTTGTACTTCAAGTTTGTGAAGAGGTGGCTCAACTTTTTTGTGAGAGATATATACATGCGGTTAAATTAAATATATATTCATTTTAATTGTTTAATTATCATAAATGGTATTGCTATGGAACAGGCTGACGTTACCTCTCTCACTCCCATCCTTATTACTCTTTTCCTCGCGCTGACCACAAGAAATGTCGTTGTTGGTTTATTCGCCGGTGTGGTGAGTGGTGTCGCTATGCTTGAAGGGACATTTGTCGAAAAAGGGCCACTAGACTCGTTTAGTGCATTGATGAAAAGCTATCTACTGCCGCAATTAACTGACAGCTACAATGCGGGCGTCATTTTGCTCTTGGTCTTTATTGGTGGCTTTGTTGCCTTGATGGAGAAATCTGGCGGTGGTGTGGCGTTTGCTAAAAAGGTCACTCAATGGGTGGCGAGTAAGTGCCAAGCTCAACTGTCCGCATGGTTCGGTGGTGTGGTTATTTTCTTCTCTGACCTTGGTACACCGTTGATTGTTGGTCCTGTTTTTCGCCCTTTATTTGATAAGTTAAAAGTATCACGCCAAAAATTAGCTTTTATTATCGACTCTACTTCCTCTCCCGTCGCAATCTTGATCCCTTTTATCGGATGGGGCGTTTACATCATGGGATTGATTCAAAAAGAGTTTACTGCCCTGAATGTCAGTATGAGTGATTGGGATGCTTTCATTGGTGCGATCCCGTATCAGTTTTACGCCTTTCTTGCGATCGCGATTGTGCCGATTGTCTCTTTCTTCAAATTAGATTTCGGACCGATGGCGAAGGCTGAACAACTAGCAGAGCAGGGCTCCGACTTTGGGAAAGTGCAGGAGTCCATGAATGTGTTTACGCATAAAAATGCAAAATCTAGTTTTGTATGGGCACCTTTGCTCGTTATGCTGGTGGTTCTATGTACCATCCTCGTGCCACACGGTTTTCCATTTCAAAAAGTGGCAGGATCAACGTTTAGGGCTGCACTTTCTTCTGCATATTTCTTCGCGGCCTTCACTTTAATTGCGCTGATGGCGTTTTATGGCGTAAGAAAGCTTTCGGATGGTATTCAGGTTTATCTGAAAGGGATGTCGAACATGATGTCTGTAGCCGTGATTCTGGTATTGGCTTGGGCGCTTAGCTCGGTTGGGAAAGAATTAGGTGCAGCTGCATACATTGCTGAACAAGCTCAAGCCGGTTTCCCTTACTGGTTATTGCCAGCGGTTGCGTTTTTACTGGCTGGTATTATCTCGTTCGCTACGGGATCATCTTGGGGGACGTTCGCCATCATGATGCCATTAGTGATCCCAACTGCCGTCGCGATTGATGCACCACTGTTGGTTTGTATTGGTGCGGTATTATCTGGTGGCTTGTTTGGCGATCACTGTTCTCCCATCTCTGAAACTACGATTTTGTCGTCGACAGGAGCGGGGTGTGAACAGTATGAGCACTTCCGTACACAATTACCTTACGCATTACTCAATGGAATGATCGCATTGGGGTGTTTTCTTTTAGCTGGAATCAACGCCTCACCAGTGATTGTGCTTGCCGCAATTATTTCTCAGTGTGTGGTTTATTTTGTGCTGTCTAAACAAAAGTCAACCGCGAAGCTAGAGGTGGTTTCGGCAGAACAATAAAGAGAGAAACATCACAAAGCGGAGGCTCACAGGGTCTCCGCTTTTCTTTTGAGTCAAGGTAACATTTTTCTTGTGACAAAATGTGTGTGAGGACCTATTTATTCATTTTGTCTCGCAGAATCAACGTACTTGGCTCGGTGTTTCGTATATATGATCCACTATATGTCTAGTTATTCCTCGTATATTGTATTGTTGAAATCCGGAGACTAGACATGTTTGCACTCAAACATCTTCCTCTTGCATTGAGTTGTGTCTTAGCAGCACAAGTGAATGCGAGTATGAATATTCAGCCCGATCCGCAAAATCCGAATGGTTATGTTATTGCTCGTGGTGACGTTCAAGCCGTAGAGCAAAGCAAAACTTCTGATCCTATGTATGCCATTTGGTCACAAGCATTAGAGACACGCCCGAACTCAGTAGTTGAAGCGATTGTTCCAGGGGCGACAACCAACCCAGAAAACGTGAAGCGTGTAGAGCGTGTATTCCCCGAAAGTGAGTGGGACTTCCTGACTCAAATGGCGGCACCTGAATACACTTACACGCGTTTCCTACGGGCAATTGGTAAGTTCCCTGCATTCTGTGGTGAGTACACAGACGGTCGTGATTCGGATGCAATTTGTAAAAAATCGATCGTGACAGCGTTTGCTCACTTTGCACAAGAAACCGGTGGCCATATTTCGATCGATAACGTATCGGATAATCCGCTAGGGTTGGAAGAGTGGCAGCAAGCTTTGGTTCATGTGCGAGAAATGGGATGGTCTGAAGGGCAAGAAGGTTACACAACAGGTTGTGGTCAAAATGACTGGCAAAACAAACGCTGGCCATGTGAACCTGGACAAGGTTACTTTGGACGTGGTGCAAAACAGCTTTCTTACCATTTTAACTATGGCGCGTTCTCTGAAGTGATGTTTGATGGCGATGCATCTGTATTGCTGAAAAATCCAGGCTTGGTTGCGGATTCGTGGCTGAACTTAGCATCGGCTATCTGGTTCTTCCTAACCCCACAAGCACCGAAACCTGCAATGCTACATGTGATTGACCGTACTTGGGTGCCTTCACAGCGTGAGCTTGATGCTGGCATTGGTTACGGCTTTGGTACCACCATCAACGTGATCAATGGTGGTATTGAGTGTGGTGAGCAAAACAAGGATAAAGGTCAACCTGTTAACCGTATTCGTTATTGGGAAGGTCTTGCCGCCCATTATCAAATTCCAATTGAAGCCGATGAGACCAATACCTGTTGGCAGCAGACGCCTTACGGTAGCTTAAATCTGAATGGTGCGACAGACGTGTTGTACACCAACTGGGATGGTAACTGGAAATACTACTCAGATCGTCCGGGAGGCCACTCTTTTGAATGTGAACTTGTTGGTTTCCAAACGGCTTACTCTGCGCTAGTTGCAGGTGATTATGAGAAATGTGTAACTAACTTCTACCAATCTCATGCGGGTTGGCCAGAAGTTCGTGTAGTTGACAAGTTAGATCCAGTGGATCCGGTCGATCCGCCTGTAGGTGGTGTGGCAGCTTGGGATTCTGGCAAAGTATATAACACGGGGGAACAAGTCTCTTACCAAGGTGCTGTTTACGAAGCGAAATGGTGGTCACAAGGTAATGAGCCAACGAAAGGAGACCCGTGGAAGCTGGTTTCAGGCACTCCTACGGAGCCGCCTACAACGGAACCTGAACCACCGGTGACTGAACCTGAGCCGCCAGTAACCGAGCCAGAACCACCAGTGACAGGCTATTTTGTTCAGTGGGAGCCGGGTGTAACGCAAGTCGCTAACGGCGATAAAGTGACGTACCAAAACAAATGTTTTGTCGCAAAAAATGGCCCTGGAGTATGGGAAAGCCCAACGCAAAGCAACTGGTTCTGGGACGAGATTTCTTGTCAGTGATCGAGTAAAAAACAACCTAACCATCTATAAAGACTCTGCTTTTTTGCAGGGTCTTTTTTTATATATGTAGTGGTTTATTTATGGAATCTAAGTTTTCAATAACAGCTTTTCTCTTTTGTTCTGGAGCCCATTAAAATTCGCGCGCATTTTTTATCAACATTTTTGAAAAAAGGTATTTGTACATGTCGACAAAACTGGCTAACCCAGCACCGCTAGGTCTAATGGGTTTCGGTATGACCACTATTCTGCTCAATATTCATAATGCAGGATTTTTCCCAATTGACTCTATGATTCTAGCGATGGGCATCTTTTACGGTGGCCTTAGCCAAGTAATCGTTGGCATCATGTGCTTTAAACGCGGTGATACATTCGGCACAACTGCGTTTACTTCTTACGGTCTATTTTGGCTAACATTGGTTGGTCTAATCGTAATGCCTCACATGGGTCTTCCTGTAAGCCCTGCAAGCTTTATGGGTTGGTACCTAGCGCTTTGGGGCATCTTCACTGGTTTCATGTTCATTGGTTCTCTATGTTACCCAACAGCGAAGCAAGTGGTATTTGGTTCTCTAACTATCCTGTTCTTCTTGCTTGCTGCTCGTGATTTCACTGGTAGCGAAGTGATCGGTGCTATCGCTGGCTTCGAGGGTATCTTCTGTGGCGCAAGTGCAATTTACTTCGCAATGGCGCAAGTACTGAACAACGAATTTGGTCGTGAAGTGTTACCTGTCGGTAAAGCAAAAATCGCTCGTAAAGTTGAAGCGGTTATCGCCTAAGCTGTTACTCATAATGAAGAAAGGGGGATTAACCATTGGTTAATCCCCCTTTTTTATGTCCTCAATCGGACCACTGCTTTTTCTTATTTATGTGATAACGCTATGTTGATGGTTGCTCAACAGTTTCTGCGCTATTGCTGTCTGCCGTTGGAGCTTTACCCGTTTTACGTCGGTACTTATCTTCCCAGTAATCTGCGCCTTTAATGCCCAGTGCAACAGGGTTAAATGTAAAATCGGTCACACCACGTTTTTGTTGTTCTTCGTAGTCGTTCAGTGCTTTGAGTGCAGGCTTCGACATAAAGAAAATGATCAAAATACCGATGATGTTTAGCCACGCCATCAGTCCTACACCTACATCACCCATCGCCCATGCTAAGTTGGCGGTTTTCACGGTTCCGTAGAACACGGATGAAATAATGATGACTTTCAGAATAAACATCAGTCCATTTACTTTGAACGTACGACGAATGTAAGCAATGTTCGTTTCTGCAATGTAGTAGTAAGCCAGAATGGTCGTAAACGCGAAGAAGAATAGAGCGATTGCGATGAATGGTTTACCCACGCCAGGTAGTGCGCTTTCGATCGCCATCTGTGTAAACACAGGGCCATTTGCACCAATATCCGCTGGTAGGTTTTGAACCAGGAATGTACCTTCAATCGCACCATTTACGTTGTACGCGCCAGTGATAAGAATCATGAACGCGGTTGCTGAACACACAAGTAGTGTATCGATGTAAATAGAGAAAGATTGAACAAGACCTTGCTGAGCAGGGTGATCAACACTCGCTGCTGCTGCTGCGTGAGGACCAGTACCTTGACCTGCTTCGTTGGAGTAGACACCACGTTTTACACCCCAGCCGATTGCTGCACCAACGCCTGCCATTGGTGTGAACGCGTCACCAATGATCATGCCGAAAATGCGTGGAACCTCACCAATGTTTAGAAGGATGATGACAAACGCAGTAATGATGTAAGCTAACGCCATAAATGGCACAACGACTTGGGTAAAGTTCGCGATACGCTTTACGCCACCAAAAATGATGAAAGCCAAAATGACACAAACAACCGTACCAGTGAAAATTTTAGCAAAACTGAAGGTACCAATAGCGGTTTCAATCATGTCACCTGAGCCAAATGCGGCTTCTACTGCGTTACCGATACTGTTCGATTGAACGCCAGGAAGTAGAACACCACAAGCAAAGATGGTCGCGATAGCAAAGATCCAAGCGTACCATTTTTGTCCCATTGCTTTCTCAATATAGTAAGCAGGGCCACCACGGAACTCGCCTTCGTCTTCTTCTTTATAAATTTGTGCAAGTGTTGATTCTGCGTATGCGGTTGCAGCGCCAAAGAAGGCTACGACCCACATCCAGAATACGGCGCCTGGGCCACCGAAACCGATAGCAGCAGCAACACCAGCAATGTTACCTGTACCTACACGGCCAGATAGTGAAACAGCAAGTGCCTGAAATGATGATATCCCTTTTGTTGAACTCTTCCCTGAAAGTAATAAGCGCCACATCTCAAAGAAGTGACGAATTTGTACAAAACGCGTCATGATTGAATAGAACAAACCTGCGCCAAGGCACAAATAGATCAGTACCGGGCTCCAAATAATTCCATTCAGAAAATCAACTAATGACTGCATGAGTATTTTCCCTGTTAGTTGTGTTTGTGGTTGTTTTTCACACAATACATTACCCTTTATGTAATGCAATTGTTAACTTTTTTAGCTACAAATCCTTTGTAGCGTGATGATGAACACAGAATGGAGAGTGGTTGTTAAAATTTGGTTCTTGTTGCTTATTTGCTCCTTTTAGGTAGAAGATTTGCCTGATGATTAATTATGCAGCACATTGTCATTTAAATGTGCTGCGATTTTGATGAGTTAAAAATGCCAGTGGTTATGCATTTTGTGGAGTAAGTGTCTGCCTGTTTTTTGTTCAGTGATGTCCTCAGGCGTAACGACAAAGGTTAAGCTCCGCATTATCCATCACTTTTGCTTTTTCACCTTTCATTACGCTTGCTAGCAATTGACCTGAACCACAAGCCATCGTCCAGCCCAGAGTTCCGTGTCCGGTGTTAGTAAAAAGGTTATCGTATTTAGTCGCGCCGATAATTGGTGTGCCATCAGGCGTCATTGGCCTAAAGCCGCTCCAAAACTCAGCTTGGCTGAAGTCACCACAACGAGGAAAAAGATCACGGATGACCATTTCGATGGTGTTTTTGCGCTTTTGTGGAAGGGAAGCATCAAACCCTGCTAATTCTGCGGTGCCAGCTACGCGAATTCTGTCATCAAATCGAGTCATAGCGACTTTATAGGTTTCATCCATCACAGTAGATCGAGGAGAGAAGTGTTCATCTTCCATCGGGATGGTGAGTGAATAGCCTTTGACAGGGTAGACCGGAATATCAATATCGAGTTGCTTGAGTAGCGCTGTAGAGTAGCTGCCAGAGGCCACTACATATTGGTCTGCTTTAAATTGTCCTCGGTTCGTTTGGACACCTATGATCTTTTTGCCTACTGTAACCCAATTGCTTACTTCAGTATCGAACTCAAATCGGACATCGTGTGCCTTAGCAAGCTCCGTTAGTTGTTGGCAAAATTGATGGCAATCGCCCGTTTCGTCATCAGGTAGATGCAAGCCACCAACCAGTTTGTCTTTCACAAGTGCAAGCCCTGGCTCTTGTTCAATACATTGTTCGACGTCCATTAGCTTAAATCGGGTTCCGCTTTGTTCAAGGAGCTGCATGTCCTTTTCAATGGCTTGCAGCTGTTGATGTGTTCGGAATACTTGCAAGGTCCCAAACTGACGTCCTTGATACTCAATGGCGTGTTCTTGGCGTAACTGTTCTAAGCAAATACGGCTGTGGTTAGCGATCGAAAGCATGCGAGCCTTGTTAACTTGATAGCGAGGTAGGGTGCAGTTCGCGACCATTTTACTCGCCCAGCGGATCATGTCGGCATTCAGAGTGGGTTTGATTTTAAGTGGAGCATGCTCCTCCATTAACCACTTAATGGCTTTAACAGGAACACCAGGCGCAGCCCAAGGCGAAGAATAGCCATATGAGATCTGCCCGGCATTGGCGAAGCTCGTTTCCATGGCACTGCTTGCTTGGCGGTCAATGACGGTAACTTGATAGCCTGCTTGAGATAAATACCAAGCAGAGGTTAAGCCGATAACGCCGCTGCCTAATACGATGACTTCCATTGATGCACTCCACACATTTATCAGAGTGCTCAGTTTCTTTTCTTTACCTTTTGTTAACAATCGATATAAATTACACACAGCGTTTAGAAAAACTATAGGCTCAAGGATGAAAAGTAATCTGATAAGTGGCTTATGTCTATTTAGCCAAGTCGCGGAGTACAACAGCTTTACTGGTGCTGCAAGACATTTACACCTCACCACTGGTGCCATAAGCCAACAAATTATTCATTTGGAAGCGTTATTAGGTTTTACTTTATTTGAACGCCACTCTCGCGGTATTCGTTTAACCGTAAAAGGCACTCAGTTACACCAAGCGACGCAGTTTCACTTTTCGGAACTGAGCAAATTGCTTGATGAGCTCAAAGTAGAAAAACAAACCAATGAAATTCGTTTGAAGTTGACGCCTTCTTTTGCTTTCAAATGGTTAGTCCCAAAGCTCGAAAGCTTCCATCATGATAATCCGGATATCCAAGTACAAATCTTTGCGGAAGGTGCGCTGGTAAATAGTGAGATAAAAGACTATGACGTCGCAATTGACTATGGTCTTCATCCTTATAGAAATGCTAACGCGGAGCTGATTTTGGATGAGCATCTGCTGCCGGTGATGAGTCCAAAATACCTTGAAGATCATGGCTGGCTAAAAACGTTGTTTGGTGAACAAAAAACCTCAATGCCAGTGAAGCAATGGCAAGAGGCGACGCTACTACACGATGCGATGCCATGGGAAAAAGCGACGCGTGACTATGAGTGGCTATATTGGGCGTCAGCGATGGGGTTGGATTTTAAAACCGATGTCGGACACTTTTTTAATCGAACGGATATGGCGATGTCTGCAGCCGAAGCTGGCGTTGGGATTGCGATGGCTCGAATGGCATTGATTGAGGATGAATTGACGACAGAGCGTTTGGTTTCTCCATTCAAACCGATTCCTGCCAATGCAGGGTATTACTTGATCATGAACACACGTACGAATGCGACAGAAACGTTTCGTCACTGGTTACTTGGACAGTTGAATTAGCGTTTTATCTCTGTGATTCATCCCTACGTTATTTGTTGAAAAATTGGGCAATATAAGTTTTATAAGCAAGGTAAGTGCTTTGCTTGCCGCTATTTGAGTGATGAAAGACAGGGAAGAACATGAAAGACGAAACGCTATCCATCCATTTTGGTTACGAAACTGACCCGACCACCAAATCTGTCGCGACACCGATTTATCAAACAGTCGCGTACGAGTTTGACAACGCGCAGCACGGCGCTGATCTGTTTAACTTGGAAGTGCCGGGGAATATCTACACTCGCATCATGAATCCGACTAACGATGTTCTGGAAAAACGCATGGCGGCGTTAGAAGGCGGCATTGCTGGATTGGTCGTGAGTGCGGGGAGTGCAGCGATTAACTATGCGATTCTGACCTTAGCGCAAGCGGGCGATAACATCGTTTCTACGCCGCAACTTTATGGCGGTACTTATACCTTGTTTGCGCACATGCTGCCAAATCAGGGTATTCAGGTGAAGTTTGCTAAAGATGACAAGCCAGAAAGTTTGGCCGAGTTAATTGATGAAAATACCAAAGCGGTGTACTGCGAGAGCATTGGTAACCCTGCAGGTAATATCATCGATTTAGAACGTGTGGCGGAGCTTGCTCACGCACAAGGCGTGCCTGTGATTGTGGATAACACCGTCGCGACGCCAGTGCTGTGCAAACCCATCGAGTTCGGTGCGGATATCGTAGTTCACTCTCTCACTAAATACGTTGGTGGGCATGGCACCACATTGGGTGGCGTGATTGTGGATTCAGGTAAATTCCCTTGGGCGCAGCACAAAGACCGCTTTCCTGTTTTCAACCAACCAGAACCTTCTTACCACGGCGTGGTGTATACCGAAGCGTTTGGTGAGGCGGCATTTATCGGGCGTGCGCGTACCGTACCACTGCGTAATACCGGAGCCGCATTATCACCGATGAATGCATTTATGCTTATGCAAGGGCTAGAAACGTTACCGCTGCGTATGGAGCGCCATACCGAGAACACACTCAAAGTGGCTGAATTCTTGGAACAGAATGACAAAGTCAGTTGGGTAAGTTATGCCGGATTGCCAAGTTCTGAACACTTCCATCTCGCCGAAAAATACATGAAAGGTAAGCCTTCTGCGATTTTGTCGTTTGGTTTAAAAGATGGTTATGACGCTGGTGTGCGTTTTTATGATGCTTTGAAAATCTTTAAGCGTTTGGTGAACATTGGCGATGCAAAATCATTGGCTTGTCATCCTGCATCGACGACTCATCGTCAATTGAGCGAAGCAGAACAAAAACAAGCTGGTGTGTCTCCAGAGATGATTCGTTTATCGGTGGGTATTGAACATATTGACGATATTCTAGCCGATTTAGAACAGGCACTAAACGCGTAAACGATTCTGTTTTTAGCTTTGGGTTACCCATAGGCCAGCCTTTAAAAAAGCTGGCCTATTTTTATTTTATTGTTTAAATATCAAGGGTTTTGGTGTTTTTGGTTTGTGGCATTCCAAAAGCTAATAGAGGGTGAGATTTATTCTCTTGTCACGTTTGGGTTTGTTCCTGATGATGTGTGCAAGTATTACACATTGGAAGGGACTCAAATGTCTTACGTATTTCACCGTCATTGCCATGCCACGCTACCAATCATCGATAGAGGTGAAGGTGTTTATCTATTCGATAAGCATGGAAAGCAGTATCTCGATGCTTGTGGTGGTGCTGCGGTATCAAACCTTGGCCACAGTCATCACGCCGTTAAAAAAGCCATGTTGGAACAGATCGAGCGAGTGCCATTTGCTCATACTGGATTTTTTACTAGTGACAACAGTGAGCGCCTAGCAGAATTGATTTGTCAGCACATGCCTGAACAGTTCAACCATGTGTATTTAGTCAGTGGAGGATCAGAAGCGGTGGAGTCGGCACTAAAAATGGCGCGGCAGTATTTCGTGGAATCAGGTAAGCCAGAGAAAAAGCAATTCATCGCGCGTCAGCAAAGTTATCACGGTAATACCTTGGGGGCTCTGGCTGTCGGAGGTAATGAATGGCGACGTGAACCGTTCAAACCCATCTTACACCCGAGCCATCATATCGCCCCTTGCTATGCTTATCGTTATCAGCAGAGTCATGAGTCGGAATTGGATTACTCATTGCGAGCGGCGAATGAGCTAGAGGCAAAAATTCTTGAGTTGGGGGCTGATAATGTCATGGCTTTTGTCGCTGAGCCCATTGTGGGAGCCACCGCTGGAGCTGTGCCTGCCACACAAGGTTACTTCAAGCGTATTCGCGAAATATGCGACCAATACGATGTGTTATTGATCTTGGATGAAGTCATGTGTGGCGTTGGACGCAGTGGCAGTTTTTTTGCGTTTGAGCAAGAAGAGGCAGAACCCGATCTGGTGTGTATGGCTAAAGGGCTTGGTGCGGGCTATCAACCTATTGGCGCGGTGGTTGCGAATGATCGAGTCTATCAAGCTATTGCTGATGGAAGCGGTTTTTTCCAACACGGTCATACCTTTATGGCGCACCCTGTGGCGTGCGCTGCTGCCGTGGCAACAATTGAAACCATCTTCCAAGATGATTTATTAACGGCGGTGAATCAGCAAAGTGCTTTGCTGCGTAATGAGCTTACTTCTGCATTGGCCCATTTACCGTACATTGGCGACATTCGTGGTAAAGGCTTGTTTTTTGGCATTGAGCTGGTGGCGGATAAAGAAAGCAAGGCGCCTCTGAGTAAAGCCACATTGGCAGACAAACGCATCAAACAGCGAGCAATGGAAAATGGCTTAATGTGCTACCCAATGGGCGGAACGATTGATGGCGTTAATGGGCACCATATTTTGCTCGCACCGCCATTCATTATTCAGTCTCATCATATTGATGAACTAGTCGGTAAACTCTCATTAACGTTAAAAGAGGTGGCGGAGACATGGAAGTAGCAAACCAATATTTGCGAGAACCTATCGCCATTATCGTGGCCCCAAACGGTGCAAGAAAAACTAAGCACGATCACGCCAGCTTACCCATGACAACAGACGAACTGGTTGCAGAGGCTATCGCTTGTCAAACGCTAGGGGCTGCCATGATCCATTTACATGCTAGAGACGCCAACGGACGTCATTCATTAGACATCGACGACAACATGGCAATTTACCATGCCGTGAAAGAAGCGGTGGGACAAAACATGATGGTACAGCTCACCACAGAGGCGGTGGGCTTGTATTCTCCGCCACAACAGATGGCGTTAGTTAAAGCTGTGAAACCAGAAGCGGCTTCTTTTGCATTGAGGGAGTTAATCCCTGATCGCGCAAGTGAGAAAGAAGGGCATGCCTTTTTCCATTGGGTGGCAGAACACAACATCGTGAGCCAAATTATTCTCTACGATGCAACCGACATTGAACGTTATTTCCAACTGCGTGATGCGGGCGTGTTACCTAAAACGCATCAGCATGCATTAGTGGTGTTAGGGCGTTATCACCAAGCTCAACAGTCTTCGCCATGGGATTTACGAGGTTTGAATTTGGCGCGTTTTGTCGAGGAAGAAATTCGATGTGCCATTTGTGCTTTTGGTGCGCGAGAGCAAGACTGTTTAGCGAGTGCGATGTTACTTGGATTCGATGTTAGAGTGGGGTTTGAGAATAACCACTTCGATGTGGCAGGCGAATTAGCAATCAGTAACGCGGCTCAGGTGGAAGCTCTACGCGATGTGGCGCATCGCTTTGCGATTCCTTTACGCAGTGCGCAAAGTTTGCGTTCAGCTTTGAAGTAAATCTGCTCGCGGAAAAGAAAAAAAGAAGAAAGGAAAGTAAAAAGGCTCCATCGGAGCCTTTTCGGTATTTGTCGTTAGTTCTCAGTTTGCGCTACAGGTTGACGAGCGGGATGTTTGATAAACACCGCGACAACAGCCGCTATCGCTAATGCAAAACAGTAGTAAGAATTGGCAACTACTTCAAGTGGCGAGAGGTTGAACACGGAACCTAGCAGTAGTACTTGAGCACCGTAAGGCAACACGCCTTGCACCACGCATGAGAAAATGTCTAACAAGCTTGCTGAGCGGCGAGGAGAGACATTATTCTCTTCCGCCAGTTGGCGAGCAACGCTGCCCGATACAATGATGGCTACGGTGTTGTTTGCCGTACAGCCATTGACCATTGATACCAAACCTGCAATACCTAGCTCGCTTGCACGACTGTTCGCATGCTTAGAGTGACTAGAGCCAAACGCGTGGATAAGGCTACTAACGAAATTTGTTAGAAAAGCAAGACCACCTTGGCGACGCATCAGTTCACTCAAGCCACCAATCAGCATGGATAACAAGAAGATCTCTTGCATGTTACCAAAGCCTTTGTATACGTCTTGGGCTAGATTAGTCAGTCCGTAATTGTCAATCGATGCCAAGCTCACGCCGCCAGCCAAAAGAATGCCAATCGACAGAACCACAAACACATTCACACCAGATACCGCTAGGATCAAAATAGTGATGTACGGCAAGACTTTTAGCCACTCAATATCGCCAGTTGCAGGCACTTGAGTCGCAGTACTGTTGAAAGCGAACACTGCAATCGCGATCAACGCCGCAGGTAAAGCAATACGAATGTTCTCTTTAAACTTGTCTTTCATCTCACAACCTTGAGAGCGTGTCGCCGCGATGGTGGTGTCAGAGATGATAGAAAGGTTATCACCAAACATAGCGCCGCTCAGTACAACGCCTGCGGTTAACGGTAAGCTCATTCCTGCTGATTCAGCAATACCCAACGCTACGGGGGCAACGGCTGCGATGGTACCCATCGAAGTCCCCATTGCTGTTGCGATAAAAGCAGAAATCAGAAAAATGCCCGGTAAAATCATGCTGGTTGGAATAGCGGATAAACCAAGGTTCACTGTTGCATCAACACCGCCAGAGGCTTTTGCTACCGCAGCAAAGGCACCTGCAAGCAGATAGATCATACACATTGCGATGATGTCTGGGTGGCCAACACCACGCATGAAGTGTTCGATTGAGCGGTTAAGTTTCTCTTTACTTAAAAGAAACGCAATGATGATGGCTGGTAATACCGCGATGGGTGCAGGCAGCTGGTAGAAGGCAAATTCCACGCCTTGCAAAGATAAGTAAGTGCCTACGCCAATAAATAGCGCAAGGAATACAATTAATGGGATCAGTGCGACCGCAGACGGTGCAACTGTTTTAGTAGTTTGTTGGGAACCGGACATGTAAACGACAATGTTAATGATAAGAGAGAAGAGCAGACTAATATCACATTTCTACATTGTCAACGTCTAGACGTCTAAATGGCTGTTTAAATTTTACACGTAAAGAAAAAGATAAAAGCTCGTGTTGCGTATCTCACTGATACCACGAGCTTTAGTTATGCGCTAATGAAGAGACTGTCGTTATTGCATTGATTTGGCTTTTTTGCGTTTAACAATACCTAAAACCATCCACGTAAATAAGACAGCAGCAAATGCCCATACCAGATATTTGTATTCGGTGTACAGGTTGCTCAACACGCTTAAATGTTCAAATGCAAAGTGAGTTAACAAGCTGAATACCAATACCCAAACCGTCGCCGCGAGGGCGTTACCGAGCAAAAACTCTCTACGTGGCATTTTCGCGATACCGCATGCAAGAGGCATAAATTGCTTCATTCCTTCAATAAAGCGGCTGACCACCAAGCACGTAGGGCCGTATTTCTGGATAGTCAATTGAAGCGTTTGCATCTTCGGGCCGGAAATGTAGCCTTTTTTATCTAACCACCCCTCAAAGTAATAACCGATTAAGTAGCCACAGGTATTACCAAAAAAGCAGCTCAGCCACGATACCATCATTACCATACTTAGGTTCATGACTTGTTCTGACGAGAGCAAAGATGCCGCGATCATCAGTGATTGACCAGGCATCGGGATACCTATCCCTTCTAGAAATATACTGACAATCAGCGCAACGTAGCCGTATTGCTCAAGCAAAGGCTTCATTGACATGAGAAGTTCGTTAATATGTTCCAAAAGCTTTCCCCTAATAAAAGCGGAACGAAGTTGGAGTGATACTCCGAATGTCCTATTGGGTCAATTCTTGTTTCTCACCATTGAGAAAAACTGACATGCCTCTGATAATTGCGCAGAATCAACCTGCAGCAGGCTTTATTCGCCGCCACGCTCTTTGGTAGCGGCGAATTAGGGAGATCCTTATGACTCTTTGGCTTTGGTGAATGCACCATACAAATCAAGGCGGCGATGACGTAAGTTGGTGACAGAGCCTTCGGTATTAAGCTGTTTCAACTTAGTCAAATCAACATCAGCGAAGATTATCATTTCGGTGTTGGCGCTTGCTTCTGTCAAGGTCGCATCGTGTGGAAAATAGATATCCGACGGTGAAAATACGGCAGATTGTGCGTACTGGATATCGACATTATCAACACGAGGTAAGTTGCCGACACTGCCCCCAATTGCAACGTAGCATTCGTTTTCGATGGCTCGTGATTGGGAACAGATTCGTACTCGTTGGTAGCCATTTTTTGTGTCTGTCCAGAAAGGAACGAACACAATTTGTGCGCCTTGCTCGGCGAGCATTCTTCCCAACTCTGGGAACTCGCTGTCATAACAAATCAGTATGCCGACTTTGCCTGCATCGGTTTCGAACACTTGAACATTGTCACCACCGTCGATCACCCAGTCTTTTTGCTCATGGGGCGTGATGTGGATCTTATATTGAGCGTTTATTTCACCATCTCGTTGCAGCAAGTAGGCCACATTATACAACTTGCCATCCTCGATGACGGGCATACTGCCTGCAATAATGTTGATGTTGTAGGTGACTGCCATCTGCGAGAAGCGGTTTTTGATCTCTTCTGTAAAGCTAGCCAAAAAGCGAATTGCTTCGACGGAATTTTGGTCGTTTTGCAAGCCCATCAGCGGCGCGTTAAAGAATTCAGGAAATAGGGCGAAATCGGCTTTGTAGTTCGCAAGAGAAGAGATGAAGAACTCAGCCTGATCGAGCAAGTCCTCTAAGTCATTCATGGCGCGCATTTGCCATTGCACAACACCAATCCGAATCAGTGTTTTTTCTACATCGTGTACGGATTGAATATCCTCTTCGTAGAAAAAGTTATCCCACTCCAGCAGAGTTGCGTAGCCTTTAGAAGCACTGTCCTCTGGCAAGTAACCACGCATAATACGTTTGACATCGAAGTCGTTTGCAAGCTGAAAAGACAAAATAGGATCGTGAAGCTCACGGCGTTTTATCTTGTCGATGTATTCAGCCACGCTCAGTTCGTCAGCATATTTGTGGTAATTCGGGATGCGACCACCGGCTAAAATTGCTTTGAAATTCTTACTCCGGCAAAGTTCTTTACGCGCATCATACAGACGGCGACCTAAACGCAGCCCACGGTAGTCCGGGTGAACAAATACATCGAGACCATACATGGCGTCACCGGTCACTTGGTTTTGGATGACGTTGTTTTCGGTAATGATGTCGGTATATAGATGAGGAAGAGAAAAGCGGTTGTAGTCCACTTTAATGGTTAATGCTGCACCGACTATTTTTCCGTTATCCTCAATACAGATTTGTCCATCAGGAAACTGATGAATGAGATCCATGATGGTCAGTCGTGGCCATGAGCCACCAACATCAGGAAAAACAAGGTCCATTAATTCCGCGAGCTCTGGGTAATCGGTCGGCTCAATGGTGCGTAAAGAGAGTCTTGGCGTGTTGCTGTCCATATCCTACTATCCATTTATCCTTTTTAAATAGTATGGATGAGAATGCCATAAATTTGAGCAGACAGATACCGAAGTCTTTGAGTTGTTTTGGTTTACCTAAACGAGCTTAAAGAAACAACATTAACTTAGCTTGCTCTTCAGCCATTCGTGAAACACCGCTACTTTTTTAGCTGAAAGTCGATAATTTGGAATCATCACGTAATAACCATAACCGCTCTGTAAAGAGAGGTTAAGAACATGCTGAATGTCCCCTCTTAAAATCGAATACTGCGCCATAAAATCAGGAAGCAAGGCGAGCCCTTTTCCCATTCTGACAGCTTCGCAAGCTAGGTAAAAATGTTCGACGCCTACAGGTTGATAGGTAACGGGAGATTCTACAGTGTAGACCGCTTTAAATTGCTCCCATAGCTGAGGGCGAGTGATTTGAGGTATAAACGGATAATTACTAACAGCGTGCACACTCTCAATTGCAGGAGCATTTGTGCAACCGACTAATAACAATGTTTCTTCGCACAGTAAGTGGCTGTATTCATAATGTGTGGATAATGGAAGGCAGCGAATATGTAAGTCACTTTCGTTGCTCGAATCTTTGACGTTCCCATCCCCGGTACAGACTCTTACTCGGATGTTAGGATGTTGCTGGTGGAAGTCATCAATATTAGGTATCAACCAAAGACTGGCAAAAGAAGGGGTTACGTCCACGGTGAGTAATTCTTGCTTTGAATCTGACTGGATTAAGTTGGCAGTTGCATGCTGAATAAGCTCCAAAGCTTCTGTGACTTGCGGCAGATAACGCTTGCCTTCTTCGGTTAACTCAATACCACTCGCCCCTCTTTGTATTAAAGGTAAACCCACCAATTGCTCCAGCGATGCGATTTGTTTGCTTACTGCGCTTTGCGTAATACATAGTGCATCCGCTGCTTTAGAGAAACTGAGGTAATTAGAGACCGCGACAAACGTCCTTAATGCTCGAATAGAAGGGTATTCACTGCCTTTTAACATACTTCAGTTCCATTAAACTCTGCTTAGGCAAAGAGTAGAATATTCACGGCTTGAAGCAAAGTAAGATGCAACGTATGTGTGATTAGCTTCCTTTCTTATAAAAACTAGCTAAGCGTTTTTTGACGGATTAATCTACAAGAGTATTTTAGATGTTTATTTAATTTCTTTGAAAAATCTACAAATTAACAAGAATCTTTTTCACATCAGCGATTAACCTCAATTTAGTATTGTTTATATATAGTAAACAGACAGCTCTTTTTTCTATTTTTGTTCGGCGATCTTTAGAGGATTGTCAGTATTCTATAAAATTAAATATATTTTTCATTAATTTAAAGTTGGCATTGCATTTGCTCTTTACTATTCGAACCTTCAATGGAACTTATATTAGGAGAACGAAATGAAAAGCAATGTTGTTACTTTGATTAGCCTTTTTTCTTTAGCAACGTTTAGTACTTTATCACATGCTGCGGACTCCAACGATCATGGTGTATATGTTGGCGCCAACTACGGTTACTTAAAAGTTGATGGACAAGATGACTTTGATGATGACAGCGATGTTATTCAAGGTTTAGTTGGTTACCGTTTTAATCCTTACTTAGCGTTGGAAGGTGGTTACATTGATTTCGGTAGCTATGGTAATAACCTAGCAAATGCCGAAACGGACGGCTATACAGCAGCTCTAAAAGTTACCGCTCCCATTGCTGATCGTGTCGACCTTTACGCAAAAGGCGGTCAAATGTGGTACTCGACGGATTACAACGTTGCTGGCTTCCAAGGCAACAAAGATGATGAAGGTGTATTCGCTGGTGCCGGTGTTGGTTTTAAAGTTACTGATAACTTCTTAGTTAACGCAGAATATATGTGGTACGACGTAGAACTCAATGCGGAGAATGTCGCGAACGGTGCAAACACGGAAACAGACTTTAACCAAGCATCACTAGGTGTGGAATATAGATTTTAATATTGTTAACAACTCTAAGCCCTAATAAAAAGCGAAGCCTAAATAGCTTCGCTTTTTCTGAACTCAATCTAATTGAGGATAATAGAGCGTTTTTTAGAATAATTGTTCGTGCCTTTTACTGTCACTCTACTATATTTAGAGCATTTCTAACATGACTATCTAACCTTCTTACTAGTCTCGAAAAACAAAGTTTTATCACTCTATAAGTAATACTCGATAGGTCGATCGCTGCGCTACCTGACATTACATTCATGTGACCTAAAATACCGCGAACGTGTTCTGTATACTCGTTTTTTAGTTTTGAGATGTACGCCATAGCTTTAGCTAGTTGATCCCAAGCAGTAAGGCCTACAGTTGCTATTTGTTGTATTATATGACCCAGACCTGAAATTCTTAATAAGGTCAAAATTGAAGAGACTATTTTACTTACCCAACCATCAGTCATCCGAGCATTATATCTATTGTTGAAGTCAAGAAATACGTTGCGTTCTAGGTAAGCTTGAGATTTGGGTTGTAGTGCCGACCACTCATTACTTGTAGCGGTATTGACATAACCCGGAACAGATTTTTTTCCTAGTCCATGAGCGCAGAAGTAGATGCCAGAACTTCCATCTAGCCGATACTCAATACCACCGTGAGTAAATGGCCAAAGAGGAGACATAGGAACTGGATCTGCGCCATGAGTGCAGCGATAGGAAGAATCTAACTCCCTTCTTGCGTATGGTTTAAAGCCAACTTTTGGTGCGCCAAAAGTATATAGGTGTACGCTATAGCCGTACTGACTCTTCACCCAATCTGCCGCTAATGAAGCAAGAGCACCACCTAAACTATGACCTACACAGTGTATTGCCTTCGGTGCTTTCATGTTCTTTTTCGAATAACCAGCGATGTATGCTGCAAGTTGTGGCTTTATCGTATTGAAGAGATTTACAAAACCTGCATGTACCCTGTAACCGGATGAGGTACCTGATATCCCAATGTTTCCATCGGTCATAATGTCGCCGATGTTTACTTGAGTGCCACGGAAGGAAAATACCAAAGTATCGGCAAACTCGCCCTTACCTCGACCTATCGCTACAAAATCTGATGTCATTCCACCAAATCCCATAAAGCCACTTGTCGTTCCTTTTTTGACATCATTCCTTAGATCAAATGTAAAAAACTTTGCTATATAACCACTAACGTTACGAACATTAGTTGCGAATACAGAATAAGGGATTTCTGCGATTCTAGATGATAGTTTTGGTGAGAGTGATTGCATTCTTTAATTTCCATATAAGTCAGAGTCAATATATCCAAATAAATCACATTGACTATTTACGTAGTAGTCATCGTTTTCGTCATCATCAATTGAAAAAGCAAAGTACTTAAGAGGGTTTGCTGCATCACAGACTAGATTAGCCATATTGTTTTTTACGTAATCCTCTATTTCATAGCCATCGAACGAACCTTCCCAAATAATAACGCTTTCATCAATATCTAGTTCTGTGGTTAAAACAATAGTTACATAATGTTCAATAAGCGGGATCTTAACGCTCTCTTTGTTCTCATACACAGGAGAAAATTCAAACCGACCATTGCTGTCAGTAAATGTTGATAAGTCTATTGATTTTCCTGAAGCGCTTAAACCAATACTAAGACTAACCTTTTGGTTATTAATCGGCTTCCCTTTTTTTGTTAGCACACCATTGATTTGTGGTGTGTATTGGTTAACTTTATCGCTATTCAATATACTCTCTCCAAAACTCATATTAATGCTCAACAATATGATTGTAATAAATCCAAATAAGTAATTTCTCACATCGACTTTTTTCATTTTAAAAATCTATAAATATATATGTATTGTGTTTTTTTACAATATTTAATTTTAACTATGTGATTAATACTGCATTGCTCTGTAACTTGTGAATTTGAAAATTACATTTTTAGATTTATGTTTATCTATTTGACCGATTTTTATTAGAATTAATAAAGTTTAAATCTGGAACACTCAGTCTTCGCTAATCTTAGGTAGTTATATTGTATTGGATTTTTGAGGCTTTCATCAGGTAATGTGAAAGCAAAATAAACGAGAGCTACCGAATGATAAAAACTCTATAAATACTAGGTTTCAGACAATGAAATCGTATTGAAAACAGTTAATTATTCGCTTGGTCAAGAGGTATTTTTATTGCTTTACATCGTAATGCTAGATTGACTTGATAATTTATTTTTCCGCCAATTGTGATAACCAAGAGCAAAAGAAAAGGCTTATTTAGTATCTTTTGATGGTTAGTGATAAACCCAAATTGTTCTACTTTAACCCATCATAATTCTATAACTTAGATTTAGCACTCGTAGTTGTTGATAACTCAAAAACTTAGAACACTTTAAATCGAAGAGCATATAGACACACTTTTGTCCTTGGATGAGTTCTTCTGAACTTCCGTGTAGTTTTGGTGGTGTATTTATGAGCGTATCGTCTGTTACTTAATACTCAACGAGTTTTTAAATCGGCGTACGTTCAGAGTTATGCAGTAATGCTCGTGAAAAGCTATCAGGTAGCATGAGTGCGTGAGAAAAGAAGACAATGTGGATAGTGGGTTATTGATACAAAAAAGGCCACCCGAGGGTGGCCTTTTCCAAATGTTTGGTGGAGCTGGCGGGAGTTGAAATGGTTTCTCACTTCTCATGAAATCAGTAGCTTATATCGATGTTACCAATTTGGTGTTGCATTGGATGTTACATCAATTTCCTGCTTCAAAAGGAACTGAACCCGCGTCCATGTATTCCTAAATCATTTAAAAATGCTAGCTTGTTATAGCAATTCAATCTAAAGCAATAGCGCTGATACTGAGCATTTTACCCAGCCTCACTATCTATTAGTAGCGATTTTAACACATCGGGAGAAGACGGTAGCATTCCGACTTTTAAGCCAAATGGTTTGAATACCTTGTTGAGAATCTCTGTATTGTAGCTGCCCCGATCATTCTCTATATCTGAGAGTGTTTTTCTTGAGACATCGACAAGTCTTGCAAACACATCCTGTTTGAGTCCCAGTATCTTAATGCGTAAACTTTTCAACGCTTGGCCTTGTGTTAGCTCTCCAAGCAACAGGTGTTTGATGATTTTGTTTGCCTCGGTTTTGCGTTCTGATGGACGAGTGGAGGGGGAGATTTTTGAGACTCTCTGATTTATTGAAGTTTTGGGCGATGTATTAACGACATGTCTCTCTGATATCTCGTGAGGTGCATCTCGATTGGCCCTTAAACGAGCTATGACCTCTTCTACAGACTCTCTTTTTTCTGGAGCACTTTTATTCATAGCAGCCTCGATTTATCAGAGCCTCTAAAGCTTATGAATTAGTTATTAATGTTATGAGTAAAAAATTACTCACTTAGCTTTTATCTAGATCTCTGAAGTGATCAAGTAAGTATTCTGTGTAGTAAAGCGGCATCACGATGTGCTCTTTCTCTGTTGCTGGAGATCCTTGAGTACCTGTAAGTTTGATTGTCTTGTGGGGCTTGCACTTCTCGATGTAGGATTGCAATGATTTTGCACGGGTTCGCTTACCACTCTTTACTTCTACAGGCACAATTCGACCTAGGTCATCAGCGATAATGAACTCTATCTCTGCTCTTGCGTCTCCCCAAGAGAAGCTTGGTTCAATACCTAGCGCAGCGATTTCCTGTTGAACATAGTTTTCGGCAACATATCCCTTGTATTCATAGCCTTGCTGTTTGATTTCACGGTAACCAGTGCCGAGCATATGGTTCAATAGCCCTACATCAAAGAGAAATAGTTTAACTGTATTTTCCTTCTGATAAGCAGCTAAAGGAGAACGAGGCTGTCCTTCAATAGGATGGTTTTTTAAAGCAAGCCGACACTTGTGAAGCCATGTAATCGCACTTTCATATTCAGCATAGCGAGACTTGCGTTCGTGAACTCCCTTGAACTTAAACCGTTTAACGGAGTCGTCGAATACCGAAGATAGTTGAGCGGGAATGCTTCGAAATACAGATTCGATTAGCTGTGCGTCCACTTTTCCAGAGTACTTTCCGAACTCACGCATGTAGCCCTCAATTAAGTTCCTATGGACTTCAGATACGGCTTCAATGCGTTCAATAATACTGAGTTCTGAGTTTTCGAACCATGAGTTTACGGCTTCAGGCATGCCGCCAACAAAATAATAATCGGCCAGTAGTTCGATTAATTTTGTATGAGCAGCTGAAGAGTTCAGCTTTTGGTCAAATGCTTTGTGAAGTGCTTTTTCTCCAGATGCCCACAAGAATTCCCTGAAAGTCAGTGGCCTTAAGTTGTGCTGCTCAACTTTTCCAGCGGGAAAGGACGTGAGCAATCCGATATTTGAACCACTGGCCGCAACATAAGCTTTGGGAGCCTTTTCTGCAAAGTACTTAAGAGAGGTGACCGCTCTTGGACATTCACCAATTTCATCTAAAATAAGGAGATCTGTCGATGGTTCGAAGATTTCTCCTGTTAAGAGTTCAATGTTGGTGATGATGTCATCAGGGTTTAGAGAGCCTGAAAAGGCTTCCATTAACTCAGGGCTTTCTAGAAAATCGATTCTTAGGACATGTTCGAATGTACATCCTAATAGTTCCTGCAATAGGAATGTTTTACCAGTTTGTCTAGCACCGTCAATCAGCAAAGGCTTCCTTGTCGGCTTGTCTTTCCAGGTGAGTAGGTTTTCAAGTAGTGTTCGTTTCATCTAGCCACCTCAGTTAAAGTGCTTATCTGGTCGATTGTTTATTACATAAAAATGCGCAATAAAATGCAAGCATTAACATTTAAATGCGCATAAAAATGTATTAAATGACATTTTTATGCGCGTAAAAGTGTTATGTGTGTATTTGTGAGAATGATAGTGTTGGGATTGTGAAGGGAGGTGATGAATCTATGCATCATTTCTGATTGGTTGCTTGGCAAGGTGATCAATTATCGCAGCGAGAAAGCCCTAACGGACTTTCAGATGCCGAAGTTTCTTGCTGTCTAGCTCTTATAGGTAATAAGCTTTATTAGTAAGTAATCCACTAGTTAATAAGCTGACAGAACCCTTGGGGTTAGAAATGAATGTGGTACTACCGTCAGCGATCACTTTCTCTACAGCATCATGTTGATGCCCTGCAACCCAATACCTAGCTCTTGAGATCAACTCATTACTCAACCCTGCATGATAATACGGAGCATAATCGCTGCTGGCATTTTGCTCGAAAGCAAAAGCTTCTTTAGATGGAAGGTGGTGAGATATTGCTATATCAACTTTCTCTGGAAAGTTGTTAATGAATGCTTTGTGCTGCTCTTCAATCATTTGATGGCTGATGTACTTTGTATCATTCATCAGTTCTGAGTACGCATCAATCAGTGTAGATGAGTATGTGTGAATAGGAAACCAAAGAGTTCCCCCATAAATGCCATATCCATCTAAATCAATTGACTCATTATTCAAAAAGAACAGGTTTTCAGTTGTTTCACTATGAGCCTTAAGCTTGGCTAGTACGGAACCCCTAGAATCTTTGAGAACGTCAGAGTTAGCACTAGATTTGCACCCAACGGACGTACTTCTATGGCGGTAGGATTTACTCTTATTGCTATACCATTCATGGTTTCCTGCAATCATTATCACAGTCTTAAAGTGGCGGCAAAGTACATTCTTCACATACGCCATGCCTAAGAGGCCGTTCGCTGTGTCACCTGCAACGACTAAAGTGGCTTCGTTATCGAAGCTATACCAGAAATCACGGCGTATTCCGTGAATGTCGAGATGCAGATCGGAAACAACGTAAAACTTCAAACTATCATGACCTTAGAGTTGATTGACTTCTCCATGGTACAGGGGTTTTTTAGATTAGAGAAGTGAGCACATACGCTAAGTGCTTTAACATCAGTAGCTTAAAGTGAAACCTCCATGGAAGACAATGATTGGACGCTTTGTTTGATTTTTCGGCACTAAGATTTAGACACTAACTTTTAGTGTCTAAATCTTAGTGGTTTATAACTGTCTGAAATTAATCGTTTTTATTGTAAACAGTTAAGATTTTATGCTGAGGAAACTTCTCAGAGGCTGGCGAGAGTGTAATTGTGCTACAGCCGTGTGTACGGCAGGCATTTTTATGAGCGAGGCTGATATGAAGAACGAGGCTAAGGCTACAAGAAGTGATAACGAGCAAGCCGAATCAAAGGATAGTAAGGTTACGCTAAATGGACTTCTTGACTTGCTTGATCACGCTATCTTTACCAATACTGATAAGCTAGTTGAAGTAACTGAAGCCCTCAAAATAGAACTGGAAGAGATCATCGATGGCTATCAAGTTGGCCTAGACGGAAAGTATCAAGAACAATCACCATTCGAGTCTGCACAGCATGAAGCTGTGCTACCCAAGCGGCATGCGCCGCAGTAACGAGTGTTCGGTATCATGCAAGATAGCCTTCTTGTAGTGTATTCTCTAATTCTTTGCCGAGAATAATCTCAAAGTCAGTAAATACAGCAATAGGGCGGCAAGCGTTGCCTTTTTCCTCTAATTGGATGAATCCTTTTGATGATAAGTCGTCGAGAGTTCGTGAGAGTTCGCGGATATGATGACCGCTAATCTCCGCAAGCTCAGCTAGACTTTCAGGCTTTTCTCTATTGATCAGCAGCATTAGTTCGATATTCTCATTACACAGTAGCTTTGAGGCTTCATTTAGTGACGTGAACCAAAGCGTCGGTAGATGCTTGTTATGGCTAATGTTGCCTGCGGCCACACTAATCATGTGCCTACGAATGAGGTCTTCTGACATAACTCCAATACGAGCTTTCATTACTATCCCTCCCAGAACGAAATAACAAAACCCTAGTGTATAAAACGCTGCTCTGAAAGAAAAAGTGGATAGTTATATTCAACGAAAAAACGATACCATCGGACACAACTTTCGAGATCGTGAGGATAATAGAAACAATGAAATCCTAGTATCATTGAGCCTTTTTTCGGGTCACCCTATCCTAAGGTCTACGAGGCTCTTCACTAGAAAAACACTTGTGTATTAGCTGACCAATAAAGACTAGAGAGTTGGTTTTCGTGTGACTCATGGGAGGGGGGCAAAGTAAACTAGTTGCAGTGTTAGTTTGCTTTTCTTTTTATATGTTAGAATAACAGCATGAGTAAATAATCAATGCTTACAATGTCAGAACAATTATATTACAAGCTTTTAAAATCTACTTTTGAAAATGCACTGCTTCATCTTTACTTTAAAGTCAGCGCGTCTCAAAGCTTTGTCAAAGAAGAGCAACGCAACAAAATCCTCATTGATTTCTTAAAACCAAAATTGAAAGAGCAACGCTATTCACTTATCAAAAAGAATTTAAAAACCATCTGTTTAATGAAAAACAAGTTTGGGTCAATCGAGAAATATTTAAATGGGATTGTACAGCAATATAGTTCAATCAAGAGCAAGAGTGATGTAGACAAACTCTATGAGTTGCTTGAGCAGCTTGAGAAGGCAGGGTTTGAAACAAAGTTGATTGAAGAAACTCCAACACAGAATCAAGATGTTGTTTATTTAGATAGAGCACACATTAACAACTGTTTCGATGAGTATGACAATCACCAAGTTGCGCCCATTTCTTTGCTCATTCATACAGAACAAATAGTTAAGTTCACTCAATCCCTAGATGAGCAAGCTTATTTTGAATATGAAGTATTTCAAGTTAATAAATCATTGAAGAGCTATCACTATCGCTTACACCCTCGTTCCTGATTGCTGAACATATAAAAATACTTCAAGAACAATATGTTAAGAATTACGCCTTTTCTACTATATCCTGGAAGAATCCTCATAGGATGTTGTTGGTTGCCAATTCATTGGTGCGGATAAGCATTACATTTTCCAATGTCAGGAACATCACAGGGTTTTGTTAAGTAATTCGGATAGATAACCAAACCACCTGAGCATTGTAATTTCTCATGTATAGCTTCCTACCAAGCGACTGCTTCACTCTATACATCGTACTTTTTGAGAGTAAATGCTTGCAATAACGATATCGCTTTTTTCACTTTTTGTTAAAGCCGTAAAGCTTCTGGCAAACTACCGCTAAGATCCGAGAGTAGCCTTTTCTTGTAGAGATGAGCGGAACAGCTCGCTTAACCCGTATAGTATTGTGGCAACTCCTTGTATCATAAGCGCCATCACCAGATATCTCGATAATTCTTCGGCGTGTTTGATTTACAAAGTTAAGAAGGACTTCAGTATCGTAACATGAGATAAACTCAGTTCTTCTGCGATTATTTTTTGAGTGCAGCGTCGGATACTAAATGCAAATTTGCTCAAACTCTACGCATCCGTCAGTACCATGATTTTTGACTTTCCGTTCACCTTCGCTATAAACCTTGAGGCTGCCAGTATCAGTGGCTAGGTACTGTATTGCACCTCCAGTTTTTGTCTCAAAAGAGACCTCAACTTGTTTAACTCAAAGACTGATACAAATGAAGTATGAGAAGGTAAGAGTAGTATTAGACAGCATAAACAAGGAATCGATAAACTCATCACATGCTAGTGTTGTTGTTTTTTTTTATTCACCTTCAGTACGGTAGTGATGGCTAAGTCGATGAATCGACGAGGTCTGCTACGGTTGATTAACGCTTTGTTGTACTGTTGCAGTTAGTTTTATTGTAACTAGGTCTCGCATAGGCCTAGGATGATTAACTGATATACACGTTTAGCTGTTAAGTTATTGATTTATTTTTAATCTAATTGCCCCCAACCAAACCGTTGAACTAAAACTTACCAAACTTGGAAAGGCTATGGAAGATAAATAGTTTACTGACGGTAGCGAAAAAATAAAAATAGAATAGACAATATCAATTCAAATAAAGATATGATATTGTCTCAATTGATTAGTTAATTTGATAAGTGTAAATTTAATTTCAACACTTCTAATGAAGCTTTCAAATATAGTAATTTAAATTAATTGGATTTAACCTTTTGTGTGAATTTAATGAAAAACCTATAGTTTTTAAAAATAAAATCGCAATCTCTACAAAGGAATTTTTTCTTAATTAAAATCTTCTCTATAAAATTCCTTTCTATTCTATAGCATCCAAAACTAGAACAGTTTTTACACTTCATCTAAACACCTTCCATTAATATTTTATTTTTAATAGGTAATTTATTTACAATGGATTTCATACTTTCTGGTCTTCCATATAAAAAGCCTTGAACAAATATACAGTCATTTATTTCTATCAAATGATTATGTTGCGCAACACTTTCTACTCCTTCTATAACAATTTTATATTCTAAGTTGTACAAAAGATTAATTATAGAATTTAAAAGTGAGTTGTCTTTTAATTCATTTGGAACTCTATTTAAAAAACACTTATCTAACTTGACTTCATATAATGGCAATTTTATTAGATTGTTTAATGTTGAGTAACCCTTGCCAAAATCGTCTAGGGAAAACCTAAACCCTAACTCAACCAAATCATTTATTATCTCAAGTTTATTTTTATTTTCGACAAAAAAAACATTTTCCGTCACTTCAAATATTATATCTGAAGTATCAACCATGTTTTTTTCTATTAATTCATTTAAATATTTTTTTAATTTTTCATGTATCTGTTTGGGTGACAAATTTATTGATAATGTGACATCATTATGAAAATGTGATTTATTTTCGTAATAATCTTTAATTGCATAATCTATAACTCTAAAACCGACAGAGTCAATTAAATCAGCAGACTCAGCCGTTTCTATGAAAACATCTGGAGGAATACAACCTTTTGTAGGATGTTTCCACCTAACCAAAGCTTCTAAACCAACTAATTGACGACTCTTGATATCAAACTTTGGTTGATACTCAGTATAGAACTCATTATTTCGACAAGCCCTTCTTAAATCATTTACTAGCTCAAATTTAAAATTAGCCGTCTGAAGTAGACCAGTATTATACTCAGTATAATGTGACCTTCCTTTTTTCTTGGACTCATACATAGCTAGATCTGAATATTGTAATAAAAGATCCAATCTATCTCCATCCTTTGGATATTGAGAAAAACCAATACTAGCAGTAGATTCTATTCTTCTATTTTTTATAAAAACAGGCTTATTTATTGAACGCGATAAATTGTTAATCTTACTTAAAATGTCAACATTACCTTGAAATATAACAATGAACTCATCACCACCAAATCTATATAATTTATCATCAACATCGATTTCTTCAGTGATGTTGCTAGATATTTTCTTTAGAAACATATCACCAAACGAATGGCCTAACGAATCGTTTATATGTTTAAACCCATCTAAATCAATAAACACTAAATAAAAACTGTTGAGACAAAATGTTCTTTTAAAATCGATTTCCAAACTTCTTCTATTTGGTAAGCCTGTTAAGTAATCAGTTTTTGCTATACTTTCAATTTTTTTATTTGAATCTTTTAACTTTTTTTTCTCTAGCAATATCTTATTATTATATGTCGTCAATATACGTAATATTTTTTTATTTAAAAAATAATATAGAACAAATGAAATAGCCAGTAAAATAAAGAATGAGCTAACTACTATTTTTATATCTTCATATAAGAACTCTTTAAATAGATATTTAAAATCATAGTTTAGTTCATGTTTAAAATTTTTGTCCATAGAAAGTGATATATTTATTCCATATTCACTTATGGTTTTTTCAATATAAAGGAACTCATTGCTATTATCTAATTCAAGATAGTTTTTATAGATATAATCATAGAAAAAATAAAGTGAATGTTGGCTGTTTAAATATCTATTTTCTTTAACCTTTTGGTCATATATAATACCCTTGTAAGTCGAGTAGACCCTATATTCAATATTATCATCCAAACTTGAGTTTTCTAAAAGATTAAAGATTTCATCATGTACACGCTCGAGAAGAAACTCGTTAACATATCCGCTTGCTAAATATAATTCTGTGTTAGGTATTTGTTTTATATATGATACTTTGTTAGAACCAAATTTAGAAGGTACTTTATATCTATACACTCCACCATTGATAGGAAAGTTTTCAAAAAAACTATTAGAATATTTATCTTTTAGATCATCATCAAGCTGGTTAAAAATCTCTGATTCTATAAATTTCTTATCTTTATAGTTTACTATAAAAACATAATTATCTTTGAAGGTTGAGTTAAATTTATTTACTTTTTCTTTTATAAAGTCTTCTTCTATACTGTCTTCATTAGCAAATTCAATGACGGCAGTATTTTTCTTAACACTCTCGATAAGTTCATTTTCTATTAAATTTATAATTGAATAAATTGAAGCTGAAATAGATTCCGCCTCTTCTATTAATGCATTTCTTTTTTCAACTAATTTGTTTTCACTAAACTTATCAATATATAACGAATATTGCTCTAAATTACCTGCAAATACTCTAAAAAAAATTATAATAAAAAAAGTCAAAAGCAAAAATATATAAACGGATAAATTGATACGCGAAATCTTATTATTAATCACTGACATGTTGATATTAGCTTTTTTTAAATAAATGGATGAAATTTTTTGGAGTCATTCCATAAACAACTTTAAACTTCTTTATAAAAAAAGAACTACTGGAAAAACCTAATAATTTCGAAGTTGTAACAACGCTCTTTGTAGATAATAATAATTCCACTGAGTTTTCAATTTTAACTTTAATCACTAATTCAGACATTGTCACATTTAGCTTAGACAAAACTAATTTGACATCTCTAATACTTAAATTTGACCTTTGACAAAGCTTATCAATATTCCAATTTATTATTGGATCTTTTTTTATACACTCTCTTATTTTTTCTAATGTTGGTTCATCTGAGTTTCTCTTGGGCAAGAAAAGATCTTTTTTAATTAGGTCTAACAGATAATTTTTATAATATATTGATGATAACTCGACATCTTTCTTTGTTCTTAAATAAATATAATAATCACGCTTGGACATGATTTGCTTTAAATGAAAGAATGGTATGACTTTAAGCTCTACTATTTCTTCTTCTACAGAATAATGAATAACTTCCCCTTTCGGAAGATAAAGGTAATCACCTGGTTGAAATATACATGAAAACCCGTTATACGATACAGCGCCACTCCCTTCTTCAATTTGGATGATATGTTCATTCTTATTGAAGTAAGCGCCTAATTTACAAGGTTTAACTTTAATTGTTTTCATGATGCAAACCTTTTCGGTGGATTTCTATAATATCCCTGATAATATATTTTGTTAGATATTTTTAAATGTTTTTTTATGCTTGAGTCAACGCCATCAATAATTACTCCAACGTTGCAAAATGGAATTAAAATTTGTGCCACATGCTTTTCTAAATCCTTAAATGAGTACTTTTTGTCTATTTTAATGTAATCCCAATCTATATAGCCTAAACATTGATTAAAAGTTTCATCTTTGTGACAAAAAGAGTCTAAGCAAAACTCAATTCCATACTCTTTGAGTTTTTTTATTGATAGATACAAGTCAGATAGCATATTACTTTCTATTTCATTAACTTCTATCACTAAATTTGTGTTATTAAATAAAGAAATCCTCGTTATGAATTCATCACTCAACAATATATTTGCGGTAATATTAACACTAAATTTGTTTTTTTTATTGTTTTGAAGTTTTTTAATAATATTTAATGCTGACTCCATTATTATTTCATCGGATACAGTCATATCTAAAAACTGCTCCTCATAATATCCATCAGATATAGTGTATAAAACCTCAGAGAAAGCTACATCTCCAGTTTCACTTGAGTAAATAGGATGCAAAAAAATACTATTTGAAATGCCACTTTTAAAATCCATATCTAACTACACCTTTTTAATATGAATATTGTTTTTAAGTTTAAGATTAATCACCTCTTAAAACCTAAGCAACCAGTTTTTTATTATTAGCCATGTTATTTATTGTTATTTATCACCTTTAAAAATACTGTCATTATATTGACATTAAATTGACCTTACAATGACAGATAGCTTGTTGAACATTTAAAATCAAGAGTGCTTTAGTGTGGTCTATGTTGAAGGCTTTATTACGTAACTCGATGAAACTAAGGCAGGAGGTGATGAGCTGTGCGGCAACACAGTTGATCACCCTAGTCTTATGCAGAAGCCTCGTTACACAACAACTAACTGAAAAAATTACAACAAAGTCCTAATCAATCGTGGTTCACTTACTTTCTGGATTGATGAAGAAGTTATAAGCGAATGGAAGCAAAGCAAACAGAGCAAGCGTGGCTGGCCTCGTCAATTCAGCGGCCTCGCCATTACTTAGTCGCACCAGCTATCTTGGACCCTGAGTTAAGTGAGTAAAATCACTAACGAGGTGAATCATGACAAACAAGAAAAAACGTATTATCCGTTCTTCCGAATTTAACACTTGAGTTTGCGGAGAAAGTCGGCGTTGTTGTTGCCGCTAGATAACTATCTCTCCATGACTCTCAAATCTATGGCTGGCGCAAAGCCGCAAATAAAAGCTCCAGTACTGCTGAGCGAGAAAAAGAGCTAGAAATAGTAAAAAAGGCCGCCACCTACTTTGCGAAGAATCTAAAGTGGCTTGTGCTACGAATTTATGTTTGAACAGCTGCAGTATTTCCGTGTATCTCACATGGCTGAGGTGTTTGGCATATCGCGAAGCGGTTTTTACTACTGGATCAAGCATCGTCATAGAGACTGCCTGCGAGAACAAGCCCGTCAGGTATTAGACGACAAAGTCAAAGAGGCGTTTGATAGTCGCAAAGGCAGGGACAGTGCTAGACGTATCCAGATAGAGTTAACTGATAGCGGTAGCTGGCATAATGTGAAGACCATTGCTAGTAGCATGAAGTGTCAAAAGCTAGTAGCGAAGGCTGCTAGTAAGTTCAAATGTACGACGGATAGCATTCATAAGTTGCCAATCACTCCAAACTTGCTGGAACAAGACTTCTCTGCAACTGCCGCTCAATCAGAAATGGGCGGAGATATTACGTATTTGGCGATCAGTGAAGGTTGGCTATACTTAGTGGTAATCATTGATCTTTATTCACAGCAAGTGGTTGGCTAAGAGGATGACAGCAATATTAGTCAGCGATACTCTTTCAAGTACCTTATTCCATCGTGGCTTTCCTGAGCGAGTCATCGTTCATAGTGACCGTGGTAGCCAATATTGTTCGAAAATTTATCGAGAGCTGATAAGTACCTACAATCTAAAACAAAGTATGGATAGGCAAGGAAATTGTTGAGACAACGTTTATATAGAGAGTTTCTTTCATGTAATGACGGTGGACGCCGTACAACATGAGCTGATAATGTCGAGAGAATAGATGCGTCAATCGGTCTTCGAATACATTGAGGTTGAATATAATCGGACGAGAAGGCACAGTGCTCTGGGCGTCTAAGCCCAGTTGACTTTGAAAAGCCAAAAGGTCGCTTAATGCAGTGTCCAGTCTGGCTGGAGCTTCTTCTCGCATCTTCATTTAGTTGAACGGAGAACTATGTTCTCCGAATGACGAAAGGCTGAGTCAGGTATTATCCGACTCGTGTTTGGGTATATAGGCAAAGGTCGGTAGCGTTCAATCGCTACTGAGAGAACACTGTTCTCGCTCAAATCATCAAAAACTAAAGTTTGCTCATTTAATTAATAGATAAAAAAGCTCTCTTTGTGCCCAACTCTCTGGTGAAAAATGTGTTACCTATTATCTTCATAAGTGGGTTTGTCAGAACCAATGGACTAATGAATTTAAGCTCTGAAACACTTTTGCCCCAATCTAATCTAGCACACTTATCTATCACACTTTGTGGATAGTTATTTGACTTACTTTTTCTAATAGATGTAATGTATCTGAAATTAGGCAGTTATTATCATCTTTATAAGGTACTAATGGGATTATTTAGCGCGCTAAAATCTACATACAAACTAAGTCAAAATGGTGTTCAACTATTGAACAGTGGCATGACTGAGCTGAATAATGGTCTAGAGCATCTAAATTCTGAGCTAGAAAATTGGAACGAAGATTTGCTAGAGAAAAAACCACTCAGTGACCTTAAACATACACTCTCGCTCATTGAAGTTGATTTAACTTATGCTCGGAAGTCTTTATCGGAAAATGAGCCTATTTTAGATAAGTATCTATCTCTATATTTAGATGCTGTGCGTATTGGCAAGCAATACATACAATTCGGAATAGATCATAAACAACATAGAAAAACCGTGCTCAAAGTTATTGAACAGACTCATAGCCATACATTGGGTGTTGATTTTTCAAAGTTTGTTGGCGACATCGAGAAGTTTTGTAAAATAATCAAAGACGACCCATCGAATGAAGAGTTGGAAGCCAAAGATGATTTTGAGCATGGAGGCTTGGTGCTTTTCACACAACGTTTAAATCAAGTAATTACGAACCTCAACAAAACAGTCCCCGTAAAGATCTCTTTGCAAAGTACAGATTAGCCAGCATAGGTAACTTTGAACTGTGAACGTTCAAAAAATAGTTAATCACAATTATTATTGGTTATGAAAAAAGAATATTTTAGGCCCAGTGTTTGGAAGGAAGTAAAGGACAACCTAACTCCTGAACAAGTAGAGGCAAGTGGTTTCAGAGTTTATTCTATGACAATAACACCTGAATTAGCCGAGAAACTAGTCAATTACATAGAGTCTAACAAGTTGTCAACTTTCAGACAGTCTACGAAAAATCGAAGACGTGTAAAATTCATATACACTCCTGGCTTTTCGGTAAAGATCTATTACAAAAGTGACGGTTCCTACTCAGTATGTCTCGTTGATTCAGGTGCTACTGGAGGTGGTGGCCGTGACTTCGAAGAGAAAAAGGCAAAAAGCCTAACAAAAATTGAAGTTTACTACGCTATCTTAAAAAAATACCCGCAAGACTTAATGTCAATTTCCTGTTCTTCTTCAGAGCAGGATGATGGTATTCCGTGGTAAATAGTTTCGTTCTGAGGCTTAATGTGGTTAGTAGCTAGAAACCTAAACTGATCAACAAATGAAAATTTATTTTTATTTGTTTGTAGGTCCCAAAGCAGATTTAAACTGATAACTGCGCCTAAAATAACAAAATCTTGTGACCCATTTTTCCGCAATTCGGTTGAAGGAAATTGATAGGATGAATTTTCCCTACCTGAGTTAATTCATGACTTACTAATTTAGCAAAATCACTGGCAAGCTTTTGTCCAGAACCTTCACAGTTGGTACTTCGTAGCACAGAAGTGCCCCATTATGAGTTGCGATTGTGTAAGAGCACATTTGTAAACTTTACTGATCACCTATCCAAACTAATCTATTCACATCGATTTCGATACTATAGTTCATTACGAATGGACTGTGATCCATCACATAACTCAAATTTAACTTTGGGTGATATAATGCTGAAACGGATTACGGCAAACGCACCTTTGCGCCAAAGTTTGGCTCGGAGCACTCGTTCTATCGACATTCTGGCTAATGTAAAGAGAGCCACTGTATTATGATACCGAAAGACGAAATTGAATACGTACTGTCTGAAGCATCTAAGTTGGATATGACTAGTGCTATTAACTACCTACAGAGTAAACTTTATTTAAATAGTGGAATGTCGTGGGAGCACTTTGATGACTTGTTGGTTGAGTACCAGAGAGATCGAAACACTATTACTACCAATTACATTCTTACATACGCTTTAATTTGCCCTAAAAATGATAGAGGAAACACCGCCAATGAAAATAGCATTGTTGACGTTAATGGCTATGGTAAGTTTTGGGACTAACGCAGCTATTCATTGCAAGACAAGTGATCACTTCAAATGGAACGTACAGGTCTCTATTGGAGAAAGTGAGGTTGATTATCGTGTGTCAGGTAAATCTTTTCATTCTCCAATAATTAAAAACTCTGATGGCTCTTACAATTTATTTGATAATGTGAAAGGCAGTGAGGTTTTCCTAAGGCACTTAATTGTTAATGGTAGTGAAGGGAAAATGTTTGGAACTTACGTTGATCTAAAAAAGTCTGAAGTAATACACAAAAGTGTTGTGCCATTAACATGTGTTGAAATAAAACAATATTAAAGTATTTGATTCATAAAGGTCTTTTCACTTCACTTTTTGAAGATCAAGTTTATAGTGCTGCTCTTGGCTCCTCTATTCTTCGAACTGATAACGCTTTTGAATGTCCTCAGAAGAAGGCGAAGTCGTTCGGACCATTCTTTAAGATATTTTTCTAATATCAATCAACAGATTTAGACCAAATTTCTAACTCATAAATGTCTAAAAGTGAGTTGTGTGTGTGGTTTATGGGAGTGCCAGCATCTGCCTACTTGTGATTCGTCACTATTAAGTGCGTGTTTCTTCCAACCCTTTTCAAATCTCGAATCGCAGCTTCTTTTTTCGCAATTCGCAGGGGGCGATCTGAAGTTATAGTATTGTTGATAATATCAATAGCATCACGCTTCGTATGTGTGAACTCGATAACGCCGTAAGGTGTCTTAAACTCTCCCTTGCGTCCAGTCGTCATGATCGTAATTCGATCAAGCATTACTTGGCAAATAACACTGTATTCCGAGAGTGCCGATTCTAGAGAGATGTAGTTGTACTCTCCTCGTCGCAAGCATTTAGCAATGTATTCAATGGTATAACCGTCCTTATGACGACTGTATGAGAATACATAAACACCGTTGCACACCCGCTCTAGTACTCTAGCTTTCACCAAACGAGGTAAACTTTGCTGGAATGCTGTAAGTGAGTCATCAAAAAATAATCTCCTCAGGTCACTTTTTCGGTAAACGTGTATACCTCGCCTGTCAAATTTATGCAGGCGCTCCAATGCATCCTCAATCTTCACTTCAATGCTCATAAGTAGTCATAAAAAGTAAGTATGACATATATTTTTGTACACTTGTGATTGAAGATAGTAATTGGTGATCGCTAATACCCTTCCTGATCCCTGATTGGTTTTTCCGAGTTAAGATCCTAACTCGGAATTTATGGGGATGATTATGGTTGATTTGAGGTGAGGAAATGGCAGCACTAATCGTCAGATGCGATGTTCATTCTCGGTTAGGATCCTAACTCG
>NZ_JAWOVP010000007.1:94380-213929 GCF_033339995.1 Vibrio sp. 1641
GAATTTATGGGGATGAATATGGTTACTATGAGGTGGGGAAATGGCAGCACTAATCGTCAGATGCGATGTTCATTCTCGGTTAGGATCCTAACTTGGAATTTATGGGGATGAATATGGTTACTATGAGGTGGGGAAATGGCAGCACTAATCGTCAGATGCGATGTTCATTCTCAGTTAGGATCCTAACTCAGAAATCATGATGATGAATATGATTATTTTGAGTTAGGGGAATGGTAACAATAATAGCCATAATCGGATCTTTTTCACTTTGGGGGAAGAGTGAATTTAATTACTATTTCTCTAATTTAATAATTAAAAAAACAAACGATTTATATTTAATAATTGAATTTTAATGTGATTTCTAAAATAGTGGTTAAAGGTCCTTTACAAAGAGAATATTACTTGATAAATATAATAGTCATTGAATTTATCTATATATATCAATAGGGTTGTCGATATGTCTCAAGTTTTGGTTTATTCTAAACGTAATCGTGAAATGAGTTATCTATCTACAAAAGAAGAACGTGAAACTAAGCTCAATAATTTTAAAGTGATCTACAATGAAATTTCAGATGAAGAAGCATTACGCAGAGCAAATTCTATTAATTTAGATGAAAAGAACAATGTTCCAAAAGTTCGTTTGAAAAGAAAAGATATTAAAGAAAAGAAAGAATGCCGAGTGCCAGGCTTATATGGCTGCAACCGCTATAAGTCAAGAAAAAATGAGACATTCAACGTATTCTAACGCTGTTCTTTTTTTGCACAAATCTAAAGCCAGTGGACTTTTATCAGACAAATGATGAAAGCCTTAAAAATTCCGTCATCAAACCTCGTGGCAAGAGAATTTGCCAAGACTGGCAAGCAATGTGCCACTACTGGCATTGAAAGTGCCAGTAGTGGCAGAAGAATTTCTGCAATAATTTAGACTTATTTGGGGTTAACCTTCATTTTTGTAAAAGCTAACCTTATATTAGAATTATAACTTTATAATAGTTATAACAGTTATAATAGTTATAACATAAAAAATTAAGTAAATAAAATTTAATTTTTTATGTTGAATTTTAATGTCAAGGTTTTTTAACTGAGTTTGTTTTTATTATATATAAATAAATTTAGAGTAATGATTTTTATCTATGCGTAATAATTTATTTACTCGATTTTTATTAAGGCAAAGGTGGTTTGCCTTAATTATCGACTTAACTAGTCAACTTTAGCGAGATGTAAACACCCCTGTAGTATCAACAAACACCATTTTCTGATACCAGACGGGAATGAAGTGTTTGCGGTCTCATAAAGTAGGGTTCGGATTTTTATGACACCTAACAGGTTGATGATACCAATTGTGATGCCAAAAGGAGTGAGTAGTGAATAGTATTGGACGGACATTCGCTTATTGTCGTGTATCGACTAGCGAGCAAACTGTGTCAAATCAGATCTTAGCTATCAGAAATGCTGGCTACGATGTTCAAGAACACCGAATTGTACATGAAACAGTTTCTGGTAGTGTGCCTGCAACTGAACGACGTGAGTTCAAAATGTTGATTGAGCATAAACTAGAGCCAGGGGACAAACTAGTTGTATTAAAGCTTGATCGACTTGGAAGAGATAACATCGATGTTCAGCATACGATCAGTATGCTGTTAGAAAAAGGTGTTACGCCAATTTCTCTGGATCTGCCGACCGCTGATCTAAGCTCGGCGGAGGGACGATTGATGCTGCAAATGTTCTCAGCATTTGCTGAATTTGAGCGAAACCGTATTCGAGAGCGGACGCTAGAGGGGCAGGCTAGGGCTAAGTCTGAAGGTAAGCGTATTGGTAGACCAGAAGCACTAACCACAACTCAAAAAGTCCAAGAATGTAGGGCAAGAGGGCTGAGCCAATCCAAAACAGCTCATGCTCTAGGCATCTCCGTCCCTACGGTCAAGCGGCATTGGAACAAGCGGTTAACTGAAAGTATTCAATGAAGAACAATGTTCTATGATACCGAGAGGCGGAGATCTACCAGTAGTAGTTATTAGCTAAGAGGTTTTAACGATATTGCAAGAACCTTGTTCTTGCTTAGAGCAAGGCTACTAAGATATCCCGCTGATATTTGATACAAGAACATTGTTCTGACTGGAAAATCGGATAACCTCTCTGTTAGTAAACGACGCTGATAGAAAGGGATGCTTGTGAGCTTATTCATCAATACTCAAAAACTAACGGTAGCAAAAGAGGATCACTTAACTGAGTTCTTCGCTGCGGCGTTAGGGTCTTCAGAAAGTTTCAGTCGAGCGTTTGTTAGGTTGATTTTTGGAGACGAAGATAACAGATTGATCTGCAAGGTCGAAACCCAAGTTATCTATCCTGGATGCCGACCAGACATGCGTCTGATATTAAGTGATGGTTCAATTGTTCTTTGTGAAAATAAACTCGATGCTGCCGAAACGATCGGTAATGTTGAGAGTGGCAACCTTTTACAATTGGAGCGATATCTGCAATTGCCTGTGGATCATGTGATTTATATTCGCTCTGAGTTACTGCCGCCTTCATACCAAGTTACGAGCCATCCTAAGTATCTATCGCCGATAGAAAGGCCTCATTATTTGTGGCGTGATATTTACCCTTTGTTATGCGAAGACTCCAATCCAATCGCCAAAGAATTACGAGATGGTTTTAAGAGCATGGGATTTGTTCCTGCTCACCCAGTGATTGGCGATCTGACACGTAATGCGCCAAGAGAACAGAGAGAGAATTTCTCTAAGTTTTGGATGCCGACAACGACTGCGGCCATTCAACAAGGTTGGAAAGTAGCAATTGGAGATGTAGTAGAACGATACTTTTACCATGAAACAGCAGAGCTAGCTCGGGAGGTGTTCGTAAGTCCAATAAACCCTACCCGATTTCTGATTCGTTACACACCGCAAATATCTCAATGTGACGCTCTATTAAGTGCACTAGATACCGTTGAAAGTGAAGCCGAAGCACTAGTAGTGGTAACGAAAAAACGGTACCACGAGCGAGTGGAATGGTCACTGTTATAGATGTTGAAACTCCTATGAACAATGTTCTACCAGCTCAACTAAAAACAGTGGAACAGATAGAGTCTAAGCTCAAAGCGTATGTATTGCCTTATCTCACGCTAGCTTTTAAGTAACACCTGTTTTGATTTTATGTGAATAACTATCTCGACAGTGAGATGATGTTTACTTGGAACAATGTTCTTATCGCAATCTTAAAATAGTAAAGATTGGGTATTTGATTAATCAATAAAAAACTGTGGAAGAACAATGTTCCGAATGATAAGTCAGAGAACCTTTCTTTTAATAAGAGAGGCTTCAGAGAGTAGTGCTTGTGGAGTTAATAATTAATACTCAACAACTAGCCTTCTAAAAATATAATTAATTAAAAGTCCTGAAGAGTAGTTTTGCAATTAATAATAAAAAGGCCGAGATAGACTCGACCTTTTTATCCAACGCTTAACCGCCAGTTGGCGCGGAAGTAACTATCTATTAGCGGATAAAATAGTGATACATTTACTTGTATTAAAACTAATTTTTCTTTAAGCCACCAGTGAGGTGGAAGAAATTACTTTTACTTTTAAAGGTTAAGTAATATTAGTTTAAATATATCTTTAAGCCACTTTCTAGATAGAAGCTCTGCTTCTTGTTACGTGATTTAATATAAAAGATTGTTTTTTCTTAATCAAGAGTTTTTTCAACTTGACTCAAAAGTTTTTTATGTATAATAAAAACTATATTTTTCAAGTGGGTGGCTCGTAATTAATATGATTATACTATGAGCTTATTTAGCACAAAGTTGTATTGACTCAAGACTTTATTCAACCCCTGATTATATAGATCACTATAGCAGTGAGATTCTCAACTCAGAACAATGTTCTCTGAGTCGCGAGTGTTGCAAACGGTATTGGTGAGCTTGCTATTGATACTGCGAGAACACTGTTCTCGCTTAAATTATCAAAACCTAAAGATTGCGTATTTGATTAACAAATAAAAAATGCTTCGAGGAGAACGATGTTCTACTCAAAGCTTGTTACTCGCGACTTTGGGTAGCTGAATTAGTCTGCTTTTTCTACAACCATGCCACTTTGCTCTGCAAAGTGAATCAATCGAGTGATATTGCTGAGGCTCCACTGGTTGGTGATGGCTATCACCTCGTCGTTAGGCAGCGTAATCAGCGCGTCCTCATCGCTGTGGAAACGGCTAATTCTACCTTGAGGGATATCATCCGCTAGGATGGCAATGCGTCGTCTTACTGGTTCGTTAAATGCGTTGAGCACATCATTCAGGCTTTGCGGCTGATGCTTCTCAATCCAGTCAGTGACTAACGCTAGGGCTAGGTGACGCTTTTTATAGGTATGACCGTTATAGCGATACTCTGAGTAATCTTTTTCGCCTTTTTGAACGCTTGTGCGCTGCTCGGCACGCTTCTCGCGGAACTTCACCTGGTACTCTTCTACCTCGGGTACAGGGATGATCTGTTCGGCATTGATCAGTACATCTTCTTTGTAGCGATAGGGCGTGAGGCGCACACAACTGATATCTATGCCTTTGTCACGCAGCCACAATACAGAAGTGGTGAGTTCTTTACCGAAATCTGCTGAGGCTAAAACGATTCGAACATCGTTACCAAAGTCATCCAAGCTGTTTTCATCAAGATCGACAAACTCCAGAATGGCTTCACGGGCCTCAATCTCTTGGCCTTCTTTCTTCAGGTATTGGGCATAGTAGTCACACGCTTTATCGAACGTCATGGTAGAGATCATTGCGGCATAGCGTAGAGCTTGAAGTTCCATATGCGCACCGATTTCATCCCGCTTAAGCTCAATGACCACTAAGTTGGCATTTTTATCGATGGCTAACAGGTCAATACGGCGACGGCTGTCTTCCCAGTCTGAAAACTCTTCTGATATCACCAAACAATCAGGAGCGATGGCATCGATACAGCCTTTCAGAGCTTCTTGTAAATCGTGGCGCTCTTGCAGCCCTTCGGCTGCAAAGGTGGTCGGTGTCAGTGCGGTGAGGTTTTTGTTGGCGATATTGTAAAGACTCATAGTTATACTGCTTGTTCGACAATAGCATCAGTTAGATGTAGTTGAGTGGTTTGAGACTGTCTAAGGAGGCATTTTAACTGCTCACAAATCTTAATTAGGTCACTTATTTTATTAACTATGCGTTTCTGTTCCTCGACTGGTGGTAAAGGGTGAATATAGCTGTTTAGCTTTGCCCCAACGAAATGCTTTATTGTCGCACCTGTAAAATAGTTATCTAGAACCCCATTTGTGGCATCTACCGTTAAACAAACTTGTAAGTACTCAGGTAAACATTGACCTAAAGGTCTTGCTCGGTGTAGTGCTTTTTGAAAATAAATTTCTTGTTTTTCATCTTCCCAAATCGCACAACGCCCAGGCTCTCCCCCCTCACAAATCAATAAATCCCCTGGCAATACCAAAAACTCTTCTCTTTCTGAATCCTCGATTTTCATAAGCTTAACATCATCAAGATCAAATTTATGCCATTGCACATTTGTGTTGCGAAGATACGGGAGAGGGGCCCCAACATTCTTGGACTTATCTAGCATTTTTCCTAGTCGTGAGGTAGCTACATTTCCAAACCTACACCATTCCCACCCATTCGGTAGTTCAAACGGCTTTTCATCTTCAGCAATCGGCGGCAGTGCTTTTTGCTTCTTGATTTTCTTATCTTTGAGTAACTGTGCTTTTTCTTCCGCAATTCTTTTCAGTAACTCAGAAGCAGGCTCATCACTTGGATCTTGTGGAACTAGCTTACCCATTACCGCCAGTTGCAGAATAGTTTGCTTAAGCTGGTCGATACTCTCTTCGGTGGTGAATAAGGTATCGAAATGCTCGCTGATTCGCGCCCAGTTTTGCATCAACTCGTCAGCATCAACGGAGTTGGTGAGTGTATCCAACAGGGTTGTTAGCAGCACTTGGTGCGCTTCGATACTGGCTTCGGTTTGTTGTTCTAACTGGTCGCAGAGCGTCATTAGCTCATCGACTTTGGCGACGATGCGGTGTTGTTCATTGCTTGGAGGAAAAGGTAAAGGGTTCTCTGAAAAAAAGTCTTTAGGGACTCGTTTTTGTCCTGCAGAACCTGTCATCTTCGTTTCGCCAACTTTCAGGAATATAGGAGCCTTTAAGTACAACAATACAAATAGTGGGTTAATGCAATCTGATAGAGGACGAGCCACGTGCAACTCGGTAGTTCCCGCACCAACTCCTCCTTCAAGGCCCGAGAATACCGCGGCTTTGCTGTTCTCAAAACATGGTGTGATCTTAGCTAACGCAATGTCACCATCTTGAAAGTGCGTGTAGCCTTTTTTGATTTCTTTCCAAATTCGCTTTTCAGAACCATGTGAACCATCATAGTTAGTCGTAATTAGTGGCATAGGCACAAACGACACTTCAGCATCATCATCGGTTGTGCTATTTCGAGGGCTAATTTCAGCTATTTCAGAAATCCTTGTCCATGCCCAACCAGTTGGTGTATCAAAAAGTTCTTCGTCTTTGGATACTTGCCCTAAAGACTTTTGTTTCTTAATCTTCTTCGCTTTCACCAACTTTGCTTTTTCAGCCGCAATGCGTTCAAGCAACACTGAAGCAGGCTCATCATTAGGATCTTGAGGAACAAGCTTTCCTCGCACAGCTAGCTCTAGAATCAGCTCACGCAGCTTCTTAACGCCATACAGTTCTAGCTTCTTGCTGCTACCGCGACCAGAGGTCGATTTGGCTTTTACTGCCGAAGTCCAAATATCAATATGCTCGGTAATCAGGTTTTCTACAGCCATTATTGTGCTCCACCTTGCTTTTTACCTTGAATGGTAGAGCTAAGAGCATCGCCGAGAATGCCTTTCAGTTGGTCACGCAGTGCTTTGATGTCTTGTTGCTGTTGTTGATAGTTCGCCAGCAACTCTTCAGGGTCATGGCTGACGACTTCGTCCTGATACGGGTTTTTAATATCAAGGTTAAAGTTGCGCTCGATAATATCTTCAATCGATACCTTCCAAGCTTGCTTGGTCTCGATACGGCTAGCGAACCCATCGGCCTGATTACCCCACCAATCGATCTCTTGCTGGAACTCTTCAAACTTCATTGGTTTGGTTTTGCTGTAGTTCTTCACGCCTTCTGGGTAAGGGTGCTCATAGAACCACACTTCTTTGGTAGGCTTACCTTTGGTAAAGAACAGAATGTTGGTCTTAATGCCCGTGTATGGGTTGAACACGCCATTAGGTAAGCGAACAATCGTGTGCAGGTTACACTCTTCTGTTAGCATCTTTTTGATTTTGGTTTTTACACCTTCACCAAACAAGGTGCCATCAGGTAACACTACACCAGCGCGACCCTCTTTATCCAATACTTCGACAATCAGCTGCAAGAACAGATCGGCGGTTTCACGAGTTTGCATTTCGGCAGGAAAGTTCTTTTCAATCCCGTCCTCTTCTGTGCCGCCAAACGGTGGGTTAGTCGCAATCACATTGATATTGCTATCCCAACTTGAAAGCGGCTTATTGAGCGTGTTGCCATGCTTAATCTGCACAGGGACTTCGATGCCGTGGAGCATCATATTGGTGATACACAGCAAATGTGGCAGTTGTTTCTTCTCTACACCATGGATTTGCTTTTGCAGCGTTTGGTGGTCGGCTGCGCTTGTCACGTAGTTCTCTTTAACGTGATCGAATGAGCAAGCCAGGAATCCGCCCGTACCGCAGGCGGGATCCATAATCTGCTCACCTAGTTTAGGGTCAAGACGATTGACGATAAAGCGAGTCACTGCGCGAGGGGTGTAGAACTCACCCGCATTACCTGCACTTTGTAGGTCACGGAGGATTTGCTCGTAGATGTCACCGAACAGGTGGCGTTCTTTAGAGTCAGTAAAGTCGATCTCGTTGAGCTTGTTAATCACTTGGCGCAGCAGTGTGCCATTTTTCATGTAGTTGAAGGCATCACTAAAGGCTTCTTTCACCACGAAACCGCGTGGGTTGGTGTCTTTCGGCGCAGTAAGGTTTTTTAACGTCGGGAATAGGTCATCATTGATGAATTCCAGCAGCTCATCACCTGTAATGCCTTGGTTATCTGCCGCCCAGTTACGCCATAGGTACTTGGCTGGGATGGGTTCGCGGTAATCATCTAACTCGAACTCTAGCTCTTCCTCTTGAGCATCAAACACTTTAAGGAATAAAAGCCACGACATTTGACCTAGACGCTGCGCGTCACCATCAACACCCGCGTCTTTACGCATGATGTCTTGAATAGACTTGATAACTGAACTGATTGACATGGAGTTCTACTGCTAATTGACTGAAAAAATTGGGGCTGATTATAGCAGAAATGGGTCGAAGAAAATGAACTTATCGCTATGAAACTATGTTTGTAATTGTGGTTTAATAATGAATCAGTGATATAAATTAAATAATAAAAAATATAATCAGGTTGTCTAGAAAATGAAGGTTGAGTGTCCCCATTGTCACACTGACAATGTTATTGAATATGCAGAGAATATCTCGTGTGAGAAGTGTGAAAAAAGCTTTAAAGGCTTTAAATTTAGTAAACGGAAACTGGTGTCTGCCAGTACGGCATTGGTCGTGGGCGTGGTTGGTGGTTATAAGGTGAATGGTGCTTTTGATGAAGAGCGTTACCCATTAGAAGTAGAGTATGCCATCGTTGATACCTGCATAAACTCGTCAAAAAATATGGTGTCGGTGAGTTGGTATGAGAGTAAGCGAGAAACGTGTTTATGCGCTCTTTCACAAACGGAAAAGTCTGTGCCGTATTCCGATTACAAATCTGATCAAAACTTGTTTTTGAGTAACTTCAAGCTGAATGCGAGAAGTTGTTCATAATAGAAAAATGAGGCAGCTAGACTGCCTCATTTATATCTAATGTGCTTAGCGTTTAGGTGTGTTGCCACGACCTTTGCCTGAAGGCTTGCCAGTTGTGCTTGGGTAGTTTGGATTACCTTTCGGCGCAGTTTTTGGTGCAGAACTTGGTTTTGCCATGATGGTTACTCCTATTTACCTTGTTTTTGGTTGTTGGCAGCAGCGCGTTGAGCGCGAGCCGCGAATGAATCTTTAGAGACTTGTCCGCCATTTTGTTTTGCTTGATTCGCTTGAATACGAGCAGCGGCTTCAGGGGTCATTGGTGCTTTGTTTTTAGACATAATATTTTCCTTTTCGTTTATGAATGATTGTCTCCGCTGAGACCATTGCATAGTAACTAGTAGGGTAGGGACAAATGGGGACAACCCAAAAACAAAAGCAAATTCGAACTATGTTGGATGCGTTAGGCTGGAGCCATAAGCAACTGGCCGATGTATTATATGAAGAGCTTTATTGCTCTGATTATGAGGAGCTTCATGATGTAGATCCCGAGGCTGTGAGCAAATTTCAACAGACGTTAAAAAAGCAACTTCAACGTCCTTCTACACCAGAAGATAGGCTACAACAGTACGTAAAAATCGTATCAGAACACCCAGAGTTTATTGCTTTGGGATTGGGAGTTGTTGTGCCTAAATACGTAGGACACACATGTTTAAATCAATGCCTTATAGATGGGCTTTCCGAGATCTCCAACACACTAGATAATGAAAATGAATGCATAGATGTTTAATATGTTAAATAATGTTCAAGTTATGAAATTGTTTTAGGTGGGGAATATTAGGGAGACGCTGTGTACAAGGGGCATTGGTACGATGTTGTGGGAAAAGAGAGAACGGATCTTAGAGCTATGAGCCTTGATTTCGACTCATTAAAGTTGGCTATAGATGAAGCAATGAGCGTTTTGCCTGATACAAAATTGATCGTAATTAATGAGAATTTAGGCTGGGGTCTTATCTCTATCGAGGAAACCAAGCGGATGCTAATTTGTAAGGACTAGAAAGTTACCTTGCTATGCAGCTAAAACGAACTTTGTTGCTTTCTTCACTGTTTGATTTATAAGCATCCCGTATCATAAAGCGTCTATGATACTTAAAGAGGTGCTTTGCATGACTTGCAGTTGTTGTAACAAACGTTTGAACGTAGGAATGATACACAAGAGAGATCCCCACACGGGCCAAAAATTTAAGTCCTGCCCCCATTGTTCTGATGCAAATGGAGGAGAGCATGTTTTTCATCCCTATCCATCGTCCTTTGGCAAAACTCCTGCTAGAGTGACGGCTAGGAACCCCGAAGGCTACCAGAGCTACTGTATCGATTGTCGCCGCCTAAATAAAGGTGAGCTATCTCATACATATATGAATGGAAAAACGTGCAGTAGTCTTGTTTAGGAATCGAATGAATTTATCCCAAGATGATGCAGTAAACTGGCTATCAATGCTCGATTCTGCGAGCGTTGATTTGCTAATAACAGATCCTCCTTATGAATCTCTAGAGAAACACCGAAAGATCGGTACGACAACAAGACTTAAAGTCAGTAAGTCCTCAAGCAATCAATGGTTTGAGATATTCCCAAATGCAAGATTTGAAGAGCTACTGCGCGAAGTTTATCGTGTGCTCAAGAAGAATGCGCATTTCTATCTTTTCTGCGATCAAGAAACGATGTTCGTCATTAAACCGATTGCGGAAAAAGTCGGTTTTAGATTCTGGAAACCAATTATTTGGGATAAGGTTAGTATTGGTATGGGTTACCATTACCGTGCTCGACACGAATACATACTGTTTTTTGAAAAGGGCAAGAGAAAGCTTAATGATTTGAGCATACCTGACATACTGACTCATAAACGGGTCTATAGAGGGTATCCAACTGAAAAGCCAGTAAGTCTCTTGGAAGTTCTGGTCGCTCAAAGTAGCAGAGAAGGCGAGCTAGTTGTTGATCCGTTTTTTGGCTCTGGCTCGACCTTGGTTGCAGCTAAGAACTTGAATCGTCAGTGTAAAGGAAACGATATTTCCTCGTCTGCCCATGAGCATATCAGTCAGCGTGCAGATTTTGGTTCCTGATGGCTAACAAAGTGTAACGGCTACCAAAAGGTAGCCTAGTAGCAATGCTAGATTTGTTATTACACAGGCTTTCCCAGCGACGAGATTGGGCATCCTGGTACTTGAGGGAATTGTTCTATAAGGTTATTGACGTCATCAAACCAGCAAGAACTTGGGCCAATTTGTTCAATTAAAAACCACATGACACGGATCACTCCGTAAAGACGAGACAGCGTATTACTGTTTTCCTTTATGTCTTCGAAAAACTCGTGAGATGTTACTTTTAAAACTTTAGAGGATTGTTGGTTCCAGATCCTAGTATGGTGAGCGCATCGGTTACGTAAAATGTTCATTTCCATAAGCCAGGCTCGTAATACATCGGTTTCAGTTTTATCTTCGATTCCTAATCTTGAACAGATGCGCTGGCGATATTGATCTTTGAGCATACCGTAATACTTGGACATTGTTCCAAAGTCCCAAGCTTCGATAACTACCCAAAAGGGCATTTCTTTCTCGTTCTTTTTGTGCCAAACAATACAGTCTTCTTGGCTTCTTTCAATGAGTTTACTGTGTTTGTTTTGCCATTCTTCCCAAAGGCTTGGTCTATGTCCTCGCTTCTTGAGAAATTTGCCATTGATGTAATCAGAATCTTTCCAAGCTAATGGTTCAGGAATATCCTTCCCCGTACCTGGCTGTTTCTTTTTGCCTCGGCCCAACTCATGTGCGATGACTGAACGGACAAATATCTCTATGCGCTCAAGGCCATCAAGCATTGCTAAGCGGAGTTTTTTATCAAAAAGGTAAAGATTGAACACTTGATCAAACTCGGTGCCTTGTTGAAAGTGATTGAGCCGCTTTGGTCGTTTTAAGTGTTCACACTGGATGGGTTGATATGATTCGTCTCGTTCGATAACTCTTGCTGGATACCAAAAACCACTCAGTCGGTAATATCCCACCTGTGCGAGCTTTCTTATGGCTCTTTCACGATTGTCTATCACCATGCCTCTTTCGATGAGAATATCGATGAGTTCCTCATAGTGCTTAAACTGCTTAGGCGGGGTTAGTGGCATCCTGTGTCCTTGATTTTCCTTGCTGTAAAAACGAGAACGCCCAGCCTTGATTCCAAAGTCATCTCGAAAGATAACTTCAGAAACAGGGGACTGGGCACTATTGCGATGAAGTATTGTCTATCTGATGTGTATAGTCAATGTGAAATAGTTCACATAAATCTTCTATATTAAGTAGTGTTTAAACACCAAAATACAATATCTATGTTTTTTATGGTTATTGTTTTCTATATATAGTGTATTGGGCGATTATTCAATTTGTGACGAAAATCTTATGCAGATTGATAAATCTCAGCTTCCAATTCAGAAATCGCTTCTAAGTATTGCTCTTTTCCGCCAAAGCACTTTTTGACGATTTCAGCAGGGCGTCCCATCTCGTCAAAAGGCTTAACTTTGAGTACATGAATATTTTCAATCTCTTGAACGCCTTCGTCTGCGTACTTGTCTAGTAAGTTGTTCAACACCTGCTGAGCCGTTTCACCGTACTTAGTGAAGTAGTTGCGCTTTTTGACGTTGTCAGCGCGTTCTTTTCTGGTGAGTGCTGGTTGGTCATACACAACATGACAAATCATGTCGAATGGGTCGAGATCTTTGCCGACTTCCAGCTCTAATGCTTCCCAGATGATGCCTTCTTCTGCCAGTTCATCGATGATTGCTTGCTTTTTATCGGCATCTTGCCAGCGCTTAACAAAGTCATCCATTGAGGTGAACTGTTTTGCCATCGTCTTGCGGGTATAGTCTTTGAATGATTCAGTTACGAGTTTACCGTCGGCATCGTAGTATTGAACACGCTCGGCAATGGCTTTCACCGTTACACCGTTGACATGGAACTTTCTAACTCGGTTTTCATCCTGCCAATCATCATCGGAATTGCTACCGTTAGAAGGAGATGAACCTGAGTCGTATGGAGCTTCTGGTTCTTGGATGCTTTCAGGGTCGATATCTTCCCCTTCAAATGGATCATCTTGTTCAAGCTCATCCTCACCATCAATGATCTCATCGAGTCCTTCATCGGCATCGAAGTCTTCTGGTTTTGTCTCTTTAACTCGCTCAGGGACACCATCAAAGCGCTCATCAGCGAACAGTTCAGTCGCCTTTTTAAAGTCGAGAATGGTAAACCACAGCTTTCCGTAACGATCATCAATACGAGTACCGCGCCCGATGATCTGCTTAAACTTAGTCATCGACTGAATGCCCTGGTCAAGAACAACCAGTTTACACGTTTTTGCATCGACACCTGTTGTCATAAGTTCTGAGGTGGTTGCGATAACAGGGTAAGCCTTTTTGGGGTTGATGAAGCTATCAAGCTGAGCTTTGCCGATTTCATCATCACCTGTAATTTTCATTACGTATTTTTCATTCTTAGCAACTTGCTCAGGGTTGCAGTTGATTAGTGCTCGGCGCATACGCTCTGCGTGGTCAATGTCATTACAGAACACAATGGTCTTAGCCATAGGATCGGTGCGCTTGAGGTAGCTGGTGATGGTCTGTGCAACAAGTTCTGTTCGCTCATCAATGACCATAGTTCTGTCGAAGTCTTTCTGGTTATAGATCCTGTCTTCGATAACTTCACCATGTTTATCGACTTGTCCTTTGGTTGGTCGCCAACCTTGTAAATCTACATCGATGTCCACACGCACAACTTTGTAAGGGGCTAAGAAACCGTCTTCAATTCCTTGTTTTAGAGAGTAGGTATAAATGGCATCGCCAAAGTACTCGGTGTTAGACACGATATCGGTTTCTTTTGGTGTCGCGGTGAGCCCTATTTGAGTCGCAGAACCGAAATACTCAAGAATCTCGCGCCATGCGCTGTCCTCAGCGGCACTGCCACGATGGCACTCGTCAACGACAATAAGGTCAAAGAAATCAGGATCGACCTGTTTGTATGCTTTTTGGTGCTCTTCTGGGCCAGTCAGAGCTTGATACAGAGCTAGGTGGATTTCGTAAGCGGGATCGACTGTTCGACCAGTGACTTTGGTCATAGCGGTGCCAAACGGCTGGAAGTCGTTGGTCTTAGTTTGATCGACCAGAATGTTTCTGTCCGCTAGAAATAGGATGCGTTTTTTGGCTCGGGACTTCCACAGTCGCCAAATAATCTGGAATGCAGTGTAAGTTTTGCCCGTACCTGTTGCCATAACCAGCAGAACACGGTTTTGTCCTGCTGCGACCGCTTCCACAGTTTTGTTTATCGCCTGTAGCTGATAGTAGCGCGGAGACTTACCGCTACCATCATCATGGTAATCTTGAGTAATGACTGGAAGGTGCTCGGTTTTGTAGCCTTTCCAAACGCAGTACTTGTCCCATAGTTGCTGAGGTGTCGGGAAGTCTTCAAGTCGAATTTCGGTTTCGAGCTGAGTTGGGTTGGTTTTGTCGTGGAAGATAAAACCGTCGCCATTTGAGGCAAAGACAAAAGGGACTTCAAGTAGGCTGGCGTAATCTAGACCTTGTTGCATACCTTTGCCGATTTCATGCTTATTCGCTTTTGCTTCGACAACGGCTAGAGGCATGCTCGGTTTATGGTAAAGGACGATGTCCGCAGACTTAACCTTTTTCCTCGCTGCTGCCTGACCACGAACAATGACCTTACCGTCACGCAGTTTAACCTCTTGACGGATTTGAGACATATCATCCCATCCTGCATCTTTGATAGCGGGAAGAATGAATTTCGTGATGATGTCGGTTTCAGATAGCTTTGATTTATTGATTGTCGATTCCATGCGATTAGCCAGCTCAGTACAAATGCATTTCATGACTATACCAAAGGATGCATAAAAGCAGAAAAGATACTGACTTATCAGTGAAGTGGGTAACGGTATGCATGAAATACCAGATGCTATTCGTGGAAATAGTTATCCCGTTATGCAATAGCATAACGGGAAGTCAGTTAAGCAACGATATCTAGAGACTCGGTACTTAATCTAGTGTAGCTACGCGCCCTTTGAGTCAGAGAGATTTTCGCTTTATTTGTTGTTCCGCTAAATCTACCGATTTCAAAACCCAGAGACTTCATGAGTTGCCCAAAATACAGCATCTTTTTATTTGTCGTGCTGTTTTCGTTGAGTGATAGTGGGATGTGAGTATCTTTGTGCAGTGTCCAATTGACTAAGTCCCGATTTTCGATCATCAGATTAACAAACCCCAAGATCTGCTCCCTATGGATCATGATAGAAGGTGATTGAGAATTAAGCTGGTGTCCGTTGAACAGACCCTCATTGATTAAATTCGCCAAGCGGCGATATGTTGAGTACTTGCTGTTATCTTCGTTTGGCGCTGGAACAGAAAATAGCTTGTCGAAGAGCTTTCTGTTCTTAGAAAACAGGAAATGAAACTCGACATCTTCTTTCGTGACTTCAGTCAAATGATAGTAGCTTTTGATTGTATGCTTCGAGATGGCTGCGTTGTCACTGGCTGTGCGCTTATCAGCCATCATAAGCCGCTTCACGTCATGCTGGGTTAAATCGACAGATTGCATAATGGCGTTGACCAACGCCTCTCTGTAAGCTTTTAAATATTGCTTGTTCGTTTTAGACCCACAGCTCTGTGAGTACACTGAGGATGGTAGCGAATCAACATGAAAGCCGAGTTCCTTCAATGTTAGCCATAGATGTAGCCCCAGAGGTGCGGTGAACTGTGATTTCACGTTACCGAATGCAATCTCTAGGTGGTCTGTTGGCGCTGAGTGAATATTCGCATTGTAGACTCTTGCCCTTGTCGGGCGGCAGAAGAAGTCTTGATGGGCATCTACGGTGAACCAAATCTCCTTTGCTTTACGGAATCGACGTGCGAAGTTAACTAGTTCAAATGGATTTAGTGTTTTGTCACAGAATACGACAACTCTATTGGCAAAGTTTTTGACGATTGAGAAGCCTGACCCTAGACAGGGAGAAGCGATAATCGCTTTGTATTTGGAGATTTCTTCATTCGGGTTAGCCAGAAAAGCACGTTGTGCGTCCATTCCTTTATTCTCCCCGTGAATGACTAGCACACCGTCGTTTAGAGCCGCAGTCTCACTATCTAAACCTTGTTTGTCCTCATAACCAAGTTGTTTAACTACTCCTCGAAGTGTCACGAGCGAGTCAAAGAGAAACACCTTGTCCTCCAACAATTTGGACTTGAGATCATCCTGACTATAAAGATACTGATTTTTATCTGTGATAACTGCTTCAATTCCCAGATATGGGTTTTTGTCGCACTGGATTAAAGTCACGTCACCTCGTAAATCCTTCAAGAAGCCTAAACTAATATCGGAAAGATCAGCATCGCCCACAATGACTTGTGGAATGGAGCGAATAATCTCAGACAAGCAATGAAAGACGCGTTGTTTAGGCATTTGTAGTGAATGCTCCGAACACACGACAGTTGAAATTACTTTCTCAAACTCATCAATAATCAAGGTATCAGCATTGTGGCAATATGCTTGGATATGTGCTTTCCACACACTATTGACGACTAATCCCATCGCTTTCGACTGTTCAAGCTGAGTCAAGTTTTGAGTGGTATAGCTGACCGCATGATTTTGAATGCAGTATTGTTCTACTAAAGCCATCAGGTGAGAAAGATATACCACGGATTTATTGTTTTGCTCAGCTAGCTGAGTAATAGGGCCAAAGACGTGTTTCGTTTTACCAGTCCCTGTTGCAGATTTAATCGCAAGGGTTCGCTCATTGGCTAGCGCTTCACACACTTCTGGACAGTCGAGAGTTGAAGTACGGATTGTTTTCGTCGGCGTTCTAAGCTTCATAAAATCTTGAACTGACGAATGATAGTGGTGTAGCTGTAGTTCAAGGCAATCTAAAACTTTACTTAGGAAATTATTGTCTTTGTGAAGATAGAAACGGTAAGTTCTCAAGCATGATTTAGCATCGGAACAGATCAGAGGAATTGTACGGACTAGTTTTTTAGCTAGCCAGTCAATGATTTCGTCACCCCGCATGCCGCAATTCGTCAACTGATAGCAAAGAGATAGATACTGGATTGTATCGTTGTAGTCTTTCAGACAGTAGTGTCTCTTTGACGCTAAATCATAAAGATCACACCTAGCGTGGCGATAATTAATCATCATGAAATCTACAGCTTGATCAGGGAGCTTTTTTGAATCAATGATTAACTTGATGCTATTGAAGCCAGCATCACGGTAATAGCGGATAACTTCAGCCAGGTTGTTTTTGTCGTTGCGAACAGCAACGACCCTGTACTTGTCATGATCGAAGCTTAGAGACTCGCCGCTAAGAATAGCGACTGAGCAGGACTCTGTTGAACGAACCAGTGTATGTTCTGAGGCTTGAGATTGCGCGATAACGTTCATTTATTCTTATTTCCAGTGAGAACGTAAAAGTGCAAAGTTTCTAAGTAATATATATAACTAAAGAACTCTGCACTTTTACCAGCATGCTAAAGCATGCAGTAAACAATTGATTTATTTGTGCTTAGTGAGAGTTTTTAGTTATGCGGCTAGTGCATAGAGACTGTTGTCGAAAAGAGACTGTCTTTGCTCAACAAGATGAGAAACGGTTTGCTGTAGATCTTTGCCCAATGCCATGGCTGCGATAATTGCATCGACTTCATGAGATAAGAAACCAACAGAGTTTGCACCAAGTGGAATTGAAGGTGGGAATGTTCCATCATTGATTTTGCGATGGAGAGTCGCTCTTGAGAATGGAACGCGCTGTAGAACGTCAGATTTACGTACGATTTTTAGAAGAGGAGTTGTATTTACAGACATAACGATAACCTACATTAATTCATGTCTAGTACTAACTTTATATTCCAATACTTACACTGATCCACGGAAGTTTATTATCAGTGAAGGAACACCTAGATGGGACTGAAGCCTATTGGGTTACAGACTCATTCCTTAACAATTAAAGGAAGGTATTCGTATGTAATGGAATAGTGAAGACTTCAAAAAAGGCTCCGAAAGTTAAGTTAATACCAAAACAATAAACAAATAGTTAAACCGAAGTTTAACGGGAATAAGTTACGTCGCCGCGTAGCGGACTTTAAATGTCTGTTTCCTATGTAAAAATTAAATATTTAGACGCGATTTAAAATAATGTGGGTGATTCTCATCGTCAATACAAAATCACCCATATTTCGTTTATAGTGTGACTTGTGTCACTTATTTTGATGGTTTTGCAATAGTGTTAGCAGTTTTAGAAGCATCGAATATGAAGTTACTCCACCATTCCATGATCTTGCGGCGTTCTTCCAAGTATTCAGCATTGTTGTAGATGTCACGAATCGTGTTCTTGTCTACGTGTGCTAAACACAGCTCAATAGCATCTTTGTTGAAGCCCTGTTCGTTGAGCGCTGTACTGCCAATTGAGCGTATACCATGGCTCACCAACTTTCCCGCCATACCTGCACGTTTCATTGCAGCGTTGATACTTTGACTGTTCATGTGTTTGTCTGCTGAGCTAGCGCTTGGGAAAACATATCGTTGACCGAATGATATAGGCTTCATAAAGTTCAATAGCTGTAATGCTGCGTCTGAAAGAGGGATCTTATGGTCGCGTTTCATTTTCATTTTATCTCGACCAATGATCCAAAGCCTGTTTTCGAAATCTATCTCATTCCATTCGGCTCTAGCGCACTCATTTGGGCGGGTTAGCGTGTGAAGCTGAAACTCAAAGGCGCACCTAGTGGTAAGCTTGATATTTGCCAATGACATTTTTTGCATAAGAATATGTAGCTCATCAGGCTTTATCGTAAGCATGTGTTCACCTTTTGGCTTTTTGAAAGCTTTCCAGATGTTTTCGAACCGATTGAATTCAACTTTGCCGCAGTGTTGTGCATATGTCATAACTTCATTCAAGCGCTGACAGACGCGTCTTACTGTTTCTAAAGCTCCTTTCGCTTCAATAGGTCGTAATGTTTGAATCACTGTTTGAGTAAGTAATTCGTTAACAGGCATATTTCCTAAATTGGGGAAAACGTGAAGCTCAAGAGAGCGCCAAATGTCATCTGCATAATCATCTGACACATCGTGTTTCTTCACTTCAAACCATTCTTCAGCGACAGCTCTTAACGTGTGAGACTGTGCTACCTGAGCAGTAAAACGTTGGTTATCTCTGTGAGTTTTAGGATCAATGCCTTCAGCGACCTGTTGGCGCATTTCTCTTGTTTTCTCTCTCGCGGAAGCGAGAGTGATATCAGGAAATGCACCAAGACTGATGTTCTTACGTTTTTTAGTAGTTGGATGGATATAGTTGAAAATCCAAAGTTTTGCGCCATTGGGCTTTACACGTAAGTACAGACCATTGCCATCGGCAAGCGAATATTCTTTCTCTAAGGGCTTAGCTTTGGTTACTTGAGTCGGTGATAAGGGCTTGATTTGCTTAGCCATTTTAATAGTTCCTTTCTGATGTAACACTAATTTGTGTTGTTATTGGTTAGTGTTACGCAGAATGTTACTAAATGACTGAGATTAAGTGAATCTCGATGAGACGCCCTGAACCACTTAAAGCTAGATAGGACAAGGGTTTAGAAAAGAAAACGGGACGTCCTGAGACGTCCCGTTACTAGTGATTGGTGGAGCTGGCGGGAGTTGAACCCGCGTCCGAAAACCGTTCATCATTGGTACTACATGCTTAGTCGATCTTTAATTTCGCCACCCACCTGCGAACCGACACGCTAATGAATGACTAGCCTGAATTAAAATTCGCCGTTCATCTCTCAGGCGGGAGAATCCGGGCTAGCGCGTTTGGGTTTGATCCCTCGTTGATCCCCGTCTTACGTGCGGAAGCTAGGGCGAGAGAGCTCTTAGCAGGTTATTAAGCTGCTAGTGCGTAGTTTTCGTCGTTTGCGACTATTTTTTTGCGGTTTGTTAACGAGGCCTACCGCACCTCGGCATGCACCTCAGACTTCTGAATTCCCGTCGAATCCTAAATCAGCCCCAGGTAATATTCGCATAGTAACAGAAAAGCATTGGCTGTCCAGTACTATGCGTTTAAGTGGTCAAGATTAACGCAGCGCGCTCTTCATTACGCGTGCTTTTTCTCTTGCCCAGTCTTTTTCTTTTAGATCCGTACGTTTATCGTGCAGCTTTTTACCTTTTGCTACGCCAATTTTTAGTTTCACCCAAGAGCGAGACCAGTACAGTGAGAGGGCCGTTAATGTCATACCTTCACGGTTTACACGTCCGAATAGATTATCCAGCTCACGACGACTCATTAGTAGTTTACGCACACGTGTAGGGTTCGCCACAACGTGTGTCGATGCCTGATTTAAAGGAGTGATTGTCATGCCACTCACAAAGGCTTCACCGTCACGCATAAATACGTAACTTTCAGAAATATTGGCTTTACCTTGGCGAAGGGCTTTCACTTCCCAACCTTGGAGCTCCAAGCCAGCTTCGATTTCATCATCGATGAAATACTCGTGGCGAGCTTTTTTATTCAGCGCGATAGTATTGCTACCCGCTTTTTGTTTCGTTTTTTTCTTTGCCATAATAGCGTCATTATACGGGTTGGATATCGGATAGGAAATCCTTTTATTTGCGCAATCGTGGAATAAAAGTAAAATTGGCGAGTAGCTTTAAATCTGTACATGTATCGATAGGAGTATGTATGAAGCAAGTCAGCCGTTCTGCGCTTGTGTCTTTTAGCGCCGAACAGATGTTCAATCTGGTTAATGATGTTGCTAAATACCCTGAATTTCTGCCTGGTTGCTCGGGCTCTAGAATCATTGAGTCTTCGGGGAATGGTATGGTGGCTTCTGTCGATGTGGCGAAGGCTGGAATCAGCAAAACGTTTACGACTTCAAATGAGTTGATCCCCGGTCAGGCAATTATGATGAACTTGGTGGATGGCCCGTTTAAGACGTTGCGTGGTGGTTGGATTTTTACCGCGCTAGATGAGCAAGCTTGCAAGGTTGAACTAAAGCTTGAGTTTGAATTCTCAAGTAAAATGATTGAGATGGCCTTCGGTAAGATTTTTAACGAGCTTACTAGTAATATGGTAAATGCATTTACTAAACGCGCAAAACAGGTCTACGAGTGTTATGAGTATTGAGTCAGATATGATTCACGTTGAGGTTGTCTATGCTCTTCCTCATGAACAGCGTGTATTTAACTTAGTGGTAAATAATCACGCAACGGTAGAAGAGATCATTCGACAATCCGGTGTATTGGAGTTGTACCCTGAAATTGATTTGTCCAAGAACAAAGTGGGTGTGTTTAGTCGTAACGTGAAGTTGGATGCGACCGTTCGAGATCGAGACCGAATAGAGATTTATCGTCCGTTACTCGCCGATCCGAAAGAGATTCGCCGTAAAAGGGCGGAGCAGGCTAAAGCCGAGGGAAGTGCAGACCCAGTCACCGGTGGCAAGCCTAGTTCTGTACGTAAAAATAAGCAGGATTAATATAAACCCAATAGCTCATGTGAGTTACTCAAAGTTTGACTAACGTGATTTCTATATAATAAAAAACCTCCCAAACGGGAGGTTTTTTTGCAAAAGTCAGTTTACTGAATTTGCTCGTAAAATGCGTCACTTTTTGGAAAGTCACCACTGATGTCTGCGAGTGTGCCTTGGTCATTAAAGTTTACAATCAGATCTTTCTGTACTGGTTCGCCATGGCCAGGAGTATGATGATAGATGTAATACCAAGTGTTTGGATAGCCGTTTTCAATAAGCATTGGCGACCCTAATACGAAGCGAACCTGTGCTTTAGTCATCCCAAACTTTAATTTATCAACCGCACTTTGTTCTACATAGTTGCCTTGGTTGATATCAATACGATAAACCAGTCTTTCCAATACCGAACATCCTGTCAGCAATGTCATTGCTAATGGTACGGCAACTAACCACTTCTTTAATTGCATAATAATTTCTTAGTAACCTTTAAAATACTGCGCTGATAATAAACAAGCTCGACGCAGATGTAAAAAGCTATGCGTCGTATGGTAGACAATCTGACAACGAATTTTGAGTTGAGTTGCATTTATTCACCGATATTAGGCGGTAAATGTCACCACATGACGTATTAGTTAGGTGACGAAGAGCAAATTTCAATCGGAAGTAGGGTGATGGACGCTTTCAGCGGTGAGCAAAGCCTAGTGACTCGTTAGTCGGTTTTGGCGAATTCGCGTAATGCATCACCTGAAAAACGATAATACTCTTTTTCATGAATTAGTGTTGCACCAATTGAGCGGTAAAACTGACCTGCGGTAGGGTTACTACTTTCAGCTGTCCAGTCCAACCTTTGGCATCTACACTTGATCGCCAAAGATGCCAGATACTTCATTAACTTGAGACCAACCCCTTTTCCTCGAACCTTCGAAGATACGAACAGATCTTTTAAGTACATCTGCCCTGAGAGTTTTGGGGCAGGGAACATGATGGTATAAGATGCAAAGCCTACGACGTCATCATTATCGTAAACCGCAATGATATGAACGCCAGAATGTTCAGAGAAAACTTGGTTCTTTAGATAATGGACCAGATCGTGTTTTGATGAAGCTTTTTCTTTGAAGTAGTAATGTTCTAACTCAATAAAAATAGGGATGAGATCTAAGCAGTTGGTTTTGTGTATTGCTCTGATATCCATTTCTCATCCCTTGTCGATTTATTAAGCGGCGATAAGCAGTTCTTTTGCGTTTGCCAACGTTGAGTCGGTTATTTGACTACCCCCAAGTAAGCGAGCTAATTCTGCCACACGTTGTTGTTCATCTAATGCGTGCATTTGGGTTTCGGTTTGGCCTGCTTTGGTTTGCTTAGCTACAAACATTTGTTGATGGCCGCATCCGGCAACTTGAGGGAGGTGAGTGACACACAATACCTGAGTAGATTCGCCAAGCTTGCGTAGCATTTTGCCCACTACGGCAGCTGTTGGGCCACTAATACCTACGTCCACTTCATCGAAGATTAAACTTGGTGTATCTACTTTCTGAGCGGTGATCACTTGGATCGCTAGAGAGATGCGTGATAGCTCACCGCCTGACGCAACTTTTGCTATAGGTTGTAATGGTTGTCCCGGGTTGGTCGATACTAAGAAGCACACGCTGTCCATGCCAAGCGGCGATGGGTGCGTGTTGTCATTGCTAACTTCGATACTGAATACTGCTTTCTCCATGCTCAATTCGTGCATGCTTTGTGTGATCAGTTTGTTCAGTTCTTTTGCGTAACGGCTGCGTGATTTGTGCAGTTTTTCTGCTTGTGTTAGAAAGCTTTGGTACTTGTGTTCTACTTCTTGAGCAAGTTCATCTAAACGTTCATCGGAGCAATCTAACGCTTCTACTTGGGCCAGAAGATCTTGATGATGCTGGTAGAGTTCTTCTGGCATTACGTGGTGTTTACGAGCTACAGACATCACTTTAGAAAAACGTTCTTCTACATAAGCCATACGAGCTGGATCAACATCGATGCCATCTAAGTAGCTGCGTAATTCATTCTTCGTTTCTTCAAGTTGAATCATTGCTTCTGACAGCATGTTAGGTAGCTCAGATAGCTTTTCATCTAATTCGGCTAATTGAATTAGGGAGTGATTGGCCGATTGCAAAATACCAAGCGCATTGACTTCTTCACCTTCGTAAATAAGTTCGATGGCTTGCTGACAGGTAGTGGCGAGTTCACCACTGTTGGATAGTCGTTTGTGCTCTTGCTCGAGCTCTGCAAATTCTTCTTCACCTAGCGATAACTCATTCAGTTCTTTGATTTGGTATTCAAGCAACTGTTTTTGCGCCTGGTTTTGCTGGCTATTTTCTTTTAGCTGCTTGAGGTTATTATCCGCCTGACGCCAATGCTGGTAAGCACTTCGTGTGCTTTTTAGTAGGTTTAAATGCCCAGCATATTGGTCGAGCATGGCCATTTGGTGCTCACTTTTCATCAATTGATGATGAGCGTGCTGCCCATGGATATTGATAAGTAGCTGCCCTAGAGATTTGAGCTGTGATAGTGGAACAGGGCTACCATTAATGAAGGCTCTTGAGCGGCCTTCTTTTGTGATAATACGACGCAAAATACACTCACTGCCATCTAGCAGATCGTTATCTTCTAACCAACGTGTTGCATGTAAGTTGTTGTCCAATAAAAAAGCGGCGCTAACTTCGGTTTTCTCTTCACCTTGTCGCACCATGCCGGCATCGGCTCGTCCGCCTAAGCAGAGCCCTAAAGCATCAATAGCAATGGATTTACCCGCGCCTGTTTCACCTGTAATGGTGGTCATGCCCTTAGAAAGCTCGAGTTGTAAAGACTTAACAATCGCAAAATTATTAACACTTAGATGAGCCAGCATTTTATTTACCTGTATAACTGAACAATACTGTATAAGAGAACAGTATATACTGTTTCTTTATACAGTAAAGTCGGGTAAGGAAAATTTTCTTTGTAGGCTGTTTTTTTGTGATGAAGTGGGAAAAATGAGCCGATGTGATTACAACGACTCATTAAAGTTGAACAGGTTACGGACGAGTTGGGTTAATCGTTAGTGGTTCTAGTGTGACGACTGCATTCACACCTGCACCTGGGTGATCCACGTATGAAGTGTCTTGCATTAGAGTGTAGTAAACGTCGACGAAGTCATCATCATTCGTGAGTACACCATCGGGGATAGTGTCGATGATCTTGTTCGTGATTTGCGGAATAATCGCGTAAGCCTGAACTTCTGGATCTGGAATCGCTTTCAATACTTCTTCGGCAACTTGAACAAGGAGTTTTGCCAATTGTTTATAGTCTGTGCCGTCATCTTGCTCCATGAGCACAATGTCTGCCGCACCCCAGCGGTAACGAGACCAGTGAATAATGATCTGATTTGGATAGTAATCTTGGTTATCGTAGTCTAAGTATGGAAGCTCCACCAAATCGAGAGTAGGTTCATCACGACTTGGATTGACGCCCGTTACGATAGCGTAGATTTCTGCCTTGCCAGAGATCCAAGGTTCTTTGTCATCGGCTAGACGGATCTTTTTCAACTGCGTGGTTTGAATTGGAGCCGCTTCGCCCACTGCGCTACTTGACAATAGCGGTGTATTTTGGCGTTGTTCATCAGCAATATATGGTTGAACTAAAGCTGGTTGACCGAGTTTTTTCATCTCAGCTTGCATAGCTTGCAAGCCTGCTTTTAGCTCTGCAGAGCTATTGTTATCAACGACAAGTACAGGTACCTCAGGGAGCTGGTAAACATCGAGTTGATGGATGTTGCCATACACATCAAATGCTTCGATGTATTGCCAATTCTCATCATCACCACTTGGTTCAAATGCAAATAATGGCTCGACCTCGCCACTTTGCCATGCTGTTATCATGGCTTCATTTGCCAAGCGAACTTCTAACAACTGATCAGAGTATTCAGAAATACCTTTCCAGCTACGAATTTGAGTGTCAGCTTGTACAAGCTGGCGGCTGAACTCTGAGTTAGGGTTTTGCTTAACAAATGCTGATACAGACACGTTAGTCTGTTGCGGAGTAATATCTCTTCTCAGCATGGGTTCAATGGCAGCATAATTCTCACTCAATTGTTGAGCTAGGGCCCGTTTCGTCTTAGTGATATCTTCCGCTTTTGCGTTGGACACACTGTTGACTTGCGTTTCCTCTGATTGGCAGCCAATAAGTGCTAATGTACTGAGAACAGACAGAATGATGGTTTTCTTCATAATATGTCCTTTATTGATTGTATGAAATAGAGTTAATACTCTATTCATGGTGAGAATATCACCGGACATAGATCATTGAATTTGCTTTTCTATCTTTTGTGTAAAGTTTGCCCACAGGATCAAAATTTATAAGCTTCTCTTTAATGATGACAAATATCGTGTCGCCTCACTACTTTGTGTCTATTTCTTGTCTAAGAAAGCCAAAAGCCAGTAGCAATTAAGCTGCTGGCTTTTTTATTGAAGTTATTGCCCTGAGTAACAAGTGTTAGAACAATTTACTAGACCAGCCAAGCTTATTCCGTAAGACGTGATAGTAGCTGTAGTCTTTTGGATGGATGAGCTTTAGTACATTTGGACTTTGATAGATGTGAATTTCGTCGCCAGGGGTAACTGGAAGTGAGACTTGTCCATCACAGCTAACTTCTTGTGTTCCACGGTTTTCTGGTGATACCACCAATTTAATTCGACGTTTTCCATCAACCACCAAAGGTCGACTCGACAATGTATGCGGGAACATTGGCACGAGTGAAATGGCATTCAAGCTAGGAGAAAGAATTGGGCCGCCGCCAGAAAGTGAATATGCCGTCGAGCCAGTCGGAGTGGAGACAATCAAACCGTCGGCCCGTAAAGAGAAGGCGAAGCTTTCATCAATATACACTTCAAATTCAATCATATGAGCAATTTGCCCTGGGTGAAGTACGGCTTCGTTTAGCGCAGCGTTATGGCTCTTTATTTGTCCGTGGCGGTGTACTTCCGCCTCTAAAAGAAAACGCTCCTCTTCAATATACTCACCGTCGAGTACCGCTTGCAGAGACGCTTGGAAGTCGTCTGGGTTCAAGTCAGTTAAGAAGCCCAAATTTCCGCGGTTCACGCCTATAACTGGTACATCAAATCGGGATAAAATTCTTGCTGCACCTAGCATGTTGCCATCGCCACCAACCACAATGGCTAGATCGGCATTTTTTCCTAGTTCAACTAAGCTAGCAAACTGACTCTGTGGGATATCATCCAGTATTGCGGCAAGGCGATCGTCAATGAATACTTTATAGCCCTCAGAGGTCAACCATTGGTACAACTCTTTATGAGTTTGAATTGCTTGTTGATCTCTTGGTTTTCCGATAATCGCGATCACGTTACATGGATTTTTCATAGCATTTCCGCATTAAAGAGGCTTGAATCAGGAATCTTCATCCCCATAATAATGGCAAGTCACCTAAATATGCGAATTTTTATGTGGTTAAAGCCCGCAAAAACGCGCATGGCTTTAAGGGCATTATGTTGAATTCTGGAGATATCATGAGCAACGAAGAAAACAAAGTTACAGAAGAAGAGCTTGATCAAATCATCGAAGAGGCTGAAAAAGTAGAAGCTGAAGCACAAGAAGTTGAAGCTGAGCTTGAAGAGCTTGGTGATGAGACAGACGCTAAGATTGCTCAACTAGAAGCGGCACTATTGTCTAGCGAGGCAAAAGTAAAAGAGCAACAAGATGCGGTGTTGCGTTCTAAAGCTGAAGTAGAAAACATGCGTCGTCGCACTGAGCAAGAGATCGATAAAGCACGTAAGTTTGCGTTGAACAAGTTTGCAGAAGAGCTGCTTCCTGTTATTGATAACCTAGAGCGTGCAATTCAAGCGGCAGATACAGAGAATGAAACTGTGAAGCCGTTCCTAGAAGGCGTTGAACTAACACATAAAACGTTTGTAGACGTTGTCGCGAAATTTGGCTTGAAAGCAATCAACCCTGAAGGTGAAGCATTCAATCCAGAGTTCCATCAAGCGATGTCGATTCAGGAGAGCCCTGATCATGAATCAAACACTGTTATGTTTGTTATGCAAAAAGGTTACGAACTAAACGGCCGTGTGATTCGTCCGGCAATGGTAATGGTTGCTAAGTAACTTTAACTCCCTGTTTTTTTTAAATATAAAAGCGCCCATCATTTTTGATGGGCGCTTTTTTGTTTTAAACATAAATGACTGCATCGAACTTCGTTGTGTGTCGATAAATGAAAATTTGATCCCCTTCATATTTTTTCCTATTGGTTAATTATTTTCCTATAGGAGATTTTCTCTCATCTCGCTGCGTGTTTATTAACGGAAAGGGCTATAAGTGATTGTAATCATTCGCTGTGTGAATGTTTGTTCTGCATAGGAATGTAAATATAGTCATTTTTTCTAAAACAATTTCGTTAACAAAAATGTAAATTATCACTTTATTTTGTAACTTCGGTGTGTATGATTTGCGACTAATGCTTTAAAAGTAAGCATATATAACTACAAAAATGTAAATAGTAAACACAACATATTGGAGATTTATAATGGATAAATCGCTTTCTAGTAAGATTTTTATAGGCTTGTTTGCCGGCCTTGTGCTGGGGACAGCAATTCAGTACTTATTTAGCGGTATTGCGATTTTTGATACATACCTACTTGGAGCAGCAGAAGGTGTTGGCGGCATGTTCGTCTCACTGATCAAATTGCTTGTTGTTCCTTTAGTTTACGTTTCAATCGTATGCGGCATTGTTGACTTGAAAGACATCAGTGCATTTGGTCGTCTTGGTGGAAAAACCTTTACCCTTTACATTCTTAACACCATCATTGCGATTACGGCGGCTTTGACTGTCGGCTTGATCTTCCAGCCAGGAGCGGGCGCTAATCTAGCAGGAACGGTATCTGAGGCTGTACAACTGACAACGACAGAGACGCCGGACATTTTCTCTTTAGTTGTTAACATTGTTCCTAGCAACCCTGTACAAGCGTTTGCTAGCGGCGACATGCTGCAAATCATCTTTATGGCAATTTTGACGGGGCTTGCAATTCAAGCTTTGGATTCTCGTGGTGGCCCGGCTATTCGCACATTCAAAATGGCAAATGAAATCATGATGAAATTGGTTGGATTAGTGATGAGTCTTGCACCATATGGTGTGTTCGCACTAATGATTCAACTAGGTGCAACGCTAAACGCCAATACATTAATGTCCGTTGCCGGTTACGTGGCTTTGGTGGTTGCGATGTTGGTGTTCTGGATCTTCTTCTTCTACCCAATGGCAGTGAGTATTGCGACAGGAACCTCTCCAAAGACTTTCCTACGTGCAACTCGTGAGCAGATTCTTTTCTCTCTATCTACCGCGAGCTCAAATGCGACTATCCCGGTAACGATGCGCACACTGACAGAAAAGCTTCAGGTCTCTAAATCGGTTGCTGGCTTCGGTGTACCACTGGGCGCAACGATGAATATGTCTGGTGTGTCTATCTATATTGCTCTCGCAACGATGTTTGTTGCGAACGCTTTTGGCCAGCCAATTAACACCGCAGACATCTTTACACTTGGCTTAACTATTCTTCTGTTATCTATTGGTGCTGGCGGCGTTCCTGGGGGCGGCGTGGTAATGGTAGGCGTTTTGCTTCACCAGCTAGGTTTACCACCTGAAGGTTTGGCAATCATTGCAGCGGTCGACCGTATTAATGATATGTTCTGTACATCATCTAACGTTGTCGGCGACACGGCAGTGAACACCATTGTTGCAAAAACAGAAGGTGAGATAGGTAAAGAAGAAGGTGTTGATGCTGAGCCTGCTCAAGCGAACGCCTAATACCTTGAATAATTTATTTTAACCCTAATATTGAAGCGAGCTCTTATGAGCTCGTTTTTTATTTAGGAAGAGTCGGGCATAAATAAATTTATCTGGGAAATGACGTTTTGTTGCGCTACAGCAGTGTGACGAGTTCCCAACTAATCAGAAAGAAACACATAAATTTCGAAAAAAGACGCTTTTTTTTAATTCTGCCCTTGAAAAGCATTTTGCCGCCCTTATCTATGTGGCATAGAGAAGCAAACATTGATTATTTTTGTTTGTGAGCAAGGGTTGAAACCCGATTCTCCTCCCCCCACATTGGGGTTATAACCAAACGAAAATAGAATTTATTCGGAGATAGCCAGATGGGTAAAATCATTGGTATTGACTTAGGTACTACTAACTCATGTGTTGCTGTATTAGACGGCGACAAACCACGTGTAATTGAAAACGCAGAGGGCGAACGTACTACTGCATCGGTTATTGCTTACACTGACGGTGAGACGCTAGTAGGTCAACCAGCGAAACGTCAAGCAGTAACTAACCCAGAAAACACGCTATTTGCAATTAAGCGTCTAATCGGTCGTCGTTTTGAAGACGAAGAAGTTCAGCGTGACATCGAAATCATGCCTTATAAAATCGTTAAGGCTGACAACGGTGATGCTTGGGTAGAAGCGAAAGGCCAAAAAATGGCAGCTCCTCAGGTTTCTGCTGAAGTTCTTAAGAAAATGAAGAAAACTGCTGAAGACTTCCTTGGTGAGGAAGTAACTGGCGCAGTTATCACAGTACCTGCTTACTTTAACGATGCTCAGCGTCAAGCGACAAAAGATGCTGGCCGTATCGCAGGTCTAGAAGTTAAACGTATCATCAACGAACCAACGGCAGCTGCACTAGCTTACGGTCTAGATAAGAAAGGCGGCGATCGCACTATCGCGGTATACGACCTTGGTGGTGGTACATTCGATATTTCAATCATCGAAATTGATGAAGTTGAAGGCGAGAAAACATTCGAAGTTCTGGCAACTAACGGTGATACTCACCTAGGTGGTGAAGACTTTGATAACCGTCTAATCAACTACTTGGTTGATGAGTTCAACAAAGAGCAAGGCATCAACCTTAAGAACGACCCACTAGCAATGCAGCGTGTTAAAGAAGCAGCAGAGAAAGCGAAAATCGAGCTTTCTTCTACTTCTCAAACAGACGTAAACCTACCTTACGTTACTGCAGATGCAACTGGTCCTAAGCACATGAACATTAAAGTGACTCGTGCAAAACTAGAATCTCTAGTTGAAGACCTAGTACAACGCTCTCTTGAGCCATTAAAAGTAGCTCTAGCTGACGCTGACCTATCAGTAAACGACATCACTGACGTAATCCTAGTTGGTGGTCAGACTCGTATGCCAATGGTTCAAGCGAAAGTTGCTGAGTTCTTTGGTAAAGAAGCGCGCCGTGACGTAAACCCTGACGAAGCAGTAGCAATGGGTGCTGCAGTTCAAGGTGGTGTACTTGCTGGTGACGTTAAAGACGTACTACTACTAGACGTAACTCCACTGTCTCTAGGTATCGAGACAATGGGTGGCGTGATGACTAAGTTAGTTGAGAAGAACACAACTATCCCAACTAAAGCGAACCAAGTTTTCTCTACAGCGGAAGACAACCAGAGCGCGGTAACTATCCACGTTCTACAAGGTGAGCGTAAGCAAGCGATGTACAACAAGTCTCTAGGCCAATTTAACCTAGAAGGCATCCAGCCTGCACCACGTGGTATGCCACAAATCGAGGTTACTTTTGACCTTGATGCGGATGGTATCCTACACGTATCTGCGAAAGACAAGCAGACTGGTAAAGAGCAGAAGATCACTATCCAAGCTTCTGGCGGTCTAAGCGATGAAGACATCGAGAAAATGGTTCAAGAAGCAGAAGCTAACAAAGAAGCGGACAAGAAGTTCGAAGAGCTAGCAACTGCACGTAACCAAGCTGACCAAATGATTCACGGTACTCGTAAGCAAGTAGAAGAAGCTGGTGAAGCGCTACCTGCAGAAGAGAAAGAGAAGATTGAAGCAGCAATTTCTGAGCTAGAAACAGCACGTAAAGGCGAAGACAAAGAAGCTATCGATGCTAAAGTTCAAGCACTAATGACTGCTTCTCAAAAGCTGATGGAAATCGCTCAACAACAAGCTCAAGCGCAGCAAGCACAAGGTGCTGACGCAGGTGCACAGTCTAAAGAAGACGACGTTGTAGATGCTGAGTTCGAAGAAGTTAAAGACGACAAGAAATAATATTTCTTAACCAGATGGCTGCATAAGCCATCTGGGGTCGATAAGACTTCGTGTGCGGGCGTTTGGGGCAACTCTTACGCCCGTCTGTTTGTAAACGCTGTCTTTCTAGTTAAGTATGTTGCAGACAAGTGCACTTACCTAGAACGATACAAACACCAAGCGGTGAATCGATGCCGTTTGTAGTAATTAACTGGTGACGAAGAACATGTCAAAACGTGATTTTTACGAAGTATTAGGCGTAAGCCGTGATGCCTCAGAGCGCGATATCAAAAAGGCGTATAAGCGTCTAGCGATGAAATTCCACCCAGACCGAAACCAGGGTGATGATTCTGCGGCGGACAAGTTTAAAGAAGTAAAAGAAGCGTACGAAGTTCTGACCGACCCTCAAAAGAAAGCGGCGTACGACCAATACGGTCATGCTGCTTTTGAACAAGGCGGCGGTGGTTTCGGTGGCGGCGGCTTTGGCGGCGGCGGTGCTGATTTCGGCGACATCTTTGGCGATGTATTCGGTGACATCTTTGGTGGTGGTCGTCGTGGCGGTGGTGGCCACCGTGCCCAGCGAGGTGCTGACCTACGTTACAACATGGAATTGACGCTAGAAGAAGCGGTTCGTGGTGTAACGAAGGAGATCGAAGTACCGACACTAGTACACTGTGATACCTGTGATGGTAGTGGCGCGAAGAAAGGTTCATCTGCTGAAACATGTGGCACCTGTCATGGTCATGGTCAAGTACAGATGCGCCAAGGCTTCTTCGCAGTGCAACAAACCTGTCCTACCTGTCACGGTAAAGGTAAAATCATTAAAGACCCTTGTAATGAGTGTCATGGTCAAGGTCGTAAGCAGAAAACAAAAACACTTAACGTTAAGATCCCTGCAGGTGTTGATACTGGCGACCGTATTCGTCTATCTGGCGAAGGTGAAGCGGGAGAAATGGGGGCGCCTGCTGGCGACTTGTATGTACAAGTGCACGTGAAAGAGCACCATATCTTCGAGCGTGATGGCAACAACCTATACTGTGAAGTGCCAGTAAGCTTTGCGATGGCAGCTCTAGGTGGTGAAGTTGAAGTACCAACTCTAGATGGTCGCGTAAGCCTAAAAGTACCTTCAGAAACGCAAACAGGTCGTATGTTCCGCATGCGTGGTAAAGGTGTGAAAGGCGTTCGCGGTGGCGGTGTTGGTGATCTTATTGTGAAGTTGGTTGTCGAAACACCAGTAAATCTAAGCTCACGCCAAAAAGAACTGCTCAAAGAGTTTGAAGAGTCTTGTGGTGGTGAAGCGGCGACAAAGCACAAGCCTAAATCAGAAGGCTTTTTCAACGGTGTGAAAAAGTTCTTTGATGATTTAACCAGCTAAGACGTTAGTGAAAAAAACAAATACAAAGGCCTGCTAAAATGCAGGCCTTTTTGCATCTCGGTGTTCTTGCTAGTTCCAGCAATCACTTGGTTCTTCGACATTTGTTGACGTTAAAGTAATCGTTTTAGAACCAGTCAAGCACTCGTCGTCGTCTTGTCCAAGAGGTGATTTTGCTGTTGCTGTAATGGTATAGGCCGTACTTGCAGAGCTAGCAATATCGAAAGAAAATCTATCTGTGTCTGAATCGCATAGAGTGCATGTGCCTCCAGAGATAATATGACTCCAGTCGTACCCACCATCATAAGATGTCTCTAGCTCTAGCTGAATTCGACTAAGATCGCTCAAGGCAACCGCCCTATGAGACTTGATTACATGATTGGTGTAAGAAGGGTAGGCGACAGCCGCAATGATCCCGACAATCACTACAGCTACCAGTAATTCGATCAATGTCATCCCTCCCAATCTTTTTTTGTAGCTGTTACAGCGAGAAATTCGAATCATCACGAGTAGTTTCCTTTTCACTTTTCCGCCTATTTTTGGCAGGTGATAGCATCTGTGCAAGATGAATTACGGCCCTTTTGCCGTTTACATAGGAATTTGGGAAATGCCTCGCGGGTTTACGTTGTTGGAGCTTCTTATTACTGTTGCTGTACTGAGTATTATATTGGCGTTTGCAGCTCCATCTTTCCAAAATGTTTTTGAAACCAACAAAATGCAGCGCTTAGCTAATGAATTGCATGGCTTTGTTATTGAAGGCAAGTCTGAAGCAGTATTACGGCGTGAAAGACTTTGGGCACACATCATCATGTCTGGGAGTTCATCTAGTGACGGAAACTGGCGTATTGATTTGACAGATAACGGAGCTGAGGGGGCTGGGACTGTGTTGTTCTCTTTATCAGGTAAGCCGTATGACGGTATTGTCGTTACACCTAGCTACGATTCAGACCAAATCAGTTTTGACGACGTTTATGGCCGACCATCATCAGGAAGCTTGAAGTTTCATCCTGTTGGTGAATCATCAAAAGTCTTAAAACTTATTTCTCACACTTTATCTGCTCGCGTGCGAGTGTGTAGTGATAGCAACAGTACAGAATATTACGGTTATTCAACTTGCTCTTAAAAGGATGATTATGTTTAAACAAAAAGGGGCAAGCCTTGTTGAGTTTATGATCGCATCGGCACTTGGGCTTATTTCTCTTGCTACAGTGGGGTCAATCTATGTGAGTGGTCAAAGGGTGATAATGGAACGGTCCAAAGAGCTAATGTTGTTACAGAACTCTGAAAGTGTTGTGCAAATGCTCAAGAGTGACATTCAGCGTGCTGGTTTTGATGGTAACGATGGCAATTCTATAAAAATATCTGGCTCATCAAACACAATTTACACTCTCGATGATGTTGATAGAGGGGTGATTGCTTATGCTTATTACATAGGTGTTTCTGGCGCTGGCGCTAGCTCTTTTCCTTTATATAAAAACGTAGCTTATGAGCAACGAGTTAGCACGCCAGAGTCGCTATTTGTTTGTGAAAAAAAGCAAACAACGATATGGGATGTTGATGACGTGATTAACCTTGCAGGCACTGGTTCATGTAAAAATCTTTTTGATAAGAAAGTTATTCACGTTAATCGTTTTGACCTTACTAGTGAACTGTTAGAAAGCACTGATGCAAAAAGTGTACTGGTGACCGTTACATTGGGAACCGAATTGAAAGATGCGACTGATATTCACACTCAGCAGTCGTTTACTGCGATGCAAAGGAACTGGCAGTAATGAAGAAACAACAAGGTGCAGCTGCGTTGTTAGTTGTGAGCGTATTGCTAGTTGTGGCATTAATGATGTCTCTCGGTAGCTATAAATCCCTCTTTTACCAAATTAAACGAGCCAATAATCAAATTGAAGCAAGACAGGAACATTGGCGTGCAGAAGGAGGGCTAGAGTGCGTCTATAGCAAGACAAAAATAAATAAAACATTGCCAACTAATGTGAATGATTGCATCACAGCTATGGGGCTTGATGCCTTAACATATTCCTCGGGCTCTTCAAGTCTAGTGACTTCAACGATAGGTAATCGGGAAATTAAAAAGACCATTAAACTACCTACAAGCAGTGGGGCTGGAGCGATAAAATCTAAATCCGACCTCGTGATTAATGGCTCATATACGAGCTCTCCAGATCCGAGTAAAAGTATCGGTAATAATTTCTGGGAATGCACTTCTGTTCTTTACTACAACTTTTTTTATGCAACAAGTGTAAACACTTTTCACCCCTATCAGCTATCTGATAAGCCTTATTCGAGTTTCCCTGACAGTCCTGCAGGACAAGAACAAAAGTGCGCATCTACTCACTATAGTTGGGGAACAAGTGTTGCTGCATCTGAGAGTGATTATCGTCAGTCTTCGGATATGGATCCGTTTAAAGATGTATTTGATGTCCCTCGAAGTGAGTGGTTCGATGTGATGTCGGATAATTCCCTGTTCGGATATGTACCCTTGTCATTAAATAGTATGAAATTGAACTCAAAAGCAGATCTCCCTTCTCCTGTATTCAACGAGACATGCGCGGAGGGGATTGTTAGCAATATCGAAAATGGGAAAGATCTTATTTGGGTTTATGGTGGCTGTGAAATTAATACGGCCGATTTTACGAGTATAAAGAACGCCATAGATAATAGCCTGGGTGGGAGCGGGATAATTCTAGTCGTTCAAGACGGTATTTTTTCTACGATAGGCACGCAGGATTTCAAAGGAATGCTTTACCACTTTATTTCTCCGCTGTATACCGAACCTACAACTGGGGCTACATTTGATTTTACCGACTGGTCTGGCTCTGCCAATGATGCCGAATTGGATGGCGTCATAGCGGCTTTAAAAACAACAGTGCCTATGGAAAAGGCAAAGGTTGGCTATTTTCAGCACGGTGCATTTAACCCGTTAGGAGGATTTGTCATGGATGCACCAGGAACATTTGCACTCTTTAATGCCGCGTTATCATTCCAATACAATCGCGATGTAATTGAGGAGCCTCAAGAGAAGCTGAAGAAAGCACATTGGAAAAAGGGCTCTTGGAATGATCTCTAAACAAAAAGGTTTTAACCTTCTTGAAGTTCTAATTTCTTTTCTGCTTATCGGTGTTGGGGCTCTAGGTTTAACTAAGCTAAACGTGTATCTAGAACGCGAATCCGAATATGCCATAAAAAGTATTGAAGCACTGCGTCTAACAGAGAACCAGCTTGAATGGTTCCGAACGCGTGGTGCTTCGGATGCGCTTTCTACGATTTCTACTGCCAGTTTTGCCTCTATCGTGACAGGATCTTCCGCCACTGGAGCGTACACGGTGGAGTGGGATGTGCCACCTGCTACTGTATCAGGTTCACTAAAGACGATCATCATCACAACAAGTTGGGAAGATAGAATGGGGCAGACGCAATCCGTTCAGCTGAAAACTATGATTTCACAGTACAGTGAATTCGAAAACTAAGTTCAATTGCATACATGGGCTGAGACAAATGCGGGTGTAATTCCTGTTTGATACCGGATTTGTCACGGTTAATAAATGGTTTTTGAACTGTTAATTGAGTTGATGTGCTACTGTTTTTATTATGTTTAATTGAAGTGGTGTTTTTGCAAAATATGTCTCCAATTATGAAAAAAAATCTAGAACCTTGTGCTTTCTCCATTAGTGTTTACTAGAATACTCGTTGGATAGTAGGTCGTTATAATTATTCAAATAGGCCTTGGCACCAACATCATTCACTATGGAGTTACCATGAGTAACCAAGCTGTAAATAAGGCACCATCATCGAAGCCGAGCGGGATGGAGCGCTTTTTAAACTTTATCGAGAGGACAGGTAACAAAATTCCTGATCCTGCGATTTTGTTCTTCTGGGCATTGATCATTACTTGGGCGGCGTCAGCACTTTTGTCGAATGTATCATTCGATCTTCCAAACCCTCGAACGGGCGAAGCTCTTAGTATCACCAACTTACTTACGGGCGAAGCGCTAGCAAGTTTCCTTGCTAACATGGTGACGACGTTTACTGGCTTTGCGCCACTGGGTATCGTACTTGTCGCAATGCTAGGTGTGGGTGTTGCAGATTCTTCGGGCTTTATTACGACGGGTCTTAAGAAGATGCTGAACTTCACGCCAGCTAAGCTTCTTACTCCAATGCTTATTTTGGTTGCCATTGTATCGCATACTGCGGCAGATGCAGGCTATGTTCTGGTTATTCCTCTTGGCGGTATTATCTTCCATGCGGCAGGTCGTCACCCTTTAGCAGGTATTGCGGCAGCATTTGCAGGTGTATCTGGTGGCTTCTCTGCAAACTTTATCCCTTCAGGTATCGATCCGCTATTGGCTGGCTTTACGCAAACTGCGGCGCAGGTTCTTGATCCTGAATATGTGGTTAACCCATTAGCGAACATCTTCTTCACTGGCCTATCCTCTATCATTATTGTGGGGATTGGTTGGTACGTGACAGAGAAAATCATCGAGCCTCGTTTATCAAAAATGCCAATTGATGATGATGCGGAAACCGCGCCAAACCTAGGTTCATTTACTGAACTGGAATCAAAAGCATTCCGTTATGCAGGTTGGGCAATGATGGCGGGTATTGCTTTACTTGTTGCAGCGTTAATTCCAGAAACATCAGCACTTCGCTCGCCTGAAGGTGAAATTACTGCCTTCTCAGCACCGATAATGAAGTCTATCGTGCCGTTGATCTTTATTCTGTTTATCATTCCTGGTTACGTTTACGGTAAAGTGTCTGGAACGTTCAAGACCAGCAACGACATTATCAAAGCGATGGCTGATACTATGTCAACCATGGGCGCATACATTGTTATGTCATTCTTCTGTGCTCAGTTCCTATCTGCATTTGCTCAGTCAAACATCGGTACGATGCTAGCGTTGTATGGCGCAGAAGGCTTAAAAGCGATGAACCTACCAGGTGAAGTGACCATCATCGGTATGATCCTTCTAACCGCGTCTGTAAACCTACTTATTGGTTCGGCATCGGCAAAGTGGGCTTTAATTGGTCCAATCCTAGTGCCAATGCTAATGGCGGTTGGTATCTCGCCTGAGCTGTCTCAGGCGGCTTACCGTGTGGGTGACTCTGTATCGAACATCATTTCGCCTCTAATGGTATTTTTCCCTCTTGTTGTGGTTTACTGTCAGCGTTATGTGAAGTCGGCTGGTATCGGTACGCTTGCGTCACTAATGATGCCATTCTCGATCGCAATGCTGATCGGTTGGTCTATCTTCCTAGTTGCTTATTGGATGGTAGGTATCCCGCTAGGCATTCAAGCTCCTTACACTTACACAATGTAAAAACGTGTAGGGTGTGAAAGCCACTAATTGGCAGCCGAAAAGCGCAGGTCTTCGATCTGCGCTTTTTTGTTCTCGCACAACAAACATCGATAGGTCTTGTAACTAGGTTTTTTGGGGTTGCAGACTTTGTCCCGTGATGTGTTGCTGTAGTGAAACCGAAGTTGGTGATAAAATTCCTGACTTCAATCGTTTTTTGTTTCTTTGGAGCCTCCTTTGTCTAACCATCCGTTTTCCCCTCAAGATGAATTGTTTATGCGCAGAGCGATGGAGCTTGCTGAGCAAGCAGAAGCTGAGGGGGAAGTACCTGTTGGCGCAGTGCTTGTCAAAGATGGTGAAATTATCGCTGAGGGGTGGAATCGCTCTATTGGTACTAATGACGCTACCGCACATGCTGAGATCCAAACGCTGCGTAAAGCAGGCCAAAAGCTAGAAAATTACCGCCTTCTGGATACGACGTTATATGTAACACTTGAGCCATGCCCAATGTGTGCCGGAGCCTTATTGCATAGCCGCGTTAAGCGGGTTGTTTTTGGAGCGCCAGATTTAAAAGCTGGAGCTGCAGGAACAGTGCTTAATTTGTTTGAAAGCCAAGCCGCTTACCATTACGCCTTAGTTGAAAAGGGGCTGCTAGAAGATGAGTGCCGTACTCAGCTACAAGCGTTTTTTAAGCGCCGCCGAAAGGAAATTAAAGCGAAGAAGCAAGCACAAAAAGCATTAGAAAATGGAGAGAGCGAACAAGGTAGTAGGAGTAGTGAGGGCTAGCAAACACCTACAACGTGGTAGATGTTTGCTTGGACGCACTAGTGATTGACTAAATGTACAAAAACACGATTACGTGAACTTACTTTCTTTTTCATACATGTCAGTTTACGTTTACGTCGGATAGCAGCTACTGTGTTATTTAAACGCTTTGACTGCACTCTACGTCTTCTCATATTCAAAACCTCCTGCAGACAAGACTTATACCAGTAAAGTGCGGCTCATCGATGCTTGGCAATAGGCTCGATAATCGCACTAAACATTGTATGGTTTAAACGTTCTTCATTTGACTTCTGCATTGCACAGAGCCAGCAAACAATTTCAATACGATGCTTAATAATAGGAGTGACGTTATTTCGGCAGAGTGTAGCCGAAAGCGCCGCTTCATCAAGTGAGCTAAACCATGTGGTTGTAAAGTAATCTGTTACAAAGCAATCAGTTTTACTAACGATGAAGAAAAGGCGACCAACCAAAGGAATGGTTGAGTGTGGTTGGTGTCACTCAGAATATTGGAGTCTAGATAAGTTTTCGTTAGGACTCAACAAAAATGACGAGCTTCATAGGCTCGTCATTTTTTAGTTTACCGCGGGTTTATTCTTCAATGCTTTCTTGTTCGGTGTCTTCTTCAACCGTGACGTCAGAAGCGCCAGAGACTTGTTCTACGACGGTCTCTACTGCGCCCGATATCAAAATGTCGGGGTTGAGCGGCGGAATCACTTGCAAGTCATCGCTATTCTCATCAATCGCTGGCTGTTGGCTGACATGACCAATGATGGATTGGTAGTAACGTCGAATATTTTCTACGTAATTACGCGCTTCATCGCCTCTGGCGTACCCATAGCGAGTTTGGCTGTAATAGCGCTTCTGACGCAGTAAAGGCAGCCTATCTTTTACATCGGCCCAAGCGTTCGGATCGCCACCTTGTGCTTTGGTGAGTCGTCGTGCGTCCATCATGTGGCCGTAACCAATATTGTATGAAGCTAACGCAAACCATATTTTTTCATGCTCGTTAATGCTATCAGGCACGCGACTTACAATACGACGTAAGTACTCGACACCACCACGAACAGATTGCTCAGGGTCTAAACGGTTTGTTACCCCGACGCTTTTCGCTGTTGGCAGAGTCAGCATCATCATCCCCCTAACACCCGTTGGCGATTTTGCTGTTGGTTTCCAGTGTGACTCTTGATAAGCCAATGCTGCAATTAATCGCCAGTCGAACTCTTCGCTGTATTTTTGGAATAAAGGTGCCCATTTAGGCAATTTGTCATCCAGAGCTCGAATGAATGCGCGAGTATCAACGTAGTCAAATGCTTCAATATGACCAATGTACTTTTCTTCGAGAGTGGACAGTTCTCCTGATTGTTTGATGTTACCGAAAAACTCTATCAGCATCGCATACAAGCTTTCGTCTTCAGAACGTCGAGTAAACCAAGACACTGGTTGATCTTCTGTAAGTTCAAACGCGAGCGCAAGATCGGGGTAAAGGCGTTGAGCTAGGGAAAGTTCTACCGAATCAGTCACAGTAAAACGTAACTCACCCGTCGATACGTATTTGAGTAAGTCTCTCGTGTCAGCATCACCAACAATTTCAAACTGAAGTTCTGGATACTGCTTCTTTAACGCTGTTAGGGTCGGAACATATTGCGATTGTTCAACGATCTTTAATGTTTGAGCGCCTGCATTTGTATCTTCGTCGGACTCGTCGTCTTTCGAGGCTTGGTATTCAATGAGTTGTTCGATATCACGTGGTCGAAGTTGCCCTTTTTTATATACCACTTGTTGGCTTACATAATAATAGGCAGGGCCTGGTCTAAATCGTTTGACTGCTTGTGACGTTTGATTTAAACCCGTAGCGATGATATCGATATCTCCTTTCTTAAGAGCAGGAAAAAGCTCAGCCTGGCGAAAGGCTGGTTTAATCTCGAGTTTGACGCCGAGCTGCTCCGCAAACTGACGCGCCAATTCGTAATCCAACCCTGCGGGACCATCGGGACCTATGTAGTAGGAAAGCTGATTGTTTAGCGTGCCAACACGAAGCACACCACGTTCTTGAATTTTTTCAAATTCACTTTTGGGCTCCGACTCAATCTGGCAAGCTGAGAGCAAAAGAACAGAAACTAAAATTAGAGCACTGCGCTTGAGCCGGTTGAAGTGACTTATTTGCATTAATAGGTACATCTTGGAAAATTTCTATTTGCCTTTATATCAAAGCGAGCTCATGGGGCAAAGTGAATCACACACTTATAACGTGACATTGTGTGTTTTATCGACATTTTAGTTGTAATTCAAATTTGACAAAAAAAATGACGCAAACGGTTGCTTTTGGTGTTACATCACAAAAACAATTACTATATAATGCGCTCGCAATGACGAGGTGGAATCGGCATAGGTTCGACAGGGCTTATTTTAAGTGTCTGAATTTATTCCAATATCACCTTAATCAATTGCATAAGAGACCTAAGCACATGAGAATTTTGCGTGGCTCCCCAGCTCTTTCTGAGTTTCGTGTTAATAAACTACTGGAACTTTGTCGTGAACAAGATCTGCCTGTAACTGGCATTTATGCCGAGTTTATGCACTTTGCCGATCTAAAGTCAGACCTTGATGACCAAGAGTTAGAAAAACTTGAAAAGTTACTAACTTACGGTCCAACCATCGAAGAGCATGAGCCTGAAGGTCTTCTACTTCTTGTCACGCCTCGTCCTGGCACTATCTCGCCTTGGTCTTCTAAATCTACCGATATCGCTGTTAACTGTGGCTTGGATAAAGTAAAACGTCTAGAGCGTGGTACGGCTTATTATGTCGAATCTTCAGTTGTTCTCTCAGAAGCTCAAGCTGACGCTGTTAAAGCGTTAATTCACGACCGCATGATGGAAACAGTATTCACAGAATTTGAAGCCGCATCAGCATTATTTACTGTTGCAGAGCCTAAGCCTGTCGCACATGTTGATATCTTAGCTGGCGGTCGTCTTGCGCTTGAAGAGGCAAACGTTTCCCTTGGCTTGGCACTCGCAGAAGATGAAATTGATTACTTGGTAGAGAACTTTACTAAGCTTGGGCGTAACCCAAACGACATTGAATTGATGATGTTTGCTCAGGCGAACTCAGAGCATTGTCGCCACAAAATTTTTAACGCAGATTGGACTATCGACGGGGTAGATCAACCTAAGTCTTTGTTCAAAATGATCAAAAACACTTTTGAAACGACACCTGACTATGTACTGTCTGCATACAAAGACAACGCAGCCGTTATGACAGGTTCTAAAGCGGGGCGTTTCTTCCCTGACCCTAAATCTCGTCAATACACGTACCACCATGAAGATACGCACATCTTGATGAAGGTAGAAACGCACAACCACCCAACGGCAATCTCTCCATGGCCGGGCGCATCGACTGGCTCAGGCGGTGAAATCCGTGACGAAGGCGCGACGGGTATCGGCGGTAAGCCAAAAGCGGGTCTGGTTGGTTTTACAACCTCTAACTTACGTATTCCTGGTTTTGAACAGCCATGGGAAACCGACTTCGGCAAGCCGGGTCGTATTGTAAATGCGTTAGACATCATGCTTGAAGGCCCTCTAGGAGGCGCGGCATTCAACAACGAATTTGGTCGTCCAAATCTATTGGGTTACTTCCGTACTTACGAAGAAAAAGTCACTTCTCATGCGGGTGAAGAAATTCGTGGTTACCACAAACCAATCATGATTGCTGGTGGTATGGGTAACATCCGCGATGAACACGTACAGAAGAAAGAGATCCCTGTGGGTGCGAGCCTAATCGTACTTGGTGGTCCGGCAATGAACATCGGTCTTGGTGGTGGTGCGGCATCTTCCATGGCATCTGGTCAGTCAGCAGAAGATCTGGACTTCGCTTCAGTACAGCGTGAAAACCCAGAGATGGAACGTCGCTGTCAGGAAGTGATCGACCGTTGTTGGCAGTTAGGCGACGACAACCCAATCGCATTTATCCACGATGTGGGTGCAGGCGGTATCTCTAACGCATTGCCTGAACTTGTCGACGACGGTGAGCGTGGCGGTAAGTTCCAATTACGCGATGTACCAAACGATGAGCCGGGCATGAGCCCACTGGAAATCTGGTGTAACGAATCACAGGAACGTTACGTTCTAGCGGTAGCGCCAGAAAACATGGAAGCATTCGACGCAATCTGTAAGCGTGAACGCGCACCGTATGCAGTGGTGGGTGTAGCAACAGAAGAGCGTCATCTAACGCTAGAAGATTCTCACTTCGACAATACGCCAATCGATATGCCAATGGATATCCTGCTTGGTAAGCCACCGAAGATGCACCGTGACGCAACCACACTAAAAGTGGAAAGCCCTGCCATTGTTCGTGATGGTATTGAGCTTAATGAAGCGGTGGATCGCGTACTTCGTCTTCCTGCTGTTGCAGAAAAAACATTCCTAATTACTATCGGTGACCGAACAGTAACGGGTCTGGTTGCTCGTGATCAAATGGTTGGCCCTTGGCAGGTACCAGTAGCAAACTGCGCAGTAACAGCGGCAAGCTACGACACTTACCATGGCGAAGCAATGTCGATGGGTGAGCGCACGCCAGTGGCATTACTAGACTTTGGAGCATCGGCTCGCCTAGCCGTTGGTGAGTCACTAACTAACATTGCGGCAACAGACATCGGTGATATTAAACACATTAAACTGTCTGCGAACTGGATGTCTCCAGCGGGTCACCCAGGTGAAGATGCGGGTCTTTACGAAGCAGTGAAAGCGGTTGGTGAAGAATTGTGTCCTGCTTTAGGTTTGACTATCCCAGTTGGTAAAGACTCCATGTCGATGAAAACCAAGTGGGAAGAAAACGGCGAGAGCAAAGAAGTCACATCTCCACTGTCGCTAGTTATCACGGCATTTGGTCGTGTGGAAGACGTACGTAAGACCGTGACTCCACAACTACGCACTGACAAAGGAAATACTTCTCTAGTTCTTGTTGACTTGGGTAACGGCAAAAACCGCTTAGGTGCGACAGCATTGGCACAAGTATACAAACAGCTGGGTGACAAACCTGCTGACGTAGATAATGCAGAGCAGCTAAAAGGCTTCTTTGATGCAATGCAAGCGTTAGTACGTGATGACAAGTTAGTGGCCTACCACGATAAAGGCGACGGCGGTCTGTTTGTTACACTGGCTGAGATGGCGTTCGCGGGTCACTGTGGCGTAAAAGCGAACATCGCAGAGCTGGGTGACGATGCGCTAGCCGTTCTATTTAACGAAGAGCTAGGTGCGGTTGTTCAAGTTAAGAATGATGATCTAGATTCAGTTCTATCTACTCTGGCGGCAAACGGCTTAGAGGCATGCTCACATGTGATTGGTTCTGTTGAAGCTTCAGACGACTTTGTTATCACTTCTGGTGATGCAGTTGTGCTTGAACGTTCACGTACCGAACTACGCGTTATCTGGGCTGAAACAACGCATAAGATGCAAGGTCTACGTGATAACCCAGCGTGTGCAGACCAAGAGCACGAAGCTAAGAAAGACAACTCTGACCCTGGTCTAAACGTTAAGCTCAGCTTCGACGTAAATGAAGACGTAGCAGCACCGTACATTGCGAAAGGTGCTAAACCTAAGATGGCAATTCTACGTGAGCAGGGCGTTAACTCCCACGTCGAAATGGCAGCAGCGTTTGACCGAGCTGGTTTTGAAGCAACCGACATCCATATGAGCGATATCCTAACAGGCCAAGCGGTACTGGATGAATACCATGGCCTAGTAGCTTGTGGTGGCTTCTCTTACGGCGACGTACTAGGTGCGGGTGAAGGTTGGGCTAAGTCTATCCTGTTTAACGCACAAGCTCGTGAACAGTTCCAAGCCTTCTTCAACCGTGAAGAGACGTTCTCTTTAGGTGTATGTAACGGTTGTCAGATGCTATCAAACCTGAAAGAGCTGATCCCAGGTGCAGACTTGTGGCCACGTTTTGTGCGCAACGAATCTGAGCGTTTTGAAGCGCGCTTTAGTCTAGTTGAAGTTCAGAAATCTGATTCTGTATTCTTCGACGGCATGGTTGGTTCGCGTATGCCAATCGCGGTTTCCCACGGAGAAGGGCGTGTAGAAGTACGTGATGCAGAGCACCTAGCAGCGATTGAAGCATCAGGTACGGTTGCGGTTCGTTACGTGGATAACCTCGGTAACCCAACACAACAATACCCGAACAACCCGAATGGTTCGCCAAACGCGATTACCGGTTTAACAACAGCAGATGGTCGCGTAACTATCATGATGCCTCACCCAGAGCGCGTATTCCGCACAGTTGCAAATTCTTGGGCTCCGGAAGGTTGGGGTGAAAATGGCGCTTGGATGCGTATGTTCCAAAATGCTCGTAAGAATATCGGTTAATTAACCAAAGGTTAATCTAGCTTAAGTAAAGCGTTGGTTGAGAGATCAGCGCTTTCTTTTTTCTTATCACTCTTTTTTCTTCGTCACTCTTTCTAGTGACTTGGCGAAACGTTGCTTTGTTCTGCCTCTTCTTTGTCATCTATTATCTAGCGTAAAAAACTTGCAGCGTTTAGATTACTTTTATGCTCTAATACCGCGCTTACCAAGGGATGGTGTTAAACAGCTCAGCTTAGATGGAGTTATCAAGTTGACCGAATCCCTGATTGATCCCTAAATCCCTTAGGAAATGAAAGAAATGTCTAAGAATCCAAAATTTGCTATCCGAGTCACTGAAAAACGTAACGGCTGGAGCGCAGAAATCACTCGCCAAGTGACATCTCGTAAGACTGTAGTATCAAAGCGTGAAACAGGCTTTGACAGCGAAGAGAAAGCACAAGCTTGGGCTGAACAAGAACTGGCTGGGTTTATCCAAAACCAAGTGGTTCGTAACGAGCGTAAAGCAGCGCAACGTCAAGAGCGTGAAGCAGAACAACTAGCGGCAAAAGTTCGTAAAGAAGAAGCCCGCAAAGCACGTGAAACCGAAGTAGACACTGACGAAGAATAAGTTTAAATCGGTGAGATGGTGACGTTACCCATCAAACAAATAGTGAAAATGCCCTGAGTTTTGTCTCAGGGCATTTTTTATTTATATCGGCTAAAAACAATCCGATGATACGGACAGGCTAAACGTGCCGTCTTCAGGGGCTGCAAATTGTTTATTGCCAGGAAGAAGGTGAGGGTTATTAGCATAAGTGCGATGTGTCGATTTGACCTTTGCAGAATGTCTTTCCGGTAAATCAAAGTGTTGTAAGCCGTCAGATAGATCGTTTGCTTCACCGTAGTCGAAATGTGTTGCGACGTCTTTGGGCTGCTTGGCGTAACGACAGTGATCCGGCTTACCATCTTCGTGCCAAGTTAAAGAGTTAGTTTTTGCATCTAGATTCAGGTTATTTGCTGTTGGCTGTGCGTAAAAATCTTCTGAAACTTGGTGCTTGCTTTGTTCTTGTAAGTAGTCTGCAATGTTCTCAGAAGCTTGCGCTAGGCTACCTACAGGGAAGAAGCAAATCAGAAGAAGCCGTGTTTTTAGATTGTTCATAATGTGTATGCAAGCAAAAGGAAATGATAATACTGATAAATAAAACGGCGTGCAATTATGGCCATTGGATACGATATAACAGGGCAGTTAATGTCTGCCCTGCATCTTTTAGGTATGGTTAGTATTGATAAGTGAGGTGCAGTTTGACTTCGCGACCAGGCGAAGGCACGCCATTAGATAGGTATGCTTCGTAGTAACGATCGGTTAAGTTTTTCACAACCGCGCCAACGCTCAAGCCTTCGACTTGTTGTATTTCCCAAACCACGTAAGCGTTTTGTAGCGTGTATTGCTCACTTGGCGATTTCACTTTTAAATTATTACCGCTTGCCTTGGTTTTGGTTTGCGCATCATACCAACGGACTTCCCAGCCCGTACGTAAACCAGGAATCCATTCGTAACCCAAACCCAGATTAATGTTTAATGGCGGTACATCAGGATGATCATCATCTGAACCTGTAGAGTCAGATAGGCTACCTTTGTTTTTGCCGCGAATGTAACTTGCTGAGAAATTACTGTAGAAATCTTCAATCCGGTATTGTGAAATTAGCTCAAAGCCATAGTTTTTAAAGCCATCTAGGTTTGTATTCCAGCTTTGTAACTCAGTAGTATTTTTGTCGAGGTTTTCGCCCGTTCGTATATCAACTGTGTCGCTAACATCGTTATAGAACATAGTTAACTCTGTTGCGAGGTTATCGCGAGAGTTCACCAGCCCTTCCGTTAAGTTGATAACGCTTGCTTGATAAGCATGGATACGAGACACGTCCAGATTCAAAGCAGTAGCCGTAGCGGTAGCTCGCGCATATTGCACTGAGTAGATGTTATCAACGGTTGGTGCTTTTAAAGCGTAGGCGTAGGAGGCGTTTAAACGCGTATTATTGCTCGCATCAAAGTCGATATCCAAACGTGGGCTAAAGCCTTTATGCGTCGTTTCACCGTAGTTATGTCCGGCAGCTGGATCATTATAATCCGGCGCTGCGTTCCCTTTTCCTTCACTCTTGATGTATTCGTAACGCAGAGAAGGTGTGATTGTTAGGCGGTCTGTTGCTTGATAGTGATCAGCAATGTAAGCGGCATAAATTGACTGCGTGCCAGATGGTTCGTAGTAAGGGGTGTACCAACCGTAGTTTTTCGCTTCATTACTGTCGTATGATGCGTTGAATACCAACGAGTCTCTATCGGTTTTTTGATATTGAAGCCCAGTGACTAGAGTGTGGTCTCCGAATTGCGCTTGGTTAAACACATCAACGTAGTCACGCTCGTAACTCAGCCATGACTCATGACCGTAACTGCCAACAGAAACGAACATTTTCTCGAATGCTACGTCAGGGCGAACCCAATGACGATCGTTTTCGGAACGTGCCATTTTGATATTGAAATCAATATACGGGTTAGTCGGCATGTAGTGGTAAGAGATGGTTGTGGTGTTGTCCGTGTATTTGTTATCGACGGTGTAAGCGTATTGGGCTTTTTCTAATGAGCCGTATTTCTTGATATTGTATTCGGTGATGTTAGGCATTTTTCCGCGGCGGTTAGCCCAAGGTTTACGACCTTCATCTTTGTAGCGAGTATGGCTAATTTCAAACTCGTGATCGTTATTTTCATAACCGACCTTTACGAGCATGTTTTCTTGCTCATAACCTGAGTAATCTAGCGTTTCACCACCTCCGACTTTAATGTCATCAGAATCTTTTACCGAGCCATTCGCTAGAAAATAAAAACCAGTATCGTTTTTACCATAGAGTGTTAGTGTGTAGGCGTTCTCATCGCCGTTGGTGTTGTATGCACTTGAGATGCGAGCACCAAAGTTTCTTTCGCCGTACAGGAGATCATCGACACTTTTGGTTTTAATGCGAATGGAGCCACCAAACTTCCCGTTGAGTGCTCGATAGTCGTGCGCGCCCTTGATAATTTCTGCTTCGCCAATTAAGAACGGATCAAAAAAGAAGGTACCGTAGCGGTATTGTTGAAAGCCAATTGGAGCGCCATCGACAAAGACGGCGATATCGCTTGGATCATCAAAACCACGAATGTTAATACGTTCGCCACCAGAACGACCGCCACCATCTATTGATGCACCGGGAACGGCATCGATCATTGAGGCAAAATTAGAGTACTGTTGCTCTTCAATCTCTGACCAATTAATGGTGGTTTGCGCAGGCTCAGCAATGGTAATAGGTTTGGCATAACGAACGCCTATGACTTCAAGCTCTTCATTTGGCGCTGTCTCGGCATATGAATAAAGAGGGAAGAGCAAAGCCAGTGAAATGAGATTTACTTTGAATGGATGACTTTTTAATCGTTTCATATTGATGATTTATAGTGTTTTTATGAAGCTCGGATTATAAGAACATTATTACGATTAATAAATGATAATGAGATTAATTATCAAATGTGTTTTTGCGATGGATTGTAAAGTTTTTTATCCATTCGTGGAAACTACGATAAGTATCGTTAGCTTACATAAAACAAAAAGCCCAGCATCATGGATGCTGAGCTTATTGGCTTTTAAACAAGATAGTGCGAGCACTGTTGCTCCTTTTGAGCTAATCAGGCGCCTACTTGGTAGGAATTACTGAGTTTCTAACGGTATCTGTCCGGTGGTCAGCGGCTCGGCATCGAATTCAGTGAGGCCTTCAATATAGCTTTCGACTGCTTGCTCTAAAGCATTATCACCTTGGTTAAAATAGGCAAGGTGGAAAATTGCATCGCCTTCGTTCACCAATGGTAATGTTTGTTGACCGATAACCAAACCACGCTTCGGGGCTTTTAGTTCTATCTCATCATGACCAAGAGGAGAGCTAATATAAGCGAGCGTTTCCCCCTGTTCTACTTTGTCTCCCAGATTAACGACAGTACGCAAAATGCCGTTACCTGACGCGCGAACCCAGCTGGTGGACTTCGCTATGATAGGCTCAGGCAGCTTTTTCCTGCTCGCACGCAACATACCAATGGCTTGCATTACGCGCCGAACCCCGAGTACACCAGCGCTTATCGAAAGTGGATCAAAGCGCAATGCTTCGCCAGCCTCGTAGGTGAGCACTGGAATATCACATTTTTCTGCTTCACTGCGTAAAGAGCCATCACGCAATGCTGAATCAACAATCACTGGCGTTGCAAATGCTTGAGCAATACGCAGAGTTTCTGGGTTGCTTAAGTTTGCGCGGATCTGTGGTAAGTTCGTGCGATGAATTGCCCCTGTGTGTAGATCCAAAATGTAGTCACAACGCTTGGCAATGTTGTTAAAGAACCCGTGTGCCATACGAGATGCAAGTGCGCCTTTTTCACTGCCAGGAAAGCAACGGTTGAGATCTCGTCGGTCGGGCAAGTAACGAGATTTATGGATGAAACCAAAAACGTTAACGATAGGTACTGCAATGACAGTGCCTTTCAGTTTTTGTGGTTCCAGTTGGTTAATGATCTGACGAACGATTTCTACGCCATTAAGCTCATCACCATGGATAGCGGCATTCACCATTAACACTGGTCCTTCTTGTTTCCCATGGATGATTTCCACAGGAATAGATAAAGGCGAATGTGTATATAGCTTCGCTGCTTCAAATTCGATCTCTAATCGTTGTCCTGGTTGTATTTGATGTCCTAAGAGCTCAAATACTTTGCTTTTTTTACTTCTGGCCATAAACCATCTCTGTCAAATGCGTCATCAGCAATGTAACAATTGCTGCAAAATCGCACTAATCATTCTCATTAAGGACACGACAAATTACTTTAATCGTCATGCGTGAAATTTTGGTATGTGTGAAGTTTTTGTTTTCAATATGATCTTTTCTATCAGTTTAATACATAACAAGCCATAGAGAAGAGAGCGCAATAATAGCCTTAAAAAATGTGACTGTATTAAAAATAATACTGTTCATGGAGGACAAAAAAACGGACTTTTAACCCTACTTTTTATCCGATAATATCCGCGCCGAATTTGAGGTTTCACACTTTCTAACTAGAGGTTTTGATGAAAAAGGCAATTGCTAAAATTGGTGCATTGACTGCGGTAGCAGTTTCACTTTCAGGTTGCGTAGGTAGTAATGCCGTGACAGGTTATGTCATGGGGTTTAACTTGAAAGCTGTTGACAACCGTTACGCTCGAGGTGGCCTAAATATGCTTTTAGCGCCTGTTTATGGTGTCGCGATCGCAGCGGATTATATCGTGTTTAACTCTCTAGAATTTTGGACGGGTAAGAACCCGTTAAATGGTAAGCCACATATCTTCGATACAAAGGTAGATACTTACATTGATGTAAACCACCAGTTAGATAAATCGTTAACGACGGCACCAATTGCACCATTAGCGGATAACCGTGTCATTGAGCAGGGGCGAATGCAGCAAATCGATGAGAACACTGTTCAAATGGATATTACTTACAGTAACGGTGAAAAGGCGACACTCATGGGTGTACGCGATGGTGAGTTTGTTACTTACTACATTGATGGTGAAGTTGCTGCACAAACCTCAATGGATGAGTTAGCCGCTTACGCGCAAAACCGTGTGTAGTTGGGTTCAACTAAACCAAAAAAAGGGTGCCGTATGGCACCCTTTGTCGTTTTTCGTGATTGAATTATGCTTTCTCTGGAATCGCTTCTAAAAGCGCGACCATCTGTTCCCAGTACAACTGAACAGTATCAATCTTCACTTTCTCATCTGGAGAGTGAGGGAATTTTATTGTTGGACCGAAAGAAACCATATCCATGTGTGGGTATGGTTCTTTAAATAGGCCACACTCAAGACCAGCATGGATGACCATGATGTTCGGCTTATGACCGTAAATGCCTTCATACATATCACGGAAAATTGCCATGATCTCGGAATCTGCATCTGGCTTCCAGCCAGGGTAAGCGCCTGAGAACTGAATTTGTGCGCCTGCTAGCTCAGTAATCGAGCGCAGCATGCTTTCCACTTGGCTACGGCCAGAGTCAATGAGAGAACGAATCAAGCAAAGCACGGTGACTTTATTTTCTTCTGTGCTGATCACACCAACGTTTAGAGAAGTTTCAACAACGCCTTCCACCTCATCACTCATACGGATTACGCCGTTTGGACAAGCGTTAAGTGCCGCAATGAATCGTTGCTGATCGGCGATTGAAAATACTTGCGCGTCAGTCGTGATCACTTCATTAAAGGTTACGATACCTGTTTCGATTTTACCCAATTCAGTTTTAAGCAGCTCAGTGTAGTGGTTGAACAGCTCAGCAAGCTTGTCTTGGTTTTCGACAGGAAGCGCGACAGTAACAAACGCTTCGCGAGGGATTGCATTACGTAAGCTACCACCACGGAATTCGACTAAACGTAAATCAAGCTCTTGAGCATGACCGGCAAGGAAACGACCAAGTAATTTGTTGGCATTACCGCGACCTGTGTGAATGTCACAACCTGAGTGACCACCTTTTAGGCCTTTCAGCGTCAGTTGGCGTGTTACAAAACCTGCAGGCGTTGATTCTCGAGAAATATCGAAAGTCATGGTGCCATCAACGCCACCTGCACAACCCATGTAGACTTCGCCTTCTTGTTCAGAGTCTGTATTTAGAAGAATCTCACCCTCTAACCAACCAGCTTCAAGGCCAAATGCGCCAGTCATGCCTGCTTCTTCATCAATCGTCAGCAGAACTTCGAGTGGACCGTGCTTAATATCTTTAGATGCCAATACAGCAAGGCAAGAAGCCATACCAATACCGTTATCTGCACCAAGCGTCGTGCCTTTCGCAGTTACCCATTCGCCATTGATGTAAGGTTGGATTGGATCTTTGGTGAAGTCGTGTTCAGTGTCTTCGTTTTTCTGCGGCACCATGTCGATGTGTGCTTGAAGTACAACAGCCTTCTTATTTTCCATTCCTGGTGTCGCGGGCTTTTTGATGAACACGTTACCGGTTGGATCACGGCGAACGTCAAAGCCTTGCTCTGTTGCCCAGTTGATAATGTACTGTGCTAATGCTTCTTCATGTTTCGATGGATGAGGGATAGAACAAATCTTATCGAAAAACTGCCAAAGTGGAGCAGGTGATAAGGTACTGATCTCAGAATGGAACTCAGACACGGATGACTCCTTTTGATGTGCTTTGCCAAATATATACCGTAAAAATATTATCAAGGTAGCATTAAATGCTATACGATTTGGCCTTCAAATTGCCGTTAGCATACCACCAGATAAAGAGTACGAGTAGTCGCGATCACAAGGATTTCTCTCAGAACTGTCACAGTTTGTGAATACAATAACAAGCACTATGTGTTCTCTATCATATATTCTGAAAGTGGCTTTATTTTTTAATTCATAAAATTGTAATTTAATTACACATAAACTTTGATAAAGGTCAATTTGTGCATTTTTTGTGATTCCAATCACTAAAATGCTTGTAATTAAATTTCTTGGTGGTATATTTGTAACCAGCTTCTGAGAGAAGAATGAAATGCTCAAAGGATGAGTCCGTTTTATCGCCTCCAAGGAACCGAGAAATCAACGAATGTTTAATTGATTTAAAAGGTGATAGTTATGAAAGGTTTACCAAGTACAATGTTCTGGAATAGCAAGTCTGTTTACACCGGTAACTTTGTATACCCAACAAGCTTTGGCTACTAAGTGAAGTCAACGCATGTGACTCGAACAGTTTGTTCACCCCTATAAATTGGAATTTTTTTTCAGTGATAGTGCTGACATGATTCACCGCCACCCAAATTGGGTGGCGTTTTTTTATCTCTATTTTCTCTTCCTGACTCACTTATTGCCATCAAAGCCTTCTTCTATTCCCCATTCTTCGGTTTTATCGACTTTTCCATCAAATCTGTTAGATACCATGTTTAAAATGGGCCTTTTTCATCTGAAAGTTTAGTACATTGCTCAGTTTTTATTCTCTTTTAGAGAACTGTGTTATCTGGGTTACCTATTGTTTTATAAGAATATATTTCTTTGCTTGCTATGATAGATTAGAGAATGTGTTTCATATCCAAAGAAAAAAAACGCATTAGAGTGAAGATTCTATCTAGAATTTGCTATTTGATAACTTTATAATTCCCGCCAATCGATTACGCAACCGTTTACTTTTTACCTTTACAGGATTCGATCATGCTCGAGAGGCTTTTTAAACTCAGTGAAAATGGCACAAATGTGCGCACTGAGATCATTGCAGGTGTTACGACCTTCCTAACTATGGCTTACATTATTTTTGTAAACCCAGCGATCCTGTCGGATACCGGTATGGACCGTGGCGCCATTTTTGTCGCGACTTGTCTTGCTGCCGCAATCGGCTGTTTTATCATGGGATTTGTTGCCAATTACCCAATCGCACAGGCACCAGGAATGGGCCTGAACGCATTTTTTACTTACTCTGTTGTATTGGGAATGGGTTATACGTGGCAAGTTGCGTTGGCGGCTGTATTTGTTTCTGGCCTTCTGTTCATTCTTTTAAGCGTATTTAAGATCCGTGAGTGGATTATTAACTCGATCCCGCATTCTCTACGAACAGGTATTTCAGCTGGTATTGGTCTTTTCTTAGCGTTTATCGCATTAAAAAATGCAGGTATCGTCGTTGATAACCCAGCGACATTAGTTTCTATGGGAGAGATCACATCATTGCCATCTGTATTGGCCGCGATTGGCTTCTTTCTTACGATTGCACTGGTTCACCGTGGTGTGAAAGGTGCGGTGATGATCGCCATTCTTGGCGTTACAGCGCTTGGTCTTCTATTTGGTGATGTGCAGTGGGGCGGTATTATGTCAACGCCACCAAGCATTGCGCCAACTTTCATGCAACTGGATTTCTCTGGTTTGTTTGAAGTAGGCATGATTTCCGTCGTATTTGCTTTCCTATTTGTCGATTTATTTGACACCGCAGGTACGCTCGTTGGCGTTTCTCAAAAAGCTGGTCTAACTGATGAGAATGGCAACATCCCTCGTTTAAACAAAGCGTTACTTGCAGACTCAACAGCAACGTCAGTAGGTGCATTACTTGGTACCTCCAACACGACATCTTATATTGAAAGCGTTTCTGGTGTAGCTGCGGGTGGGCGTACTGGTCTAACAGCCGTGGTTGTTGGTGTACTCTTCCTACTTGCTCTATTGTTCTCACCACTTGCGGGTATGATCCCTGCTTATGCAACGTCAGGTGCGCTATTCTATGTGGCGATCTTGATGCTGTCTGGGCTAGTAAGCATTGATTGGCGTGACCTAACTGAAGCGTCCCCAGTTGTTGTGACTTGTTTAGTTATGCCGCTAACATTCTCGATTGCAGAAGGTATCACGTTAGGCTTTATCGCATACGCGGCGATCAAGTTATTCAGCGGTAAGGGCCGTGAAGTGTCGATGAGTGTATGGGTGATGTCAGCCATCTTCATCGTTAAATACCTCGTCGGTTAATTTCTCGAGCAAAAAGCCAGTGTGGATTTATTCACGCTGGCTTTTTCTTTTTTACGTTGTTCACAGAAGACGGTTTTTCTGCGGAATAGGCAGAGAATTTTGATATCACCGTTGGTATTAGCGGTGTGTTTCGGTAGAATAATCGTTTGCGCAGCTTGAAATCCTCGTCTCCAAACATTTTGGAGAAGTTAGTGAGCATTCCGCTTTTGAGTGACTTCGCTAGATTTTGAGGATGCATATTTTCAAATTATTAGGTTATTACAATGAGTAAAAAATTCATTATCACTTGGGATGCAATGCAGACTTACTGCCGTGAACTGGCTGAGAAACAAATGCCAGCTGAGCAATGGAAAGGAATTTGGGCGGTAAGCCGCGGCGGTTTGGTTCCTGGCGCTATTTTAGCTCGTGAACTGGGTATTCGTTACGTTGATACAATCTGTATTTCAAGCTACGACCATGATCATCAGCGCGATATGACGGTACTAAAAGCACCTGAAGGTGATGGCGAAGGTTACCTAATCGTTGAAGACCTAGTAGACAGTGGTGATACAGCGCGCAAACTACGTGAGATGTATCCAAAAGCGAAAATGATCGCTGTGTGTGCGAAACCATCAGGCAAAGAGCTGCTGGATGATTACGTTGTAGATATTGCTCAAGACACTTGGATCGAGCAGCCTTGGGATATGTCAATCCAGTATGCTGAGCCAGTAAACCGCAAGCAAAAATAAGCGCGGTTAAAGAATATTGAGAAATGCCCCTTTATAGGGGCATTTTTTTTATTATGATATTAAATCATGCTAATAGCCTAGGGTTCTTCCTATGTCTGAAGACGTCAGTAAAAATCTTTCCGAAACTTTGTTCGTGAAACATAAGCAAGCAAAAGAAACCTCCGCGCTTACCCAGTACATGCCGACCAGTAAAAAAATACTTGATGAACGAGAAGCGCAGGGTGATCGTGCTTGGTATCGTCATTTGCGTCGCTTGCAATGGGCTTGGCAAGGATTGTCTCCGATCGAAATGGAAGGCGTACTGTCCAAAATTGCTTCATCATCTCACTCGCGAACCAATGATGATTGGTTAGACACTGTAATGGGTTATCACAGTGGTAACTGGACATTTGAGTGGATCAAGCTTGGTATGGATCATCAGAAGCGAGCAAATGAAATGCAAGGAGAAGAGGCAGCGGATGAACTCTTCACTGCTTCTTTGTGTTTTAGTATTGCAGGCTACCCACATTTAAAAAATGACAACTTGGCATCGCAAGCTCAAGTTCTGGCAAACAAAGCGTATTCTGACGGCGCAGAAAAAACTAAGTACACCATCAAGCAAATTGAAGTGCCTTACCAAAATCGCAAAATCATCGCGAACCTCCATTTACCAAGAACGGATAAACAGTTGCCTGTGGTCATGGTGAGCGCTGGTTTGGATACTCTACAAACCGACATGTGGCGTTTGTTCCGTAATCGTCTTGCACCGCGAGATATTGCGATGTTAACCGTGGACATGCCTTCAGTAGGGCATAGCTCTCATTGGCCCTTGACCGAGAATTCAAGTTGCCTACATCAAGCGGTATTGAATGAGCTTTACTCGCTACCTTGGGTTGATCATCACAAAGTGGGGTTAGTTGGGTTTCGTTTTGGTGGTAATGCCATGATCAGACTCTCTTTTGTCGAGCAAGAAAAGATCAAAGCTTGTGTCGCTCTAGGCGCACCCGTACATGATATTTTTACTTCCCCTAAGAAGTTACAAAAAATGCCGAAGATGTACCTAGATCTTTTGGCTTCCCGTTTGGGGAAAAATGCGGTTGATATTAATAGCATGGCTGGTCAGATGATGGCGTGGTCATTGAAGGTTCAGGGCTTCCTGAGCAGTCGAAAAACCAAAGTGCCTATTTTGGCTTTGAGTCTTGAGGGCGATCCAGTGTCGCCACACAGTGATAATCAACTTGTTGCTCTATTTAGCCAGTATGGTAGAGCGAAAAAAATCAGTTCCAAAACAATTACAAAAGGATATGAGCAATCCCTCGATTTAGCCATAAAGTGGCTAGAAGATGAATTATTAGGGTGACAATTCTCCTAAATTAGTTAAGAGTGATATATCTGAGCAAAAAATAAGCTCATGATAATTAAAAATAATAATCATTCTTGGGTGTTTACTTTTAACTATGAAAACGGAGATTCATATGTCAGAGACGACTCAGGGCCCGACTCACTTTCGCTTGATGTCAAAGTTGAAGGCGATAGGGCCTTACCTGCGCGAACCACAATCGCAAGAAGGGCGCTATTATTTTGATTGTTTATCTGTATGTGTAGACGACAAAAAATCGCCTGAGAAGCGTGAATTTTGGGGCTGGTGGATGGATTTGGAATCCATCGAGGGAGGTTTTACTGCTAAATATCATATTGGCAAGTACAACAAAGAAGGGCAATGGGTATCTGAAGCCCTTCCCAAAAAAGTGGTAGAGGAAGTGTATCTCACGCAGAGCACATTCCATCAAAAGCTGGTTGATACTTTAGAAGAACACTTCAAATTAGAAGTCGAATATCACACGGAGTCTTTCGATTTCGCTTAATTTGGTTGTTTTCATTTAATACCAAACAAAAAGGTGCGAAAACGCACCTTTTCTCTTGTTAATTCCCTATTTGATTGTTAAAACATCCTCTCTTTATTTGTTTTTCACTTCAGAAGACATCATGACAACGAATCAACAAAATGCAGTTGTTTCACAACCACAAACTGTCGTTGTGAAACTGGGTACAAGTGTGCTGACAGGCGGCACTCTGGCACTCGACCGTGCACACATGGTTGAGTTAGCACGCCAGTGTGCTGAGCTTAAAAAACAAGGCCATTCAATCGTAATGGTTTCGTCTGGTGCGATTGCAGCAGGCCGTGAGCATCTTGGTTACCCCGCATTGCCCAACGAGATGGCGAGTAAGCAGTTACTTGCCGCGGTGGGGCAGAGTCGCTTGATTCAAACATGGGAGTCTTTGTTTGGTATTTATGGTATCAAGATCGGCCAAATGCTACTAACCCGTGCCGATTTAGAAGATCGTGAGCGATTCCTTAACGCGCGTGACACTATTAATGCGCTCGTTGCGAACGATATTGTTCCTATCGTAAACGAAAATGATGCCGTTGCGACTAGCGAGATTAAAGTTGGCGATAACGACAACCTTTCCGCTTTGGTAGGCATTTTATGTGGTGCAGATAAGCTCTTGCTTTTAACGGACCAAAAAGGTCTGTTTACTGCTGACCCTCGTAAAGATCCGAACGCAGAGCTTATCAAGGAAGTAAAAACCATCGACGATACGCTGCGTAAAATCGCAGGTGGAAGCGGTACAACATTGGGTACTGGTGGTATGGCAACGAAGCTGCAAGCCGCAGACATCGCTCGCCGCGCAGGTATCGAGGTTATTATTGCTGCTGGTAGTGCGCCGAATGTTATCTTTGACTCTTTAAGTGCTGAACCTCAGGGCACGCGCTTCCTACCTTGCGCTGAAGCCTTAGAGAACCGTAAACGCTGGATTCTAGCGGGACCTGCGGCATCGGGCGACATCGTTATTGATGATGGTGCAGTCAATGCTGTGGTCGGCAAGGGCAGTAGCCTACTTGCTAAAGGGGTCATCAAAGTTAGTGGTGACTTCGCACGAGGCGAAGTGGCGCGTGTAACAAACGCTCACGGTAAGTTGGTGGCTCGTGGCATCAGCGCCTACTCAAGTGATGACCTAACTAAAATTACGGGCAAACACAGTAAAGATATCATCTCTATTTTGGGGCATGATTATGGCTCTGAGGTGATTCACCGCGATGATCTGGTCGTCATTCAGGAATAGAATTAGAGGGAAGCAAAGTGGATTTAACGAATATGGGTAAAGCTGCTAAAGATGCAGCTTTCGAATTAGCGACAGCGTCAACTACGCAAAAGAACCAAGCATTAGCCATCATCGCTGATGAGCTAGAAGCAAACTCTGCTGCTATTTTGGCGGCAAACGCTAAAGACATCGAACTTGGCCGTGAAGCGGGTTTAACCGATGCGCTGCTCGATCGCCTTTTGCTTAATGAAGAACGATTGACTGCAATTGCGAATGATGTTCGCAACGTCATTAGCTTGAACGATCCTGTAGGCAGCGAAATAGACAGTAAGGTACTGGAAAATGGGATGTCACTGTCTCGTCGTCGCGTGCCGCTTGGTGTCGTGGGCGTAATTTATGAAGCGCGCCCAAACGTCACCATTGATATCGCAGCGTTGTGCTTGAAAACCGGCAACGCAAGCATTTTACGTGGTGGCAAAGAGACCTTTTTCTCGAATATGGAATTAGTGAAGGTTATTCAGTCTGCGCTCGCAAAGGCGAACCTTCCAGCCGCTTCTGTGCAGTACATTGAAAAACCAGATCGTGAGCTTGTTTCTCAATTGCTTAAGTTGGACGATTACGTCGACATGATCATTCCACGCGGTGGTGCTGGCCTACACAAAATGTGTAAAGAAAACAGCACGATTCCGGTGATTATTGGTGGCTTTGGTATCAGCCATATCTTTGTCGACGAATCCGCTGATCTAGAGAAATCCCTGAATGTGGTTGAGAACTCTAAAGTTCAACGTCCATCTGCGTGTAACTCATTAGATACGCTGCTCGTGCATGAAAAAATTGCAGCGCAATTCCTACCAATGATCGTAGAGCGCATGAACGATAAAGTGACCTTCGTGACAGAGCCTAAGGCAAAAGCACTGATGGCTCAAGCAACACAAATTCGCGATGCTGTTGAAGGTGACTTTGATACGGAATGGTTGAGCTACACTCTTGGTGTAAAAGTTGTGTCTGATGTGAAAGATGCCATTGATCATATGCGTGTCCATAACGCGAGCCACTCAGATGCGATCATGACCAATAGTTTGGAAAACTCAGAACTGTTCATCAATTCTGTCGGTTCGGCGGCGGTTTATGTGAATGCTTCAACGCGCTTTACAGACGGTGCGCAATTTGGCCTTGGCGCAGAAGTCGCAGTATCTACGCAAAAGCTACATGCACGCGGTCCGATGGGCTTAGAAGAGCTAACTAGCTACAAGTGGGTTGGTAAAGCGAACTACTTAGCACGCAGTTAACACATTCGACGAGATCTTGAGTGAAAAAGGGGCCTTTGCGCCCCTTTTTGTTTTGTCTAACATACCAATTCCGCTACACTACATGAGCTTTTATTTCGGTTTGAAAGCGTTATACCCAAATAGCTTTAATAGAGTCCGTATAACCATGAACGCGTGGTTATCCGTGATTGCTCATGAGGTTATTTTGGTATAGATATGGAGGTGATATGCATTGTCCTTTTTGTTCCGAGAACGATACCAAAGTTATTGATTCCCGTTTAGTGGCTGATGGCCATCAAGTTCGACGTCGCCGTCAGTGCTTGGCGTGTAGCGAGCGTTTCACTACGTTTGAAAGCGCAGAGTTAGTGATGCCTAAAGTGATCAAATCGAATGGCAACCGTGAACCATTTGACGAAGATAAAATGGTTGGCGGTATTCAACGCGCTTTAGAGAAACGCCCAGTGAGTGCCGATTCTATAGAGTTAGCGATCAGTATGATCAAATCACAGCTGCGTGCGACGGGTGAGCGAGAGGTTCCGAGTGAAATGATTGGTAATTTAGTCATGGACCAGCTCAAAGAGCTCGATAAGGTGGCTTACATTCGTTTCGCTTCCGTTTACCGCAGCTTTGAAGATATTCGCGAGTTTGGCGAAGAGATTGCCCGCCTAGAAGACTGAGTAGCTCATGACTCAACACATTCCTGAAAGAGCGTTTTCTGATTTAGATTTCGCCATGATGTCACGAGCTATTAAGTTAGCGAAACGTGGCATTTTTACCACCGCCCCTAATCCAAATGTAGGGTGTGTCATCGTTCGTGATGAAGAAATTGTCGGTGAAGGCTATCACCATCGTGCTGGTGAGCCGCATGCCGAAGTGCACGCGATGCGCATGGCGGGTGAAAAAGCAGTTGGTGCAACCGCTTATGTGACGCTAGAACCTTGCTCTCATTACGGCCGTACACCGCCATGTGCCGAAGGGCTGATTAAAGCCAAAGTGGCACGTGTGGTTTGCGCCATGGTAGACCCAAACCCGAAAGTTGCAGGTCGCGGCATCCAGATGTTACGTGATGCCGGAATTGAAGTACAAATCGGCTTGTTAGAGCAAGATGCCCTTGCCCTTAACCCTGGTTTTATAAAGTACATGCGTACAGGCATGCCGTTTGTTCAATTAAAAATGGCAGCCAGTTTGGATGGGCAAAGCGCACTCAATAATGGTCAGAGCCAATGGATCACCTCCCCAGCGGCCCGCCAAGATGTGCAGCGTTATCGAGCAATGAGTGGTGGCATTCTTTCTACTAGCAAAACGGTGATTGATGATAATGCATCACTCAACGTGCGCTGGGATGACTTACCTGATAGTGTTCAAGCGCAGTATTTACAAGAAGAGCTTCGTCAACCAGTACGTGTAATCTTAGATCGTCAGAACCATTTAACTGATGCGCTCAAGCTGTTCCATACCGATGGAGAGCGAGTTATTGTTCGCTCTGATGGAGACTGTATCCCTCTATTGGACAGCGCTGACCAAATTGACTTATCAACGACATTAAAACGTATCTCGGATGAGCACCACATCAATCACTTATGGGTTGAAGCTGGAGCTACGCTAGCGAGTGCGATGATAAAGGCTAATCTTGTAGATGAGCTCATTGTTTACCTTGCGCCAAAACTCATGGGCAGCGATGGTCGGGGGCTTATCGGTGCTTTAGGGTTAAGCGCTATGGCTGACGTCATAGATTTAAACATTACAGACGTTCGTATGGTTGGGGTAGACATTCGCATCACCGCCACCATAAAACGTAATGAAATTAGATAAGAAATAGTATGTTTACAGGAATAGTAGAAGCAGTTGGCAAGTTAGCTGCGATTACGCCGAAGGGCGAAGACATCACCGTCACGGTTGAAACGGGTACGCTTGATATGTCAGACGTTAAGTTAGGCGATAGCATTGCGACCAATGGTGTTTGCTTAACGGTAGTTGACTTCGGAAGCCACTATTACAGTGCTGATCTGTCATTAGAAACCTTGAAGAAAACTGGGTTTGCTGAATACCAAGTAGGCGATAAGGTGAATCTAGAAAAAGCCATGTTGCCAACAACGCGATTGGGTGGACATATCGTTTCTGGCCATGTCGATGGGGTTGGTGAAATTGTCGAACGCAATTCAGTTGGCCGTGCGATAGAGTTTTGGGTTGCAATGCCTGCGGAAATTAGCAAGTACGTTGCAGAGAAAGGCTCGATTACTGTTGATGGTATTAGCCTAACCGTCAACGACTTACGTAAAAATGCTTTTAAGCTGATGATCGTTCCTCATACGAGTGAAGAAACTACGATTGACCAGTTTCAAGTGGGGCGCAAAGTCAACTTAGAAGTTGATGTACTTGCGCGTTATATGGAGCGTTTACTGCAAGGACAACAAGAAGATAAGGCCGAGTCTCGTATCACGATGGACTTTTTACAGCAAAACGGTTTTGCATAAGTCTTGGGAGTGGCTGCGTGAGGCATGCGATAAAGAGCAGACTCACAGAACACCGCGAGATTCATTGACTTGCTTAATGCAAAGCTCAAACTATTGACCTAACTAGCATTCACTGCAACGTAATTTTTCATTGCTGTCGCAATAACAAATTTAGAATAACGGGATAACAGACTATGCCAATCAGTACGCCACAAGAAATTATTGATGATATTCGCGCAGGCAAAATGGTCATCCTAATGGATGATGAAGACCGCGAGAATGAAGGTGACTTGATCATGGCTGCCGAGCATATTACGCCGGAAGCCATCAACTTTATGGCAACCTATGGCCGTGGCCTGATTTGTTTAACCATGACCAAAGATCGTTGCGAAAGTCTAGGTCTGCCACCAATGGTGCAAGACAATAATGCGCAATACACCACCAACTTTACTGTTTCGATTGAGGCAGCAGAAGGGGTAACGACTGGTATTTCAGCCGCAGATCGCGCACGTACCGTTCAAGCAGCAGTCGCGCCAAACGCTAAAGCTGCGGATTTGGTGCAGCCTGGTCACATCTTCCCTCTCGCAGCTCAAGACGGCGGTGTACTGACTCGCGCAGGTCACACTGAAGCTGGCTGTGATTTGGCTCGTCTTGCTGGTTTAGAGCCAGCATCGGTGATTGTTGAGATCTTAAATGACGACGGCACGATGGCTCGTCGCCCAGATCTAGAGATCTTTGCAGAGAAGCACGGTATTAAATTGGGCACTATTGCCGACCTAATTGAGTACCGCAATAACACTGAGACAACGATTGAACGTGTGGCAGAGTGCAAGTTACCGACAGAGTTTGGCGAGTTCACGTTAGTCACGTACAAAGACACCATTGATAACCAAGTGCACTACGCAATGTGCAAGGGCGATTTGAAAGAAAAAGCGCCACTGGTTCGCGTTCATCTTCAAGACGTTTTTACCGACTTACTACGTAGCGATCGTAATGCAGAGCGCAGCTGGACACTAGATAAGGCAATGAAACGCATTGGTGAAGAGGGCGGTGTACTGGTTGTTCTTGGCCATGAAGAATCGACCGATCTACTTATTCATCGCGTGAAGATGTTCGAAGCGCAAGACAAAGGTGAAGCACCAACGCTTGCTAAAAAACAAGGCACGTCTCGCCGTGTTGGCGTTGGTTCACAGATTCTTGCGGATCTCGGTGTACATGATATGCGTCTTCTGTCATCGACCAACAAAAAGTACCACGCGTTAGGTGGTTTTGGTCTGAACGTTGTTGAGTACGTCTGCGAGTAACAACCGAACAATAAGTTCCTAGTCTTTGACGTGCTTAACTCGTCAATGGCTAGGAACCAGTGATTTGCCTCCAATTTCCATTAGATATTGCTCACAAATTTGTGCTAGAATCCGGCGATTCTCACTTGATGAACATATTTCACTTATAAATAGAGTTAAAGGAAAGCTTATGAAAGTGATCGAGGGTGGCTTCCCAGCGCCAAATGCAAAAATTGCTATCGTTATTTCTCGTTTCAACAGTTTTATTAACGAAAGCCTACTTTCTGGTGCGATCGATACACTAAAGCGTCACGGACAAGTAAGCGAAGACAACATCACGGTTGTGCGTTGTCCAGGTGCCGTAGAACTACCTCTAGTAGCTCAGCGTGTTGCTAAAACTGGCAAATTCGACGCTATTGTTTCTCTAGGGTCTGTTATTCGCGGTGGAACGCCTCACTTTGACTATGTTTGTAGTGAAATGAACAAAGGTCTAGCACAAGTGTCTATGGAATTCAGCATTCCAGTAGCATTTGGTGTTTTGACTGTTGATACGATCGATCAAGCGATTGAACGCGCAGGAACCAAGGCTGGTAATAAAGGTGCAGAGGCTGCACTAAGCGCACTTGAAATGATTAATGTACTATCTGAAATTGATTCCTAATGGGGGCCAGTGTGAAACCAGCCGCACGTCGTAACGCACGTCAATTCGCTCTACAGGCGATCTACTCATGGCAAATTACTAAAGAGAATGTTGCCAAGATTGAAGAACAGTTTTTGTCTGGCGACAAATACGATGAAGAAGAACTTCATGCATCTGAGCCAGCGCTTGCTGCTCCAGAGACAGACGTAGCTTACTTCCGTGAACTATTAAGCGGTGTTGTACTTAGCCACGCTGAGCTAGATAGCAAAATTCGTCCATACATCTCTCGTCCTATGCAGGATTTAGATATGATGGAACTTGCTCTTCTTCGCCTTGCTATGTACGAGATGACTCGTCGCGAAGATGTTCCTTACAAAGTTGTTATCAATGAAGCGATTGAACTTGCAAAAGTTTTCGCAGCAGAAGATAGCCACAAGTTTGTGAATGGTGTACTTGATAAAGCAGCACCTCACATTCGTAAGAAATAACGATTTCTTCAATGAAAAGGTCAGCACATGCTGACCTTTTTTGTATCAAAAGCTTTTACATCAAAAAGTAAGTGAATTATGTCTGGTGAATTTAATCTGATAGACAAATACTTCGTCGGTCGTCAGAGCCAACGTAAAGATGTCCATCTAGCCGCTGGTGATGATTGCGCTTTGGTCAAAGCGCCAGCTAATGTTCAGATTGCGATTAGCACGGATACATTGGTAGCTGGAACGCATTTCTTAGCCGACGCGAACCCAGCATGGGTCGCACACAAAGCATTGGCTTCTAACATCAGTGATTTGGCGGCGATGGGCGCAACGCCTGCGTGGGTGAGCTTTGCATTAACGATGCCTGAGCCAGATGAAGAATGGCTTGCACCTTTCTGTGATGCATTTTTCGAACTGGCTGATTACTATGGTATTCAGTTAATAGGCGGTGATACCACCAAAGGGCCATTGTGTCTGACTCTAACGGTGCAAGGTTTTGTTCCTGAAGGTAAAGCTCTCACACGTTCCGGAGCCAAGCCTGGGGATTGGGTATATGTAACGGGAAACCTTGGCGATGCAAAAGCTGGCTTGGATGTGATTCTAGATGACTCTCTGCGCAGCAGAGCCGGCGCGGAAGCACTAGAGCGAGCTCATTATCTTAGTTCTCCGCGTGTGCTTGCTGGACAAGCTCTTGTTGGCTTAGCCTCGTCGGCGATAGATATTTCAGATGGTTTAATCTCTGATATTAAGCACATTTTACAGCGATCTCAGGTTGGGGTTAGTATTGATGTCTCTCAGCTACCGATCTCTTCAGAATTAGTCCAGTTTTTAGATGATAAGATCAGCGCGCAGCAGTATGCTTTAGCAAGTGGCGAAGAATACGAGTTGTGTTTTACCGTGCCGGAGCAAAATCGAGGCTCGTTACAAAGCGCTTTATCTCATACTGGCTGTAAGGTCACATGTATTGGTCAAATCCGACCAAATGGAACCTTCGAGCTGCATGATAACAATCAACCACTTGATTGGGACTTAAGTGGCTTCGACCACTTTAAATGATCTGAGCTAAGCTCTAGCCAAGAGCCTGTTACTATTGAGTAACTCGCAGGCATGACGATTGAAACCAAACTAGCAGTATAGGTTTAAGGATATGACCAACCCTCTTTCTCTGATTTCATTAAAGAATCCGTGGCATCTATTGGCGACGGGTTTTGGCAGTGGATTATCCCCGTTTATCCCTGGAACAATGGGCACACTGGCGGCCGTGCCTTTCTTTTTGCTGTTGGCACAATTACCATTTACGGCGTATGTCATTGTTGTTCTGATTTCGTGTGTGATCGGCATTCAAATATGCCAAGTGACGTCTGCAGACATGAAAGTACATGATCATGGTTCAATCGTATGGGATGAGTTTGCGGGCTTTTGGATTACGATGAGCATTGTACCTGCACTGAATATTCCACTCACTGAATGGAAGTGGTTGATCACTGGCTTCATCTTATTTCGTTTTTTCGATATGGTAAAACCTTGGCCAATTGGGTGGCTAGATAAGCGAGTTCACGGTGGGCTGGGTATTATGGTTGATGATATCGTGGCGGGAATTATGGCTGGTGTTGCCCTGTTTCTAGTCGCAAAATACGCTGGCTGGATGAATTAAACCATGAACTAAACACTGGACGTAAAAAAGGGATGCCATGAGCATCCCTTTTTACATGCTATTTTGCTAAATAATCCAAGATGGATTTTTCGATTCCTTTTGCATCGAGACCAAGCTCTTCATGCAGTTCATCTTGTGTTCCCTGATGAATAAACTCATCTGGTAAACCTAGGTTCAACACAGGTTTGATGATTTTATCTTTCATCATGAACTCAACGACACCAGCACCAGCACCACCAGCGATAACATTTTCTTCTAACGTCACGAGCACGTCATGATCTGCGGCTAGTTGACGAATTAATGCCTCATCGAGCGGTTTCACAAAGCGCATATCAGCAACAGTGGCGTTAAGGTATTCTGCCGCTTCTAGCGCGTTGCCCAAGAAAGTACCAAAGTTCAGAATAGCAACTTTTTCACCTTGGCGAACCATGCGTCCTTTACCGATTTCTAACGCCGTAAACTCAGTTTCGATTTCTACGCCCATGCCGCTACCACGAGGGTATCGAACCGCACTCGGGCCAGAATGCTTATGGCCAGTGTAAAGCATTTGTCGGCACTCGTTTTCGTCGCTTGGCGCCATGATCACCATGTTCGGAATACAGCGCATAAAGCTCAAATCGAACGCACCTTGGTGAGTTTGACCATCTGCGCCAACGAGACCTGCGCGGTCGATCGCAAACATCACTGGTAAGTCCATGATCGCGATATCGTGGATCAGCTGGTCATAACCACGTTGCAAGAAAGTCGAATAGATAGCAACGATTGGATGATCGCCCGCAATTGCCATGCCTGTTGCCAGTGTCACTGCGTGCTGCTCAGCAATCGCCACATCAAAGTATTGGTCTGGGTACTCTTTTGAGAAACGCACCATACCTGATCCTTCGCGCATTGCTGGCGTAATTGCCATTAGCTTAGGATCTTGGGCCGCCATGTCACATAAAAAGTCACCGAAGATCTTTGAGTAAGTTGGCTTACCGCCACTGCTCTTCGGTAAGCTATTGTTTGCCGGTGCGAACTTCGGCACTGCATGGTAGCCGATAGGATCTTTCTCGGCAGGCTCATAACCTTTGCCTTTCTTGGTCATGATGTGTAGGAATTGAGGACCTTTGAGCTCACGCATATTTTTCAGCGTTTTGACGAGTTCATTGACGTCGTGCCCATCAACCGGGCCAATGTAATTAAAGCCGAACTCTTCGAACAGAGTACCAGGCACCACCATGCCTTTTAGGTGCTCTTCCGTACGGCGAACCAACTCTTTAATAGGTGGAACACCAGACAGCACTTTCTTACCGCCTTCACGGATAGAAGTGTATAAGCTACCAGAAAGTACCTTTGCAAGGTGGTTATTCAGGGCGCCGACGTTTTCTGAAATCGACATTTCGTTGTCGTTCAAAATCACCAACATATCAGGATGAACGTCGCCAGCGTGGTTCATGGCTTCGAATGCCATGCCTGCTGTAATTGCGCCATCACCAATCACACTGACGATTTTGCGACCTTTACCTTCTTTTTGTGCGCTGATGGCCATGCCAAGACCTGCACTAATCGATGTCGAAGAGTGGCCGACAGATAAGGTGTCATATTCACTTTCTTCACGCCAAGGGAAAGGGTGTAGACCATCCTTTTGGCGAATTGTTGGCATTTTATCGCGACGTCCGGTGAGGATTTTGTGCGGGTAAGCCTGATGACCAACATCCCAGATCAATTTGTCGATAGGGGTGTTGTAAACATAATGCAGAGCGACAGTTAGCTCTACGGTGCCTAAGCCAGACGCTAAGTGTCCGCTAGATTGGCTCACTGAATTTAGCAGATACGTTCGCAGTTCATCACACAGATTTGGTAATGTTTCTTTCGGAAGAAGACGTAATTCTTCCGGTGTATTTGCTAACGCCAGTGTTGGGTACTTTGAAATATCAAGAGTCATATAAATGCGCGCTTATAGTGTTAATTTTTGCGCTCGATGACATATCGGGCGAACTCTTCGAGTAACTGAGTATTGTATGGGATAGCTTCCAATGCTTGAAGTGCTTCCTGTAACAGAGTGTGAGCTTTCTCTATGGCTCCCTCTAAACCCAGCAGGGAAGGATAAGTGCTCTTATTCAGACCTTGGTCGGAACCTTGAGGCTTACCCAGTGTTTCTGTGTCACTGATGATATCAAGAATATCGTCTTGAACCTGAAACGCCAAACCAATTGCTTTTGAGTAGCGCTCCAAGTGAGGTAGAACCTCGATACCTTTCTCACCAGCAGCTAATGCACCTAATTTTACCGCACAATCAATCAGAGCTCCGGTTTTTTTACGGTGTATCTCTTCCATTTCTTCAAGAGAAACTTGGCGATTTTCCGCGCCTAAATCTAAGGCTTGCCCTACACACATGCCGCTGGCACCAGAAGAATGCGCTAATGCTTTGATCATGTTGATGCGTTGAGCTTCTGCCGCCGGGCTTAATTGACCATCAGCAATAATAGTGAAGGCAAGGGTTTGTAGTGCATCACCTGTCAGTATTGCGGTTGCTTCATCAAACTTAATATGACAAGTTGGTTGACCTCGACGCAGTTCATCATCGTCCATGGCTGGCAGATCATCATGAATGAGTGAGTAGGCATGTATACATTCGATAGCAGCGGCGGGGGTGTCTAAGTCTTCAGGTTTACAGCCGAGCATTTGACCTGTGATGTAAACAAGAAAAGGGCGAACGCGTTTTCCACCTAGCAAAAGGCCGTATTTCATTGCTTGAATCAATGGCTGCTCTTGATATGGAAGCTGATCGAGCCACAAATTCAATTGCTGATTGTTTCTTTGTTGAAAAGACGTCAATGTCTGTTGCATCACATTGCTCACTACTGATTGTTATTCTGAATCTGGTTTGAAGTCACTCAGTGGTGCTTCATCATCTTCACTAAGAAGAATGCTCACGCGCTGTTCGGCGTCGCTTAATTTAGTTTGGCCTGCACGAGCTAAGGCAATGCCTCGTTCAAACTTACGCAGGGCATCATCTAGAGCAAGATCGCCATTTTCTAATTGATCAACCAAGCTATCAAGCTCTTCAATGGTTGCTTCAAAGGTCATGTTTTCTGGTTTCTTGACCGCCATCTTTTTTCTGCCTTAATCAAGCCTCGGGTAAGATGCACGAAAGTTACCTTAGCCTAGTAACTTGGTCAAATTTAACCTTATATAATTGTCACAAAATTAGCGTTCAACGAGTCTAAGCGATGAAACCCCATATTTTGGTTGAGGTTGTTAAGTGTAATTTGTGATCCATTAGCTAAGATTTTTCTAAAAATTCTGCGCGAGTTGTCGATACAGGTAATAATCCGCCCAATGGCAGTATTTGAGTATAGCGTGAGGAGTGCTTTGTGGATTTAGCAACCCTATTAGGTTTGATTGGTGGTTTTGCATTCGTCATTATGGCGATGGTGCTTGGTGGCAGCATCGGAATGTTTGTCGATGTCACGTCGATCCTTATTGTCGTTGGTGGCTCAATATTCGTCGTGTTGATGAAGTTCACAATGGGACAGTTTTTTGGTGCGACAAAGATTGCTGGCAAAGCCTTCATGTTTAAAGCGGATGAACCCGAAGACCTGATCGCAAAAATTGTGGAAATGGCCGACGCGGCACGTAAAGGTGGTTTTCTTGCTCTTGAAGAGATGGAAATAAACAACACATTCATGCAGAAAGGCATTGATCTACTGGTTGATGGCCATGATGCCGACGTTGTGAGAGCGGCACTCAAAAAAGACATCGCGCTTACGGATGAACGACATACGCAAGGTACTGGTGTATTTCGCGCCTTTGGCGACGTTGCTCCTGCGATGGGAATGATTGGCACCTTGGTTGGTCTTGTTGCGATGCTTTCAAACATGGATGACCCTAAAGCGATTGGACCAGCAATGGCCGTTGCACTCTTGACCACATTGTATGGCGCGATCCTGTCCAATATGGTGTTTTTCCCTATTGCGGATAAGCTTTCTCTTCGCCGTGACCAAGAAACGCTAAATCGCCGTTTGATCATGGATGGCGTATTAGCGATTCAAGATGGCCAAAACCCGCGAGTGATCGATAGTTACTTGAAGAACTACCTCAATGAAGGTAAACGTGCCCTTGAGATTGACGAGTAACTTGGAGAGTCGTGATGGATGATGAAGATAACAAATGCGATTGTCCGCCACCTGGCCTCCCGTTATGGATGGGGACATTCGCAGATTTGATGTCGCTGCTGATGTGTTTCTTTGTTCTTCTGCTCTCGTTTTCTGAGATGGATGTACTGAAGTTCAAACAAATTGCAGGATCAATGAAATTTGCCTTCGGTGTGCAAAATCAGCTTGAAGTGAAAGACATTCCCAAAGGCACTAGCATTATTGCCCAAGAGTTTCGACCGGGTAGGCCGGAACCTACTCCGATTGATGTTATCATGCAGCAAACCATGGACATCACTCAGCAGACGCTCGAATTCCATGAAGGAGAGTCTGATCGAGCTGGTGGCACAAAACGTGATGAAGGCAAGTTAACGGGTGGGCAATCGCCAGAAACGTCAACTCAAAACAATGAGTCTGCCGAAGCGGACATGCAACAACAGCAATCTAAAGAGATGTCGCAAGAGATGGAAACCTTGATGGAAAGCATCAAGAAAGCCTTAGAGCGAGAGATTGAACAAGGCGCCATTGAAGTTGAAAACCTCGGTCAGCAGATTGTTATACGTATGCGTGAAAAAGGTGCATTCCCAGAAGGTTCGGCCTTCTTGCAGCCTAAGTTTCGTCCTTTAGTTCGTCAGATTGCAGAGCTAGTAAAAGACGTGCCAGGCATTGTTCGAGTATCTGGCCATACAGACAATCGACCGCTAGACTCGGAACTTTATCGTTCTAACTGGGATCTCTCTTCTCAGCGTGCAGTATCAGTCGCGCAAGAGATGGAGAAAGTGAGAGGCTTCTCTCATCAACGTTTGAGAGTGCGGGGTATGGCGGATACGGAGCCCTTGTTACCGAATGATTCTGATGAAAATCGTGCGCTTAACCGACGGGTTGAAATCAGCATTATGCAAGGCGAGCCTCTCTACAGTGAAGAAGTGCCAGTAATTCAATAACTAGGCTTTAGTTTTAAGTCAGTAAAGAGATAAGAAAGCGAGCAGATTGCTCGCTTTTTTTGTTTTTCCAATCCGCTTGGGTGTATAATCTTGCGCCTTAAAAGTGAGCTCAGACTACTTTTTGTGACTGAAACGCGGTTTTACTGCGTATGAAGTATTGAAGTTGAGTGTCACTCTTTGTTGATTGCGAAACTAACCTGCGAATTAGACTATGAAATTTATTGTAAAGCCCCATCCAGAAATTTTTGTAAAAAGTGAATCTGTGCGTAAGCGCTTCACAAAGATTTTAGAGTGCAACATTCGTAACATCATTAAGAGCCGCACGGAGTCTGTCGCGGTATTTAACCGTCGTGATCACATTGAAGTGACCTCTGAGAGTAACGAATTCCACGCTGAAGTTCTTGAGGTTTTGACTCATACACCAGGCATTCACCACGTACTGGAAGTGAAGCAAACTGAATTTAAAGACTTGCACGATATCTTCGAGCAAGTACTAGAACTCAACCGTGCTGCACTCGAAAATAAAACCTTTGTTGTACGTGCGAAGCGTCGCGGCAAGCATGACTTTACCTCCATTGAACTAGAGCGTTATGTAGGCGGTGGTTTAAATCAAGCGATTGAAAGCGCTAGTGTTAAGCTACGAAACCCAGACGTGACGATCAAGGTAGAAGTCTCGAACGACAAGCTAAACCAAGTATTGTCTCGTCATAAAGGCCTAGGTGGTTTCCCTCTGGGTACGCAAGAAGACGTGTTAAGCCTGATCTCGGGTGGTTTCGATTCTGGTGTTTCAAGCTATCTTCATATCAAGCGTGGTTCAAAAGTACATTACTGCTTCTTTAACTTAGGTGGTCCAGCACACGAAATCGGCGTTAAGCAGGTTTCTCACTACCTATGGAACAAATACGGTTCTTCAGCAAAAGTACGTTTTATCTCAGTTGATTTCGAGCCTGTGGTTGCGGAAATCCTAGAGAAAGTCGATGACGGCCAAATGGGCGTGATCTTGAAGCGTATGTTTATGCGTGCAGCAGGCATGATCGCTCAGAAGATGAAGATCGAAGCATTGGTAACAGGTGAAGCACTAGGTCAAGTATCGAGCCAAACGCTAACCAATCTACGCCACATCGATAACGTAACTGACACGCTGATTCTGCGTCCACTTATCAACTGGGATAAAGAAGACATCATCAATCTAGCACGTGAAATCGGCACAGAAGATTTCGCAAAGACAATGCCAGAATACTGTGGTGTTATCTCTAAGAAGCCAACCGTGAAAGCGGTGAAAGGCAAGCTAGAAGCTGAAGAAGAGAAATTCGACTTCAGTATCCTTGAGCAAGTGGTTCAAGAAGCTCGCATGATGGACATTCGTGATATCGCGAAAGAGTCTGAGCAAGCCGCACCAGAAGTAGAGCAAGTTCAAGCGGTAGAAGAGCACGCGGTTGTGCTAGATATTCGTAGTCCTGAAGAGGAAGACGATAACCCACTTGAAATCGAAGGTGTGGATGTGAAACATATCCCTTTCTACAAGCTGGGTACACAGTTTGGTGACTTAGACCAGTCTAAGACATACCTACTTTACTGTGACCGCGGTGTGATGAGCCGTCTGCAAGCGCTTTACTTGCAAGAGCAAGGCTTCAGCAACGTAAAAGTTTACCGTCCATAGCTGACTGTTAAAATACGTTAAAAGGCGCAAATTGAGACATCAATTTGCGCCTTTTTTGTTTTTGATCGCGTTACAGACAACCATTACTTAGCATAATGTTGAGGCTCATCGCAAAGCCATACACTTTGTGTTGATATAACGATAATTAATCCGAAAGAAGAGTAATAAAGTGATATTGCTGCCAGATATGCGGATGAGATTTTTGATAGATAAAAAAACACCGCCTAATTTAGGCGGTGTAACAAATTTGACAGACAGGTCAAAAATAAATACAGGAAGTATATGTTTTGTCACAGGGAGTGTGGACAAAACATTATGGTAGAAATCTACCTAACTCGAAATACGAGTTTGCAAACACAACATCGCAACAACGAAGCCAATTGATTTCCAAAGAAATCAAGCCGTTCAGGCCCGTGTTGCGGGGTGAAATATAGAATTTATCTGGCTGTTCGACAACGGACATTTTATAATGTTTCAGATTAAAAAAACTAATCCTATTAGAGGTCCCATATGTCCCGCAGATTGCCTCCATTAAATTCGCTTCGAGTCTTCGAAGCGGCTGCTCGTCATCTCAGTTTTACACGAGCAGCAGAAGAGTTATTTGTTACTCAAGCCGCGGTCAGTCACCAGATTAAAGCGCTTGAAGAGTTCTTATCATTGAAGCTCTTCCGTCGACGTAATCGTTCTTTGTTGTTAACAGAAGAAGGCCAAAGTTACTTTCTCGATATCAAAGATATTTTCACCTCGATTGCGGAAGCGACAGATAAGGTGTTGGAACGTAGCGAAAAAGGGGCATTGACGATTAGCCTACCGCCGAGTTTTGCTATCCAATGGCTTGTACCTCGCTTGGCCGATTTTAATGCTCAAGAGCCCGATATCGATGTACGTATTAAAGCCGTAGATATGGATGAAGGCTCACTGACTGATGATGTTGATGTGGCGATCTACTATGGCCGTGGGAACTGGCCAGGTTTGCGAGCAGATAAATTGTACCAAGAGTTTTTGATCCCACTTTGTTCACCTTCATTACTTTTGGGTAACAAACCATTAGAATCTTTAAGTGACCTCAAATTACATACTTTGTTACACGATACTTCGCGTAAAGACTGGAAGCAGTTTGCTCGTCATTACAACATTGAAGGCATCAACGTAAACCACGGTCCTATTTTTAGTCACTCAACGATGGTGCTACAGGCTGCTGCGCACGGTCAGGGGGTCGCGCTCGGTAACAACGTACTCGCCAAACCTGAAATGGAAGCCGGACGACTCATTGCACCATTCGACGAGGTGTTGATATCTAAGAATGCATTCTATGTGGTGTGTCATGAACAGCAGGCAGATATGGGCCGAATCGCAACGTTTAGAGACTGGATGTTAGCAACCGCGAGAAAAGAACAAGAGGAAGTATTGGATGAATCACTGGATAGCTGAGGGACCTGAAAACGGACCGCTGTTTATTTTTGCTCACGGCGCAGGTGCGGGGATGGAGCATGACTTCATGACAGCTGTCGCCAAAGGATTAGTGGAGCAAGGTATTCGTGTAGTGCGTTTTAATTTCCCTTACATGGTGAAACGTTCGCAAGATGGCAAAAAGCGTCCGCCCGATCGCGCGCCAAAGTTGCTCGAAGCATACAGCGAAGTGATCGCTCACTTTACTTCTTCTCCCGTGGTTATTGGTGGTAAGTCAATGGGCGGTCGTATGTCGAGCTTGTTGGCTGAAAATGAGCTGGTGGCGGGCATTGCCTGTTTAGGGTTTCCATTTCACCCGCCGGGAAAGCCAGAGAAATACAAAGGCGAGCACTTAGCAACCATTGAGAAACCTACGCTGATTCTGCAAGGGGAACGAGACACCTTTGGTAAGCGTGAGGAATTCGATGATTTCGTCCTTTCGTCACAAGTAACGGTGAGCTTTTTACCTGATGGTGACCACAGCTTCAAACCGCGCAAGATCTCAGGTCATACTGAAGTGGGTAACATTGCACTCGCGATAGAGCAGTTAGCGGCGTTTATAAAAGAGGTGTACAGTGAAAAGTAAGTGGTTACTCTCATTCTCTGCTCTGTCTGGGCTGATTTCGGTCGCTCTTGGAGCATTTGCTGCTCATGGGCTAAAAGCGACACTGGCCCCTTATTTGCTCGGTGTATTTGAGACCGGAGTTCTGTATCAATTTATTCATACGTTGGCGATTGTGTTTTGTGCCATTCTGCTTCTGCTCAATTTGGGACAAAAAGCACAAAAGTATTTTTTCATTGCGGCGATTTGCTTTATTATCGGCATCTTTTGTTTTAGCGGCAGTCTTTACGCGCTGGCGCTGACGGGCATTAAGTGGTTTGGGCCAATTACTCCTGTGGGAGGATTACTGTTCATGATTGGTTGGTGTCTGTTCTTTTTTGCTGCGTTCAATATCAAAGAGGTCTCCAAGTGAAACAACTAATGCTCTATTGCCGTTCTGGCTTTGAGAAAGAGTGTGCTGGTGAAATTCAGGACAAAGCGACACAGTTGGAAGTGTATGGCTTCCCTCGTGTGAAGAGAAACTCAGGTTATGTTGTCTTCGAGAGTTACCAAGATGGAGATGCCGACAAACTTGCGAGAGGTTTAGACTTTAAGTCTTTAATTTTTGCTCGACAAATGTTTGCGGTAGCAGCTGAGTTTCAATCGTTGCCAAGTGATGACCGAATTAGTCCAATTTTGAATGAACTAGCAGACATCGAAGCATTCCCTCGTTGTGGTGATTTGAGAATTGAAACGCCAGATACAAATGAAGCGAAAGAGCTACTGAAATTCTGCCGTAAGTTTACCGTCCCAATGCGTCAAGCGTTGCGCGGCAAAGGCTTAATGCTGAACAAAGATAACGCGAAAAAACCAGTACTGCACATTTGCTTTGTTGAGCCTGGCCACTGTTACGTTGGTTACTCTTACACTGACAACAACTCACAGTTCTTCATGGGTATCCCTCGCCTTAAATTCCCAGCAGACGCTCCAAGTCGTTCAACACTTAAACTGGAAGAAGCATTTCATGTCTTTATTCCACGTGAAGAGTGGGATGAGCGTTTAGCACCAGGTATGTGGGGTGTGGATTTAGGTGCATGTCCAGGCGGTTGGACGTACCAATTAGTGAAGCGCTCAATGTTCGTTCACTGCGTTGATAACGGCATGATGGCAGACAGTTTGATGGAAACTGGCCAGATCAAACACCATATGGTGGATGGCTTTAAGTTCGAACCAGACCGCAAGAACGTAACATGGATTGTTTGTGACATGGTGGAAAAGCCAGCTCGTGTTGCTCACCTGATGGGACAGTGGCTGTTAAAAGGTTGGGCAAAAGAGGCTATCTTTAACCTTAAGCTGCCAATGAAAGGGCGTTATGACGAAGTGCTGCAAGACCTTGAAAATCTGAAGCAGTTCCTCATTGATAATAAGGTAAAGTTCAAGCTACAAGCTAAACATTTGTATCATGATCGTGAAGAAATCACGATTCATATCCAATGTCTGTCGAATATTTCACCTTACTAACTTTATTCCCTGAGTCTTTTGGGGATAGTGATTAGAATAGAAAAAGCGCCTTCAAATGGCGCTTTTTTAATATCTGAGGGTTTCATGGTGTGAAACTACCATCGGGCACTACTCCGCTTTGTTTGGCCCTAAAAAGCGAATATCTTGCAAGTTAAAGCCTAGTTCTATATCGCACTTTAAAGCGGCGACGCGTTTACATAAACGAGCAGACTCAATGTGCTCATCCAATTTTTTACGGTATTTCGGTACGAGATCTTCACTAGCGTAGGCAGCTTCAATACTCTCAAACTGAGTGAGAATCTCTTTCGCTGCTTTCGGGCCAATTCCAGGTACGCCCGGAACCTGGCTAGAGCTTATCCCTGTCAATCCCCAGTAATCCGCTAGTTGACTTGGTTTTACGCCGAACTCTTTTTCGATAAATGGTTCATCTAACCAACGATGTTGGAAATAATCACGGATTTGTAGGGTAGGGGAAAGTAGCTGGCAGTAACCTTTGTCAGTCGAAACGATGGTGACTTTTTCACCATGGCTGGCCACTTTCGTTGCGAGTGTAGCAACCAAATCATCTGCTTCATCGCCTTCAGACAGCAAGGAATCAATACCTTGCTCCCACCACGCTTGTTGAATCGCATCTAACCCTTGCAGTAGTGGCAGAGGCATTGGTTTTCGGTTTTGCTTATAGTCAGGGAGAATTTCAGCACGCCAACCTCTGTCTTGTTCGTGGTGATCAAAAACCGCGATGATGTGTGTCGGGTTGGCCTCTGACAGAATGCGAGTGAGGGTTCTTTGCGTTGTGGTTATGGTTCTTGCTATGTCGGTTGGATCTGGTTGTGCTGAGTGCACTCGGCGGATCAGGTTTAGGGCATCAATGATAACAAGATGAATAGACATAATGACTTAGCAATAAAAAAGGGGCGTAATGCCCCTAGTGTAACGAATGCTAGCCTGACTATCGACCACCAATTTCCGGGTGAGCGATTCGATAACACGGTTCGTAGTCTGAACCGCCAGGTAATTTCATTCGGTGCTGTTCGACAAAGTCTTTTAGCAACTTATCGAGTTTTTTCATGAGGACTGCGTCGCCATGAATGGTGAAAGGCCCTCTACGTTCTATTTCTCGAATGCCTTCAGCCTTTACGTTACCTGCCACTATGCCAGAGAAGGCTTGACGCAAGTTGGCCGCTAAAACTTGCGGTTCTTGATCTAGGCTTAAATCCAATTGTTCCATCGACTCATGAGTAGGCTCGAATGGCAGTTGGAAGTTTGGCTCAATTTTCAATGACCAGTTAAAGCTGTACGCATCGCCTTTCTCTTTTCGGTGAAGGCGTACCGAGTCCATGGAGCGTTTCATAATACGAGCGACTTCTGCCGGGTCATCAATGATGATCTCGTAGTGCTTTTGCCCTTCCTCACCAAGTGTGTCGCGAATGAACTCATCAATAGAGCGGAAGTACTCTTCACTTTCTTTTGGTCCTGTTAATACGATAGGCATTGGCTGATCGGCGTTATCCGGGTGCATCATGATGCCAAGAATGTACAGTAGCTCTTCCGCTGTGCCTGGGCCTCCTGGGAAAATAACGATACCATGAGCCATACGGACGAAAGCTTCCAAGCGCTTTTCGATGTCGGGCATGATGACCAGTTCATTTACTATTGGGTTTGGTGGCTCGGCCGCAATAATCGAGGGTTCGGTTAAACCAAGATAACGTTGCTGAGTATAACGTTGCTTTGCGTGCCCAATCGCTGCACCTTTCATCGGCCCTTCCATTGCGCCAGGGCCGCAACCTGTACAGATGTTAAGTTCACGCAGGCCCAGTTCGTTACCCACTTCACGTGTGTACTGATACTCCACTCCATTGATAGAGTGACCACCCCAACATACGACAAGATTCGGTGCGATACCTGGAGTTAATGCTCTTGCATTACGAAGAATGCCGAATACGAGGTTCGTAATGTGAATTGGGTTAGTAAGGTTGAGCCGTTGGGCGTCTGCCAAATGCATGTTTACGTAAACGATATCACGCAATACGGAGAACAGATGCTCTTGGATACCTTTAATTATTTCGCCGTCAACAAAAGCGTGCTCTGGCGGATTAGTCAGCTCAAGCTTAATACCACGCTCACGACGCACGACGTTGACATCAAACGATTGGTATTTATCGAGCAGTTCTTTCGAGTTATCGGTATGGCTACCGGAGTTCAACACCGCTAATGTGCAATTACGGTACAGCTGATAAAGTTCACTCGAGGCTGTGTTCTTTAAGCGCTCTACTTCTAGTTGAGATAGCAAGTCCATGCTACCAGCGGGGCTTATATGGGTAATCATAACGCCTCCTTGTGTTGCATTAATTTGAGGGAAAGTACCAACTTACCTTTTTGGTGTTATACGTATGGTTTGATGAAAGGTAGTTGGCCGATTTGGTTTTATGGTTATCAACTCCCAAGCAACCTCAAGATGATACATTTGCCTTTTATAAATACATCATCTTGAAGTGACTTGGGTTTTTACAGCTTAGCAGACTAAAAGGGAAGAAATGTGATAACTCGTTGAAAATGGGTGGTTATAAAGCGAAGATTGCACCAAATTTGGTTTGTTTGCTCGCTTTTTGTACGAATCTTAGCTCCAGTTAAGCTGGTTTGTTCCACGTTTTTTAGCGTCCGCAAGCATCTTGCCAAGACGATCGAGCACATACTCTGGCGTATCGGACTCTTTGAAAGACGTCGATACAGCAGCTAAGGTAATCATGATATTTTGCTCACGGAACTTAAAGGGTAATTGGCTAATATCACGCTGGATATGCTTAATAAGATCCAGTGTGTATTCTTCAGATTGTTCCGGGACGAGTAGAATGAACTCCTCGCCACCAAAGCGAGCTACTGTTTCCGTTTCTGATACGCGCTTATTAATAGTACGAGCGATGATCTTCAGCGCTTTATCGCCAGCCGTATAACCATAGCTATCATTCACCGCTTTGAAGTTGTCTACATCAAACAGCACAACACGAAGGTTTTGTTGAGAGCGAATCCAACGGCGATACTCTAGCTCTAGTCGATCGTTAAATGCAGTGCGGTTATAAACTTTAGTCAGCGGGTCGAGCAACATGCGCTGAGCTTGGTCATCTAAGCGTCGACGATAATCTTGCGTAGTTTCAAATACCGCTTCGAGTTGGTTCTTACTGTAACTTAACCGTTCTTGCAGCGCTTGCTCTCGCTCTTCCGTCATTTTCAGTCGCTCTGTCAGCGACGCCATTTTTTCGAGAAGAGGCGTGATTTCTTTTTTCACAACCGCGATATCTTGAGCTTGATTAAGTGACTTTTGGCTTAATTCAACCAAGCTGTTCATTTCTGTGTTGAGCTCTTGGCGGTGTTCAAAGTAGGTATGATGCTGGTCGACGTTCTGATGAACGGTTTTTAGGTTACTTGCGAGAGAAGTGTTCAGATGCTCAAGGAATTGGCTAGACGCCTCGCGCTCGAACTTTGTTGCTTCGACAACCAATTTCAGCGTTGAGAGAGTAAGCTCAATGAGAGACTCGGCACTCACGCCAAGGAGCAACTTAGCACGAATATCCAGCAATCTATCGCCTGATTCTCCCTCGAAATCCAGCTCTGTAATAGTATGTTGGAGGTCGCTGGCTAAGCACTCAAGCTGAGATCTGTCGGGATTGTTTTCAAATTCACTAAGATGTAGACGTGAATTAGACGTGATGATTTTCAGAGCGCGTTCGTAAATACTCAGTAGCTTAGTGGCTTGATCAGCTTTATTGCTGGCGTGAACTTCAGAGAAACTCATCAGGTTCCGTAGTTCACGTTTTAACTGCGCAGGTAAGCCCGTGACACGTTGCAGTGTTTCACCACTGTGCTTGATTTGTTCGTCAAGGTAACCGTTCTGTTTATCCATCGTCTTCGACTGCTGTTTGAGCATCCTCTCTAATACCGCTAAACGCGGGATAAGAGTGCTGATATCTTTTTGATGTTGCAGCTCTTGTTGGATTTCAAATAGGTAGTTGGATACCTGAGTATTCGAACCCTGGCAAGCTGAAGACAATGATGCCACAACGCGTTTAAGAACTTGTTGTTCACGTTTGAATTTGAGTGAAGTATCACGATGAGTCAGTCTGAGTTGGTCAAGTTGACAACTCAGCTGATGCAGCTGCGACTGAATATCGGATTCCAAGATTCCCATGAAGTGACTACGGTTAAGTCCATGTACTACTGACAATTATCTGATAATAACAAAAAACTTTATAGCGTCATTAGTTATTACGTTCAACAGGCGTTTAATTATCCATTTTTTAATATTTTCTTGATGTCGTCCTCATTCTTGTAGGACGAATGGATCTTGATCAGGCCTTGGCTAATGGCATGTTGACAGGCAGTTCTTATGTTACCTGTTGCAAAGCTAGCAGCAGGCGCATTATCGATGGCTTTTAAGAACACCCAGTGGCTTTGCTTATCCTTCAAGCTGACTTCTCGTGCGATGTGAGTCGCAAGCAACAACAGATCGAGTAATTCCTCATCGTTAATTGCAGTGTAGGCTCGGGGTAAGAACGGATAATCACTGATGCCCATACGAATAATACGATTGACGTTGTGCTGCTGTGCGAACTCATCCACCCAAGTCTGGAATTTTTCGAACATGACTTCGGCAGAAGCATCACGGTCAGCGTTCGGTTCTATGTAGAGTAAGTTCGCATCTGAGAAATGGTAAAGACGCGACGGTTTTTCTATTTTTTCCGCAAGGAAGTCGCCAAATGCCCGTTCTAGTTCTAGACCTGCCTTATAGCCGTTATGGACGTACATGCTTCGTAAGAATGGCAAATCGATCATAACAAAGCGTAGGCGATCATTAAGTGGTTCGTGGATCAATTCACCCATTTGCCATTGCTCGAAAGTTTCGCTCGACTTTTTCAATGAGCGAGAAAGCTTAACATTCAGCATACGCAAGTTACGTAAACGAGAGCGAGAGTGGGTGAAGAGGTCGTTACGCAGTTTTTCGATTTCACTTGCTTGGCGCTGCATAATGACACCACGGCGCATAATGAACAAAAACATGACCAAGACAGTAATAAACAATGCAAATGAGATTTTCTGGAATTTACGATGCTCTCTTTCCACTTGCTCTAAGCGTTCTGATTGACCGATGTAATGGATGGTTTGTTCGGCAAATTCTTTTTGCTGACGGAACGCATCCTCACTGATTTGGTTAAGCTGCTTTTGTTCTAGACGAACGAGGTTGGTGTATTTTTTATAAGCTTGCAGAGAAAGTTTGTATTCGCCTGCCTGCTCGTAACCCAACCCAAGTAAACGGTATGACTGCTGCTTAATGAAGTTGTTATTTTCAGGTGACTTTTCAGCAAGCGCTAACGCCAGCTTTGCATTAGTAATGACGTCTTTACTGTCATTTTGATGATAAGCCAGACCTGACTGAAGCAGGGCAGCCTTTGCTTCAAGCTTAGGAATATTGGTGTATTCTAAAAGCTCTTTAGAGCGGTCTAAGTACTGCTCTGCTAGCGCGTAGTTATAGAGTTGTAGGTAGGTAGCCGCCAAGCTTAAGCGAATTTTAATGATTCTATTGATGTTCTTACTGGTACTTTCATGGTCAAGAACGTTGAAGTAATGCACTAACGCAAGGTTAAACTTACCCTGATAAAAGTAGATGTCGCCCATTTGCTCTAGGACGTCCGCTAGGATCGGAGAGCTAGGGTAGGAGTCATAAAAATCTGCGGCTTGGGATAAGTATTCGATCGCTTTGTCGTACACTCGTCGCTCCTGGAAGAGCCTAGCCAAAAGGCGATTCACTTTTGCTAATCTTGCACCACTGTTACTTTCAATAGATTGCCAATAACCGTATAGCAGTTCTGACAAAGCCAAATTGTACTTCTTGCTATTGAGGTAAAACTCGCCGACGGCAGTGTAGTAGTCGATCAAGGCTAACTCAGAGCGGCTATCGTCAAGCATGGTCTTTGCTTCAGAGTACAAGTTTTCCGCTTTAATGATATCGCCACTATGTGAAGCGAGGAGTGCTCTTTGCATCACTAGTCGGTAGCGAACGCTGTCGGTGCGTTGTAATACGGCATCGGCTTCATCGAGCTGTTGTTCAATTTGGTTAAGCGTGTCTTCCGCTTTTGAGTAGTTTTCGTCGTACATCCAAATCATTTGGTTGCGCATCAGCTGGAGATCTAAGTCCATGTACGGCAATTGATATTCTTGCGCTAAGCGTTCCGCTTTATTTAGGTGCTCGATAGCCGAACGAACATTACCCATGGCGTAATCTGCCTGAGCGATAATCTTGTGCGCTTCGATGGTGCTGCTTGGTGTGCGAACGCTACGATCTGTTTCGTCGCGAGACATGGCTGAAGGGCTGTCACTTTCTTTGCGTTCTGTTAGCTCACGCTGTGACAAATAGTTGGTTGCCGCTTGTTTTGCTTGTGATGGCTCTATTTCCGCCAATTGTTGTGCTTCGTTGAGTAACGCGGACGATAAAATGGTTGCATGAAGTGGCTGTACAAACAGCAAGCAAAGAAAGCCAATCAATTTGAATAGACGCGAACTGTCCCAAAACATCCTTTCGTTCCCTCGAACTGTTTTTAGATATGGCGATAACGGCGAAAAGCCTCAATTAGCCGTTTAAATGCGGGTTGAAGCCATTTGATATAGTAACATGCTTGGACAATAAAAACGTCCGGCAACCCTTTAGATTGCCGAACTTATTTCTGTTGCCTATGCGCTTACTGACGAGCCATACGGTGATTGTGAGCTGGCTTATCTTGTTCCGTTGAGCGGTAAGGGTTGATATCCAAGCCACCACGACGCGTATAGCGGGCAAATACGGTCAGTTTGCTTGGTTGGCAGTATTTCATTAGATCCGTAAAAATACGCTCTACACACTGTTCGTGGAACTCATTGTGCTCGCGGAAAGACACTAAGTAACGTAACAGCTTCTCACGATCTATTTTTGCGCCTTGGTAGCGAATTTCTACACTGCCCCAGTCGGGTTGGTTAGTGATCAAACAGTTTGATTTCAATAGGTGGCTATGTAGCACCTCTTCAACTTGTACTTCACCTGCTGCACCTTCAAGCAAATCGGCATCGAAATCGTAACTGGTGATGTTAATGTCTTGGTCATCAATACATTCACCGTCCATTGTTACGATAGGTTGATTGGTATAGTGGGTCACTGGATTCACCTCAACCAGCACCTTTTCACCTGCGCATTCAGAAAGGTCTTGTGTTAAACGCTCAGTCACTTCTTCCCAGCTTGCAAAGCGGGTTTGGTTATAGCTGTTTAAGTACAGTTTGAAAGACTTCGATTCAATCAAGTTTGCGCTGGTGGCTGGAATGTATACTTCGCCAACGGCCACTTGTGGTAAACCTTTACTATTTAACCAAGACAGTTCGTACAGCGTCCAAATGTCGTGCCCCATGAAAGGCAGAGTATCGCCTAACTGGAGGTCATCTCGGTTCAGGCTGCGGGGGACTGGTTGCAGCAAGATTGGGTCATACTGGTTCGCATACTCGGTCGTTTTACCTAGTGTTAGGCCAGCAAGCTCTTTAGCGTCAGAATATTTGCTCATACTTTGTGGTCGTTTTCGATTAGAATGGCGAGAATTTTACTGAATCCGCTGGTCAATTGCCATCCGGCAAGTACGGCTATCTGATAAATAAGGAATGAGGAGACCTTCATGACCCCAAACGTTACTCAGGCGCTACAAGAGTTCAGCCTGCGCTACCAACAAGCTTGGCAAGCTAAGCACAATGAGTTGCCAAGCAGTGAAGAGCTTGCAGAGCTTGTTTCTCCTTGTGTCGAAGAGAAGCGTGATGGAAAGGTGCTTTGGAAAGCGGTCGCACGTGATGAAATGGCCGATTTCACCAATGTGGAAAATGCGATTGAGTTGTCACTGCAAGATGATGTTAAAGCCTTTTATGGTTCTCAATACTGCGCTGATATGGAGGCAACTTGGCAAGGTAATTCGTTGACGCTGCTGCAAGTCTGGAGCGATGACGATTTCGTGCGTCTACAAGAAAATATTCTTGGTCATTTGGTGACGCAGCGCCGCTTGAAACTTAAACCAACAGTATTTATCGCAGCGACAGATGAGGAAATGGATGTGATTTCTATTTGTAACCTCACTGGCAATGTGATTCTAGAGCGTTTGGGCACCTCTAAACGTGATGTATTGGCAGATTCATTGGTTGAGTTCTTGAATAAGTTAGAGGCTGCCGTCTAAGTATGTATGTTGTTGAGTTGCAGTTTGAGTGTTTTGATAACACCACCGTCAGCGCGGTAGACAAAGCCATTAATGGCTTGATGGATGCTCTGCGTTACAACGGCCAAGTATTAGGTCGTGAATTTCCGATAGTGATGGGAGAAGGTGAATTTTTCGTTCGTGTTGTTTGCCCAGAACAAGACAGCTTGCATCCACGTTATCACTCAGATTTCGTCAAAGTGTGCATGAACCGTTTGTCGGATGCGTCTTTGCTTGCTCCGAAAATGCGTATGCTGGGGCGTGATTTGAATTCAGAACAAGCAGCCGAAGAAGAGACACCTAGCTGGCAAGTGTTGTACACGACTTATGTTCATACGTGTTCGCCTTTGCGAAGTGGTGAAACCCTGTTGCCAATTCCTTTGTATCGTAATGAGCCAACACTTAATGGAGACCATAAAGCCGTCATTAAGTGGCAGACTGAGTGGCAAGCGTGTGATGAAATCCAAATGGCAGGGGGTTGCCGAGCGGAACATGCGGCGCTGCACGAAATTTGCGATGTGGATAGTGTGCTGTTTCGCCGAGGTTGGGACTTACGTGGCCGTATCGAATACATCACGAAGATCCCTACGTACTATTACCAGTATCGTGTCGGTGGTCAGTCGCTGGAGAGCGAGAAAGCGCGCAAGTGTCCAAAATGCGATGGCGAGTGGCTACTTGATGAGCCACTACATGACATATTTCATTTTAAGTGTGATGACTGCCGAATCGTGTCGAATATCTCTTGGGACCATCTTAAGTAGCGAATTGAAGCTACTTAAATGGGTAGATAGACAAATAGAAAGGGCTGATGTTTTCACATCAGCCCTTTTGTGTTTAGAGCGTTGTTTTCAGTCATGTTTTGAAAAGTGGGATTACCAACCTTTCACAACACCGCCTTTGAACAGTTCTTTTGCCGCTTCGTAAACTTCTTCCGTTTGGTAAGCTTTTACGAAGTTTTGTACGTTTTGAGCATTAACATTTTCTTCGCGAGCGACAATTAGGTTTACGTATGGTGAGTCTTTATCTTCAACGAACACGCCGTCACGCTCTGGCGATAGGTCGATAGAGCTTGCGTAAGTGGTGTTGATGATAGATAGCGTTACGTCATCCAGTGAACGTGGAAGCTGTGGGGCTTCTAGTTCAATGATTTCGATATTTTTAGGGTTGCCTACGATGTCACGTACTGTAGCGAGTAGACCAACGCCATCACGTAGCGTAATCAAACCTTGTTGCTCAAGAAGCAGTAGTGAGCGACCTAGGTTAGTTGGGTCGTTTGGTACTGCGATGCGTGCGCCATCTTGAATTTCATCAATTGATTTTACTTGCTTTGAGTAACCAGCAATAGGGTAAACGAATGAGTTACCCGCGATAGCCAGTTTGTAGCCGCGGTCTTTCACTTGTTGATCTAGGTATGGTTTGTGTTGGAACGCATTCGCGTCTACTGAACCATCATCCAGAGCGGCGTTTGGTGTTACGTAATCGGTAAATGTTACTAGCTCAACGTCTAGGTTGTATTTCTCTTTTGCTACTTTAGCGGCAACTTCGGCTACTTGTGCTTCTGCACCAGCAATAACGCCAACTTTTACTTTGTTTACGTCTACTTCTTTGTCGCCGCAACCCGCTAGAGCAAGAGCAGAGGCGGCCGTTGCTACAGTCAAAAGACCTTTAAGGCTAAATTTCATCTTTATCTCCTTATAATTTGTATTTTTGATGCTTATCTGTGGTCTACACGGCGCACCACTGCGTCACCGATAGACTGAATAATCTGTACTAGAACAATCAACATCACGACAGTCACGGCCATGATAGTTACATCGTAGCGGTGGAAACCGTAACGGATGGCTACGTCGCCTAGGCCGCCGCCGCCTACCGTACCCGCCATAGCTGAGTAGCTAACGAGAGTGACCAAGGTAATCGTTACTGAGTTAACAATAGTCGGCATTGCTTCAGGCAGTAGAACTTTTGTGATGATCTGTGTTGGTGTCGCCCCCATTGACTGCGCAGCTTCCACCAAGCCTGTCGGTACTTCTAATAAAGCACCTTCAATAAGACGAGCGACAAAAGGAATGGCGCCAATAGTCAGTGGGACGATTGCTGCGGTTGTGCCGATAAAGGTTCCAACTAGTATTTTTGTCACTGGAATAATCGCAACCATCAGTACGAGGAATGGCACTGAGCGACCAATGTTAACGATAGCGCCTAAGCCGCTATTTAGTTTGGTGTTTTCAAGTAGGCCGCCTTTTTTAGTAATATGGAGGATTACGCCTAATGGAATACCCACAGCAAAGCCGACTAATCCGGCAACCGCAACCATGTAAAGCGTTTCCCACGTTGCACCTAAAAGTAGTTTGCTGTTTAAACTCAGCCATTCAGAAATCGTATTAAAGGACATAACCAAGTACCTCTACTTTTACGTTGTGCTTACGCAGGTATTCAAGAGCTGCGTTGTCATCTTCTTCGTTACCAAATAGCTCTGCGACCATCATGCCGAATTTCACGCCACCAGCGTAATCAAGGTCGGAACTCAAAATACTCACATCAATATTGTATTTACGAGAAATTTGCGACATTAACGGTGCATCGACGGTTGCGCCAGTAAACTCTAAGCGAACCAGCGGGTAGCTGCCATCAACACGCTCTGCTTGCAGACGAGCTTGGTAATCTTCAGGAATGGAAAGATCCAGCGTTGAGCGAATGAATTGGTGCGCTAGCTCTGTCTTAGGGTGCGCAAAAATATCGCCAACGGTGCCTTTTTCCACCAGCTCACCACCACCGATGATTGCTACTTCGTGACAGATACTTTTTACGACTTCCATTTCGTGAGTGATAAGTAAAATCGTGATGTTGAGTTTGCGGTTGATCTCTTTCAATAACTCAAGGATAGATTGAGTTGTTGCCGGGTCTAGCGCACTAGTGGCCTCATCACAAAGCAGCACGCTAGGATCGGATGCTAATGCACGAGCAATTGCCACACGCTGTTTTTGTCCGCCACTTAAGTTAGATGGGTAGCTCTCGTGTTTGTCGGCTAAGCCTACAAGCTTTAGCAACTCAGTTACTTTTGTTGTGATTTGCGATTTGTCTTTACCTGCCAGTTCTAGGGGTAATGCCACATTATCAAACACAGTACGAGACGAAAGCAGGTTAAAGTGCTGGAAGATCATGCCAATGTTACGGCGTGTTTCGACTAGTTGTTTTTTACTGAGTTTGGTTAGATCTACACCATCAACGATGATGGAACCAGAAGTCGGTGCTTCTAGCATGTTGACACAGCGGATCAGCGTACTTTTACCAGCACCTGATGAACCGATAACACCAAAGATGGTGCCTTTGTCGATGTGTAGGTTAATGTCTTTCAGGGCAAGGATTTCCTTACTGCCTTGGTAGAACACTTTATTGACGTTTTTTATTTCTATCATGTTTCAACCTGCCCAAAGATACGGGGAACTTCGCTGTCAAAAACGGCCTTTGACAGAACTTAATGTTGAGCTTTATCTCAATTTTCAGTTGATGCTATGGGTTAAGCAGAATGAAGTCAATAGATATTTTTACGTCTAGACGTCTAAATGTATGGATGTTCTGTTTTGAAACGAAGATGTATAGATAACAAGCAGGAGGTAGACGGCGGGGCACCCTCAGATTTACCGATTCTTGCCCAACAAATCAACCGTTTTGTCGAGGCCTAGAATGAATTAGATAGTGTTGAAGTTTATAAGGTATGTAATAATCTGATTAAACCGAGTTAATAGAGAAATACGTTTTGGCAAAACCTGCTGTTTTTATCGATCGTGATGGCGTGATAAACGTTGACCACGGCTACGTTCATGACGAACATGATTTTGAGTACATTGATGGTGTATTTGAAGCGACGAAAGCGCTAAAAGATAAAGGCTACCTTCTAGTGTTAGTGACGAATCAATCGGGCATCGCACGCGGTAAATTCAGTGAAGACCGTTTCTTGTCTCTGACTCAATGGATGGATTGGAACTTTGCTGATAATGGTGTTGAGTTCGATGGTATCTATTACTGTCCACATCATCCAGAACATGGCATTGGCGAGTACAAGCAAGATTGTGCGTGCCGTAAGCCAAAACCAGGCATGTTCATTTCTGCGCGTGACTTCTTGAAGATCGACATGGAGAAATCTGTGATGATCGGCGATAAAGCTGAAGACATGATGGCAGCAGAAGCGGCAGGCGTTGGCACTAAGATTTTGGTTCGCACTGGTAAGCCAGTAACGGAACAGGGCGAAGCCATTGCAACGGTAGTATTAGATAGCATTGCAGATGTGCCTGCGTACTTAAACAAGTAATCTTCATTACTGACTGAGATAAGGGAAGCCACTGCTTCCCTTTTGTTTGATTCCTTCTTTTAGTCTGAACACTTATGAGCAAAAAACTCACCATTCTTGATATCGCAAAATTGGCAGGCGTGGGCAAATCGACAGTAAGCCGTGTGCTTACTAACGATCCAAAAGTGAAACCCCAAACGCGAGAGAAGGTTGAGCAAATTATTCGTGAATCTGGTTATGTGCCGTCCAAATCTGCGCAATCAATGCGTGGCGGCAGCCAAAAAGTTATTGGGGTTATCATCTCCCGTTTAGATTCACCATCAGAAAATCGCGCCGTTGGTACCATGCTCAATGCTTTGTATTCCGCTGGTTATGATGCGGTGATCATGGAAAGCCAATTCGATCGCGATAAAACCAATGAGCATTTGGATGTGCTTAAACGTCGCAACGTCGATGGGGTGATCGTGTTTGGTTTTACTGGATGTGATGAGCGAGCATTGGCGGAGTGGGGTAATCGTATCGTCGTGATCGCGATGGACACGCAAATGGTTTCTTCGATCAACTACGATAACCAAGGTGTGATAGACATGGCTTTGTCTCACCTTGAGCAGCAATCTTTATCTCGCATTGCTTATATTGGTGTTGATCCTGAAGACAAAACCACTGGCTTAGCTCGTCTAAATGCTTATAAAGCTTGGTGTCAACGCAAGCAAATTGCACCTTGTTTCCAAACGGGTAAGTTGAGCCATGAAAGTGCTTATCAGTTGGTAGACAAAGTCCTTCAATCTGATACTCAGGCCATCGTGTGCGCCAGTGACACCATCGCGTTGGGCGTGATTAAGCGTCTTCAAGAGTTAGCACGTGAAGACGTGGTTGTGACAGGTGTTGGTGGTAATGAATTGCTCTCTTTCCTTTTCCCTAAAGTATTTAGTGTCGACCCAGGTTATACCCTTGCAGGTGAGAAGTCCGCTAACATGCTGATCAATCAATTAAATGGCGATGAGGAAGTGGTTCACTTTACTCAACAGCCTATCGTTTGTTAATCCACACTAAAACGATCTGCTCTAAAATTATACTGTGATCATTCTCAATTAATGGGACTGTTCCCATTTTGTTTTTTGTCTTCGAATGGCAATATTAAAATTAAGAAATGGGAATGTTCCCATTTATAAAAACAAAATGATGAATCGAATGTATCCAATACAGGGTGGACAAAGTTATGAGTAAGATTGCGCGTAAAGACGTGGAGCGTCTTATTGAGCTGGTCGGGGGGCCGGACAATATTGCCAGTGTAAGTCACTGTTTAACTCGCTTGCGTTTTGTTCTAAATGATACGGACAAAGCAGATACGAAACAGTTAGAAACATTACCGATGGTGAAGGGCTGTTTTACCAACGCAGGCCAGTTCCAAGTGGTTATCGGTACTGAAGTGGATGAAGTTTACAAGGTGCTGATCGGACTGACGGGTAAAAGTGAAGCCAGCAAAGACGAAGCGAAGAACGCTGCTCGTCAAAACATGAATATCGTTGAGCGTGGTATTTCCCACCTTGCAGAAATCTTTGTACCACTGCTACCAGCGATCATCACCGGTGGTCTGATCCTTGGTTTCCGTAACGTGATTGGCGACATCAAGATGTTTGATGGTCAAACGCTAACGGAAATCAGCCAGTTTTGGGCAACGGTACACTCTTTCTTATGGCTGATTGGTGAGGCGATCTTCTTCTTCCTACCGGTTGGCGTGTGTTGGTCGACAGTGAAAAAGCTCGGCGGTACTCCGATTCTGGGTATCACGCTTGGTGTGACATTGGTTTCGCCGCAGTTGATGAACGCCTACCTGATTGGTAAGCAAGTACCTGAAGTGTGGGACTTTGGCTTATTCGCCATCGAGAAAGTGGGCTATCAGGCGCAAGTGATTCCAGCAATGCTTGCTGGTATGGCTCTGGCGTTTATTGAAACCAACTTAAAACGCATCATTCCGTCTTACCTTTACCTAGTGGTCGTGCCGTTTGTCTCAATCATTGTGTCTGTGATTCTTGCGCACTCTATCATTGGTCCATTCGGTCGTATGTTGGGTGACGGCGTTGCTTTCGCAGCAAAAGCAGCCATGACGGGTGACTTCGCTATGATTGGCTCAACCATCTTCGGCTTCCTATACGCGCCATTGGTCATTACTGGTATTCACCACACTACCAACGCGGTAGACCTTCAACTGATGCAAGAGCTAGGCGGCACGCCAATTTGGCCTCTGATTGCGCTTTCAAATATTGCTCAAGCGTCTGCGGTCGTCGGCATCATTATCATCAGTAAAAAACATGGCGAGCGTGATATCTCAGTACCTGCGGCTATCTCTGCTTACCTTGGTGTGACCGAGCCGGCGATGTACGGCATCAACTTGAAATACAAGTTCCCAATGCTGAGCGCGATGATCGGTAGTGCGTGTGCTGCTGCTATTTGTGGTAGTGCGGGCGTAATGGCGAACGGTATCGGTGTGGGCGGTTTGCCGGGCATCTTGTCTATCCAACCGCAGTTCTGGGGCATTTTTGCTTTGGCTATGTTAGTCGCAATGCTAGTACCTGCTGCATTAACGTTAATTCTTTATAAGCGTGCACAAGCCAAAGGTGAGCTTGAGCCTGCAAACGCGTAATTCTATTTGAGGCAGTGACTTGGCTGCCTCCTCCTATTTTTCTTTTCAAATTTTAAGTTTCCGATTACTGGTAAGTGAGTGTTAGAAATGGCTATGACCAAGCATGATGAGAGCTGGTGGAAAACCGCAACCATCTATCAAATTTACCCAAAAAGCTTTTGTGACAGTGGCAGTAAAGGCACGGGCGACATCAAAGGGATCATTTCTAAGCTGGATTATCTTAAGCATCTTGGTGTGGATGCGATTTGGCTGACGCCGGTTTACCAATCGCCAATGATCGACAACGGTTATGACATCTCCGATTACTACTCGATCAATCCACAGTTCGGCACTATGGAAGATTTCGATACTTTGCTAGCAGAAGCGCATCAGTTGGGCATTCGTATCATCATGGACATTGTAGTGAACCACACGTCGACAGAACACAAGTGGTTCCAATCCGCACTGGGTGATAAAAACAGCCCATACCGTGATTACTACATCTGGAAAGATCCGGTAGATGGTGCTGAACCAAACAACTGGCAATCAAAGTTTGGTGGCAACGCTTGGGCGCTGGATGAAAAAACAGGCCAGTACTATTTGCACCTTTTTGCTAAAGAGCAAGCGGACTTAAACTGGGAAAACCCAGTAGTGCGTGAAGAAGTGAAAGAAGTCATCAGCTTCTGGGCAGAAAAAGGAGTGGATGGTTTCCGTCTCGACGTTATCAACCTGATTTCCAAGCAGCAAGATTTTCCAAGTGACGATATTGGTGATGGTCGTCGTTTCTACACGGATGGTCCACGTGTGCACGAATACCTTCAAGAGATTAGCGAATCTGTGTTTCAAAAATACGGCAGCGTGACGGTGGGTGAAATGTCTTCCACCACGCTAGAGCACTGCCAGCAATATTCTTCGCTAGACGGCAAAGAGCTATCCATGGTGTTCAACTTCCATCATCTGAAAGTCGATTATCCAAATGGTGAAAAATGGACCAAAGCGCCGTTTGATTTCATTCAGTTAAAACAGATCTTCAATCATTGGCAAACCGGCTTAAATGGCAAAGGGTGGGGGGCGTTGTTCTGGTGTAACCACGACCAGCCACGCGTTGTCAGCCGATTAGGTAACGAAGAGCAATACCGTGTTGAATCTGCCAAGATGCTTGCGGCATCAGTGCACATGATGCAAGGCACACCTTATGTTTACCAGGGGGAAGAGATCGGCATGACCAACCCGGGTTATACCGAAATCAGCCAATATCGTGATGTTGAAAGTACTAACATGTACGACATCATGGTCAACCGTGATGGTGTATCTCATGACGATATGATGGCGATCTTGGCACAGAAGTCGCGTGATAACTCACGTACACCAATGCAATGGAACAGTGCAAAACACGCGGGCTTTACTGAGGGCACGCCTTGGCTTGAAGTGGCGAAGAATTACACTGAAATCAATGCTGAAGCTGCGGTTGCCGATTTAAACTCGGTGTTCTACTTTTACAAGCGTCTGATTGAACTGCGTAAACAGGTTCCAGTGATCACCGATGGTCGTTACGAGGACCTGCTGCCAGAGCACAAACGTATTTTCGCTTACGCTCGTCAGAACGATAAGCAAACGCTGCTGTGTATCAATAACTACTATGCTGAAGAGGTGGAATGCGTTCTGCCAGAACGTTTTGATATGAGTAAAGCGAAAAACTTGCTATCTAACTATCAAAACTCAGCGAGCGCAGTCGCGTCAAACCATCAAGTGTTACGACCTTACGAAACTCGTATTTTATTGATAGAAGAATAAACTCGGGTGTCATCACCCCTAAGATTGATGTTCGAGATGAAGGCTTTGGTGTGCTCCCCAAAGCCTTCTTTTATTGAGATATCTCTAAAAAATGCGAGCTTATTTTGTTTCAATCGCTGTTAGCTGCACTTTCTCTTCGTTGATTTGTACTTGTTGTACTTTCAGCAGTTCAATTTGTTCAATCAGACCTAAGCTCGGATTAAACCAACGTTCTGCCGAAGTGGCGAACTCCATTGAGTCCATATCATCACAGTTTAGGTTGTAGATGTTCTCTTCCATCAGGTATGCCGCTTCAATTTTCTTGCCTGAGATCGAGAACGCTTTACGCACACCAGTCTCTCGGATTTGCTGTTGCCAAACCACTTGGCAAGATGCTGTCATAGGAAGGTTTTGTACCCACTCATGATCTTCAAAACGGTCTAGAAGGTTGTGAACTGCGTAGCCTGTAAGAGTGGTTTGCAGAGACATAGTTTCTTCACCGATGTCAATATTCGGGCTTTTCTCTTTTACGTCGTCACCGTTTAGGCGGAAAATCGGACTGCTGTGCATAAGCATGGCAATAAACTGATGACCAATGAAATAAGCGTCAGTGATTTCATGGAGTGCACCATCTGATCCTACAAAGTAAAGCGTATTGCTCTCTTCGTCGTCGTTGTACTGCTCGTCTGAATAGTAGAACTGTTCGGCGCCGTAGTTCACCAAGTCATTAACCAACTGGACCATTGCCTCGCTGTTTGGGATTTGTGCCAATGCTGCCAATATTTGCTCGCGATCCATCGCTTGGAAGCTCAGTTTCATGTCGCCTTCTGGTTGGCCATCCAAGCTAAATGCGTAGTTTAGCTGTGTGCTTGGCGTGGGAGCGAAGATTGAGTTGTGAATCGAGACGTCGAAACTTTCTTGAGGCACTTTGTTTGGATTCGCACTGCCAGAAGACGAACCTCCGCCACAGCCGTAAAGAGCCAGAGTTGCTGCTGCGATAAGCGTCATTTTGTTTAGCATGGTTTACATTCCTGATTGATAAGGCCGCTTCATGTTGGGCCGTTGCTTGAATGCGAGCATGCTAAGTTCAGCGAGAGAAAAAGGGCAAAAAACAAAAGCTAACAGGGGTTAACGAAAGCTTAATTTTATATTTAGGTCTTTGTTTTATTGGTGGTTATTTCGTTGGCCACATTAGTGCAATACTCGTTAATGAGCGCTTTCCATCGGCTTATGATTTCTTGATCGGTCACACTAACATGCAACGTTTTCCACGGTTGGAGGCAAGTCTCTTTTGATTCAGATTGAGAAAGACGCTCAAACAAGGTTTCGGAAGGTAAAACGCGCAGCAGCGCCACCAGTGATTCCATGTAGTTGAGACGGAACTGTTCAAGTTTGTTCTGCTTGTAAGCAATGTGAGACACAAAGGTATAAATCAGTGCGTTTTGGATACGTGAGTCGCCATCTGGTGTCGTTAACAGGGCTTTTGCCCTGTCTAAGTTACCTAATTTGAAATGCAATAGACCTAACCAGAGGCTCAGCTCATCTGGCAAAACATCAAACGACGATTGTACTTGAGTTAAATACGCTTCCAGCTTTTGATGTTCGTGCTCGTATAAGGCGAGATGTCTTGCCGTTGTTATAGCCGCAAACTCATCAGATTGTCGGAGAGGTTGGCTAGAAAAGGCATTCTCGAATAACATTTTTTTGTGAAGATCCGAAAGCTGCCACGTACTTGCCGAAGGTGCAGGCAGATTGAAGTATTGCGCGACATCCGAGTGCATTTGGAAAATATCCGATTGTAGGTCAGATAAACGCAGTGTGTACTCATTGCGAAACGCCAGCTTGCCCGTCGCAGGATAAATAAGGTTCATCTGCGCTTTCAAGATGCCTTGCTCTGCGCCGTCTTTTAACTCGATATTGAGCTCGTAGTCGCTGGTCTGCATGTTTCGTGCGCCAGGGAAATATGGCGTATGACCGATAGGATCAAGAAAGTAACTGGGAGCATCTTGGTTGGCGATGTCGGTGTATGGATATTCGACCTGTTGTTGCAGCAAGATGGCTTTGACCAGTATGCGGTATTTTCGCGCCTGAGAGCCGATTGAATCGACACGGTTGAGTAGTAGCTCGACTTTGGGAATCAGTAGTTGATGACGTGTTTGTTGTGTTGAGATTTCTTGGCGTTGCCATAACAAGCTTGCGAGCGTCACGCTACAAACTGCAAGTATGGCACACAAGCTATAAGCAAAAATCAGCTTGAAGTTCTTATTCCTCGCAACCTGAGTTGGGATAACGCGTCGATGGCTTTTCGCTGGTGGCACCAAACGAATATTGGCAGGGTTAAGAAAGTAGCCTTTGCGGGGGTAAGTGACTAAAAGCTTAGCGGCATCGTATTCGGGTAAGTACTGCTGTAGCAGGGCACGTAAGGTGCTAATGCGGTTCGTGAGCACATTCTTAGAGATGAACTTGCTCTGCCAAATGGTTTCAATAATGGTGTCAGCAGAGAGTGGGTGGCCAACGCTTGTTAACAGCAGTTCTAATAATTCAATGGTGCGAGGTTCAAGATCAATCGCGATAACATCTTGATGAAGGGTCTGTGTCTTCGGGTTATAGATCAGCTCTCCAATCGCAATACAACTGTGAGTCTGTTTAGCTTGTTGCAGAAAGTCGCGCATACCGTACCGATCTATTTGGAAATCGCGAAGTATTATATAGCGATTGGAGCGCGAAATCTTATAAATCGCGCTTCAATCATTATCAAAAATTTATGAACCGTAGGTCACGGAATAGCGGTGCGGTTTGTGGTTCATCGCTAACACGAGATTGAGTGCAAACGCCCCCAAAATTGAAAGGCCAATCACTTCTGGTGTGACAAAGAAGAATGAAGCAAACAGGATACATGCATCGATTGCCATTTGGCTTTTGCCAACTGAAATGCCAAATTTGTCTTGGATAAACAAACACAGCACGTTAAAGCCACCCAAGCTGGAGCGATGTCGGAATAGGATCAGCATACCGAGCCCCATTAAAAGTCCGCCTGCGACGGCGCAATAAACTTCATTTACCGATTCGAGCGAGATTAGCAAATAAAGATGATCGGCAAAGATAGAAACCAACGCGCCAGAAATGGCACTATTAATGGCGAAATGACGGCCGAAGCGTTTCCATGCTAGTAAGTAAAAAGGACTGTTTGCTAAAAAGTACAGCACACCAAAGGTAAAAGGTGTAAATTGGCTAATAAGCAGAGCCAATCCAGTCGTGCCTCCCGTTAGAAGGTTCGCGGATTGGAGAAAGAAAACGCCTTGAGCTACTAAAAAGGTACCCGTGAGAATCGCTATCCAGTCTTCTTTTAATGAGTGTTTTTCCATCAATGTTGCAGTCATTAGTGATAAATAAGGCGTGCATAGTAGTAAAAAGATGATCTTTTCGGTAGCTAGAGGGTAAAATTTACGGTAAACCTATGTAATTGCTGTTTTACAGGGTGTAAAGCACAAATTTGACAGGCAATAGATTGTCGTTATGCGATTGCAATGCTGGCATGGTAAACATTGCTTGTCATCATGAAAAAACTGCATGAGAAAAATTGTAAATTTCTCTTTATGACCTAAATCAAATTATGTAGAATGCGCGCCATTAGGGTGACGAAAACGTTTGCGTTGGGTCATTCAACAGTTTTTTTGCAACTTTCAGTACTAATCTGAGTCAGGAGATACAGATGCTTAAGCGTGATATGAACATCGCAGATTACGATGCGGAACTGTTCGCAGCTATCCAGGAAGAAACCCTTCGCCAGGAAGAACACATTGAACTTATCGCTTCTGAAAACTACACAAGCCCACGTGTAATGGAAGCGCAAGGTTCTCAGCTAACGAACAAATACGCTGAAGGCTACCCAGGTAAGCGTTACTACGGCGGTTGTGAGTACGTAGATAAAGCTGAAGCACTAGCAATTGAGCGTGCATGCCAACTATTTGGTTGTGAGTACGCTAACGTACAGCCTCACTCAGGTTCTCAAGCAAACAGCGCAGTTTACATGGCGCTTCTTAACCCAGGCGATACAGTTTTAGGCATGAGCCTAGCGCACGGTGGTCACCTAACTCACGGTTCACCAGTAAACTTCTCTGGTAAGCACTACAACGTTATCCCTTACGGTATCGATGAAGCTGGTCAAATCAACTACGACGAGATGGAACAGCTAGCACTTGAACACAAACCTAAGATGATCATCGGTGGTTTCTCTGCTTACTCGCAAATCGTTGATTGGAAACGCATGCGTGAAATCGCTGACAAAGCAGGTGCTTACTTATTTGTTGATATGGCGCACGTAGCTGGTCTTATCGCTGCCGGTGAATACCCAACACCAGTACCGCATGCTCACGTGGTAACAACAACGACGCACAAAACACTAGCAGGTCCTCGCGGTGGTCTTATCTTGTCAAATGCTGGCGAAGATATGTACAAGAAACTGAACTCAGCAGTGTTCCCTGGTGGTCAAGGTGGTCCTCTAATGCACGTTATCGCTGGTAAAGCAGTAGCGTTTAAAGAAGCGATGGAGCCAGAGTTCAAAGCTTATCAAGCTCGCGTAGTGAAAAACGCAAAAGCAATGGTTGGTCAGTTCCAAGAGCGTGGCTACAAAATCGTATCTAACGGTACAGAAAACCACTTGTTCCTTGTTGACCTAATCGACAAAGATATCACTGGTAAAGACGCAGACGCGGCACTAGGTGCAGCAAACATCACTGTAAACAAGAACTCAGTACCAAATGACCCACGCAGCCCATTCGTAACGTCTGGTATTCGTGTAGGTACGCCAGCGATCACTCGCCGTGGCTTCACTGAAGAAGATGCAAAAGAGCTAGCAAACTGGATGTGTGACGTTCTAGATAACATCGGCAACGAAGAAGTTATCGAAGCGACTAAACAGAAAGTGCTAGAAATTTGTAAGCGTCTACCAGTTTACGCATAACTGCTTTTCATCGAGTGAGTCGATTTCGGTGTCGAACATACTCATTTGCTCGCGCAAACTCCGTGTGTTCTCCTAGAACTCGACTCATCTATTTTGAACATTGATATACTAAAGGTCCTCAATTGAGGGCCTTTTTGTTTGTCTGGCGTTTGGAATGAGATATAGCGAAGAGTGTGTGATAAGGAGATGGCTACCAACACTGTCCCTTTCAATATATCCAAACCGCGTCATTCCGACGAGCCTAGGCGAGAGCAGGAATCTTGTTGAGGCACACTCTTTTACTCAGCGTTTCCCTAAAAATCATCAGTATTCTGAAAACAGATTCTGAATCACGCTCGTTCCTCGCTGTTCAGAATGACGGAGGTAGAATGGCTTTTTATCATCATTTGACAGATACAAAAAAGGTTGGCACTGAGCCAACCTTTCTTTTGAAAACAAACGAGAGCTTACTTAATCTCGATACCTTGAGCCTGCATATCGGCATGGTAAGAAGAGCGAACAAATGGACCACACGCTGCATGCGTGAAGCCAAGTTCTAGTGCAACTTCTTTTAGCTCGTCAAACTCTGATGGTGGAACGTAACGTTCTACTGGCAAGTGGTGACGGCTTGGCGCTAAATACTGGCCTAGAGTCAGCATCGTTACGCCGTGTGCGCGTAGATCTTTCAGTACTTCGATGATTTCTTCTTTGGTTTCACCAAGACCCATCATCAAACCAGACTTGGTCGGTACATCTGGATGCTGCTCTTTGAACTTCTTAAGGAGCTCAAGTGACCATTTGTAGTTCGCACCTGGGCGAGCTTTACGGTAAAGACGTGGCGCGGTTTCTAAGTTGTGGTTGAAGACATCTGGCGGATTGTCTTTCATTAGATCAAGCGCTACATCCATGCGACCACGGAAGTCAGGAACCAGTGTTTCAATCTTAATATGCGGGTTTAACGCACGGATCTCGCGGTTACAATCGGCAAAGTGTTGTGCACCGCCGTCACGCAGATCGTCACGGTCAACAGAAGTGATTACTACGTATTTCAGCTTCATATCGGCAATGGTTTTCGCCAGTTTTTGAGGCTCTTCTGCTTCCGGTGGTAATGGGCGGCCATGAGCAACGTCACAGAAAGGACAACGACGAGTACAAATAGCACCTAAGATCATGAAGGTTGCTGTACCGTGGTTAAAACATTCCGCTAGGTTCGGGCAAGATGCTTCTTCACATACGGAGTGAAGTTTATTCTTACGCATCGCCGCTTTGATGTCTTGAATTCGTTGGCTGTCGGCTGGTAGCTTGATCTTCATCCAATCAGGCTTACGTAGCACTTCTTTCTGCTCTGTAGGCATGTTCTTTACGGGAATCAATGCCATTTTATCGGCGTCACGATATTTAACGCCTTTTTCCATCTGGATTGGTTTGCTCATGCTTTATTACCTTGAGAAGGTGCTTCTGTGCTGAATTCTACTTGCTCATAATCGAGCAAAGTAACGAGTTCTTCTATTAATTGTTTTTCTACGGCTTCTACATTGTCTGGGCCGCCAAATTGGCTGACCTGAACCATTTCCATACCTTCATAACCACAAGGGTTAATACGCAGAAACGGTGTTAAATCCATATTTACGTTCAAGGCTAAACCATGAAACGAGCATCCTTTACGAATGCGTAAACCGAGAGAGCATATTTTCTTACCGGCAACGTAGACACCTGGTGCGTCAGGTCGTGCGGCTGAGTCAATATTGTATGCTTTTAGCGTGTTGATCACGAGGTTCTCGATTGTGGTAACGAGATCTCGTACACCTAATTTTTTACGGCGTAGGTTGATCAAGAAGTAGGCGACCAACTGACCAGGGCCATGATACGTAACCTGGCCTCCGCGATCACTTTGTACAACAGGAATATCGCCAGTGTTAATCAAGTGCTCAGCTTTACCTGCCTGTCCTTGCGTAAATACTGGGTTATGTTCTACCAACCAGACTTCATCACGGGTTTCTTCTGTGCGTTGGTCGGTGAACTCATGCATCGCCTTCCATACAGGCTCATAGTCTTGGCGGCCAAGTCGTTTTACAACAAGTTGGTGTTGCATGGGAATTCCTGTTGCTAATATATAAAGTTTTTGGATTATAAACCGGATAACCCTGATGCTCTACCGCTGCGTAACAGATTTTTAACTGAAAGCGATGTAAAGCTTCGTTATCTCTTTGATAAATAAAAAGAAAGCAGCCAAGGCTGCTTTCAAAAAAAATTTAATATATCAAAAAATTATAGAACCATGCGTACGATGTCAATTTCACCTAACTCTTTGTACAGTGTCTCAACCTGCTCGATAGAGGTTGCAGTAATGTTGATTGACACCGAGTGGTAGTTGCCCTTAGCACTTGGTTTAACGGTCGGGCTGTAGTCACCTGGAGCATGGCGCTGAATAACTTCAAGAACAAGCTCTGGAAGTTCAGGCTTTGCATGACCCATTACCTTGTAAGTAAATGAACAAGGGAACTCAAGCAGGTCTTTTAATTTTGCATCAGAGTTGATGGTTAGCATATCGATAACTCCAGTAGATATTCGTTGCGGTGCGAAATAGTACAGTCAAATTAGGGGGAACTCAAGACGAGGATCTCAAACTTAAAAAGCCGCCCTTTCAGGCGGCTTTGCGAATAAGTTTGCTACTCTAACGTCCTTCTTAGAAGAAGCTCTTGAATAACAATACGATGTAATCCCACATGCGGCTAAATAGACTACCTTGCTCTACGGTTTCTAGTGCCATTAGTGGGTACTCGGCAATATCTTCACCATCGATCTGATAGTATAGCTTACCAACTACATCACCTTTATTAATTGGGGCTTCTAGCTCTTTTTCAAGGACGAAGCTTGCTTTTAGGTTTTTCGCTTCACCACGCGGTAGTGTTACGTAAGTATCTTGGTCAAGACCCAGTGCTACGGTGTCTTTGTTACCCATCCACACTTTTTCTTCTACGAACGTTTCACCTGCTTTGTGCGGTGCCACTGTTTCGAAGAAACGGAAGCCGTAGCTTAGCAGCTTTTTGCTTTCTGACTTACGAGCATTGGCATCTTTAGTACCCATAACGACCGCAACCAAGCGCATTTGACCTTCAGTTGCTGAACTTACTAGGCTGTAACCCGCATTACTTGTGTGACCCGTTTTGATGCCGTCAACGTTCATGCTCTTATCCCAAAGTAGACCGTTACGGTTGTATTGGGTGATGCCGTTGTAAGTAAATTTCTTCTCTGAGTACACTCGGTACTCATTTGGTACGTCACGGATAAGTGCTTTACCTAGCAGTGCCATGTCGTATGGTGTTGAGTACAACTCTGCGTTATCTAAGCCATGAACGTTGGCAAAGTGCGAGTTAGTCATACCCAATGTGTTGGCCCAAGCGTTCATTAGGTCAACAAACGCATCTTCTGAACCTGCAATATGTTCTGCCATCGCAACACAGGCATCGTTACCTGACTGGACGATGATGCCTCGGTTCAGGTCACGTACTTTAACTGTTGTGCCTACTTCAATGAACATCTTTGATGAATCAGGGAAGTTTTTCGCCCACGCATTTTTACTGATGGTGACATCATCATCTTCTGAGATATTACCACGCGCTAGCTCTTGGCCGATTACATAGCTGGTCATCATCTTAGTCAGACTAGCTGGAGACAATTTTGTGTTCATCTCTTTCTCTGCCAGTACTTTACCTGAATGATAATCCATCAGCACGTAGCCCTTCGCCGCGATTTGAGGGGCATCTGGAACAACGATAGGTGATGCAAGAGCAGATTGAGCGAAAGTTGCAGAAAGGGCAACCGAAGAAACGAGAATAGATTTCACAAACTTATTTTTATTCATGGTAATTCAAATTTTTGGGTTAACTGCAGACATCTTATCAGAATCCCTAGTTATGTAAGAGGGGGATCAAAGAGAAATTCATGACACGAGGTCATTTGGCAGTGTTGTGTTTTTTAATAAATGCAGACGAATAGCCGAGCAACTTTACTTTATCTAGTGTGGCTTGCGTCAGGGAATAGTCAGTAAATGGCCCTAACAACAAGCGATAAGACTCTTTCGCACTCTCTAGGAAAGTTTCTGTATCCAATTTTTGACCAAGCTCGGTACCTAAAGTTCGCGCGCGCTCTTCATTTTTTGATGATGCTACTTGAATAACGTACCTAGGGTGCGCTTCTAATGACTTTTTGTCCGTAGGCTGATTGATACTGATCACTTCAATTTCCACGTTCGCGGTGCCTGTTTTTATGACATCTAACTTGTGCGCGGCGGCATAGCTTAAATCAATGATACGGCCATCGTGAAAAGGACCTCGGTCATTAACTCGTACTATGGTGGTTTTGCCGTTGTCAGTATTGGTAACTTTTACGTAACTTGGTAACGGTAGCGTTTTATGCGCTGCCGTCATTGAGTACATGTCATAGATTTCGCCATTAGAAGTCAAATGACCTTGGAATTTTTTCCCATACCAAGATGCTCGGCCTTTTTCTTTAAAGCCTTTCGCATTGCGAACTATTTTGTAGTCTTTGCCACGCAAGTGGTAATCTTTGTTCCCACCTAGGCTGTACGGTTCATATTTAGGATGCGCATCCTCGATGTGTTCGACTGAAAGCGGTGTATCCGGTGCAACATCGGATTCGAGTTCGTAACGGCCTTCTTGTTCTTTTTGGCTAGTTGATGAACAGCCTGCCAAAATAAGAGCAGAGAAAACCAAGGAATATAAAGCGCGTTTTTGCATGTCTAGGTCGCCTTAGAGAATGCTTTTCGGTGCGTATGAATCGACATCAGAATACCAAAACCAGCCATCAAGGTTACCATTGATGTGCCGCCATAACTGATGAGTGGCAACGGTACACCTACTACAGGTAGGATGCCACTTACCATGCCAATATTTACAAAAATATACACGAAGAAGCTGAGTACAATACTGCCTGCCATCATTCGTCCAAATGCGGTTTGCGCTTGGCTGGCGAGATATAAACCTCGTCCAATAATAAATAGATAGATGGCTAAAAGGCAAAGGAAGCCAATCATACCCCATTCTTCAGCAATTACTGCAAAGATAAAGTCAGTGTGTCGTTCAGGAAGAAATTCTAGTTGTGACTGCGTACCTTGCAACCAACCTTTGCCGGAAATACCACCGGAGCCAATCGCAATTTTACTCTGAATAATGTGGTAGCCCGCTCCTAGCGGATCAGATTCCGGGTTAAATAGAGTACGAACTCGCACTTTTTGATACTCTCGCATCAAGAAAAACCACAGAATTGGAATGAAACCACCTAATGCAATCGCAGCACCAGCGATGATTTTCCAGCTAATGCCGGCGAGGAAGATAACAAAAATACCGGAAGCGGCGATCAGGATCGAGGTACCTAAGTCAGGCTGCTTTGCAATGAGAATGGTTGGTAAGCAGACCATAATCAGTGCAACAATGAGTGTTTTTAGCGTTGGTGGAAGGGGCTGTCTACCGACATAGCGAGCCACCATTAATGGCACCGCGAGCTTCAATAGCTCTGACGGTTGAAAGCGCACAAAACCGAGGTTAAGCCAACGCTGCGCGCCTTTCGATGCTTCACCGAAAAACAGCACGCCGAAAAGCAGTATAACGCCACCAACGAACATCAAAGGTGCCAAGCTTTCGTAAGTTCGTGGAGAAAGCTGCGCAAGGACGAGCATCACAACGAGTGAAAGCACCATTCGCATGGCTTGGCGATCCATCATCAGTAAACTTTGGCCACTGGCGCTGTACATGATCACCAGGCCAAACCCCATCAGGGCCAATATGCCAAGTAGGAGTGGTAAGTCGATATGGAAGCGTTCAAACAGGGCGCGATTTTTACCTGTAGAGGGATCCATCTTCATTACTGTTTTACCTCTTTCTTCGCATTGTTTTCAGGCTCAATTTCTTCTGGACCAAGAACGACTCGGTCAAAAATTTTCCTTACTACTGGGGCACCGTTACTAGAACCACCACCGGCATTTTCTAGTACTACAGTGACGACCACTTTAGGATCATCAAATGGTGCAAAGCCAGTAAATAACGCATGGTCACGTAAGTGCTCGGCGATCTCATCGGCGTTGTACTCTTCGTTTTCACCCAGACCGAAGACCTGTGCAGTACCTGATTTACCCGCTGTTTCATAATTCATTTTGTAGAATGAGCGACGAGCTGTTCCGCGCGTGCCATGGTTTACCCGACGCATGCCTTCTTTCGCCATATCCCAGTACTTTTTAGGCACATTCTTGATTGGTGGGTAAGTCACGTATTCTGTCGTTTGCTGCTCTTCGAAGTCGTTACCATTTTCTATCGTCGCTTTGAGCAAGTGAGGTGCGATCACTTCTCCCTCGTTTACTAATACGGAGGTTGCTTTGGCGATTTGCATTGGTGTTGCTGTCCAATATCCTTGGCCGATACCCACAGGGATCGTATCACCTTTATACCATGGGGTTTTATGGCGAGACATTTTCCAGTCACGAGTCGGCATATTCGCCTTACTTTCTTCGTAGATATCAATGCCAGTGTAATCACCAAAACCGAACATCATCATCCAATTCGAAATACGGTCAATACCCATGTCATAAGCGATTTGATAGTAGAAGGTATCAACAGACTCTTCGATCGACTTAATGATATCGACGCGTCCGTGTCCCCAACGCAACCAGTCCCGGAACGGACGTGTGTTAGAGTTTGGTATGCGCCAATAACCAGGATCATTTCGTGTGGTGTTAGGTGTTACGACACCTTCTTGCAGCGCGGCTACCGCCATAAATGGTTTGATGGTAGACGCAGGGGGGTAAATGCCAAGTGTAGTGCGGTTGACCAAAGGACGGTTTTTATCGTTCAAAAGGGCGCGATAGTCTTTACCTGAGATTCCGTGCACGAACGAGTTAGGATCGTAGCTAGGGCTCGAAACCATAGCCAGTACGCCGTTGTCTCTAGGATCGATTACTACAGCACTGCCTCGGCGGCCGTCCAATAATTGGTGTACGTACAACTGCAAGTTGATATCAAGGTTTAAAACGATGTCTTTTCCGGGTACAGGTGGAACGTACTTTAAGGTACGGATTACTCGGCCGCGGCTGTTTACCTCGACTTCTTGATATCCGGCTGTACCGTGTAAGAGGTCTTCGTAGTATTTTTCAATACCCAGCTTACCAATGTCGCGAGTGGCTTGATAGTTTGCGTCTTTTTCTTCTCGGATCAGGCGCTGCATGTCGCGATCATTGATTCGAGAAACGTAACCAATCACGTGGGTTAAGACTTCGCTGAAAGGGTAGTAGCGCTTTAAGGTCGCACTTATTTCCACACCCGGAAAGCGGTACTGATTGACGGAGAATACCGCTACTTGTTTTTCGTTCAGTTGGGTAAGCAGTGGGACCGATTTAAATCGACGAGTCCGTTTACGCTCGTGGTGGAAACGTTCAATCTGGTCTGGTGTAATTTCCAGAATAGTTTGTAATTCTTGGATGGTTGCATCAATGTCTTTAATTTTTTCTGGGGTCAGTTCTAAGTTAAAGACGGGACGGTTCTCTGCCAGTAAAACGCCATTTCGGTCATAAATTAGACCTCGGTTAGGCGCGATAGGCACCACTTTGATGCGGTTATCGTTCGAGCGGGTTTGATAGTCTTGAAACTGGTTCACCTGAATGTTGTACATGTTGGCAACCAGAGCTCCCATCAAGACAACAATGCCGATAAAAGCAACAATAGCGCGGCTGGCAAACAGACGCGCTTCGGCTTGATAATCTCGGATTTGACTGCGGCGTTTACGAATCATTAACGCTTGGCTCTAAAGTTAAACAACGATTATTCGCGATGATAAGGGTGGTTAGCGGTGATGCTCCACGCTCGGTACAAGCTTTCTGCCATTACGATACGCACTAGAGGGTGGGGTAGCGTTAAGGCAGACAATGACCAGCTTTGGTCTGCTGCAGCTTTGCATGCAGGAGCGAGTCCTTCAGGACCGCCGATTAATATTGATACATCACGGCCATCTAATTTCCAAGCTTCTAACTGCTCAGCGAGTTGAGGAGTGTCCCATTTTTTACCTGGGATATCTAACGTGACGATACGGTTGCCTTTTGGTACCGCAGCGAGCATCGCTTCCCCTTCTTTTTGCAGGATGCGAGCGATATCGGCATTTTTTCCGCGTTTGCCAGCAGAGATTTCAATCAACTCCAACGGCATATCATGCGGGAAACGGCGACGATATTCTTGAAAGCCTTCCTCAACCCATTTTGGCATTTTTGTGCCAACAGCAATTAGTTGAATTTTCAAAAGATTAACCCCAGAGTTTTTCTAGCTGGTAGAGTTCGCGGTGCTCTTCTTGCATCACGTGAAGCATGGCGTCGCCCATATCTAGGACTACCCATTCACCTTCGTTTTCACCTTCCATTCCTAGTGGCTCAAGACCGGCTTTTTTCACTTCTGTTGCAACATGGTCAGCGATGGATGAAACGTGGCGTTTGGATGTACCAGTACAGATGATCATGTAATCTGTCACGCTTGATTTATCTTCCACATTTAGGACGATAATGTCTTCCGCTTTCATGTCGTCGGCTTTATCAGCTAAAAAGTCTTTCAGTTCTTCGCGAAGCACTCGGTTTTCCTCGGTTTGTCTCTTATCTCTATAGTGTTTTACATTCTTGCTTGCAAAACAGGTCGCGCACTATATCACGCTTTGATTTTTAAATTGCCAGCTTAATATCAGGAGAGCAGGTTTCTAAGCTCAACTGATGAATAGTTGGCCATACAGACTCGTCATACTGAGTTTTGGCTTTTATCTCGGCTTGAGCCAATAAGGAGAGCAATGCACAAATACGACTCGCTGATAAGCGGGCCAGTGCTGCGTTATAGAGTGGACGCTTGTTTTGCCAAACTCGATATTTCTCAAATACCTGGTTCATTCCCATTTGAGTTAAGTCTTGATGCATATTTAAAAGTTGGCTCAACTCTTTTTGTACACTTCGAATCAAGATCACGGTCTCAACCCCTTCCGCCTCAAGTTGGCGAAGAATACGTTGTGCACGGTTTGCTTTACCTGCCAGTAAGGCGTCGATCCAGTTAAAGGTAGTGAAGTGATTATGGCGACTTAGGGCTTCCTCTAAACGTATGACGGTCAGCTCACCATCCGGGTAGAGTAGGGCCAATTTCTCTAAGCTTTGTGACAATGCAAATAGGTTACCTTCATGCCATTGAGCCAACATTTGCAGTGATTGTTGATTGGGTTTTAGTCCCAACGTGCGGCAACGTGTCTGAATGAACATAGGTAAGCGTTGTAGATCTGGCGACAAGCAGCTTACCCAATCGCCTTTTGAGCTTAATGCTTTGAACCATTTCGCATTTTCTTGGGCTTTGGTCAGTTTGCTACCAACAATGACGAGCATGATGTCATCATGAAGCATATCACACAGTGTTTGCAGCTCTTTGCTGACGGCGGTTGTCACGCCACTTTCAGGAATTTCAAGCTCAATCAGTTGACGGTTTGAAAACAGGCTCATCGCTTGGAAACAGTCGTAAACTTGATTCCAGTCGATGCTAGCATCCACCGCAAAGCGGTGTTTTTCCTCAAAACCTTGCTGAAACGCTGCCTTTTGGATTGCTTGGCGGCTTTCTTGAATCAGTAACGGCTCATTACCAAAGATTAAGTAAACCTGTTTAACTTGTTTAGTTAAATGATCCGTTAGCTTATCGGCATAAATTCGCATAGTGACTAAGAGTTTTTGTTCGCTGGCTCAGAGATTTGTCCTGCTTCATATTCGGCACGAATACGGCCCAACTGGCGCATCATCTGTTTTGCAGCTTGCAAGCGCATCTCGTCTTCAATTACGTCACGCTCAACAGATTTTGCAAGTGCGGTCAACGGGTTGTCTAGGTAGTTGCGGTTTACTGTTGTCGTAAAGTTTTTAGAACCATAGCCAGGAATTGTCACACGGTATTTTACTACGTATGTCAGCTCTTTTTCTGCTGCACGGCTATTTTGATAAAGCGATAGTGTACGCTCATCGATTGTCGCTTCCGTCAAATGAAGGTTGGGTACCGTCGATGATGGTTGAACAAGTTCAACTTTGTTCAGTTCGAGTTGAGAGCGAACATAGCGAGTTAATTCACTGTATTCATCGTAGCTGGAGAAAGACATAGTGTGCAGCTCTTCCGGTACGGAATACTCGCCGCGAAGGTGAAAACCACAGGCAGAAAGAAGCCCCGCTAATACCAATACCACTGGTAGTTTAATCAAAGAGAAAAAGCGCATTGATTGTATTCATCCTAAATTGAAGGGGTTATTTACCTTAAACCACTCATGTGAATGGTTTGAGGTAAATAAACAGGGTAGCGAACTACCCTGTTTAATGACTCTTGGTTAACAAATAAGTTCGCTAAACAGAGACAAATTGCATGCTGTGATTAGTTTGCAACGATGTTCAGCAGTTTACCTGGAACGTAAATAACTTTACGAATAGTCAGGCCATCAGTGAACTTAACCACGTTTTCGTCGTTTAGACCAAGCTGTTCGATATCGTCTTTAGAGATATCCGCTGGGACTGTTAGCTTCGCACGTAGCTTACCGTTAACTTGAACAACGATAGTTTTTTCGTCTTCAACTAGCGCTTTTTCGTCAAACGTCGGCCATGCCGCGTTATCAATGTCTGTTTCACCTAGTGCTGCCCATAGCTCGTATGAGATATGCGGAGTGATAGGGTAAAGCATGACAACAATAGCTTTCAGTGCTTCGTCAAGGATTGCACGATCTTGCGCAGATTCTTGAGGCGCTTTCGCTAGTTTGTTCATCAGCTCCATGATCGCTGCGATCGCGGTGTTGAATGTTTGACGACGAGCGATATCGTCCGTCACTTTCGCGATAGTTTTGTGAACGTCGCGGCGAAGTGCTTTTTGATCACCAGAAAGCGCTGAGGTATCTACTGCTTCTGCTGCGCCTTTCGCTGTGTGCTCTTTCACTAGTTTCCAAACACGTTTTAGGAAGCGGTTCGCACCTTCTACGCCAGACTCTTGCCATTCAAGTGTCATGTCCGCTGGAGACGCGAACATCATGAATAGACGTACTGTGTCAGCGCCGTACTTATCTACCATTTCTTGAGGGTCGATACCGTTGTTCTTAGACTTAGACATCTTGATCATGCCTGAGTGCGTTACATCGCGACCTTCAGTGTCTTTAGCAGAAGTAATGCGGCCTTTACCATCACGTTCAACGGCTACGTCTGTTGGAGCTACCCACTCTTTGCCGCCTTTCTCGTTCTCGAAGTAGAACGCATCAGCCAGTACCATGCCTTGACACAGTAGTTGCTTGAACGGTTCGTCAGAAGTTACGTAACCCGCATCGCGCAGTAGTTTGTGGAAGAAGCGTGAGTACAGTAGGTGCATACAAGCATGCTCGATACCACCGATGTACTGGTCTACTGGTAGCCAATAGTTTGCTTTTTCTGGGTCTAGGATGTCGTCCGCTTGTGGTGAACAGTAACGCGCGTAGTACCAAGAAGATTCCATGAACGTATCGAACGTATCTGTCTCACGTAGAGCAGGTTCGCCGTTAAAGGTTGTCTTCGCCCACTCTTTGTCTGCTTTGATTGGGCTCGTTACGCCGTCCATTACTACGTCTTCTGGAAGAATCACTGGTAGTTGGTCAGCAGGTACTGGGTGAACTTCACCGTCTTCAGTGGTTACCATTGGGATTGGCGCACCCCAATAACGTTGACGAGATACACCCCAGTCGCGTAGACGGAAGTTTACAGTCTTAGTGCCTTTGCCCTCTGCTTCTAGCTTCGCTGCGATTGCGTCGAATGCCGCTTGGAATTCTAGGCCATCGAATTCACCTGAATCGAACAGTACACCTTTCTCAGTGTATGCTGCTTCAGAGATGTCTAGCTCGCTGCCATCAGCAGGCTTGATAACTGGCACGATGTCTAGACCGTACTTCGTTGCGAACTCGTAGTCACGTTGGTCGTGCGCAGGTACAGCCATTACCGCGCCTGTACCGTAGTCCATCAGAACGAAGTTTGCTACGTATACTGGTACTTCGCGGCCGTTCAATGGATGAATAGCAGTAAGGCCAGTTGCCATACCTTTCTTCTCCATTGTCGCTAGCTCAGCTTCTGCAACCTTGTTGTTCTTACATTCGTCGATAAACGCTGCAAGCTCTGGATTGTTCTCTGCTGCAAGAGCTGCAAGAGGGTGGCCGGCTGCGATACCCACGTAAGTCACACCCATTAGCGTATCTGGACGTGTTGTGTAAACTTCTAGGTCTTGTTGACCCTTAACTTCAAACTTCAGTTCAACACCTTCAGAACGACCAATCCAGTTGCGCTGCATGGTTTTCACCATTTCAGGCCAACCTTCAAGCTTGTCTAAGTCGTCTAGTAGCTCTTGAGCGTACTCAGTGATTTTGATGAACCATTGAGGGATTTCTTTTTGCTCTACAGGCGTATCACAACGCCAGCAACAACCGTCTTCAACCTGCTCGTTTGCAAGAACAGTTTGGTCGTTAGGACACCAGTTAACAGAAGAAGTCTTTTTGTAAACTAAACCTTTCTCGTAAAGTTTAGTGAAGAACTCTTGTTCCCAGCGGTAGTACTCCGGTGTACATGTTGCGAATTCACGGTTCCAATCGTAACCAAAGCCTAGAAGCTTAAGTTGGTTCTTCATGTATTCGATGTTTTCGTAAGTCCAAGGTGCTGGCGCAGTTTTGTTTTTTACTGCTGCGTTTTCTGCAGGTAGACCGAATGCGTCCCAACCGATTGGTTGCATCACGTTTTTGCCTTGTAGGCGTTGGAAACGAGATACTACATCACCGATAGTGTAGTTGCGCACGTGACCCATGTGCAGTCGACCACTTGGGTATGGGAACATGGACAGACAGTAGAATTTTTCTTTATTTGGGTCTTCACTTACAACAAAGGTTTTGTTGTCATCCCAGTGCTTTTGAACTTTTTGTTCAATATCTTGTGGGTTGTATTGTTCTTGCATCGATGGTATCCGTTATCTTGGAATTTGTGAGTTCGGTTAGAACAGACTTAAATAGATCGTCATAGAATACCTAAAGCTAGGGATCACAACAATAGCCAATCTGTACCCATGCGCCCTTAAGTGACGCAGGTAGGAGAAAGATGGAGGTCAGTTATGCCTAAACGTAAAACAGGTTATGAGGAAATGCTCGAGGATGTGATTGAAACCTTGAAGCACAGTCCGGAAGAAGTTAACAAAGCGATTGAGACGTCGGGCAAAGTGGTGGATGCTGCTAATGACTTGACCAAAGATGAATTGGCTTTAATCAAAGCGTACCTTAAAGCAGACTTAAAAGAGTTTTCAGAGAGTTACGAGGATAGCAAAAGCGGTCCGTTTTACTTAACGATTGCGGATTCGATATGGCAAGGGCTGTTAGAGATTACAGACCGAACTAAAGTTGAGTGGGTTGAGTTGTTCGATGACTTAGAGCATCAAGGGCTATATGAAGCAGGAGAGGTGATAGGCTTAGGCACTTTAGTTTGTGATGAGTGTGGTCACAAGACAACGTATAACCACCCAACAGTAATCATTCCGTGTATTAAGTGTGGTCACAAAGGCTTTACTCGTCAGTCATTAAAGCCATAAATGGCGAGTAACGACTGTATAATGCAATGAATAAAAAAGAGGCTTAGTCGCCTCTTTTTTGTCTTTTCTACTTTCAAGCTGTTATCAGCTCTGTTTTCTTCTTAAACCGAAAGCCAGCGCTAAACTTAACCCTACCCAAATATACAATGGCCAAGTACCAACGATTCGATATGGCGTTTTCCCATCGGTTGGGGTGAGCTCTGCGCGCAGTACTGCAGTTTCAAACTGCGGAACTTGCTCAACGATTTTACCCTTGTGATCGGTTACCGCTGTTAATCCATTGTTAGTCGAGCGGATGAGCGGTTTGCCCAACTCTAAGGCACGCATACGGGCGATCTCCATATGCTGAAGAGGGCCGATAGAGTGACCAAACCATGCATCGTTTGAAAGCGTTAGAATGAAGTCTGTTTCGTCAGTCACATTTTGACGCACTTGCTCATTAAAGATGATCTCATAGCAAAGCGCTGGTGCCATGTGCATGCCATTCGCAACGATGTTTGGCTGCACAAAAGCCCCACGGCTAAACGATGACATCGGTAGGTTAAAGAATGGCGCTAATGGGCGCAAAATATCTTCAAATGGTACAAACTCACCAAACGGTAGTAGGTGATGCTTATGGTAACGTTCGCTTAAATCGAAGCTGTAGTCACCGTATGGTGTGATGCCGAGGGACAGAATACTGTTGTAGAACTGTCGATCTTCAGCTTGATTGACGACACCGGTGATGATTGCGCTGTTATTCATTTTTGCAGCGCTGTCGATATTGCTCAAAAATGAAGGCACTTCAATTTCAAAAGCGGGAATTGCTGCTTCTGGCCAAACGATAATGTCAGCGTCCCAGTTTTCACGAGTTAAGTCAGCGTATTTCATGATGGTTGGCCAGCGTTGACTTGGTAGCCACTTTAGGTTCTGGTCTACGTTACCTTGAATCAGCGCGAGCTTAGTCGTGTCTTCTGGTCGGGGTGTTACCCAATCGTAGTTGCGAATCCCAAAGCCAGTACTGAGTAGTACCGCAGGGATAATCACCATCAGCCACTGCTTATGAATCCATGCATAGGCTAACGCCCCTGCGCTGATAAGGATAAATAGAGTAAGCAGTTCTACGCCGCCAATTGGTGCAAAGCTTGCGAGTGGAGCATCTATCTGGCTATAGCCTAGCCATAACCAAGGGAAGCCGGTCATCACCCAACCACGCAACCAATCACTGAACAGCCATAAAGCAGGTGCAGCGAGAAGTGCTTTTGTGAGCGTAAATTGAGGAAACAGTTTGTTGTTGAGCCAAGCAAATAAGCCTGAATAAACAGCCAAGTAGGCAACAAGTAAGCCCATTAAAAATAAATTGGCAATGAGCGGCATACCGCCAAAACCGGAGATACTGACGTAAACCCAGCTAACGCCAGTTGCAAATTGACCTAACCCCCAAGCATAACCAATCCATAGTGCGCGTTTCGGAGTTTGGTTAGCAAGAAGAATCAGTAGAATTGCAGGGCTAAGAATGGCAATAGGCCACAGCTGGTAAGGAGCGAAAGCGAGTGTAGTAGAGGCGCCAACAAAAGCGGCCACTAAGGGCCGCTTAAGGCGATGAAAGAGTTCATTCATCATTGTAATTTCTGAGATTCCCAATGGGTATCGCGTTACTCTTGAGTGGCTTCAACCAGGGTTTCTTCGTCTGGGATCGTCACTTGGAGTTGAATGACACGACGGTTATCGGCAGCGGTGACTTTGAAGTTGTAGCCTTCAATTTCAACCAGTTCACCACGAGAAGGTAAGTGACCAAAGGCAGTCATGACCATACCACCAACGGTATCAACTTCCTCATCGCTGAAGTTGGTTCCGAATGTCTCATTAAACTCTTCGATGGTTGTCAGCGCTCTGACAGCAAACGTATGCTTGCTCAGCTTACGAATGTCCGTCTCTTCACTTTCATCGAATTCATCTTCAATATCCCCGACGATTTCCTCAAGGATATCTTCAATGGTCACAAGACCAGAAACACCACCGAATTCATCGACAACAATGGCCATATGATAACGTTCTTCACGGAATTCTTTCAGCAGTCGATCAACGCGTTTACTTTCCGGTACTACAACCGCTGGTCGAATGACTTCTTCGATATCAAATGGATTGCTGCCTGAGCCTAAGTATTTAAGTAAGTCCTTCGCTAGAAGTATGCCTTCCACATGGTCTTTATCTTCGCTGATCACAGGGTAGCGAGAGTGTTGAGCATCGGTAATCAAAGCAACCAAGGTATCAAGGTCGTGAGTACGCTCAACTGTAACCATTTGCGAACGCGGGATCATAATGTCACGCACACGCATTTCGGAGATTTCCATAACACCTTCAAGCATATCGCGAGTGTCATGGTCAATCAGGTCGTTAACTTCAGAGTCGCGGATAACATCCACAAGCTCTTGGCGATCTTTTGGTTCGCCCTGAAATAGTTGACCTAGACGTTCAAAGAAGGACTTTCTACTCGGACCTTCTGCCTTTTCTTTCTTATCTTCGTTAGAAGAGGGAGAATTATCTTCGTTCATTGTTTCTCAATTAAGTAACGCTATCAGAAGTGTGATAGCACACATAGAGAGGCGAACACGAGAGTCATTTAGGTGGTTCGCCTTTCCCTGTCGAGTGGCCAATAGCTACTCTTTTTCAGCAATGTAAGGATCTTCATAACCCATACCTTGCATGATTTCGGTTTCGAGGGACTCCATCTCTTCGGCTTCGTCATCCTCTATATGATCATAACCTAGCAGATGCAAGCTGCCATGTACAACCATATGCGCCCAATGTGCTAGCAGAGGCTTGCTCTGTTCAACCGCCTCTTTTTCAACAACTTGGCGGCAAATAATCAAATCACCAAGTAAATCTATTTCCATACCAGGAGGTGCTTCAAATGGAAACGACAACACATTAGTTGGTTTATCTTTGCCGCGATACTCATGGTTGAGCGTATGACTTTCTTGTTCATCAACAATACGAATGGTGACTTCGGCTTGTGGCTGGAAGAGAGGAATGGTCTTATCTAGCCACAATTGGAAATCTTGCTGCGAAGGCAGACCTTCTTCATTTTCGACTGCCAGTTGCAGATCAAGTTCAATCGCCATGATTATTCCTTAGTTGAAGCAACTTGTGCATTCAATTCGGCTTTTGCTGCTTCTAGTAACTTCGCATCGCGTTCTTCACGACGGCGTTTCTCGAACTCTTTACGCTCTTTCTGGTCTTGTGCTTCCCACTTCTCGTACGCGTTAACGATACGAGCAACCACAGGGTGACGTACAACGTCGTCGGCTAAGAAGAAGTTAAAGCTGATGTCGTCAACTTCGCTTAGTACTTCAATAGCATGACGAAGACCCGATTTCGCACCACGAGGTAAGTCAATCTGCGTGACATCACCAGTGATAACCGCGCGAGAGTTAAAACCAATACGCGTTAGGAACATCTTCATCTGTTCAACTGTGGTGTTCTGACTCTCATCAAGAATGATAAAGGCGTCGTTTAGAGTACGACCACGCATGTAAGCAAGAGGGGCAACCTCAATCACGTTACGTTCAATCAGCTTCTCTACGCGCTCAAAGCCCAGCATTTCAAATAGAGCGTCGTATAGCGGACGTAGGTATGGGTCGACTTTCTGGCTTAAATCACCAGGCAGGAAGCCCAATTTCTCACCAGCTTCAACCGCTGGACGAGTAAGTAGAATACGACGGATCTCTTGGCGCTCTAGTGCGTCAACAGCTGCTGCTACAGCAAGGTAGGTTTTACCTGTACCAGCCGGGCCAATACCAAAAGAAATATCATGCGTGACCATGTTAACCAAGTACTGCGCTTGGTTTGGCGTACGTGGTTTGATCACACCTTTCTTGGTTTTGACGAAGACTTCTTTACCATGCTCGATGTTAGACTCAGTATTCTGCTCAAGAACACCAGACTCTTTGATCGCTAGATGGATTTGCTCAGGCTCAATATCTGGGATCTCACCTCGTACAGGTGCGGTATCAACATATAGAGTTTTCAGGATATCCAGCGCAGCTGATGCGGTATGAGGTTTACCGACAATCGTAAAGTGGTCACTACGGTGGTTAATTTCAACGCCTAGACGACGTTCTAAATGCTTGATGTTGTCATCGAATGGACCGCACAGGCTAGCTAGTCGGCGGTTGTCTGAAGGTTCTAGGTTAATTTCTAGAGTTACGATTTTATTGCTCAATGTTGCCTCTCATTTTTTGCCACTTAGTGAGAGCCTGATAACGACCAGGCTCTCTATGGCTATTTATACGAGCTTACGGCGTAAAAGTAGCTACACCCAGCTCATCTTCGCGACGTGTTTTCGCCATCATCTGCGTTGGGGAAATCACACTACGAAGATCCATGTCTTTTTCAGTACGTACTAGCTCACCACGCAGTGAGTTTGCAAATACGTCTACGATCTTCACATCAACGAACTGACCAATTAGGTCTGCACTACCTTCAAAGTTTACTACACGGTTGTTTTCTGTACGAGCGCGTAGTTCCATTAGGTTTTTCTTCGAAGGACCTTCAACTAGAACACGTTGTTCTGTGCCAAGCATTAAGCGAGAGTAACGCATCGCTTGAGCATTGATAGTTTGCTGTAGTTCGTAAAGGCGCTCTTTCTTCACTTGTTCTGACACATCACAAGGGTAATCCGCTGCTGGCGTACCTGGACGTGGAGAGAAAATAAAGCTGAAGCTCATGTCAAAGTCTACATCTTTGATTAGCTTCATGGTGTCTTGGAAGTCTTTGTCTGTCTCACCAGGGAAACCAACAATAAAGTCTGAACTGATTTGAATATCAGGACGAGCTTTACGCAGTTTACGGATGATCGATTTGTATTCGATAGCGGTGTGAGGGCGTTTCATCATCGTTAGGATACGGTCACTACCACTTTGCACAGGTAAGTGCAGGAAGCTCACAAGTTCTGGCGTATCTTCGTATACTGCGATGATGTCGTCTGTGAATTCTAACGGGTGGCTCGTCGTGAAACGAATACGGTCGATACCATCGATAGACGCAACCAAACGAAGCAGTTCTGCAAATGAACAGATCTCACCATCGTGCATAGGACCACGGTACGCGTTTACGTTTTGACCCAGAAGGTTTACTTCACGTACGCCTTGTTCAGCAAGTTGGGCGATTTCGAACAGTACGTCATCCATTGGACGGCTTACTTCTTCACCACGAGTGTACGGTACGACACAGTAAGTACAGTACTTAGAGCAGCCTTCCATAATAGAAACGAATGCTGTCGCACCTTCAGCGCGAGGTTCAGGTAGGCGGTCGAATTTTTCGATTTCTGGGAACGAAATGTCCATAACTGGTGCATCATCGGACTGAGATTGTTTGATCATCTCAGGTAGGCGGTGCAAAGTTTGTGGGCCAAAAATAACGTCAACGTATGGTGCACGTTCACGAATATGGTCACCTTCTTGCGTTGCTACACAACCACCTACACCGATAACTACGCCAGGTTTTTTATCTTTTAGTGTTTTCCAGCGGCCTAGCTGGTGGAAAACTTTCTCTTGCGCTTTTTCACGGATCGAACAGGTGTTAAGTAGAAGTACGTCTGCTTCCTCTGGCTCTTCCGTCAGCTCGTAGCCGTTTGCAGCATTAAGCAGGTCGGCCATTTTTGATGAATCGTATTCGTTCATCTGGCAGCCCCAGGTTTTAATTAGCAGTTTCTTACTCATCTCACTTTCGCTCGTTCAGTTGTACTTAAATCGGAGAGCTATTGCTCAAATTATAGCCGCCATCACGGCGGTAAGCGGCGTATTGTACTGCTTTAAAAAGCACCTGACTAGTGATCTAGCTAATTCTCTGCAAAGCCTGATGAAATCTAGTTTTTCGCCCTATGCTGAACAAGGTTTTTTGTTAAACAATTTTGTAAATGTAGCCATGGAAAGTACAATAAAAAACGCCAATTAATCAGCACGATGAAGAGTGAAAAATGAACAAGTATGACATCGCCGTGATCGGTGGCGGTATGGTCGGGGCAGCCGTCGCTGTTGGATTTGCCAAGCAGGGCAGAAGCGTTGTCTTGGTCGAAGGTACAAAACCTAAAGTTTTTGATGCCGCTCAGGCGATGGATATTCGTGTATCTGCAATCTCGCACCAGTCGGTGGAGTTACTTGATTCACTCGGAGCATGGTCAGAGATCAAGAGCATGCGAGTTTGTCCTTATCGGCGCTTAGAAACTTGGGAGCACCCAGAGTGCCGTACTCGTTTTAACTCTGATGAATTGTCATTGGATCAGCTAGGTTACATCGTTGAAAACCGCCTAATCCAATTAGGTCTTTGGCAAGTCTTCTCTCAGTATGAAAATCTAACCGTGATGTGTCCTGAGCGATTAAAAGCCATTGAGTTTGCAGATGTAAATCTTGTGACACTAGAAAGTGGGGCGCAGTTTGAAGCTAACTGGGTGATTGGTGCTGATGGTGCAAACTCTAAAGTTCGTCAATTGGCTGGAATTGGTGTAACTGCGTGGGATTACCGACAACACTGCATGTTGATTAATGTGAAAACAGAATTGCCTCAGCAAGATATTACTTGGCAACAATTTACACCTTCAGGCCCACGTTCATTTTTACCTCTGTGCTCTTTGAGTAACGACGATGGTCAAGTAGTAGGCCAAGGTTCTTTGGTTTGGTATGACTCGCCTAAACGTATTAAACAACTGTGTGCGATGGGTAAACCTCAACTAAGAGAAGAAATTTTACGTCATTTCCCTGCTGAATTAGGCGATATTGAAGTTTTACAGTTTGGCTCATTCCCACTCACTCGTCGTCATGCGCAAAGCTACTCAAGCAAAAATTGCGTGTTAGTGGGTGACTCTGCTCATACGATCAACCCGCTTGCAGGGCAAGGGGTAAACTTAGGCTTCAAAGATGTAGACGTTCTCCTTTCGGTAACAGAACACCAAGAAAAGCTGGAAGATACCTTACTCGCGAAATACGAACGCGCACGTCGACCTGACAACTTACTCATGCAGACGGGCATGGACTTTTTCTATAAAGGTTTTAGCAACGATCTTGGGCCATTGAAGTTCGTACGTAATGCTGCATTGAAGCTTGCTGAAAACTCAGGGCCAATTAAGGCTCAAGTACTGAAATACGCGTTAGGTATGTAGTAAGCTACTCTAATCTCAGATAGAAAAAAAGCGAGCCATGAGCTCGCTTTTTTAATTCGGCAAATCTAATGATTTCCCGAGTCCAGAACCAAAAAAAGAAAAAACCCAGCAAAGTCATGCTGGGTTTTCCGATAATGGTGCGGAAGGAGAGACTTGAACTCTCACACCTTGCGGCGCCAGAACCTAAATCTGGTGCGTCTACCAATTCCGCCACTTCCGCAACTTAATCTGTAGATATCAAGATAATTGGTAAAATCTCAATATCGTTGTATATGGCAGGGCTACCTGGATTCGAACCAGGGAATGGCGGCATCAAAAGCCGCTGCCTTACCGCTTGGCGATAGCCCTAC
>NZ_JAWOVP010000008.1:0-168234 GCF_033339995.1 Vibrio sp. 1641
TCAGAAGTGAAACGAAATAGCGCCGATGGTAGTGTGGGGCTTCCCCATGTGAGAGTAGGACATCGCCAGGCTTTAAATTTAAGAAGCCCGCTCGAAAGAGCGGGCTTTTTTGCATCTATAGAGTTTTAAAATTAGCTCACTTTATACCTAAAAAGTGTTCATCTAAGGTGCGATATACTTGCTCTCTGCAACCTTCCAAAAGGCTTTAACAAGCGGATTCTCCAGCTGAGTTTTGTTGCAGCAAACACCAAGTTTAAAAGGTTTAATTGGTAAGACTTTTAAACGATTTATCTTTTCTCTTACCGGACTGTTGTTGATTACAACATCAGGTGCGATACCTACTCCACACCCCAATGCAACCATACTTACGATGGCTTCATGTCCGGAGGTTTGTGCGTAGATCTTTGGCTTTATTTTCATTTGTTTGAGCCAAGTATTGGCCCTGTCCCTTGCCGTTCCTGCTTCTGGGAGTATGAATGGAATGACCGACCAGTCTGGTTTTTCTTTTTGTAGCTCTTCAGCAAACGCACTAACCCCAACAGGTACGATGACAGAAAGTGGGATTTCACTGATCGTTTCAAATGCGATTTTATTTGGCATCTGTTCTGACTTGGCTGATATGGCAATATCGGCTTCATCTGCTAGTATTTTGTCGATCGCTTGAGCTGGATCGCCGGTTGATAGTTTGAACTCAATGAAAGGGTTCTGAATACGAAAGTCAGAGATTAGCTCCGGAAGATGGCTGTAGCTTGCAGTAACAGAACAAAAGAGACGGATTTCTCCTTTCAATTCATCCTCGGTTCCCTTCAGGTGACTCTGATACTGCTGCCATTCGCCAAGAATCTTTAAGGCTACTGGGACTAGCTTTTTACCTTGGATAGTTAAATCAACGCTACGGTTGTCGCGTAAAAACAATTGTTGGCTGGTTTCCTCCTCTAATTTTTGTATCTGTCGGCTTAAGGCTGAAGGGCTAATATGCATTGCCGCTGCGGTCTTGGCGAAACTTTTACTCTCACAGAGATGAATGAAAAGTTGCAGGCTTTTGATATTCATTAAATTTTCATTTCCATGTTGCATAAATTGCAATAACTAATTGTGAATATATCACTTTAAGCAATCTCATGTCTGTTTTAGTATGAAGTTATTCGGTAAGGCAATTACTGACCTCAATGGAAGAATCTCAAAGGAGCACCCAGATGGCTAATTATTTCAATACCCTAAACTTGCGCGAGCAGTTGGACCAATTAGGTCGTTGTCGTTTTATGGACCGCAGTGAGTTCGCTTCAGAAGCGGATTATCTGAAAGGTAAGAAAGTAGTCATTGTAGGTTGTGGTGCTCAAGGTCTTAACCAAGGTCTGAACATGCGCGACTCTGGTCTAGACGTTGCTTATGCGCTTCGCCAAGCCGCGATTGATGAGCAACGCCAGTCATTCAAAAACGCAAAAGACAACGGTTTTGAGGTAGGTAGCTACGAAACGCTAATTCCACAAGCTGATCTAGTAGTAAACCTTACTCCAGATAAGCAGCACACAAACGTTGTTGAGACGGTAATGCCGTTGATGAAAGAAGGCGCAGCACTAGGTTACTCTCACGGTTTCAACGTTGTTGAAGAAGGCATGCAAATCCGTAAAGACCTAACGGTAGTAATGGTTGCACCTAAATGTCCAGGTACGGAAGTTCGTGAAGAATACAAGCGCGGTTTCGGTGTACCGACTCTTATCGCTGTTCACCCAGAGAACGACCCAAAAGGTGAAGGTTGGGATATCGCGAAAGCTTGGGCTGCAGCAACAGGCGGTCACCGTGCAGGCTGTCTAGAGTCTTCTTTTGTTGCTGAGGTGAAATCTGACCTAATGGGTGAGCAAACTATCCTTTGTGGCATGCTACAGGCTGGCTCTATCGTATGTTACGAGAAGATGATTGCTGATGGTATCGATCCTGGCTACGCTGGTAAGCTTCTTCAATACGGTTGGGAAACCATCACTGAAGCACTGAAGTTTGGTGGTATCACTCACATGATGGATCGCCTAACTAACCCTGCAAAAGTGAAAGCATTTGAGCTTTCTGAAGAGCTAAAAGAACTGATGCGTCCGCTATACAACAAGCACATGGATGACATCATCACCGGTCACTTCTCTAGCACTATGATGGCTGACTGGGCAAACGACGATGCAAATCTACTAGGCTGGCGTGCAGAAACAGGTGAAACTGCTTTCGAAAACTACCCAGAAACTGACGTAGAAATCTCTGAGCAAGAGTACTTCGATAACGGTATCTTGATGGTTGCTATGGTTCGTGCGGGTGTTGAGCTAGCATTCGAAGCGATGACGGCATCTGGCATCATCGATGAGTCTGCTTACTACGAGTCTCTACACGAGCTGCCACTTATCGCAAACACTATCGCACGTAAGCGTTTATACGAGATGAACGTGGTTATCTCAGACACTGCGGAATACGGTAACTACCTGTTCGCTAACGTAGCAACGCCGCTTCTACGTGAGAAGTTTATGCCAGCCGTAAATACTGACGTAATTGGTAAAGGTTTAGGTGAAACGTCTAACCAAGTGGATAACGCGACTCTTATCGCTGTGAATGAAACAATCCGTAACCACCCTGTAGAGTACATCGGTGAAGAGCTACGTGGTTACATGACTGATATGAAGCGTATCGCGGTGGGCGGCTAAATGACTCCATTTCGGTGTCGAAGGTGCTCGTTTACTATCGTAAAGTCCGCGCCTTCTCCTAGAAATGAAACCTTAATACAGCGTAATTTACTTAGTCTCAAGTAACGCAGTAGATAAACTCCAGGCAGACTGGAGTGATAGATACAAAATAAAACACAACATCTAATCAAAAGGCTTGGTCGCCGTTGACCAAGCCTTTTTGTTTTTAGCCGATTTATCTGCGCGCCGATAAGAAAAACGCTCCTTTGTGAGGAGCGCTTTGATACTTATTTTTCAGCAAGCTTTTCTTCAAGTTGCGCCAACTTCTGTTCCATTTCTGTTAGCTTTTGACGTGTACGTAGTAAAACTTGAGTTTGAACATCAAACTCTTCGCGACTTACAACATCTAGCTTGTTTAGCTGGCCTTGGATTACTTGACGAACTTTCTGATCGACATCAGAGCCCAATTCTTTTACAGGTTGAGGCATTGAGTCGTGAATCTGTTTAGCAATTTGCTCTAATTTCTTTGGGTCAAACATAGTGGCTAAAACTCCTTTTGATTTGTCCTCATTTTAAGTAAATGATACGTGAAAGTCGCCACTTAGATGGCAAAAAAGAGAGCGGCAATAAAAAAGGCCACCGAAGTGACCTTTTTGAATGCCTTAATAGCTTATCTGTTATCCGCTAATTCACGATGAGCTGCTTTCGCTTCGTCAACTCGCGCTAACTTCTCCAAGTCTTTGTCTTCAACAAATACTGGCAGAGGTTTGTGTTTTTCAGCTAGGTAGCTGTAAATCACAGGTAGTACGAATAGTGTGAACAGTGTACCGATTGCAAGGCCAGCAACGATGACGATACCGATACTGAAACGTTGCGCGGCACCTGCACCTGTTGCGTACATCAGCGGGATCAGACCTGCGATCATCGCTGCAGTGGTCATTAGGATAGGGCGAAGACGCACTTTCGCAGCTTCCATCACCGCATCAATACGAGACAGTTTATTATGTAACTGCTCTTCTTTGGCGACTTCACAGATCAAGATACCGTGCTTGGTTATTAGGCCGACCAGCGTGATCAAACCAACCTGCGAGTAGATGTTCATCGAGGCCGTACCCCAGGCCAATGCGATCAAGGCACCACATATTGCCAGAGGTACAGATACCATGATGACAATAGGATCGCGGAGTGATTCAAATTGAATCGCCAGAACGAGGAAGATGATCGCAAGTGCAAGACCGAAGGTTGCATACAAGGCACTACCTTCCGTTACAAACTGACGAGATTCGCCCATGTAATCGTGGTTATAGCCTGCAGGCAGCTTGGTTTGTGCAATATTCTCAAACCAGTCGATTGCGTCACCCATAGCAACACTAGGCGATGGTACTGCACCCACAGTCGCTGAGTTTAGCTGGTTGAAGTGTGGCAAAGAGCGAGGCTCAGCCACCACATCGATAGTAATCAGACTGCCTAATGGAACCGCTTTACCATCCACAGAGCGTACATAGTAGTTCTTCATCGATTCTGGGTTTAGACGCCATTTACGCTCAACTTGAGGAATCACCTCATACGAGCGGCCATTCAGATCGATTCGGTTTACATAACCATCTGCCATCATGGTGCTGAGAGTGATGCCAATGTCTTGCATAGTCACACCGTAGGCACCCGCTTTGTCTTTATCGATCTTGATCTTCATCGTTGCTGAATCGTAGTTCAAATCCAGGTCGGAATAGACAAACATTGGGCTACTTGCAACATCGGTTAGAATATCGCTAGCGATAGTAAACAAGCTCTCGAAGCTATTTGGTGTTGTAATTACAAACTGAACAGGTAGACCTGAGCCTGCACCTGGAAGCTCTGGCATTTGGAATGCAGTGACAGACATACCAGGCACACTTGATACTAGGCCACCCACACGTTTCGTGATTTCAGATTGGCTTGCCTCTCGTTCACTCCAAGGCTTCAATGTTGCTAGGCCAAACGCTTGGTTTGAGTTTGGTACACCATTAAAGACCTGTGCGTATTCCACCTCCGGTTGATCTGAGAGTATTTGGTTTACGTCATCCATGGTATTTTGGATATAGTCCAAGTTCGCGTTTGATGGGGCAGTACCCATCAGCATGACCACACCTTTATCTTCAGATGGTGCTAGTTCGCTAGGAATAAACTTGAACAAGACCGGTAAGCTTGCAAATACAATGATTGCAAACGCAATAACAACCGGACGATGAGCCATTACCGCTTTCAACATGCCTTCGTAACGAGTGGTCATGCCATCAAGGATATGGTGAACTTTTTGCTCAAACTTGCTTGGCTTCTCGTTCGCCTTCAGCATCTTCGAACACATCATTGGTGATAGTGTCAAAGCGATGATGCCGGATACGAATACTGAACCTGCCAGTGTCAAAGCGAACTCTTTGAACAATGAACCGGTGATACCACCCATCAATGCGATCGGCGCGTACACTGCACCTAGCGTCAATGTCATCGCGATAACTGGAACCGCAATTTCACGCGTACCAATAATTGCAGCTCGGAATGGCGATTCCCCTTCTTTGATGTGACGGTCAACGTTTTCTAGTACAACGATCGCGTCATCCACCACCAGACCGATGGCAAGCACCATCGCCAGTAGCGTCATCAAGTTCCAAGAGAACCCCATTGCCTGCATCACCATTGCCACACCAATCAATGAAAGTGGAATGGTCACGATAGGAATGATTACCGCGCGGAATGAACCTAGGAACAGTGTGATAACCACAAGTACGATTACTGCTGCTTCAAGAATCGTTTTCACTACTTCGTGAATCGATTCGTTGATGGCGATAGTTGAGTCGTACATTACGTTCATTTTGATGTTACTTGGTAGGTTGCGCTCAAGCTGAGGCAACAGTTCAAGTACGTCTGCTGCAATGTTTATTGGGTTAGCACTTGGCGCTGCGTTGATCGCCGCAACCACAGCTTCTTGACCGTTTGCACTTGCGCGATAAACGTCGTGACTCTTCTCTAGCGTTACTTTAGCGATATCACCTAGGCGGATGACATCCCCTTCACCAGTTTTCACGACCAATGCTTCAAGTTCAGCAACGTTTGATACCTGAGTATCTGCGCTACCGTTATAAAGCACGAACTCACCCGTCGCTTGACCGGTTGCAGATTGGTAGTTGTTGGCGTTAAGAACGCTCATCACATCGGTTGCGGTCAACTTCAAAGCGCCCATTTTGGCAGGATCTAACCATACGCGCAGTGCGTACTTCATACCACCATACAGGTCAACTTTGGACACACCGTTTACGGTGAACAACTGCGGGTTGATTACACGCTCAAGGTAGTCAGTGATCTGGCTTGAAGATAACTCGTCACTCGTAAAGCCGATGTACAGTACCGCCGTTGTCGAACCTGTCGACATGGTTACGGTTGGGTCTTCGGCTTCTTTTGGTAGCTGTGAACGTACCGAGTTGGTTTTCGCCAGAATGTCAGACAACGCCGCATTTGGATCAGTATTCAACTTCATGTTTACAGTAATGGTCGATTTACCCAGTACCGATTGCGAAGTCATGTAATCAATATTATCGGCTTGCGCTACCGCTTGCTCCAATGGCTGAGTAATAAAGCCTTGGATCAAGTTGGCACTTGCACCGTAGTAACTGGTGGTCACGGTGACCACCGTATTCGTCATTTCAGGGTATTCACGAACCTGCATTTTGAACACCGCTTGCAAACCAAGCAATGCAATCAAAAAGCTGATCGATACCGCTAAAACTGGACGTTTTATAAAAACATCTGTAAAGCGCATGATGCCTCCAACTTAAAGCATTGGTGTTTCAGCAGGTGGGGTAGTTGCATCGCTTTCGACAATGCTTACTTTCGCATGGTTACTCAAACGGACTTGACCCGATGTCACCACTACATCACCTGGCTTCACGCCTTCTAGAATGTGTGCGATATCTTTAGAGCGTTCGCCAACTTTTACCACATGCTGCTTAACGCGTTTTTCGCCATCTTCTTCTGTTACGATGTAAACATTGTCGCCATACAGCGTAAATGTGATCGCGGTTTGAGGTAGAGTGACCTGATTTTCTAATTTAGGCAGAATGATGTTTGCACGCGCGAACATACCACTACGCAGTTTGCCGTCACTGTTAGGGATATCCGCTTGAACTTGAATCAAACCACTTTGTACGTTTACAGCTGGTTCAATCGCAGAAATAGACCCTTTGAAAGGTTGGTCTGGATAAGCGTCAACAAAGATATCCACTTCTTGATCGATATTGATACGTGAAATATCGGTTTGTGGCACGGTGAAGCGCAAGCGCATCACGCTGGTATCTTCAAGGCGAACAATGTCGGTGCCCGCCTGTAGGTACTGACCGAGGTACACGTTACGAATACCTACCACACCATCAAATGGCGCTTTGATTTCGCGTCGGTCGATGGTCGCTTTCAGGCTTTCAATGTCTGCTTTTAAGGAGAAGTAGTTTGCTTCTGCTTCGTCATACGCTTCTTTAGAAATAGAGCCTTTTTTGAATAGGCCTTGGTAGCGTTTGTATTTCGCTTCTGCCGCTGGCAACTTAGCTTGCGAGCTCTTTAAATTCGCTTTCTCAACGTCAGAGTCAAGCAGTACTAGTGGCTGACCTGCTTTGACTTGAGTACCGGAATCAAATGCGATTTTATCGATAACACCGCTCGTTTCGTTCGCTACCGTCACGCCTTGATTTGGCTCGATAAAACCAATTGCCTCGATGACTGGTACCCAATCCACCGCTTGCACTTCTGTCACGGTTACTGGGAACTCAGGTTCAGGACGGTTTGCCATGTATTCAGCGATCTTTTGTTGCTTAAATAAATTGAAACCTATCACGCTGCCGAACAAGAGAACGGCGATAAGTAACATAAAGAAAGTCCACTTTTTCATTCTATTAAGAACTCCAAGTTAGTGTTTAATAATTGCATCCCAACTGGCTTCAATAGCGGCCTCTAATGCCGTCTTATCCAGTTGATAAAATCCCAAAGCGTGTTTCCGAGCAAGTGCAACACTTGCCTCAAAACTTAATCCAGAAAGTACTTCGTTATCGAGAAGCTTGAATACTCCCTCGTCTTTACCCTGATTAAAAAGAAGATCTACTTGGGCAAACATTTGTCTCTCAAGTTCCCGAGCTTTGCTACTATTTGAACAGGGTAAAGACTCATATTGGACTCGGTTGCTGATCGCACTTAAGTTCGAGCTCGCTAAATTCCAAATATTGAGCCACATGGTTCGATAACGCTGTTTTAAAGGCATCTCTTCACTAACACCTAGTTGCACCGCAGTAGCAACACGCTTAGCAACGTTAAGGCGTAGTTCCTCTAAAAGATGTTCTTTATCTGAGAAATAACGGTAAATCGTCCCTGCTGCGACACCTGCCTCATTGGCGAGCTTTTGCATGGAAAGCCCTTGAAAACCAGATTCAGCAATGAGTTGTTCAGCAGCGACTAAGATTTGTTCTCGTTTATCTACAGCAGGGTTATCCTTCATAATGTCACCCTTTAGTGAATGAACGTTCATTCATTATAGCTTAAATACCCGCCATTTATGCAACAGAATATTGCACTTAATTGGTGTGAAAATTACAAGAAATCAGCATAGCTTTCACGAGGCCACCCCTTTATCATAGGCGCCACATTCATCACCCGCAGAGAATTTCTATGAAGCTGAACCCTAGTCAAGATGAAGCCGTGAAATACGTGTCTGGTCCATGCCTAGTGCTAGCTGGTGCTGGCTCGGGCAAAACTCGTGTTATTACCAATAAAATCGCTTATCTGGTTCAGCAATGTGGTTACAAAGCGCGTAACATTGCGGCGGTGACGTTTACCAACAAAGCAGCACGTGAAATGAAGGAGCGTGTAGGTCAAACGTTAGGGAAAGGTGAGTCTAAAGGTTTGATGGTATCAACATTCCACACTTTAGGATTGAACATCATCAAGCGTGAGTACAAACATTTAGGGTTGAAAGCGGGCTTCTCACTGTTTGATGACCAAGACCAGCTAGCTCTGCTCAAAGAGCTTACTGAAAAGCAGCTTGATGGTGATAAAGATCTGCTACGCCAGCTTCTGAGTTGTATTTCCAACTGGAAAAACGACATGTTGACGCCAGAGCAAGCCAAAGCGCGTGCGCAAGGTGAACAGCAACAATTGTTTGCGTTCTGTTTTGATATGTACCAAAAGCAAATGAAAGCCTATAACGCGCTCGATTTTGATGACCTAATTTTGATGCCCGTTTTACTCTTACGTAATCATGAAGACGTTCGTCAGCGTTGGCAGAATCGTATCCGTTACCTACTGGTTGACGAGTATCAAGATACCAACACGAGTCAGTATGAGCTGGTCAAATTAATTGTCGGAGAACGTGGGCGATTGACTGTTGTAGGGGATGACGATCAGTCTATTTATTCATGGCGTGGTGCGAAACCTCAGAACCTCGTGTTGCTGGGTGAAGATTATCCGAATTTGCGTTTGATTAAGCTAGAGCAAAACTACCGTTCAACGAGTCGAATCCTGCGTGCGGCCAACATTTTGATAGCTAACAACCCTCACGTCTATGAGAAGTCCCTGTTCTCTGAAATTCCTGACGGTGAAAAACTCAAAGTGTTGTTGGCTAAAAATGAAGAGCACGAAGCAGAGCGCGTAACGGGTGAACTAATTGCGCATAAGTTCCTAAACCGTACCGAATATAAAGATTATGCGATTCTATATCGTGGTAACCACCAATCACGTTTGATTGAAAAGTCTCTGATGCAAAACCGTGTACCGTATAAAATTTCTGGCGGCACCTCGTTTTTTGCGCGCGCAGAGATTAAAGACATCATGGCGTATTTGCGCGTTTTGGTTAATCCGGATGACGACAATGCATTTTTGCGCATTGTGAATACTCCACGACGTGAAATTGGCCCAGTAACGTTAGAGAAGTTAGGCAGTTATGCCAATATGCGAGGGAAGAGCTTGTTTGAATCGAGCTTTGAAATGGGGCTCGAACAGCACCTAACGGGACGTGGCCTAGAAAACCTGCGTCGTTTCACCCAATGGCTAGTGGCGATTGCTGATCAAGCTGAGCGTGGTGATACCGTCGAAGCGGTTCGTTCGCTAGTTCGTGATATCCATTATGAAGATTGGCTATACGAAACTTCAGCAAGTCCGAAAGCCGCTGAAATGAGAATGAAGAACGTTTCTGACCTTTATTCCTGGATAGTGGCGGACCTAGAGGGTGACAACTACGATCAAGAAGAGAAAACGTTAAAAGAAGTCGTTCAACGTTTGACCTTGCGTGACATGATGGAGCGCGGTGAAGAAGATGAAGACAGTGATGCAGTACAACTGATGACCTTGCACGCATCAAAAGGCCTTGAGTTCCCATATGTATACTTAATTGGGTCCGAAGAAGGTATTTTACCGCACCAAACCAGTATTGATGAAGATAACGTGGAAGAAGAGCGTCGCCTGATGTACGTTGGTATTACTCGAGCGCAACGTGAACTGACTTTCACTATGTGCAAAGAGCGTCGGCAGTTCGGCGAGTTGATCAAACCGACTCAAAGCCGCTTTTTGGATGAGTTGCCATTTGATGACGTTGAATGGGAAGTAAACAAAAAGCCAGTATCAGCAGAAGAGCGTATGGCGAAAGGTCAAGCACACATTGCCAATATTCGAGCAATGTTTAAGAAGTAAAGTAACCTTGTTCTCACTGACTAAAAACAAAAAGGCTTGCCAACTGGCAAGCCTTTTTCGTTGATGTCTTTACTTATAGACCTTCAATCATGTGGTCAATTGCTGCGATGATTTCATCGTCAGAACAGTCCATACAGGTTCCTTTGGCTGGCATCGCATTGAAGCCTTCTAATGCGTGCTTCACTAACGTATCTTTGCCTTGTGCAATACGCGGTGCCCAATCATCGGCATTACCTGTTTTAGGTGCGCCGTTTACACCAGATGCGTGACAAGCAATACAAAAAGTACCATAAACTGTGGCGCCATCACGTGGACCGGTTGGTTCTTCTTTCACTGGCTCAGAACCCGCTAGATAAACATCACCGACAGGTTGGATGCGTTCTGCGATCGCATCGTATTCAGTTTGGCTGATGTCAGAAGCTAAAGCTGCCGTAGAAAACGTTAAGGCAGCGAACAAAACGCTAATCATTTGTCGAGACATATCCATTAAACCCACTTCACATTCCCGAGGTAAGTGACTTACCTATTTATATAGTTAGAGTATTAATGCCGAGCAGAGAAATCATTAAATTCCACTGAATGGCATAGAATGATTAGACAACTTGGTTGCAGCTGTTAAATCAATGTAAATAATGGGTGATTATATCCCGATAACTTGTTGCAATAAACAACAAGTTATCCATGACAGGGCGTGAATCACATCAAAAATCCACTTTAACGGAAGATAACTGTCGAAAAAGAGACCAAACGATAAAAAAAGTAAAAAAAGTACTAGACGGCATAGTGTGATATCCGTATTATTCCACTCCGCCGATAGGGCATGCGCCCGTAGCTCAGTTGGATAGAGCGTTGGCCTCCGGAGCCAAAGGTCGAAGGTTCGAATCCTTTCGGGCGTACCATTGCCTCGGAGGATACATCGGTAAAAATCAGTGGTGGCTATAGCTCAGTTGGTAGAGCCCCGGATTGTGATTCCGGTTGTCGCGAGTTCAAGTCTCGTTAGCCACCCCATTCTTTCTTTTTTAGATTGAATGCGGTAGCATTGCTCCCAATCTTGATTCAATCAAGATAAAACATCGTCGGTGAATAGCGCAGCTTGGTAGCGCATCTGGTTTGGGACCAGAGGGTCGGGGGTTCGAATCCCTCTTCACCGACCACTATTTAGTTTATGGCTCTAATAGAGCGGTAAACAGCAAAAATTGATGGTGGCTATAGCTCAGTTGGTAGAGCCCTGGATTGTGATTCCGGTGGTCGCGAGTTCGAATCTCGTTAGCCACCCCATTAATTAAGGTGACTTCTTAGTTGAAGTGTCCTGTCTGATTTGAGAAAATCAGTAAATACAGTTCGGTGAATAGCGCAGCTTGGTAGCGCATCTGGTTTGGGACCAGAGGGTCGGGGGTTCGAATCCCTCTTCACCGACCACTATTAGAAAGCCTGCTTTTTAGCAGGCTTTCGTCGTTTTAGAGTTTATGATCTCGCTTGGACTGTATTAGTCGGTAATGTATCAATGGATTTGAACCCAAGTGGGGTTCGCCTGAAGTTAGAATTCGGCTCTTCACCGACCGCTATTTAGAGCCCCAGTCGAAAGACTGGGGCTTTTTTGCATCTCTCCTGAAAAGAATCGGCATTCCATTTCAATTTTTCCCAAAAGTGTACAGCTCTAGGGGCTTTTGACCACCTATGATCTAAATGCTTTTCGAGCTGACAAAATAAACCCCAGAGCAGTGTCTGGGGTTTTGTAGTTTTCTAATCCGCTGCTTTTATTGGGCGAGTGTTTTAAGGATTTCTTTCAGTTCTACCGTTTCTTGGATTTCAAAACTTGGCGTTATATCCGTTGAGTTGCTTGCGCCTGTCGCATTCACCCATACACTCAAAATGCCCATATTGTTAGCGCCAGCAATGTCAGCAGGTAAAGAGTCGCCCACGTGTAGAGCCTCTTCTGGTTTTACTTCGACCAAGTCGAGCGCTTTTTGGAAAATACTTGTAGCAGGTTTCTCTTCTGGCTCTTCTCCTCCCACAATAATATGGTCCACCCAGTTGCTCATTTGTGTCGCGTTTAATTTAGGGTGTTGAGAAAAAATCGGACCGTTAGTGATCACGACGAGTTTGTAATGTTGACGAAGGTCGCTGAGCATTTCTTTTACACCAGGGAAGAAGGTGAACGCGCCCATACGTGCAGAGTCAAAGTAGTCTTGAGCTTGTTGAGCCTCTTTTGCAGTGATGCTGACGCCTTGCTCCGCCAAGATGTTTTGGATCAGGCCACAACGGAAGGCATTTTCATCGGGTAGCAGAGCCACAAGGTGAGGGAACTCAGCATTCAGCTTTTTGTATACACCCTGTAAGTAGCGCTGCAAAAACGCTTTTGGCTCGGTAACTTGTGGGTAGGTCTTATGAATCCAAGTTGTAAACGCTTGTCCTGCAACTTTATCGGCTTGTGACGTTGCACATAAAGTCTCGTCCATATCAAAAAAAATCGCTTTAAGCACAGGGGCTCCTTTTATTTACGGCTTGGCTTTGACACTGTTCATCTATTATCCCACTCTCAATTGTGTCGTAAAGGGTTAAAACCGGCGAGTTTTCTTATGACGTACGAATGAGGATAGCGGTACTTTCCTTTGCTTAGTCAATAAACCGCTTAAGTGGCGCATAATCTGCGTTGGAGCAGGATTTGTGTGGTTTTGCTGTTTTGTTCACGTTTTGACCTATCCTTTCTCTTCCTAAGTTTGGCTTTTTGTATTTGCCGACTATTTTATTAATAGTTTTTTATGTTGAAAAAACACTTTTTGCATATGATATTGTTTGTTAAATGTTAATAAATGCACATGAATAATATGGTTAATGATCTTGTTTAGCTCATGTTTACTTTTAGAGCATTTTTCTAGTTTTATTGGTGCATGACGCACAAAAATAGTGTGATATGAAAATGGTTAAATACTTGTTAATGCATTTTTATTCGCTAATTGTGCGTTTATTTAATGTTTTTTCGGCGGAATATACTTTAATTGTTGCTTTTTTGTGTGATTTTTGCCAAATTATTTCCGCATTAAGATTTCAGAGTATTATTCTGAATTTGAACGGATTCATTCAGGTGATGAATGGTGCCTTTGGCATGATTCGATACCACAGACAAGGCAGTAGGGGTCTGAAATGTCACTATTAGAAGTGAAAAACCTTCGTATTGAATACCCATCCCGACACGGCGTTCACGCTGCCGTGAAGTCACTTTCTTTTCATATTGAACGTGGTGAAATCGTGGGTGTTGTTGGCGAATCAGGTGCGGGTAAATCCACCGTTGGTAACGCTGTTATCGATTTGCTTAGCCCTCCAGGTCGCGTTGCTAGCGGTGATGTATTCCTGGATGGAGAAAAAATTTCTGGCCTATCACCAGAAGCGATGCGTAAGGTTCGCGGCTCGAAAATAGGTTTTATTTTCCAAGATCCGATGACCTCGCTCAATCCACTTTTTACTGTTGAGCAACAGCTGAAAGAGACGATCCACGCCAACATGAAGGTCTCTGATGAAGAGGCGTATCAGCGCGCGCTTTCTCTTATGCAGCAGGTTGGTATTCCTCAACCAGAAAACCGCTTAAAGCAGTACCCGCATCAATTCTCTGGTGGTATGCGTCAGCGTGTTGTCATTGCCATTGCTTTGGCTGGTGAGCCTGATCTCATCATTGCGGACGAACCAACTACGGCGTTAGACGTTTCTATCCAAGACCAAATCCTCAACTTGATCCGCGAGCTGTGTATCAAGAACAATGTCGGCTGTATGTTGGTTACTCACGATATGGGGGTAGTCTCCAACGTCACCGATCGCGTGGCGGTAATGTATCGTGGTGACTTGGTGGAGTTTGGACCAACAGCCAAAGTATTGGGCGATCCTGATCACTCTTACACTCGCAGTCTAATTTCAGCGGTACCACGTTCAGATAGAAAGTTAGATCGTTTCCCGTTAGTAAGCTATATCGAAGAAGCGGCGGAAATGGAGCCACTCGATATCAAGAACCACTGGTTAGGACAAAGCCAAGATGAGCGTGAGTACACTGGCCCGCTTTTGGACGTGAAGAACGTCAATCTTCGCTTTGTGACCAAAGACTCTTTGTTCGAGAGCCGCCGAGAATACGTGCAAGCATCTAATAATGTGAGCTTTGAAGTGCACGAAGGCGAAACCTTTGGTTTGGTGGGCGAGTCTGGTTCAGGTAAATCGACCATTGCACGTGTGATTGCTGGTTTATACCAACCTAATTCTGGTCAGGTGAAATTCGAGGGCATTGACCTGACCGCTTTAACCTCTGAGAAAGAGCGCCGCCCGATGCGTCGTCAAATGCAGATGGTGTTCCAAAACCCATATACTTCAATGAACCCTCGTATGAAGGTATTCGATATTATTGCTGAGCCAATCCGTTTCCATAAATTGACGAAAAACGAGTCGGAAACTCGCCAAATCGTGAATGACCTATTGGATCATGTTGGTTTGGGTCGAATGGCTGGGCTTAAGTACCCTCATGAATTCTCCGGTGGTCAGCGTCAGCGTATTTCTATTGCGCGTGCGTTGGCGACTCGTCCTCGACTTTTGATTTGTGATGAACCGACCTCAGCACTGGACGTATCGGTACAGGCACAAATTCTAAACTTGCTGAAAGATCTGCAAAGTGAGCTGAACTTGACTATGTTGTTTATCAGCCACGATTTACCTGTTATTCGTCAGATGTGTGACCGAGTAGGTGTGATGCAAATGGGTACACTTTTAGAAGTGGCACCAACAGAACAGTTATTCACGGCACCTCAACACGAATACAGCAAAAAATTGATTTCTCTGATGCCGGAGTTTACTGGCTTGCGAGAAGAGATCGAAACGGCATAAACCAAGCAATTCGCTTGGCTAACCTTTAGTCATAACAAAGACGCAAACACAACAACAAGGGATCCGTATCCCCGCATGAAGGAGTTATGCAAATGAAAACCATGAAAAGCAAATTAGCAGTGGCGCTAATGGCTGCGGGCCTAAGCTTTAACGCAATGGCAGCAGATATCAAAGTTGGCTATGCAGCTGACCCAGTATCGCTTGACCCACATGAGCAGCTATCAGGTGGCACACTGCAAATGTCACACATGGTATTTGATCCGTTGGTTCGCTTTACTCAAAAAATGGATTTCGAGCCTCGCCTAGCAGAAAGCTGGGAACGTATTAACGATACGACTGTTCGTTTCAAACTACGTGAAGGTGTGAAATTCCATTCTGGCAATACTCTAACGGCTGACGACGTCGTGTGGACGTTCCAGCGTTTACAAAGCTCTCCTGACTTTAAAAACATCTTCGACCCGTACGAAAAAATCGTCAAAGTTGACGACAACACGTTCGATCTTGTAACTAAAGGTCCTTACCCACTAGTGTTGCAAACCGCAACGTACATTTTCCCAATGGACAGCAAGTTCTACACTGGCAAAACTGCGGACGGCAAAGACAAGTCTGAGTTAGTGAAGCACGGTAACTCATTTGCATCGACTAACGTATCTGGCACGGGGCCATTCATTGTGACTTCACGTGAACAGGGCGTAAAAGTGGAATTTGAACGCTTTAAAGATTACTGGGACAAAGAGTCGAAAGGTAATGTTGATAAGCTAACACTTGTGCCAATCAAAGAAGACGCAACTCGTGTAGCAGCGCTGCTTTCTGGCGGTGTAGACATGATTCACCCTGTAGCGCCAAACGACCACAAACGCGTTGAAGATGCTGACGGCATCGACCTCGTCACGCTGCCTGGTACTCGTATCATCACGTTCCAACTAAACCAAAACAGCAACGAAGCATTGAAAGACGTTCGCGTTCGCCAAGCGATTGTTCACGCAATCAATAACGAAGGTATCGTGAAGAAAATCATGAAAGGCTTCGCAACGGCTGCTGGTCAGCAAAGCCCGGCAGGTTACGTAGGTCACGATGACAAGCTAGTACCTCGCTACGATTTGAAGAAAGCGAAAGAACTGATGAAAGAAGCGGGTTACGAAAACGGCCTGACGCTAACGATGATCGCACCAAACAACCGTTACGTGAACGATGCGAAAGTAGCACAAGCGGCGGCGGCAATGTTGTCTAAGATCGGTATCAAGGTTGATCTGAAGACCATGCCAAAAGCGCAGTACTGGCCTGAGTTCGACAAGTGTGCGGCAGACATGCTGATGATCGGTTGGCACTCAGATACAGAAGACTCAGCGAACTTCAACGAGTTCCTAACTATGACTCGTAACGAAGAAACCGGTCGTGGTCAGTACAACTGTGGTTACTACTCAAACCCAGAAATGGACAAAGTGGTTGAAGCTGCGAACGTAGAGACGGACCCTGCGAAACGTGCAGAAATGCTGAAGGGCGTAGAAGCGACACTATACAACGACGCAGCATTCGTACCGCTACACTGGCAAAGTGAAGCATGGGGCGCGAAGTCTAACGTGAAAGCGGCAGATATCGTTAACCCAATGGTAATGCCTTACTTCGGTGACCTAGTGGTTGAATAATCACGGTTAGTCTACTTTGAGGAGGGATGGATTTCCCTCCTCAACTTAAAGCACTCGACTCAATTTTGTTTCAGTCGGATTGAGTTGGTTATTTAGACTGAATTTTCTCTCTAATTTAGAGATCTATGGATAGTTAAGGGGCAAGGAATGTTTTCGTTTCTGGTCAAGCGCCTGTTTCAGGCACTGATAGTGATGTTTGTGATCAGTTTGGTGGCGTTTGCCATTCAGGACAACCTGGGTGATCCGCTGCGTGAGCTTGTAGGTCAGTCGGTTTCGGAATCGGAGCGTCAAGCGCTACGCGACGACTTAGGCCTGAACGATCCCTTTATCACAAAGTATACGCGCTTTGTGGGTAATGCACTGCAAGGTGATTTGGGTACCTCATATTTTTTCAAGCGACCTGCGGTTGAGGTGATTCTCGACAAGCTGGTGGCTACATTAGAGCTCGTGTTTGGCGCGACGCTTATCATCATTGTTTTCTCTATTCCGCTTGGGGTGTACTCTGCGATTCATCCTAAGAGTGTTTTTACCAAATTTGTCATGGCGATGAGCAGTGTCGGTATCTCGATTCCGGTGTTCTTAACCGCAATCATGCTGATGTATGTCTTCTCCATAGAACTCGGTTGGCTGCCTTCCTACGGGCGGGGCGAGACCGCTAATGTGCTCGGTTGGGAATCTGGCTTCTTTACCATTGATGGTATCAAGCACCTCATCCTACCTTGTATTGCGCTAGCGTCTATCATGTTGCCGTTGTTCATCCGCTTGGTGCGTTCAGAAATGCTGGAAGTTCTGAGTTCGGAATACATTAAGTTCGCCAAAGCAAAAGGTTTGAACTTACAAAAGATTTATTACCAACATGCACTTAAGAACACCATGCTACCAGTATTGACAGTAGGTGGTGTGCAGATTGGTACCATGGTGGCCTACACCATTCTTACTGAAACCGTGTTCCAATGGCCGGGCACTGGCTTCCTTTTCCTAGAGGCAATCAACCGTGTAGATACACCGCTGATCACTGCCTACGTTATCTTTGTTGGTCTGATCTTCGTGGTAACCAATACCATCGTTGACTTGCTATACGGCATCATCAACCCAACTGTGAACCTAACTGGAAAAGGAGCTTAATCATGAGCCAATCAAATTTAACACCAGCTCCTGCTCCATCAGCGTGGCAGCGTTTCAAAGAGTCAGATTTTCTGTATTATTTCAAACGCGACAAAGTGGCGATGGCGAGTTTTACCGTCTTTATGATGTTCTTAGTATTGGCATTGGCTGCACCGATTCTTGCGCCAACAGACCCGTACGATCTGACGTCTATCGACATCATGGATTCTGAGTTGCCACCTTCGTGGATGGAAGATGGCGATGAACGCTTTGTGTTGGGTACTGATGAGCAAGGCCGTGATATTTTATCGACCATTCTTTACGGTTCTCGTTTGTCTTTGACGATCGGCTTTTTAGCCGTCGGTCTTCAGTTGATTCTGGGTATCATCATTGGTTTGTCGGCGGGTTACTTCGGTGGTCGTATCGATAGCTTCTTGATGCGCTTTGCGGATGTTCAACTATCGTTCTCAACCATGATGGTGGCGATCATCGTATCGGCCATTTTCAAAGCCAGCTTTGGCAGCGATTTTTACAGCCAATACGCAGTGGTGATGCTGGTGGTGATCATCGGTGTGGCTGAATGGCCGCAATACGCACGGACTATTCGTGCCTCGGTATTGGCAGAGAAGAAGAAAGAATACGTCGAAGCGGCGCGTGTGATGGGCTTTAAAGCTCCGCGAATCATGTTCCGTCACATTCTGCCAAACTGTCTATCGCCAATCTTGGTTATCTCGACGGTACAGGTAGCGAATGCGATCATGTCGGAAGCGGCACTGTCATTCCTAGGTTTGGGTCTTCCTGTTGATCAGCCGTCACTGGGTGCGCTAATCAGCATCGGCTTTAACTACATCTTCTCTGGTGCATGGTGGATTACTGCTTTCCCTGGCATCGTGCTAGTAACATTGGTTTTGGTTATCAACCTGTTGGGCGACTGGCTACGTGATGTATTCAACCCGAAACTGTACAAAGGATAAGAATTTTCCCACCAAGCGTTGTAAATTCACTTAATTCCTTCCTAAACTGAGAGCCGGATGCAAATTCCGGCTCTTTTTTTGCTAGTTATTCTTTGTTCACATTTTTTTGGCGCTTTTCCGCCATGATGACCTTACCCACTAATTTAGAGTGAAGTGTATGGAAATGAAGAAGGCCCAACGCCCATCTAACGTCTTCCAAGCAAGCCTGGCTTTGGGTTTGTTGCTGGTATGCGCCCAGTTTTCTAATCCAGTTGAGGCGGAGGAGTTCCTTTGCCAAGCCACTCAAGCCAGCGAGAAAGAATTACCGATGCTTGAGAAAACATGCCCAATTGGTAACGGAGTATGGGGAAAGAAAGTGCCGCAAGGAGGCAACTACCTCTACTGGATTCAATGCGGATTACTACCAAAGCCTATGTCACTCGCGAAAGCAAAGCCGCTTTACAGCAAGATTACGACCGACGTGTGGATGAAGCCTGAATCCAAAGGTTATCGCTGTTTGATTGGGCCTTACAAAGATCTGTCTGATGCGAGGGGAGATTTGCGAGGAGTCAAAACCTTGTCGAATTACAAAGAGGCGTTCATCCGCGTGGTTGGAAAAGAGAATAAACAGTCTACGACACTATCTAAACCCGCTGTGCCGTCGAAATCAGCCGCATCTTCGGTTAAGCCAACACCGACGGTGACCCCGAAACCCGCGCCAGTTCCTGCTGTGCGAGCTGATACCGACGCCTTTAAAGCGCGGGCAGAGAAGCCAGATACCAATGCAAAAAGTTCGCGTGATAGCTCTTCGTCTAAGCCTGTTGCTAAGACCAAAGCGAAGCCAATTGTCACTGGAAATGATGACATTGAAGTTCGGTTGAGAACTTCAGTACAGGGCAAAACGTACGTGGTCCCATATTTACTCGATCACCATAATCAGTTTTACATGGAACATGGTAAGCCGTGGAACCGCCTCAACTACGAAAACTCGCACAAAGTATGTCAGCAACTGGGTATGAGCTTAGCCAACCCTGCAGAGTTTAAAGCGCTGAGGGCGTCTGGGGTGATGGAAAAAAATCAATGGCCACTGCAACTGCCGTATTGGGGCAAAGATAAGAAAGGTTTGTTCGCCGATCGTGAGCCCAATCAGCTCACCGGGACCTCATTATTGAACGTGGTGTGCGTGAAATAACGACTCAGATATTGCGGTCAAAATATAGAAGAAAGCCCCGAGTTCGGGGCTTTTTGCGGTCTCAAATATTATCGCTATTTGAGTGGCGTTTCTTTGTGACAGTTAGAGCAGATATACACTTCTTTGATGCCGACCAATCGTTCCCAAAGTGTTCTGCGTCTTCTACGCAAATGCACGCTATCACAGCAAGGGTTAACGATGGTTGCTTTAGTCATCATCACCAGGCTCCAAAATCGGTAGTGAACTCGCGATGCTTGTCATGGCTTCTTTGCTGTTAGAGTACAGACCATATTCCGGCGCGGATTCATGACCGTTTTGTTCTTTACTCCAACGAATACCGATATAAAAATCACCAAAATCGCGGTTAATGTAACGATGACGAGTTTTGTAATCTGACTCTGAGCCCGTTTCTTCTAGAATCAGCAGTTCACGGTCTTCAGCATTCTGGATTTCCCAATTACCTGGAGTTTGGAATCCTGTTGGCATGAACGAAGTGTAGTTGTAAGTATCAGTGTCGTATTCGTACGCACCTGACGAGTATTTCAGGACTGTGTCGTCGCCTGTGCCATTACTTTCTACCATCAAGTCATGCTCTACCGTGCCGTGTTTGATGTGTTCTGCAACCGAAAGTGATTCTGCAAATGGGGTATTGCTTGAGTCCATCCAGAACAGCTCATCATCTGATATTTTAACGATCATTTGAGTGCCGTTATGCTCGGTTTTGTGCTGGTACAACATTTCATACTCGTCGCCGTAGCTGTTGTATAGCTTACCGTCTTTCAGCTCAACGTCGTTACAGTCTTTATTGTTGTATTCCGTGTAACCAGTTTGTTGGTCCAGATCGGCAAGAATGGCGTAAGCATCGTGTTCCCATGTGTCTTTTAGGAAGTCACTGATGTTCGCTTTGTACTCTTGATTCATCTCATCGTGGTTTGAACCCCAGCAGAATAGTAGGCCTTCAGAATCTTGCATCAACATGGCGTAGCCAATTTCACCATCTTTCTGTGCAAAGCTACCCATTTTCCATTCTTGACCGTTGAAGTGCTCGTGAGTGAAGCCCAAAGTCGGTACTACTGGTGGTGGCGTGACGCCTTCGATAACCGTTGGCATGCTGAGCGCAATTTGTACCGCGGTATGGCCATCTGTTGCGCTAATCGCAAGTACTGCTCCAGCTTCACCTGCTTTTGTTGGTGTGCCTTTAATGGTGATAATTGCATTACCATCCTCAGATACTGTTAGACCTTCAATGTCTACATAGTCCGCTGAGTAGTCGGTAATTTGACCGTCTTTATCTTGGAACAAACCAGAAATATCGAGTGTTTGTTCAAACACTTCACCTTGTTGTAGGTACCAACCATCAACGATGGACTGCAGACGCGCTTGTTCTGTTTCTACAACCATTGGTGGTAAGTTTGCCGATTCGATTTCGAACTGAAATACGGTGCTTACTGTACCCAAAACCTTACCTGACGAATCAATGTCTTGCGCCGTTAGAACAATCTCAAAATCACCAGCTTTCTCTACGATTGCAGTTGGATGTAGAACAATCAGGTTGCCAGTTTGCACAACTTCAATGCCTGTGCCTGCAAAGTTGTGCGTCAGTTTGGTTGTCACAAGGTTTTGGTCTTTGTCTGCAAATAGACCTTCAATGTCTAGCTCTAAGCCATCAAAGTCCACGCCTTGTACGATTTTTGGTAGTTTTTCTAGCTTATCTTTAGCTGCCTTTTCGACGATTTTGTTTACGGTTAGCTTGTTATTAACTGCCGTTTCAGGTGCTAAGGTGTCGCTGTCTGGGGTCGCGTCAGTGATGATTGGACGTAGATTTGGGTCATTGATGTTTTCGCCAGATGCAACAAGACGTTCCACTTCTTGGTTTGCCGCTTGAGCAAACTCCGTGGCTTTTTTCTCGTAATTCGTTGGGTTTTGTGCTTTCGAGTCGGTCAGAATCTGAGCGGTTTTATGTAGTTCGGCGTTTTTTGTCGCACCTTCAACAAAATCACTGTACAGATCAATTGGTGCTTCTTCTGAGCCTCCTAGCGCTTGGTTTACTTTCGCTTTCGCGTCTTCTTCACTAATGGCTGGATCTTTTGCCATTTCAATCGCCACAAGATCCGTGATAGGTGAAATCACGTTTGATGATGTTGGTGCACGGAATACGATTTCGTGCGCCATAGCTTGGCCTGGATGATCCATATCTACCGTGTATTTGCCAGCGTACTCTTTCGCATCCAAGGCGATGAGCTGTTTCTGCTTTGAACCGTTTGGTGTGATGGTCTGTAGCGCTAGAGTGCTTTCTGGTTTTGCATCCAATTTCAGTTGACCTTTCTCATCGGTCAGACCAAGGAATGTTTCTTGAGTGTCCCATTGGCCGTTGTTGTTCGTATCTTCAAAAACAACGGCATGCTTGAAGTAGCCGTCAAAACCTGTGATCACAACGCCGTCGTTAGCACTGTTTGAACCACCATCTGAACCGCCACAGCCTGTAAGAGCGATAGCCACTGACGCTGCTAGTAAACTCACCTTATTCATTATTTATTTGTCCTTGTTTCGTTTCCGAATGAGAAAGTCGCTTTTTTTATTATTTTTTTCTTTATATCTCACTAGTGAGATATAAGAGAGTTGTGTCTTTTTAATGACTATTGAGCTTAGGTTCAAGACACGAAAATCCGCACAAAACCCGTAAAATTTATTTCTATTTTTTGTCTATGATGGAAAATTTATAATTTGATCACGGTTCCAGTTTTATTTTGGGAATGATTGTTTTGTTAAAATAACCACCGGTAAAAAAGGTTTATTGGGTGTCGCTAAGGACAGGGGCGTGATAAATCATGTTGATCTTAAATTCCTCAACGCGATCAGCAAATTGAGGGTGAGGTTTAAGCACATAACTGTAGACTTCGCCTGGAATGAATATGTCGTAATCTGTGTATTCAAGGTTGTAAAACATAAATGTTCGTTGCCAGTAATTATCTGGCCATTCAGCACAATGTATTGGATTTACGCCGTCAAAATCCATTGAGCTAGAGATAATATCGGCAAACTCGCCTCGCCCCGCTACGATAGAGCTGTACCAGTAAAATAAATAATCATGACAAAATAGGTCATGTTGATTTGATTTCATATTGAGATCAGAGTCCAGCTTGTGCACTGGTTCGTTACCCTGAACACTTCTATCAAATATGTAGTTGCTAGCAGTCCCGTTTATGTAACCCCCTCCTGAAATGGGAAAGAGGTAGTCAAACAACGTTCCTTGATATTCGTACTCACCAGTGTGGACATTGATGCGTTTTTCCATCGATTGCTTGTTTTTTTGCATGGTGTAGCTTTCGAATTGTTTACCATCAAACACGGTGGTGAAGTAGTTCCGAGTATCTTCATGAACCTGAGATGGGTATTCTTTTTTGATGGTCCAAATTTGGCGTACACCTTGGACATAAACGATCAACGAGTCATCACTGATTTTGTACTTGCCCACTTTTTTCAAGTCTCCCTTTTCAGGACACTGGCGTTTGTTGTGTGAGGCGGCATAACTTACTTCGCCCCCCTCAAACTGAAAGGCCTCGCAATACACCACTTCATACGCGTACGCGATACCGGCAAGATTTTGTGTCGTCTCTAGGCGATAAACTACATCGCCAACTAACGAGTGTTCTGTGTCATTTTGATCGGGTGTGATAACGGGTAACTCAAAGCGCGTTGTAACCCATGCATGATCGCTATTACCGTGATAATCATCGCGCGCTGCTACCGCTAAATATGTGGTGGTTTTTATTTCCTCAGGCGCTCCTTGCACCATCATTTGTCCTTGGTTGAGGACTCTTAACCCATTGGCGTTTTCAAGCCAAATCTGAGTGGTGAGGAGATCGCCATCTGGGTCTTCAAAAAGCTGGTTAAGGTTGAGCGAATAACTCACCGGAGAGTTTTGTTTCAGCTCCCAAGCATAAATAATGGTTTGTAGCTGCTGTTCCACAGTGAGGTTGATGATGGGTTTATTATTCTCTGATGGGTCCTCTTGTGGTCGGCTGTTCTTATCACCCAATGCTGACTCGTAAAACGTGTTGTCTTCTGTGGTATGAAATGGATTCGTAACAGGGCCTGGTTGTCCTAAAAGGGCGGAGTTAAATGCGTCATCTCCCGCTTTTTTATGAGTGCGATCCAACGCAGAACCTGTCAACGCTTGCTTTACTTCAACTAAAGATGTGCGCTCATATTGACGATGTGCTTGCTGGGTTGACTTGTCGGCGTTGTCTGACGATCCTTCCACAGATGCCAAATTGTGTTTGTTTGAAATGAAGTAAATACCGAACAAACCGACGCATACTGCGCCGATTATCCAAAGCTTTTTGTTCATGATTACGTGTGCGCCATTCGTGATTGTAGCCAACTGCGAGAGAATTTGAGGTCTTTCTCTATCAGGCTTGCGCTGCATTCGAGTAGCTCACTGATTTCTTGGTTTTTCATGCCCATTAAATACTTGAGTTTGAGTGCGCTCGATTGGCGTGGATAGCGGCTACTGAAACTATCCAGAGCTTTATCCATGATAATCAATTGCTCGAAACGATCTTCTTCATCTCTCATCAATGTAATGTGTTGACGCTTTTGTGCTTGGTGCGAGCGTGCGTTGTCGATCAAAATTTGACGCATCACTTTGGCGGCCATCAAAAAGAAATCGCGCTTTGTTTCAATTTCACTCATGTCGCAGTTGGACATTTTCAGGTAAGCATCATGAATTAATGCCGTGGTGCTGTTGACGCTGTCTGCCAGTACTTTGTTGTCGGTGCCGTACTTTTCTGCATTTCGTTCACGCTCATGTTGGGCGATCTTACGCAACTGTAAATAAGCAAACTGATAGAGCTCGCTCTCAGCTCGTTTATCACCAGATTGCCATTGTTGAATGATTTGTGTCAGTGCTACTGCTGTTGTCATGGTTATACATCCTCGCTCACTTTGACAAATTCAGAAATGGTGTGGGTTTCAATGCGATCGGAACCGTCTTGGTTGCGCAGAACATTTTGTTGATAGCGATATAAAATGCCTTGCTCCCAAGTTGCACCAGCTGGCAAGTATTCCCAGGTGGTGTAATTGATTTCAGATGGGGTTGTTGACCAACGTACCATGACGTTCATTTGCGCGAGTTCGGCTTTGGGGGCGCTATTGTTGACCCACCACATGTCGGCAAATTCGCGGGTAACATCTTGGGTGTACAGGCTTGTATCGGTTGGGCAGGTGTCCGTATTTTTCGGCAGTCGCATGACTTGTTGATGGCGCATCAATAGGCACGATTGTGTCATGGACTGTTGGTGGTATTCGGTTTGCTGCCACACGCCGAGGTAGTCAATATCGTGTTCGCTAGTATTGGGATACGTAAACCAGAGCATTTCTGTGCGGTTATTGTGTTGGATGTTTTTTTTACGCCCGAGACCTTGTACTTTTTCCATCAATAACTCGGTGCTCGGATCAAAATTGAGGGCAACGGAGCGGTACTTCCAGTCGCCTTCATCATCGAAGTCTTCGAGAGAAAAGCCATTCAAGTCGTTGCGGGTGCACCCTGTGATTGAACAACCAACGATATTAAACCAATCCGCAAACTTGCTTATCGGTTCGACGACATCTTCCGTGATAGGGCGCTTCATCGAGAGGAAGCAGCCTTGAAAATGGTCGCCAATGCTTGGGTGTTCAATCAATGAGTCTTTGGTGATGGTGAATCGAGTTTCACCAATAGGAGGACGATATTTGGGATGATGCTGATAGCGTAGATCGTAAGCACAAGCGCGGCCTTGCCAATCCTTCTTTTTGATGACGATGTTTTTGAACGTTATGTCGCGAGGTTCAAAAATGATCTCATCAGAGGTAAAGTTTTTTTCAATGTACTGCTGGCTTTCGTTTAGGTGCTCAATCGCCTCATTGACAGATACCCAATCGAGATTGAGGTAGCGTTTAGCGTCATCCAGGTAATTGAGATCAAGGCCTTTGAGCTGGCTTTGAAAGTGAGGATCAGACAGCACACGGTTTGCTAGGACAATTTCCTCACGATTCTCAGGCGTGCTGTCGAGAGAAAGCAGCAGACGCGTCATATTGATGCTGCGGCTAGGTTTGGTTGTCGCCATCGTCGGCGTCAGCACTTCTTGGCTTGATAAGGTCGTCAGCAGATAACCTTTATCATCGTTACCAAGGAAGAAGCTAATTACATCACCGGGTTGGTAATGAAATGCTCCTTGCTGAGTGACGCCAGTGATATTGGAACTGGTTTTGTAATACAGGCCAGTCACTGGGGCGTCGATAAAGTAGCCTTGCTTCAAGGTTGAAGCTGGTGGGTGTGAAGTGGCAGCTGAAACGTCTGCTGCCAACGTGGACGTAGCCGTCAATGCAGACAGCCAAAATACCACTGAACGTGTATACATCTTGTTTTAAGCCTTATTGGTTGGTGCTGTCCTTAGACGCACAATTTGGCTGACAACTCATTGGTGTAGTTAGGTGCTTCTCTGGCACCGGTGTCATCATCGCCAACAACATTTTTTGTTTTATATGTTTGGGGATATCTGGGTTAGAGAGTATCCGCCTTCGTGTTAACTCCATCATGGAGTTCACTGAGAGATGTTCGACATTTTGCCCCTTCGCGTGGAAGATGAGGCGAGTCATTTCGTACATCATATCTTCTGCAATCTTCTTCTCTTGTTGCAGCTGGATATTCTTTTGCATCATGGCGCTGCCAAATAACACACCAGAGAGCACAATGATGCCTGACAATACCGAAGCAAGGGGACGTCGCTGTACCAAGCGAAAGGCGCTATACAATGGCCAGTTTTTTTTCTGCTCGATTGGACGGCGTTCGATAATTCGTTCGATATCAATGCGCAATGCTCGAACATTGATATATCGCATTTGAGTGGCAGGACGCGTTGCGCGTCTTATCACCCAGTAAACATCAGACCAAATTGTTGGTGATGGAAACATCAAAGCGAGAATTTTGCCTAAGGAGTACACGTCGCTTTGCTCTGTTAGAACCTGTCCTGCTTGCTGCTCTGGGCTGGCAAAATTTTGGCTAAACGCAATCAGCGCTGAGGGTGAATCTTCTCGGTTGGAGTGCGCTTTTTGAGTCAAGTTGAAGTCAAGCAGCTTGGGACGCTTGCTACGATCAATCAGTATATTTTCTGGTTTTAGATCGGCATGCAAAACCTGGTGCTGGTGGGCGTGCTCCATCGCCTGGCAGATCTGCTTAAACAACAGCAGCTTCTCCGTTTTTTCTAGCTTCTTTTCAGATAGATACTCATCCAAAGTTTGACCAAACACCCGCTCCATCACGATGTAAACCGAATCTTGATGAAGACCGCCGTCAAACACTTTCGCGATGTAAGGATGGTTTAGACGCGCGAGAAGTTGAGCTTCATCGAAGAGTGCGCGTTGCCCTAACACATTGCTCAAATTGCTTTGAATAAACTTGATAGCCAGATCTTGCTCGAACGTTTCATCTGCACGTAGAGCGGCGTATACGACACCCATGCCACCACGCCCCAACTCATGAGTTAGGCGGTACTTACTGATGATTTCTCCGCTTAGATCGACGTCTTGGTTCGTTGCCTGATGAGCACCAAAATAAAGTAACTGCGTTAGCTGTTCTTCCGGTGTCTCGTTGGCTAAAAGAGGAACGAGTTGTCGATACAGCTCAGGTTGACTTCGTTGCAATGCTTGGAGGTATTGCTGCTTTTGGGAGTCGTCCAGAGCAAGCAGGTGGTAGTAAATCTGGGTTTCGCTAGAGCCTAACTGCACTGTGACTAATGTCTTATTCTTTTAGGTACGGCATTTTATAAGAACTTTGATATAAATGTCATTTATTTATTCGGTTTTGATTCACAATCCATGAAACGCAATTTGATGGCTAGTGGAGTAATAACGTCATGATTTTGCGAATTATTTTCACTGAGCTTGTCGGCAGAGAGTCTATTCGTCATAATGTTACTTGTAACATTACTGATAAATCACATATTTATGGCTCAACAGAATAAGAAAACTCGTACGACATTGCAGGATGTCGCAGACCAGGTTGGCGTCACGAAGATGACCGTTTCACGCTACATGCGTAACCCTGAATCGGTGGCGGAAAAGACTCGGGCCAAGATTGCGACTGCGATTGAAGAGATGGGTTACATCGAAAACCGTGCACCGGCGATGTTGTCAAAGTCCTCCAGTAAAGCCATTGGTATTTTACTGCCGTCTTTGTCCAACCAAATTTTTGCTTCCTTTGTTCAGGGCATAGAGATGGTGACCAAAGCCAATGGCTATGAGACGCTTTTAGCGCATTTTAGCTACGATGAGCTTGAAGAAGAGCGCAAGATCGCGTCATTACTCTCTTATCAAGTCGATGGGCTTATTCTAACTGAAAGCCATCACACGCCGCGTACATTACAGATGATCAAAAATGCGGGCATTCCGGTGGTCGAAACCATGGAACTGCCATCGGAGCCGATTGATATGGCGGTTGGACTCGATCATGAAGATGCGTCGTACACCGTGGTTAAGCAGATGCTAGATACGGGGAAGCGTACAATCGTCTATTTTGGCGCGCGTCTGGATACGCGAACCAAATTGCGGATGCAAGGTTACGATCGCGCGATGACAGAAGCAGGGCTAGAACCCAAACATGTATTAACTGGTGATCATTCTAGTTTTTCTTTAGCGCATGATTTGCTCGAACGCGCACTGGAAACGCACCCAACGCTCGATGGGGTGTTCTGTACCAACGATGACATCGCAATTGGCACCATGCTGAGTGCGCAGCAACGTGGCATTCAAGTTCCACAGCAATTGGCAGTGGCGGGCTATAACGCGTTGGATATCGGTCAAACCATCAGTCCGAAACTGACCAGCGTTGATACGCCGCGTTTCCAAATTGGTGTAAAGAGCGCAGAGCTATTAATTGCGCGCCTGAAAGGCGAAACGCAAGAAGAAAAAGTCTTCGATATGGGTTATCAGATCACGTCGGGAGAGAGTGTTTAACTAATTGTTAACTGCTCTTTGTATTCGCTCATCAATGGTATTGGTAGGTTAGGGTATGGCACATCAGCTGGATGCATTGGATCTCAACTTAATGCGTTTATTAAAAGCCGTGGTGGAAAACCGCAGCATCAAGCTGGCCGCAATGCAGCTTGGCATTTCTCAACCGAGCGCCAGCCGCGGCGTGATGAAGTTGAAACAAGTGTTTGATGACCCGCTTTTTGTGCGTAAAGCACATGGGGTAGAGCCATCACCCATGGCGATTCGTCTCGCCGCCGAGTTCGACAATATGGTTGCACCACTGGAAAAAGTGGTGCAAGAATTTGAAGTGTTCGACCCGCTGCAATACCAAGGGCAGATTGCTATTGTAACTGACCCTTATTTGATGGATGAACAAGGGCAGCGACTGCTCACTGGTTGTCATCGAGCCTTTCCCAAAGCGCACTTTGCTTTTTCCAGCTGGAATACTTACTCGCACGATGAAATGTTAGAAGGCGAGCACGATTACTGCATTCTTGACCAAGAGACCGAGCTGTCGAAAGACATTTACATGCGCCCGTTATTCGTTGAAAAACGAGTGATTTTGGCGCGCAAAAACCACCCAACGTTGTCGAAAGTCAGCAATGATTGGGACACGGTGTCCAAACTACCACTTGTCTCTTTGCCTGCGCCTGCGTCATATAAACCGCTTTGTACCGTGGAGTCCGAGTATCGACGCATGGGTTATGAGCCAGCAGTGTTACTGAAGTCCTATAATTTGCGTTTGGCTTGCCAAATGTTGCAAGAAACCGACGCGATTATGTATGCCAGTCAAAGCTCGGCATTGTTGATGCCAGAACTCGCCTCTTACGCAATGCCACCCGTTAATCGTGAGTTTAGCCAGTTTGTTGTCTCTGGCGGTTTCCTTCAAACCAACCGCAACCATCCTTTGCACAGACACCTGCATAAAGTGGTGCGACAAACCCTCAATACGCCGCTGATTTTTACGCAGTGATGTCACTTTATGGCATAGGCTGAATGAGAGTAGATACTTTAACCTTATCAATATTGTGTGATTACATAGACAACTTACTTCTTAAGATATTCAAAAATGAATATCTCAATTACCTGTCTCTTTTTCCTACCCAGCGCTAACCTTATCTCAAATAGTCAGGAGAAGTGGCTCATTTTTATCTTTTTAACTTTTTGAATGTCGATACAGGTACGCGGCATTCACCATTCTCCGTTATGCATTTTTTTAATTTCTGATGGAGGATTAATCATGCTAGTTGCACGTCTATTTTTATTGCTCGCCATCGTTGCCGAAGTGGCTGGCACCAGCACTATGTCTCTTATCGGACAAGGGCACGGGTGGTGGGGCTACATCGTAATGTATGTGCTGATCGCAATCTCTTACTACTTTCTCGCGTTTGCCGCGAAGAAAATATCTATCGGTGTGGCATACGCTGTCTGGGAAGGGTTGGGTATCTCGTTGATCACCGTGGTGTCGATCATCGCCTTTGATGCCAACTTAAACCATCAAGAGTTGTTTGGTTTGATGTTAGCCGTTGTTGGCATTGTGTGTGTGACCTTAGGGGAATCACATGGTCAACCTAACGCCAAGAAAAATGCCGATAAACCGGCAAAAGAACGTTCATTTTCTACTAGTACAAGGTGCGAATCATGAGTCAATTTTTTACGATGTCATTTGGATTTGTCGTGATGGCTGCCTTGGTCGATATCATGGCCAATATGGCGCTGACACGCTCAAAAGGTTTTAAATACAAAGGCTGGGGCATTGCGGCGATTGTGTTGGTACTGACAGCATTCACGCTGTTGGCACAAGCGGTGAAAGAGATCGACTTAGCCATTGCTTATGCCTCTTGGGGTGCGATCGGTATCTTGGGTACCGCAGTGGGTGGAGCCTTGCTGTTTAAGCAGAAACTCAAACCAATCGGCTGGTTTGGTATCTTTGTGGTGATTGCTGCCGTCGTGGTGATGAAAACCGCTTAATCAAGCCAAACAAAAACAACGAAGACAAATACAAAGAGCGGAGTATCAAACTCCGCTCTTTTTGTTTGTCTGGCTTACACAATAAAGCTTGCGCCTTCTTCTGCACTCGATACGTTTTGGCGGATCACGCTAAACAAGCCTCGTCCCCAAGTTTGTTGGGTCGATTCGGTATCGAAATGAATCAACTCGCGACCAGTGGTATCGCTTAAGTTGTTCAGTTCGCCCGTTTGGCAATCCAGATGAATCAAATCACCGTTGCGCACCAAACCAATCGCGCCACCACGAATGGCTTCTGGAGAAACGTGAATCGCAGACGGAATTTTACCGGATGCACCAGATAAACGACCGTCCGTCACTAGCGCGACTTTAAAGCCCGCTTTTTGCACGTTACCTAAAATTGGCATCAGCTTGTGCAGTTCAGGCATGCCGTTTGCTGCTGGGCCGTTGTGTGTGACCACAACGATGCAATCTTTGTTCAGCTCACCACGTTTGTACGCAGCTTCCACTTCATGTTGGCATTGGAATACGATCGCAGGTGCAACAATCACGCGTTGCTCTTCTTTCACCGCAGACACTTTCACCACGGCTTTACCCAAGTTGCCAGTCAGTACGCGAGTGCCGCCAGTGTTTTGGAAAGTGGCGTCCGGTTTGGCGATCACGTCACCGTCTTGGCTGCCTTGGCACGATGTCCAGGTCAGTTGGCCATCGACAAGGCTCGGCAGCGTCATTTGGTCTTCAAATTCACCAAACACGGGTTTCACATCGCGATGCAAAAGCTCGGATTGGTTCAAGCGGTGCAATAACGCGGGCACGCCCCCCGCGTCTTGGAGCGCGTTCATATCGGCTGGGCCGTTCGGGTAAACGCGCGCTAATAAAGGAACCACATCCGACAGATCGCTGATGTCTTGCCAGGTGAGCAAGATGCCAGCAGCACGCGCCACGGCGATCATATGAATGGTGTGATTGGTGCTGCCGCCAGATGCAAGTAGAGCGATGATGCCGTTGACCAAGCTCTTTTCTGTGACCACCTCGGCCAGCGGACGGAAGTGTGCAGAACCCGCCGTCATTGAGGCGATTTTCAGAGCCGCGTGATCGGTTAACGCTTTACGCAGTTGGGTATGGGGATGAATGAATGCCGAACCTGGCAGCATCAAGCCCATGGCTTCGAACACCAACTGGTTGGTGTTGGCGGTGCCGTAAAACGTACACGTCCCCGCAGAGTGGTAAGCGCGACACTCCATATCCAGCAGAGCGTCTTTGCCGACTTCTCCCGCTGCGTATTTTTGGCGCACGTCGACTTTCTCTTCGTTGCTGATGCCTGTTGCCATCAGACCCGCAGGCACAAACGCCGTTGGTAAGTGTGCGTAAGAAAGCGCGCCCATCAGTTGCCCCGGTGCGATTTTGTCACATATGCCAAGCAGTAATGTGGCATCAAAGACATTGTGACTCAAAGACAACGCCGTTGATTGCGCAATTAAGTCACGTGAAAACAGCGACATATCCATGCCTGCTTGACCTTGAGTCACCCCATCGCACATCGCTGGCACACAACCTGCGACTTGCGCCGTATGGCCGTAGTCCGCCAGCACTTGTTTGATTTGCACTGGGTAATCTTGGTACGGCTGGTGGGCGCTCAACATGTCGTTGTAGGCGCTGATCAGCGCGACATTGGCATGAGTAAAATCGAGAATATTTTTCTTTTCAGAAGAGCAAGAAGCGGCGACTGCATGGGCTAAGTTACCACAAGATAAACCAACGCGGCCTTTACCTGCTTCGGCTTGGACTTCGGTGCGAGTAAGAAAGGCAGCGCGCGCTTCACGGCTGCGCTCGGTCAAGCGTTGTGTGACCTCAAGAACAACAGAGTGAGTCATTACGCCACCTCGATCGCTTGCATTTTGATTAGCTCAGCGGCAGAGCGTTCCACCACGTCGCTGATGTCTCCGTCGATACTGACGATCAGAGTTTGAGGCTCGTTGTCTGGGCGCTCTAGCGTCTCGAATTGGCTCTTCACCATGTTTTCTTTCATGAAGTGGCCTTTGCGCATACGCATGCGATTAAGGATCAACTCCCTATCGCCATCAAGGAACAGGAAGGTCACATTGTCGTTGCCTTCGCGGATCTGATCGCGGTAAATCTTTTTCAGTGCTGAACAGACAATAATGCCGTGTTCGTTTTTGCTTTCTAGGCTGTACGCCGCATCACGAATGCGTTCTAGCCATGGCTTGCGATCATCATCGTTCAGAGGCTGGCCCGATGCCATTTTCTGAATGTTCGCTCGTGGATGAAGATCATCACCATCAATGAATTTACGCCCTAGCTTTTTCGCTAGATGCTCACCAATTGTGCTTTTACCACTAGCACAAACGCCCATAACGATGACACTACTACCAGCCATAACTTATCCTCATAACCAAATTTGCGCGTGATCTCAATTTTTGAATTCACTTTAAAATATGGGTTTATCTTATTAATGTTATCGGTAACATGTTACCGGTAACTGAAATAAATGTGAACCATAACACAAACAATAATTCTTAAAGGTGAACCTATGGAGCAATTAACCCAAGCCCCAGATCCTACGTTCCTACTGACGATTGCAGGCCTTGCCATTGCAGCGTTACTCGTTCTGATCATTAAACTGAAAGTCCATGCTTTTGCTTCCCTTACTATGGTGAGTTTAGGTACGGCAATCGCCACTGGCGTTCCTTCAGAGAAAGTCGTATCGACCATGATGGGCGGCTTCGGCGGCACGCTGGCTTCCGTGGCATTGCTGGTTGGTCTTGGTGCGATGATCGGTAAAATTCTTGAAGTGACTGGCGGTGCGAAAGTGCTGGCAGACACTTTGATTGGTCGCTTTGGTAAAGAGCGCGCACCATTTGCTTTGGGCGTCGCTTCATTACTGTTTGGCTTCCCAATCTTCTTCGATGCTGGCCTTGTAGTGATGATGCCAATCATCCTAAGTGTGGCGGCTCGTTTTGGTGGCTCACCAATTAAATACGCGTTGCCTGCAGCTGGTGCTTTTGCGGTTATGCACGCGTTTGTTCCACCACACCCAGGTCCGGTTGCAGCGGCAGAATTCCTTGGTGCAAACATCGGTCTGTTATTGGTGGTGGGTATTCTGGTGGCTATTCCAACTTGGTACCTTGGCGCTTACCTATTTGGTTTGTACGCGGGCAAAAAATTCGATATCCCACTATCTAAAGCCTTCTTTAATGGCGAAGCGATGGTGGATGAGCGCAACGCACCAAAATTTGGCACGGTTATGACCATCCTTGTGCTGCCAGTCCTGCTAATCTGTTTGGATACGGTATTGAACACACTGGCGGTTGCGGGTGTGATTGATGGCAAAACGGCACTGGTTGAGTTCCTACGCATGCTAGGTAAAACCCCAGTTGCGTTGCTGATCACTTTGATTGTCTGTCTGGCTGTGTTTGCCAAAGACTACGGCATGGCAAAACTAGAAAAATTGTGTGGTGAGTCATTGGCTCCAATCTGTGGCGTTATCCTAGTAACGGGTGCTGGTGGCATGTTTGGCGGCGTACTGCGCTCAAGCGGCATCGGTGATGCACTGGCTGACGTTCTTACAGATACAGGTATGCCTGTGATTGTGGCGGCGTTTGTGATTTCAACCTGTCTGCGTGTTGCTCAAGGCTCGGCAACCGTAGCGCTAACCACTACGGCGGCTCTTATCGCACCAGTTGTGGCTGCATCAACAGGTTTGAGTGAACTAGACCTTTGCTTTATCGTAATCGCGATTGCGGGTGGTGCAACGGTACTGTCTCACTTCAATGACTCTGGTTTCTGGTTGGTATCTCGTCTGCTTGAGATGGATGAGAAAACCACATTAAAAACTTGGACGGTAATGGAAACGTTACTTGGCGGTATCGCGTTTATTATCGTCGCAACATTAAGCTTTATTCTTTAGAGGTTCCCCATGACAACACTTGAACAACGATTAAGAGATATCAAAATCGTCCCAGTTATCGCAATCAACGACGTAGCACACGCTCTGCCACTGGCAAAAGTGTTGGTAGAAAACGGTTTACCATGTGCTGAAGTAACATTCCGCACCGAAGCGGCGGCGGAGTCGATTCGCATCATGCGTGAAGCGTACCCAGAACTGTTGATTGGCGCGGGCACCGTTCTGACCACAGAACAAGTTGATATCGCAATCGAAGCGGGCGTGGACTTTATCGTTAGCCCAGGCTTCAACCCAACCACAGTGAAATACTGTCAGCAACGTGGTGTGACTATCGTACCGGGTGTAAACAACCCAAGCTTGGTTGAGCAAGCGATGGAAATGGGTCTGCGTACGTTGAAGTTCTTCCCTGCTGAGCCATCAGGCGGCGTAAACATGCTGAAAGCACTCACGGCGGTTTACCCAGTGGAATTCATGCCAACAGGTGGCGTAAGCCCATCTAACGTGGAAGATTACCTAGCGTTGAAATCGGTTGTGGCTTGTGGCGGTACTTGGATGGTGCCAACCGCAATGATGGACAACGGCGATTGGGAAGGCATTGCTGAATTGGTTCGCGCAGTTAAGTAAAACGCACAAACGGCTCCGAAATACCCCGAACGTTAGAAAAAGTGATACGAAAAAGGGTCATCAAGTTACTTGATGACCCTTTTGCTTTTTGGAATGAAACGGCTTTAGAAGTGATGCTTCATAAAGTGCTTAATAAAGCGAATGAAATCTGCTTCGGCTAGCTTCGCGCACTTCAATGTTTGGGCGTGAGACAATTCTACATCTCCCAAGCCTTCTGCCATGTTGGTGATCGCACACACTGCCAATACGGGTAAGCCGCAATGCGCCGCAGAAATCACTTCTGGCACGACCGACATGCCCACTACGTCACCACCGATGATTTGCATCATGCGGATTTCGGCTGCGGTCTCAAAGTTGGGGCCTGTGTAAGAGACAAACACACCTTCATTCAGGTGAATGCCATTGGCTTTGCCTACTTCAAACGCTTCTGCGCGCAGGTTTTTGTCGTACGCATTGGCGAGGCTGAAGAACCTCGGGCCGTACTCTTCATCATTCGGACCGATCATTGGCGATTCAGGCATGGTATTAATGTGATCATGAAATACCACCAGAGAACCGACATCAATGCGTTCAGGGCGAAGTGAGCCTGCCGCGTTGGTGACGAGTAAAAACTCACAGCCCAGCTTTTTAAAGGTGCGCACGGGCGTGGTCATGACCTTCATTGAGCCGTGTTCGTAGTAGTGACCGCGACCTTTCATGCACACTACGTCTACGCCGCCCATGGTACCAAGTACCAACTCACCAGAGTGGCCTTGCACGGTGCTAACCGGAAAGCCTTCGAGCTCTTCGTATGGAATGACCACTTTGTCTTGTAGTTCGTCTGCCAATACGCCTAAGCCAGAGCCTAAAATAAACGCCGCTTTAGGTTGGAAGTTTGGTTTGCGTTCGCGAATGGTTTGTAGCGCGCCGATTACTGGATCGTGATTCATGTTAGTCACCTTCTGGTTGTGTGTTGATTCCATTGTGTGACTTTCTGCGCTGGTTATCTTTGCTTTATTCGCTACTATCATCCTTAAAAAGAGGATGATGAAATTCGCTAGGACTCAATGCATGAAGTCAGAACCATTTGAGCGCGTGACGCTGAAGATGCTGCGTTACTTTTACGAGGTCGCACAAACCAAGCATTTCACTAAGGCGGCCGACAACCTCAATATCACCAATTCGCCGTTGAGCAATCGCATCAAAGAGTTGGAAGAGGTGCTTAACGTCAAACTGTTTGAGCGTGATTCAAGAAACGTCATGCTGACGGAGGCCGGGCGATTGTTGGAGTCCAAATGCCAACTGATTTTTCAGACCTTGGATGTCTCACTCAATCAAGTGCAGCAAGTGGGTTTGAACCAGAGAAATATCTTGCGAGTTGGTGTGGTAAGTAGTGCATTTTGGGGCGGATTTGATCGTTTGTTACAGCGCTTCCATGCTGAGCATGACACTTATCACGCCGATATTTTTGACCTTAACCCAGAGACGCAAAAGAAGCACCTTAGCGAGAAGAAAATCGATGTGGGCATTGTGCGTTTTGCTGATGCACTCAACATTTATCCGTATCAGTCGGTATCTTTGGGCAAAGATGTGTTTGTGGTGGCGGTGTCGGAGCAACATGAGTTAGCCAGCAAATCTTTGCTGCGGCTCCAAGATTTAAAGGCGTGTGAGTTTGCGTTTATGAGTTTGGCGAATTCTGCCTCGGCAAACTTCATCATCAATGCCTGTCTGCAAGAAGGCTTTTCACCCCATATTGGCAAACAAGTGGTGGAGCCAAGCACCTTGATGGCGTATGTGGCAAACAGCAATACCGTGACGTTGGTGCCGTCGACGTTTTCTCAGCATCATTGGCATGGGATTCGTTTTATCAAGCTGAAAGAGTCACTGCGTGCAGACTTGTGTCTGATTCATGATGGTAAGCAGGAGAGTGCTATTAAAGCCGAGTTTATTCGCACATTATTAGAGAATGCGAGTTAAGCATGGGATAACAAAAGAAGGTCATCCTAAGATGACCTTTTCAAATGATTCGCTGAAATCAGCAATGCGATTAGCGCGCAATTAACGCATCGTTACGAACTCTTCTGAGCCCGTTGGGTGGATAGCCACAACAGAGTCGAAGTCTGCTTTGGTTGCGCCCATCTTCATTGCTACGCCGAAGCCTTGGATCATTTCATCTACGGTAAAGCCGATGCCGTGTAGGCCAACAACCGTTTCTTCTTCGCCCGCACATACAAGCTTCATCTTACATGGTTGACGGTGCTTGGTAACGGCGGTGTACATCGCCGTAAAGCCAGATGTGTAGACTTTGATGTTGTCTTTGCCGTACTTCTCTTCCGCTTCTTGCGTTGTAAGACCGATAGTGCCGATTGGTGGGTGGCTAAATACCACAGTTGGTACCAAATCGTAGTCCATCTTCGCGTTTGGTTTGTTGTTGAACAAACGCTCAGAAAGTTGACGACCCGCTTTCACTGCTACTGGCGTTAGCTCGATACCGCCTTCCATGATGTCACCCACACAGTAGATGCCTTTCACGTTGGTTTCTTGGTATTCGTCTACCTTAATGTAGCCTTTTTCGTTCGTTGCCACGCCAGTTGACGCTAGGTTGATTGCATCAGTTGCTGGGTGACGACCGATTGCCCAAATCAGTTGGTCAACGTTTTGGCTCTCACCGTTTTCTAGGTGCAGAGTTAGGCTGCCATCGGCTTCTTTTACCACTTCTTTTGGTACAGAATGGGTGTGCAGTGTTGGGCCTTCTGCTTCCATTACTTCAACCAACGTATCGATGATCATTGGATCGAAGCTACGTAGTGGTGACTCTTTACGTACGAACAGGTGCGTTTCTGTACCTAGCGCGTGCAGTACGCCAGCAATTTCAACTGCGATGTAGCCTGCGCCCACAACCGCAACGCGTTTTGGTTGCTCTGCTAAGTCGAAGAAGCCGTTTGAATCGATGCCGTATTCAGCGCCTGGAATGTTTGGAATAGTAGGACGACCACCAACCGCGATCAGGATGTGATCTGCTGTGTAGTGTTCACCGTTTACTTCGACAGTTTTTTCGTCAACAAACTTAGCAAAGCCTTTAATCACGTTTACTTTATTGTTGCCAAGAACGCGATCGTAAGATTGGTGAATACGACCAATGTACGCCTGACGGCTCTCAACCAGTTTGCTCCAGTCGAAACCTTTCACGTCGACATCAAAACCGTAATCTTCTGCGTACAGGTTCATTGCTTCTGCGATTTGCGCGCCATGCCACATCACTTTTTTCGGTACACAACCTACGTTTACACAGGTACCGCCAAGGTCTTGAGCTTCGATTAGCGCAACTTTCGCGCCGTACATCGCCGCACGGTTTGCAGATGCGATGCCGCCACTGCCGCCACCGATACAGATATAGTCAAAATGAGTCGCCATTACTTTCTCCAAGAGCTTATAAATTTTATCTGGTACATAGATAGATTGGGATGACCTTGCCCGAACTCAATGCCACCGTTATCCCACTATCATAAATCGAATTCGACTAATTCCTAAATGGGAAAAAGCGACAATACTTATGACAAATAGCGATGAGAGGCACAAAAAGAAGAATAAGCACGATTGGAGGGAGAAGGTGAGAGCATAAAAAAGCGCAACGAGAATATCGTTGCGCTTGAAGATATCAGTACTGAAGTGCTTACTCTGGCACAATCCAGTCCACTTTCCAGTGGCCAGTTGCTGGTGCGATCGCGTCTTGCAGGAATGGCAGAATCTCTTTCATCTGGCTTTCCAGTTTCCATGGCGGGTTAATCACAATCATGCCGGATGCCGTCATGCCGCGCTCGTTGGTATCTGGTGCAACACCTAACTCGATTTGCAGAATTTTACGAATGCCCAGTGCTTCCAAGCCTTCGATCATATCTTCGATGTCGTGACGGTTTACCACTGGGTACCAAATCGCGTAGATACCGGTTGCCCAACGTTTATGGCTCTGATGAATCGCTCGCACCACATCGCGGTACTCTTTCGCGAGTTCGTATGGTGGGTCAATCAGCACCAAACCACGACGTTCTTGTGGCGGTAAGCTTGCTTTGAGGCGTTGGAATCCGTCTTCTTTGAAGATGCTCACTTGGCGATCACGATGGAATTCTTGCTCTAACAATGGGTGATCGGCCGGGTGCAACTCGGTCAGCACCATGCGATCTTGTGGGCGGATTTGCGCGCGCGCCACACGTGGTGAGCCTGGGTAGTAACGCAGCTTCTCGCCATTGTTGAGCACTTTAATGGCATCGATGTAGCTTTTGATGTCTTCGGGAATGCTTGGGTTATCCCAAATACGTGCGATGCCTTGTTTGTATTCGCCCGTTTTTTCAGACCATTCGTGAGTCAGATCGTAACGGCCCACACCCGAGTGGGTATCGTGATAAACGAATGGCTTATCTTTTTGTTTCAGCGCATCAAGAATGAGGCTTTGAACGATGTGTTTGACCACGTCGGCATGGTTGCCAGCGTGGAAGCTGTGGCGGTAACTTAACAAATTAAACTCTCGAAACACTCTTTGGTTGAGTGTGGTCTGTGATTTTCACTCTATGGCGGTATTATACTCAAGTAACTTAAAGATGTAGAACTTCCAATCAAATCTGTTCCTCTGATAAGGGGACGCTATTGAAATTTCTTTAAGTCACCCACACTTACTATTGGTAATCGAATTGAACTAGGTGAGTTTCTCGCACTCAAAAGGGTGTGAAATTTCATTTAGGTATAACAAGACTCAAGGACAGAGTAGCGCTGGTTGACTATATGATGGTCATCGCGGCATAGAGAAAGGGAACGGAGCTCCCCCAATCCATGTTGCTGGCTCGTCTGTACATTGAGTTGGCCTATCTACACAAAATAGACAGGCAATCACAGAGTCAAAACACAAAAGGAATTATTCATGTCTAATCCTCTTCTGACGTTTACGGACCTACCTCCGTTTTCTCAAATTAAACCAGAACACATCAAGCCTGCCGTTGAGCAAGCGATTGCTGACTGCCGAGCAAAAATCGATGAAGTTCTACAAGACAACGCTCATCCAACTTGGGACAGTGTGATTGCGCCAATTGAAGAAGCGGATGATCGCTTAAGCCGCATCTGGTCGCCAGTGGGTCACATGAACTCGGTAGTGAACAGCGAAGAGCTACGTGAAGCTTACGAAAGTTGCCTACCAATTTTGTCAGAGTACGGCACTTGGGTTGGTCAGCACAAAGGGTTGTACGAAGCGTACAAAACCATCAAAGCGAGCGAAGAATTTGCAACGTTAACTCGTGCCCAGCAGAAAACCATCACTGATGCACTGCGTGATTTCGAGTTATCAGGCATTGGTTTGCCATCCGATGAGCAGCACCGTTACGGCGAGATCAGCAAACGTATGTCTGAGCTGAGCTCTAAATTCTCTAACAATGTGCTGGATGCCACCATGGGTTGGACCAAGCACATCACAGACGAGAAAGACCTAGCAGGTATGCCAGAATCGGCGCTGGCAGCAGCGAAAGCTGCCGCAGAAGCAAAAGAGTTAGATGGTTACCTAATTACGCTAGATATCCCATCTTACCTACCTGTCATGACGTACTGCGATAACCAAGAGTTGCGTAAAGAAGTGTACGAAGCGTACGTGACGCGCGCTTCTGATCGAGGTCCAAACGCAGGCAAATGGGATAACTCAGAAATCATTACTGAGCAGCTAAAACTGCGCCATGAAATTTCACGTATGCTAGGTTTCAATACTTACAGTGAAAAGTCGTTAGCAACAAAGATGGCTGAAACGCCGGATCAAGTGCTGGGCTTCCTGAATGACCTAGCGACACGAGCGAAGCCGCAAGGTGAACGTGAAGTCGAAGAGTTACGTCAGTTTGCGAAAAGTGAGTTTGGTGTTGAAGAGCTGAACGTTTGGGATATCGCTTACTACAGCGAGAAACAAAAGCAGCACCTGTTCCAAATTTCGGATGAAGAACTGCGCCCATACTTCCCAGAGTCAAAAGTCGTGAGCGGTCTGTTTGAAGTGCTAAACCGCGTGTTTGGCATGACCGTTACTGAGCGCGAAGGCGTAGACACTTGGCATGAGTCCGTGCGCTTTTTCGATATCTTTGATGCTGAAGGCACACTCCGTGGCAGCTTCTACCTAGATCTCTACGCTCGTGAACACAAACGTGGCGGCGCGTGGATGGATGATTGTCGTGGTCGTCGCGTTACGCTATCTGGCGAGCTGCAAACGCCGGTTGCGTATCTAACGTGTAACTTCAACCGTCCAGTGGGCGACAAACCAGCACTGTTCACGCACGATGAAGTCGTGACGCTATTCCATGAATTTGGTCATGGAATCCACCACATGTTGACGCAAGTTGATACAGGTGCTGTTTCAGGTATTAATGGCGTGCCTTGGGATGCGGTTGAGCTACCAAGTCAGTTCCTAGAAAACTGGTGTTGGGAAGAGGACGCTCTGGCGTTCATTTCTGGTCACTATGAGACAGGTGAGCCGCTACCGAAAGCGATGCTAGACAAAATGCTCGCAGCGAAAAACTTCCAATCTGCGATGGGTATTTTGCGTCAGCTAGAATTCGGCTTGTTCGACTTCACGCTTCACACCGAATATGACCCTGAAGTGGGTGCGCGTGTACTGGAAACTCTGGCGAAAGTGAAAGAGAAAGTCGCGGTAGTTCCTGCGGTTGAGTGGGCGCGTTTCTCACACAGCTTCGGCCATATTTTTGCTGGTGGCTACAGTGCGGGTTACTACAGCTACCTGTGGGCTGAAGTGCTGTCGTCAGACGCGTATTCTCGCTTTGAAGAAGAAGGCATCTTCAACAAAGATACGGGTCTAAGCTTCCTGAACAACATCCTAGAAATGGGGGGCAGTGAAGAGCCAATGGAGCTGTTTAAGCGCTTCCGTGGCCGCGAGCCACAAATCGATGCACTGTTGCGCCATTCGGGTATTGCGGCGTAAATTGAGCAAAAAACATCAAGGCCAACCGAACGGTTGGCCTTTTTTGTACATTTTTTATAAAAAATTTTACGGATTTACGTTTCGGTTGATCGGGTTCTGCAACGATATCAATGTCTCCGTGGACTGAACCTCATCAATGGCTTGCAGCTTGTCGATCAGTACAAATTGCAGCTCTTCAATCGATTTGCACATCAATTTGACGAATATGTTATACGCGCCCGTGGTGTAGTAAGCTTCAACGACTTCGTCGAGCGCGTTGAGTTTTTCTAACGCGGAGTGGTAATCACGAGCTGCATTGAGGTTAATACCAATAAAGCAGCACACATCGTAGCCAAGCTTTTTAGTATTGATGATCACCTCCGTTCCTTCGATGATGTCCGCCGACTTCATCTTCTCGATACGCACATGGATAGTGGCAGGGCTGACATCGAACTGCTTTGCCATTTCTGCGTAGGGCGTTCTGGCGTCAGCCATCAGTGTTTTTAATATTGCGCGGTCAAGGTCGTCGAGTTTCGGCAGGCTCGCATTCATACTATGATTTCCGTTAGGGATAGAGTTTTACCTCCCTTTTATACTCATAGCGGATAGGATTCACAAGGTTTGGCAGGAGTAACTGCGGGTTAACTCCGAGCTATGGAGATAATGTGCAGCGTTTTCTGGTTATTGCCGCGCTATGTTGGAGCGCGTTTGCTACGGCCTCAGATCCGAAGGTGTTGGTCGTGCACTCCTATCATCAGGGTTTTTTCTGGACGGACTCCATACAGCGAGGCATCGAGCAACAGCTGGGCGATCGAGCGCTGGACATGCGTGTGCTCTATCTAGACTCGAAACGTAACCAGAGTGAGCAGTTTTTTGCACAACTAAAATCCTTATATCTTACGAAATTACGCAAAGAGCGATTCGATGCCATTTTAGTGAGCGATAACAATGCACTTGAACTCATGCAGCGTTTGGCCCCAATCATCAAAGACACCCCAGTTATATTTAACGGCATTAATAACTACCATCCTTCTTTACATCGTTCTCTGAATGCAACCGGAGTCATGGAAGATGTCGATTTGGAAGCGAATCTCGCTCTTATTGAGCGCTTACATCCGAACTACACACAAGTTCTCATCGTCAGTGACCACTCGGTGACCGGTGAGGTGTTGCGTTATCAAATCGACAATTTTGTCCTCAAGTTCCCGCAATATCGAGACAAAATCGTACAACTTGTCCCAGACAGCATCATCGATCTAAAACAACAAGTCGCAAAACTGAGTTCCGATAAAGTCGTCTTGTTCTGGACCTATTACCGAGATAAACAAGGTATGGTTGGCAGCGAGCGTGACTGGGTTGGTGTCAACAAAGTCTCAAACGCGCCGCTGTTTATGGTGCATGACATTGGTTTGGGTCATGGCGCAGTTGGAGGGGTTATTCAAAGTGGTTATCGGCATGGTATTGAGAGCGCAGAGATGCTTGAGTTCGTTTTGGATAACCCTGATCAGCCTCTGCCTGCCGTGAAAAAAAGTGATTCTGAAATAAAGCTCGATTACCAAGCGGTAGCGCGTTGGGGATTGGGGGCTGAACAAGAGGTTTCTGCGGTATTTTTTAATAAGCCAATGAAGCTTTCTGAACGTTTTGCCAAGGAAATTCGCCTGTTTGGTAGCCTGTTTGTGGTGATGTCGGTGGTCATTTTGCTGATGGGTTATTATTTACAGCGGATGCGTCGAAGTGAGAGCGCTGCGCGAGAAAGCCAGGCTATTCTAGAATCGATTTTCGATCAGAGCATGCAGTATATGGGCATTTTGGATGCCAACGGTGTGCTTAAATCGGGCAACGATCACCTTCAATCCTTACTTTATCACCAAGGACTGCGTTTAGACCGACCACTTTGGTTTCACCCCAACTGGAGTGAAAAAGCACAAGCGTTGCTTGAGGAGTATTTCCACGCGCCTCACCATCAAGTGTCGACGTTTGAAGCTGAAATTTGGAGTAAAGAACACGGCGCATTGGTGTTAGAAGTTTCGCTCAAGCCTTTTTCTCAGCAAGTAGGGAATCATAAGCAATACTTGTTTGAAGCGCGCGATATTACCAGTCGTAAATTGATGGAGGACAAGCTCTACCAACGTGAGTCAACCCTACGCAACTATTATGAGCAGCAGCCCGTGATGATGGTGACGCTTGATAGTAATAACCGAATTCAAGAAGTGAATCGATTTGCTCAACTACTTCTTGGCTACAAACCGATGGACATGCTCGGACATCGCCTGAGGGAGTTCTATTTTGATGACAAAGTGCTGTTCCCTCGCCAAGTGTTATTGCAACCCAACCAGCAAGTGCATGGTGTTTGGCGACGTGAAGTCGAGTATCGTCATGCAAATGGTCATCGTGTTTGGGTGCGCGAGAATATTCGTCCGCTGAGTGAATCTGAGCAACTGCTGATTGTGGGCGAAGATATTACCGAAACCAAACTGCTTTCCGAGAAATTGGAATACCAAGCTCGCTATGACTTACTGACGGGGACTTACAACAGAAACCACTTTGAACTAGAGCTTAAGACCGCACTGTGCGAAGTGGACAGCCATCGTCGAGTCCACGCCATGTTGTACCTCGACTTAGATCAACTAAAAGTCCTCAATGATACGGTTGGGCATGATGCAGGTGATGCGGCGATTCAATTCTGCGCAAGTATGCTGGAAGGCGTTCTGCCGTACAATTCCATCTTGGCTCGAATGGGAGGCGATGAGTTTGCGGTGTTACTCAAAGACTGTGACGAATATGGCGCCATCAATATTGCCAAACTGATCATCTCGACACTAAGCGAACACCTCTTTATTTGGGAAGACACACGCCTGTTCATCAGTTGCTCAATTGGTATCCGTATCATCGATCATACCGCTGATACGCCACAAATGGTGCACGCTCAAGCAGACTCTGCTTGTCACGCCGCTAAAGAGCAAGGCCGTAACCGCTATAATCTATTCAGCTTAGATAACGAAGAGTTGCAGCGTCGTCAGATGGAAATGCAGAGCGTCAATTTGGTGCATGAGGCATTGTCGAATCAACGTTTAGAACTGTTTGCTCAACCGATAAAAAGCTTACAAAAGCACGAGACTCAAATGTATTTTGAGATTTTGGTGCGTATTCGCAATGGGTACGGTGATTATGTTTCTCCTGCGCTGTTTATCCCTGCTTCCGAGCGTTACAACATTGCCCATTGGATTGATAAGCAGGTTATTACTCAAACACTAGAGTGGTTTGAACAGCGTCCTGAGGTGGTTGAACAGCTTGGTCGCTGTTCGATAAACCTTTCAGGTCAATCTATGGGGAATCAAGAGTTTATTGACTTCTTATTGGATCGATTGGAAAGTTCGACTCTGCCGTGTGAAAAAATCTGCTTAGAAATCACCGAGACAGCGGCGATGAGTAATCTGGATCAAGCCATTGAGCTGTTTACCAAGCTAAAGGCTTTGGGTTGCATGATTGCATTGGATGATTTCGGATCTGGATTATCTTCATTTGGTTACTTAAAGAAACTTCCTGTCGATATTGTGAAAATTGATGGTCTTTTCGTGCAAGATATCAACGTAAATGAAATGGACCGCGTGATGGTTCGTTCAATCAATGACTTGGCGAAACAGCTCGGTAAAGTGACGGTGGCGGAGTTTGTCGAAAATGACCAGGTTATGCAGCATTTGATAGACCTCGGTGTGGACTACGGCCAAGGCTACGGTATTGGCCATCCTAAGCCGCTTTCTGAGCTAGTGGAGCAACTGACGGTTGTATAACCTCTGCGTAGCAAGCTCAACCTAGCATTAATAGGTAACTTAGGTATACACTCAGCGCCAGTTACCTCGATTTTTATTGGAGCCTCCTTTTGCAACTGCAATTGATCTGTGAAAACCCGTCTCAACAATCTCATCTTGATGAACTCGCTGCGCGTTGGCAGCTTTCTCACACTGACGATAGCGATTTTGCTTTGGTGCTAACCACCGAGCGTTTGGAGCTACGTAAAGTGGATGAGCCAAAGCTGGGTGCAATCTTTGTGGATTTGATTGGTGGTGCGGTCGGTCATCGTCGCAAGTTCGGTGGTGGTAAAGGCCAGGCAATTGCGAAAGCGGCGGGTTTGAACAAAGGGGCAACGCCAACCGTGTTAGACGGCACGGCAGGTCTTGGTCGTGATGCGTTTGTGCTCGCCTCGCTAGGTTGTAAAGTGCAGATGGTCGAGCGCCATCCAGTCGTAGCCGCTTTGTTAGATGATGGCTTGGCTCGAGCGAAACAAGACTCCGAAATCGGCACCTGGGTATCTGAGCGCATGTCGCTAATCCATGCTTCTAGCCATGATGCGCTAGAGCAATTGGCGCAAGATAAAGACTTTGTCCAGCCAGATGTGGTGTATCTTGACCCGATGTATCCGCACCCAGAAAATAAAAAGAAGTCGGCGCTCGTAAAAAAAGAAATGCGCGTTTTCCAATCGTTGGTTGGCGCCGATTTGGACGCCGATGGCCTACTAGAACCAGCCATGGCGTTAGCCACAAAGCGTGTAGTAGTTAAACGCCCAGACTATGCTAACTGGCTGAACGAGAAAAAACCGACCATGGCGATTGAAACGAAAAAAAATCGCTTCGATGTCTACGTTAAAGCATCGATGGCATAACTTCCTGACGGCTCAACTTTTCTTGTCACAGTACGGTGTGTCGTGCTGTGACTCAGCCTCTCTTTCCTCGTCTCTATTGATAGTTTTCTCTTGCTAATTCCCTTCCCTGACTGTATATCTAACTAAGAATTATTATTATTTCACTTGTTGTGATGCGGTCGATAACTGGGAAGCTGGAGTAGTAGAATGGCTAAACGTTTATGTAAAATGAGTCGCAAACAGATCGCGGCAGAACTTGGTGATATCCATCGTTTAGTTGTCGCACCAAAATTCGTTTGTCGTTCTTGCGCACGCTCTTCATCGGCCAAAGATACCCTTTGTAAGCCAGCCGCAATTCCTCCACAAAAATGCCAAGACAAGCCATTGAGTGAGCAACAAGCATGTGGCTTATTGGTTGAAGCTCTGCCAGCACAAGCGATTCCAGTGACCACTAAACAAAGCAACGAAAAAGCCGCGATTGTGAGGCGTGTTGTTGAGCGTGTGAAAGAGAAAAAACAAGCCGAAAAATCTCCGGAGCCAGTAAGAGCCGACGCACCAGTATGGTTTGATTTAGCGGATAAAAAATCGCTCAAGAAAGCGAAAAAAACACTGAAAAAGCACTATAAGCAGCAAAAGAAGTTGCTAAAAGTGGCGAAAAAACAACAAAAGTTACTTAAGCGTCAGCGCAAGCTTGAAGCGCGCAATGCGAAACTAGAAGTGTTGCTGCCAACGCCACCTAATGCTTTGATGAACGCAATCTCACAAGCCAAAGTGCATTAATCAAACAAAAAACGCTCTCCAGTCGGAGAGCGTTTTTTATTGTCGAAATGTTTATAGGATTAGCTGCGTTACTTATTGGCGTAACTCATCTCTACGCGCTTTTTCACCCAGGTTTCGTTAATCCATAGGGATAGCATGATGATCGCACCGCCAATGGCGAGTCGCATGACATCAACATCGCGGTTCCAAATCACAATGTTTACAATCAAGCCCGCCGGAACCAATGCATTGTTCATTACTGCCAGTGCACCTGCGTTCACCATAGTCGCGCCTTTGTTCCAAGCAAAGTAACCAAAACCAGAAGCAATCAACCCAAGGTATGTCAGAATGCCCCATTGTGTTGCAGTGGTAGGTAGTTTGTCGAGGTTACCCATGAGCGCGAAAGCCACGGTTGCTACACAAAGTGCACCTAAGTAGAAGTAGCCAAACACGGTGTGTTGTGGCAAATCGACGGGTTCACTCTCCATGATATATTTGTAGCCCACCTGACCGATGGCAAAGCAGAGGTTTGCCCCTTGTACGACCAAAAAGCCCAGTAGGAAATCTTCATTAATGCCTGCAAATTTAATCCAGGCGGCACCAAATACGGCTATTGCTGCGGTAACTAAGTACCAAGGTGAAAAGCGACCTTTCAAGAAGTCATAGATTAGCGTGACGTAAATGGGTGTGAATACGGTGAACAGCAATACTTCTGGCACGGAAAGGAGCAAAAAAGATTGGTAGTAGAAGCAATACATCAAACCGAGCTGGAAGCCACCGACAGTCATCAGTTTCGCGATCAGGGGTTTGCTAACGCCACGGAATTTCAAAAAGGGAATGAAAACCAAACTCGCCAGTGCCACGCGCATGAACACCGAGAACCAAGAATCAACCTGACCGGCGAGGTAAACGCCGATCAGGCTAAATGAGAATGCCCAAAGTAGGGTAACTGCGGATAGATAAGCCATGGATGAGAATCTTTATCAACAACAAATGTGCCCGCAGTCTAACCAAGTTTTATCGTTGCGCCAATCAGTCTTTTAGCGGTACGACCAGCATATCGACTGGTGAGCAGTTAATCAGCTGTCGAGTCGAAGATAGAATCTTGCTCCAGAAATCTTGGTGATGACCACAAACCACCAAATCAATGCTGTAGTCTTGAATGGTATCGCACAGCTCATTACTCAAATCGCCACTACCGACTAAAGTATGGGCAATTGGGTATTGCGCATATTCTGCGAAGTTTGCCAATTGTGTGCGCGATGCTTCCATTGCTTGATGTTGCGCTTCTGCCATATTGATATCGATAAGCCCGGTGTAGAGTTCTGCGTAGTTCACGTCGATGTGAATAAAAGAGACTTTCGCATCCAGAGGTTTAGCCAGTGATACGGCTTTCTTAATCAACACTTTACTGTCGTCTGAAAGGTCGACTGCCACAAGTATGTGTTTGTAACTCATATTGCTATCTCCTTGTAAGGTCATAGTTTTAGATTAGCACCAACCCCAAAAAAAATTTGCTGAAGTGATCTCATATCGGTGCCGTAGGTACAAAGTCTTGTCTCAGTAATCATGTTATAGTGGCGTTATACCCAAGTGACTTTGATATGCTGAAATAAGCGTAGTGTTACTGACTAGAGTTGAAGTGAAACTTCGCCGTGTCTGCCAGACCAAGCTATTCTCGCAGCGTCATTTATTTCGAGGTTACTTGGGTATATTGCATGCACAATAATAGGAGTTAACATGCTGTCTCAAACTATGGTCGAACAATTGAATGAGCAAATTAACCTAGAATTTTTCTCATCCAATCTATACTTACAAATGAGTGCTTGGTGTGAAGACAAAGGTTTTGAAGGTGCGGCTGAATTTTTACGCGCTCACGCCGTAGAAGAAATGGAGCACATGCAACGCCTATTCACTTACGTGAGTGAAACTGGCTCAATGCCAATCTTAGGCGCTATTGATGCGCCAAAGCATGACTTTGCGAGCCTAGGTGACGTTTTCCGCGAGACATTTGAACATGAACAAATGATCACGGAAAAAATCAACAAACTGGCGCACGTTGCATTTACTAGCCAAGACTACTCAACGTTTAACTTCCTACAGTGGTACGTGTCAGAACAGCACGAAGAAGAGAAGTTGTTTAAAGGGATTTTAGATAAGATCGAACTGGTAGGTGAAGACGGTAAAGCGTTGTTCTTCATTGACAAAGATCTAGCACAAATGGCGAAAGAAGGTTCATCTTCAATCATGGATGCTCCAGCTGCGTAAACGCGTTTTGGGACGTTGTAAGTAGCGGGTAAAGACGAAGTGTTGATCGTCTTTTTCTCTTGAGCATTGTTGAAGATGTAGGGAGGAAAAGATGATCAGTGGAGACACAATCTTATTTGCGCTAATGGTGGTAACTGGAGTTAATATGGTCCGGTATCTCACCGCTCTTCGTTCTCTAATTTATATCATGCGTGAAGCGCATCCGCTGTTATATCAGCAAGTTGATGGTAATGGTTTTTTTACCACTCATGGAAATGTCACCAAGCAGGTGAGGTTGTATCACTACATTAAAAGTAAAGAATATCATCATCACCACGATGAAATTTTTACTGGTAAGTGTGAAAGAGTGCGTGAATTGTTTGTTCTATCGACCGCGTTGCTCGGCGTGACGCTACTTGCGGCCTTCATTCTCTAAGAGTCGATGATCTAGATAGTTGTTCTGTCTGAGATTTTACGTACATACAGAGTGCTTAGAGTTTAAGCGCTTTTCCCTTTCGGTATTTGTCGGTAGAATGTCGCGCCTAGAAAGCAAGGATGTGCAATGTGCACATCCTTTTTTATTTTGATTCGATACCAATCAGTCTAAGAGCTACCGATGAGTAAGAAATTTGATGTTGTTGTAATTGGCGCAGGCGCAGCAGGTTTAATGTGTGCTGCAGAAGCAGGTAAGCGAGGCCGCCGTGTTTTGGTGCTCGATCATGCTAAAAAGCCAGGACGTAAAATCCTTATCTCGGGCGGTGGTCGTTGTAACTTCACTAACTACGACGTTTCAGCTAATCACTATTTGTGTCAAAACCCGCACTTTGTTAAGTCGGCGCTCTCCCAATACACTAACTGGGATTTTATCTCGATGGTGTGTAAACATGGCATTGAGTTCGAAGAGCGTGATCACGGCCAGTTGTTTTGTGTCGATGCATTTACGGCCAAAGATATCGTGAAGATGTTGTTAGCTGAGTGTGACATGCCGAACATCGAGCAGCGTTACCAATGCGATGTTCATTCGATTGAAAAAATTGATGGAGGCTTTCGTTTGCATGCTGGTACTGAGATTGTCGAATGTGAGTCTTTAGTTATCGCAACAGGTGGCTTGTCGATGCCAAAACTGGGAGCGACACCATTTGGTTATAAAGTCGCGGAACAATTTGGTCTTCGAGTTATCCCAACCACGGCAGGGCTTGTACCATTTACTCTGCATAAAGAAGACAAAGAAGACTTTGCTGAGTTATCTGGTATCGCGGTACCTGCGGAAATTACGGCTGAAGATGGCACCATGTTCAAAGAAGCCCTGTTGTTCACACATCGTGGGTTATCTGGTCCAGCAGTGTTACAGATTTCTTCATTCTGGCGGGCCGGACAAAAGGTGTTGATCAATCTTGTGCCAAACGATGATGTTGCTGAGTTATTAGAACGCAGTCGTGAGAAGCATCCAAATCAGTCACTCAAGAATACGCTTGCCAAAGTGCTGCCTAAGCGTCTGGTTGAAGTCTTAATTGAACGTAAAGAGCTAGTCGATAAACCACTAAAACAGTTCAATCAAAAGGAGCTTGCGGCGATTGTGGAGCGTCTAGAGCATTGGGATATCGCCCCGAATGGCACTGAAGGCTACCGAACCGCGGAAGTGACACTCGGCGGTGTCGATACTGATCACTTATCCTCGAAAACCATGGAATGCAAAGACATTAAAGGGCTTTATTTTATTGGTGAGGTGATGGATGTGACTGGTTGGCTAGGGGGCTACAATTTTCAGTGGTGCTGGTCGAGCGGTTTTGTTGCGGGGCAGTGGGTTTAATCAAACACCAAACACAGCCTAACTGCATAAAAGATAAGATACAAAAAGAGCACTGAGTTTTATTCAGTACTCTTTTTGTATTCCCATAGCGAGTTACTCGTCTTGATACTTTTCGAGTTTGTTATAGAGCGTTTTCACGCTAATGCCTAACTCCTGCGCTGATTCCGTTTTATTGCCTTGATTCTCTTCAAGGGTATTGAGAATGGCGGCTTTTTCTAGCTCTTCTAGCGAAACGCCCGCCGGAACAAGGTCTTCGATGCTGGTGCCTGTTTCCAATGGTGGTGTGTCGAAGATAAGATGTTCATCTCGGATGGTGTCATCAGCCAAAATAAATGCACGCTCGATCGTGTGTTTGAGCTCACGGACATTACCTGGCCAGTCGTGTGCAGCGATTTTTTGGATCGCAGAGTCAAGAATCGTTTTGGTTTTTGCCTCATTGGCGTTGCGGTGCGCGATAAAGTGCTTGGCCAGACCGACGATATCACCGCCTCGTTCTCGCAGTGGCGGTATCGTTAATGGGAAATGCGATAACCGGAAAAACAGATCTTCACGCAGGAACTGCTCCTCAATGGCGATTTTAGGATCACGGTTTGTAGCAGCAATGATGCGAGTATTAGCGATATGAACTGTATTACTGCCAACTGGGCGATACTCTCCGGTTTCTAGCACCCGCAATAGCTTCACTTGATGCTCGATAGGCATCTCGGTGATTTCATCTAAAAATAGGGTGCCGCCCTCTGCCTGCTTAAATACACCTTGGTGAGTTTTATTTGCTCCGGTAAAAGCGCCTTTCTCATGGCCAAACAGTTCACTATCAACCAATTCAGGGCTAATGGCACCACAGTTAATCGCTATAAAGGGCTGTTGTTTACGCTCACTCGCTAAGTGGATGGTCTGCGCCACCAGTTCTTTGCCTGATCCGCTTTCACCGACAATAAGGACGTTGGCTTCTGTTTTAGCAACGCGTCTGATCATACGATAGAGCTGATGCATCGGAGAGGAAGAGCCGACCAAAAGACCAAATTGGTCAAGATCGCTGGTGGACACTTTACGCCCTTGATCTTGTTTGTGTTGATAGTACTGGCTGACTTCGCTCAGGGTGTCCGTCAGAATGGCAATATCAACGGGCTTTCTGTAGTGAAAAATAGCACCCAAGTTCATCAGCTTATCCAAGTTCTCATTTGGAGCGCCAGAGCTAATGATGATCAAGTCCATATCGTAGATGTCTTCGATATTAGAAAGACGTTGATAATCTGCACTAGTAAAGTGGGCGACTTCAACAATCGCAACTTCCGGTTTGAGTTGTAGGAAATCTTCAATCCATTGGTCTGCGGCATCGATGTCATGCAGACGAAATTTGTTCAGTTCCTGGCAAGAAGCGATGGCATTTTTAAGTGATGGATCTTGTATTCTTAGAAACAGGCTTGGCATCGACATAGAAATGTCCTCTTTACTATGACAGAAACAATGTACGTGGATTATTCTCACTTCACAAGACAAAATATTGTCAGCATAGATTTAAGGATTTGTTCGGTATTTTTATGTTGTTAGCCCCTTTTTGATATATATCGGTGAGAGCCATCAGTAGATATTTCCTTTTGTTCAGATTTTTATTTTTAAAATAATAATTTTGCTATTAATTGATTCTGGAGAAATAGCCTTTCTGTTTTATCAGGTTATTTAGGCACAAGTGACGGAGGCTTTATCACCGATTAAAAATTACATTTTTTACGTGTAAATAATTCATGCTTATACTTTATTGCTCATCTCATTTTTACCTCTTTCCTTTATTAGTCACTTAAAAACAATGAGTTATAAAGTTGGCACATGGTTTGCTCCTAGGGAAGTGCAACGTCAATAAAGGAGAATTACCATGAATAACATCGCAGCTAAAATTGTACTTACGTCAGTTCTTGCTACTTCATCTACAGCAGTCTTAGCGAGTGATAAATGGGAAAAAGAATCCATGGACGCTTGGCTAGATGGTAAAGCTGAAACCACACTACTGCTAAACAGCAATCTCAACTCTTTTGATATCAATACCGATGTTGAGAATCAGGTCGTTACCCTTTCTGGTTCGGTAAACAATGATCTTGAAAAATCACTTGCCGAAGAGCTTGTTACTGGTCTTGATGGTGTGAAAAAAGTAAACAACGAATTGTCAGTAGTGAATGAAGGCAAGAAAGAAACTGATTCAGAAGCTTTAGCTACACTGACCGATTCTAAAATCACGACTATAGTTAAAACGCGCCTACTAATGGATACCAATGTGAGTGGTACGGATATTGATGTAACGACAGAACGCAAAACGGTAACGTTGGCAGGTAAAGTTAATTCAGATGCGGAGCATGATCTTGCAATTTCAATTGCAAATAACACCAATGACGTAAATAAGGTGATTGATAAGCTAGAAGTGGTTCAATAATAGCGAGCCGAGTGATTTAACCCACTTTTATTAGGAGGTAACACTATGGTTCGTTGGATGTTTATTTTTCTGGCACTGGCACTAATTTCTGCACTATTAGGCTTTACCGGTATTGCAGGAGCTGCTGCCTCTATCGCGCAAGTGATATTTTACCTATTCCTATTGTCATTAATTGTATCAATAGTGATTGTTCTGCTGGGAAGAAAAAACGTAAATAGATAGGAGATTCCATGCGACTTACGTCATTTATTTACCGTATCGCCGCAGTATTCGGTTTGGTGTTTGCGTTGGCAGCTTGTAGTGAAGAAGGGCCAATGGAACAGGCCGGCAAAAAGATAGATGAAGCCGCCGAAGAAACCCAAAATGCGATTGAAGATGAATGTGAAAACATTAAAGAAAACCTAAACGCTGAAGACCAAGACTGTTAGCCGAATTAGGTTAGGTTTTTTACGCATAGCTATGTAAGAGAGGGGCGGTCAATCACCGCCCTTCCTTTTGTCCCAATTGTTTACAATCAGGTAAGGAGTCAAAGATGAAAAACATATTTGATGTACTGAAAGAGAGTCATGAAAAGCAACGCCTTTTACTCGATGCTCTGATGGAAACGTCTGGAGATTCCCCTGCTCGTGAAGAGTTTTATCACAACCTTAAAGAGGAACTCGAACAGCACGCAGCGGCAGAAGAGCGGTTTTTCTACGCGCCTTTAATAGATAGCGATAAGACCATTGATCTCACTCGCCATGGCATCGCAGAGCATCATGAAATTGATAAAGTGATTGCACAGCTTGATGCAACCGATATGAGCTCGCCAGCGTGGCTCAACCTAATGAAAACCTTGCGTCACAAAGTGTTGCACCATCTTGAGGAAGAAGAGCAGCGTTTCTTCCAGTTAGCCGGTAAGGTAATGACCGATAAGGAGAAAATGAAACTAGCGGATGGTTATGTTGAAGAGATGGCAAGCTAGGTAGAGTGTTGGACCTTTTCGTGCCATTTCGGCACGGGAAGGCACTCAATCAAGGCGTTTACTCAAGTTCATGTATCCAAGCTCAATCCCCCGCGTATTCTAACTTCCACTAAAAAGTGCACTCGCTGAAGGCAAGGAGAGCGAATGTTTATCATCAAATATTATATTCTTGGCGCTCTGATCAGTTTATTGGCCGCTATCTATACGCCTCAAATTATCGTTAGTCTGCTGTTCTTGTGGATATCTCTTTCTTTAGCGTTGGTCAGCGTAGCCTACGTATTCGACATTCCCTCTATTTTTAGAAAAAACCAAGATGGCAAGATTGTCAGGTGGATTCGCTGGGCATTCATCCCATTTCTATTGGGGGCTAGAGCGTATAACGCCTGGGAAAGACGGCGTGATACAGTGCCTCCAATCCAAAAAGTCAGCGACAATTTATACCTATCTCGCCGTTTGTTTCAGAGTGACTTAGATTTTCTCGAATCCAATGAAATCTCTTGTATTGTCGATGTCACCGCAGAATTTGCAGGCCTTGAAAGTGCGATGACCGACAAGCAGTTTCATTACCTTTCGATTCCGGTACTCGACCACAAAGCCCCAACGCTAGAGCGCCTTCGCCATGCGATTAACTGGATTGATACTCAAATCTCGTGCTCGCGGGCAGTGGTTGTGCATTGTGCGTTAGGGCGTGGTCGTTCAGTGTTTGTTGTGGCGGCGTATTTACTGAGCAAAGACCCGTCACTGACGGTTGAATCCGTGATGAAAAAAATCAATGACGTACGCAGTACCGCGAGATTGAATAAATTACAGATTAGAACGTTACGAGCGATCAGTGAAAAAGGCGTACTAGGGCTGGATCAATCCACTTGGATGGTGGTTAACCCTGTTGCAGGTGGCGGAAAATGGGAGGAAAACGAACAGCACTTGATTCGTGAACTAACCAAAAAATATCGCTTGAGTATTCATCAAACCACCACAAACCTCAGCGCCGAGCAGCTAACACAACAGGCAAAAGAAAGTGGAGCTAAGCAAATCATCGTAGCTGGTGGCGATGGCACAGTAACAGAGGTGGCGAGCCAATTGGTGGATACCGACCTAAAACTCGGTATTGTTCCGCTCGGAACTGCCAATGCGTTATGTCATGTGCTCTATGGCGTTGGCGCAAAATTCTCACCGGTCGAAAAAGCGTGTGAAGCGTTGCTTGGCGGACACTGCCAACGTATTGATACTGCGGAATGTAATCAGCGGCTTATTTTGTTGGTCTTAGGCATTGGGCTAGAACAGAAAATGATCGAGCACGCTCAGCGAGAAGAGAAAAATGTTTTTGGACAACTCGCTTACCTCACTGGCTTTTTTAATGCTGTAGTGGCGGAAGAAACGCAAGCTTTAACCGTTTCGTTAGACGCTCCAACTGAAGATGGAAACCACGACAATAATACACAAACGCTTGAAGTCCATAGTTTTGTCGTTGCGAATATCGCTCCATTTAGTACGTTGCTTGCCCAAGGTGGTGATGCGCCGCAGCCTGATGATGGCAAGCTGCATATCACATATTTAGATAACACCGAGTCTTTAGGCGGACGTCTTATCGCCTTGTCGGATCTGACATTAACGAGCGTAGGCGCACAGGAAGAATCGACACATTTTCAATACGCGACGGCTCAGAGCGTCACTATTTCTGCGAATAAACCGATTGAGTATGTGATTGATGGTGAACTGTATTCTGATGAGCAACTAGCAATCAAGCTGCGTCCAAAGTCATTGAACGTATTTGTTCCAAGCCAGAGACGTAAATCAGCTTCGCTTTAACACTGTAATCCGCGGATAACGCGCCATTTGCTTCGTATTCTACATGGCGCTTTTTCTGTGTTGTTTGATGATTTGGTGTGCGTCGTAAAAAGGCTATCAAGGTCGCTGCGTAGTAGATGCAGCGGCTTTTTTTCTACCTGCACCTTTTACTAGGTTGATTGGGGATGTGGTTTAAACAAAGTGAAAGAAGGGCGAGTACAATTACTCACCCTGAGGTAAGTGCTTTTCAATTTCATCGTTTTCAACTTGTAAAGCAGCTAACCAATAAGAAACAAGTGCGGTTAAGTTGGTGTCGTCAATGGCTCTAAGCAGGGCTTTTAAATCATCTAACAGTAATTTATTCATAAAATGCATTTCTTTGTAATTGCCTAACTCGGCAACGCCGTATTCGGTGGCATTTTCTGCAATGAATTGTTCACCATCTTGATCGAAGAACAGCTTCGCCATCTTTTTGATCATCACTTTTTCTATTTTCACGAATCGATATGCCGCTCTTGCGAGTGTCATATGTGATTGCGGGTTAACGAGAGGCAAACACGTTTGGCGATGGTGTGTCATTTTTACGAGTAGCTCCCTTACTCGATTGTTATCCAATGTCATAGTGACCTCTTTATTTATGACTATTGTCGTGGGACATTTCTCGTGATGGTTATGTTAATGCGCCTGTGGGCTTGTCAGAAATGGCCAAAGCAAGTTGGCCATTTCTTTGCTCAATACCGAGCTTTATTGCAAAGGCGACCACCAGGTTTTAGCTAATAAGGCTGATGCTGCTGAGTTTTTCTTTGCAGCTTTTTATATCGCTACGGACTTTCAGCAGAACCGAGTTATCCGCCTGCTCTGGGTGGGAAGTAATCAAATTCTCAATCTCTTTGAGTACCTTGCTTTCGACACCTTCAAGCTGTTCTAAATACATTGACTCTTTGTCAGAGGACACTTCCTTCATCACGTCGCTGTAGACCTCACGCGCCTTGATGGTGTAGGAAACCGGAGTGTCGTCGGCAGATTCTTCATTGTTACTTGCTAGAGAGTATGGAGTGAGCTCAATGACTGCACGCTCACGTACTCTGAGCAGTTCTACCAACACATTATTCAAAGAAGTGTTGTCGATGTTCTCGATGGCCTTGTTGTAAATTTCATTTCCGCTTTCGATAAGCTCAATGATTGAGGCGATGTTTTCATTTTTCATATGCCACTCCTTATTTACTGGTGATAGGGGTGTTTGAGTGTATGGAATACAAACACGATGTTTCATCTTCAATAGCAGGTTGTATGCCAATGAGTTTTAAGTCTTATTAATCAGTGACTTAATATCTTTTTTTGCAATAACTTGCTAACAGTCGGTAAGGCGCTAAGAAAAAATTACAAGAATGGCGGGGAAAGCTTGGAAAGAATTACACGTACAGATACGACTTTTTATCGAAATGAAAATAAAATCAATAAAAAACAATAACTTAAAATTCTGGCATGGATATGGCTTTGTAGGGAATAAGTGAGGTCAGACATTGTTTCACTTGATTCACTATTCAACTCATTAATGGAGGCTAGTTATGGCTACTACAAAAGAAAGCACAGTAAAACCTCAAGAGCAGTTAGAAGAAGCATATCACTTAGCGGAACAAGCCACGACGGAAGCCGTTGGCGCGATGAAAGACCAAGCCAAAGAGAAGCTGGATGTAGGTGCGCAGCAAGTTCAGCAGGCGACTAAGTCGGCAGAAAATGTAATCAAGGAGCGCCCATTGCTGAGCATAGGCTGCGCCTTCCTTGCTGGTTGGGCGGTTTCGAAGCTGATCAAATAATAGTGGTCACCAAGGATTAAGCCACACAACAGAAAGGCGAGGCTTCACATGAATAACTCAGGGCAAGTTACCAATCAGCAATCAGGCTCGGCGGCTTCAGACAACGGCCGAGCCCCTGATGGGGCAGAAGAACAGGATATCCAACAGACCATTAATGGTTTGAGCAGCATTCTTGCGCAATTGGACCAACTGACGACATCGCTAAAAGCATGGTCAGGTTCAACGTTGGATTTGTTCCTCTTGGAGATGAAAGTTAACGTGTCCGCAGTGCGTCAGATTTTGCTGTGTACCGTTGTTTTTACTCTATTGTCGGTATTGTTCGTATTCAGTTTGTGCCTTGCCTCTGGGGTGGTGGCTTATCAGTTAACTGCCAACGTGTATGTTGCCGTGGGTGTATTTATCACATCATTAGGCTTGGCATTATTTGCTTTAGCCTGGTGGCAGAAGCGTTTAGTTGGATTTCTTGGATTCAAAAATACGACAGAACAATTACAGGAGGGGTGGGATGCGCTCGCTACAAAAGCTCAATCGAGCCATGCGGATCAAGCGGATGGAAGGTAAAGCATCTCTAGAGCAATGTTGTTTGTCGATGGAAATGTTCACGTTTACCACCAAGAAGTTTGTGAGAGAAAACCCTTGGACGACATTAGGCATTAGTGCTGTCGTTGCCGTTACCGCAGCAAAAGCAAGTCGATTGTCTCGACTGACTTCTTCTATTTCGTCAATGGGGCTATTGGTTAGCAGCGTGTCTGATATTACCGATTCGCTCACAAAGCCGGTCGCGGCAGCTTCTCTGGATGAGTCAGGTGCGGAGCAAAATGGAAATGCAGCAACACAAGTAAGTAACGCTGCGACGACAGAGGGCGAACCACTCTAATAGCGGATTTCACCGCAAAATTTTCTTACCGATTCTGAGCTTATTATGACAGCGAAATTGAACATTCCTGCCAACACTGCGATTGGTGCAACGCTTCTCGTCCTGTTACTCGTCCCAGGGCTGTATTTTGCCAAGCCAATATTGTTACCTATTGTGCTTAGCACCTTTATTTCTCTGCTGTGCAGCCCTTTCATTAATTATCTTGAAGACAAAGGCTTACCACGTGCTATTACCGTCGTGTTGACGCTGTCATTTCTAGTTGGCGCCTCAATTATTGGTCTTGCCGCCATGTCGGAGCCCGCCAAGCAATGGTGGTCTGAGCTGCCCAGTATCGTGAAAAATGTGTCGCAAGAAGTGAGTGAAGTGACTAAAGCTTCGGCTGATCACCTTAATACTCCATTGAATATCACCACCGATATGAGTATGGATGAGGTCGGGAACAACACCGTATTTTCTTTGGTAAAAACGCTCGCGACCACTACGCCGACGATTTTGACACAAGCGATGATCGTGCTGTTTATGGTTTACTTTATGCTCAATCATGGACGAAGCTTATTTCGAAAGTCAGTGTCTTACTTACATGGGTTCGCCAAACAGCGCCAAGCGATTGAGTTGGTCAAAGCGCTACAGAAAGACCTATCTCGATACATTGGCACCATCACTTTAGTGAATGCGGGGCTGGGGTTGAGTGTTGGGGCCGTGTTTTTTGTTCTAGGCCTTGAAGATCCATTTCTATGGGGCGCATTTGCAGGCGTGATGAATTTTGCGCCGTACCTCGGCCCTGTCATATCCATGGTGAGCTTTGGCTTTGTTGCTTATCTTCAGTTGGAGTCGGTCAGTTTTATGCTGACGGTGGTGTCTATCTATTTACTGCTCAATTTGATTGAAAGTCAGTTTGTTACACCAACACTATTGGGGAAAAGGTTTAACTTAAACCCGTTAGTGATTTTTGTTTGGCTTGTTTTTTGGGGCTGGCTTTGGGGCGGAATGGGACTATTGATCGGTGTGCCGTTGCTGGTTTGTATCAATATTTTGGTTGATCGTCTAGAGCTATGCCAATCAACCCAAAATCAAGCAAAACAAATCACCTCCGCGGACGTGGCACCGCGAGAGTGACTTGAGGATCAAGCTGGTTCAACGAAACAGTTTTTCAGCGCTCACTGGCTGACTAAACAAATATCCCTGACCATAAATACAGCCTTTTTCGAATAAATAATCGGCTTGTTCCCGAGTTTCTATCCCTTCCGCGACGACTTTCAACGACAGCGTTTTTCCCATGGCAATAATGGCATTCACAATCGCGTTGCTGTCGCTATTACTTGGGACATCACTGACAAATGAGCGGTCAATTTTCAGTTTGTTGATTGGCAAACCTTTCAAGTAAGACAAAGACGAATAGCCAGTTCCAAAGTCATCCAGAGAAATCTCAATACCCAGCTCTCGTAATTGATTTAACGATGCAATGGCTTGTTGAGGGTCGATCAGTAAAAAGCTCTCTGTGATCTCTAAATCTACCCGTTGGGCAGGGTATCCGGTGTTATCGAGGATAGTACTTAATCGCTGAATGAAATTTGACTGCTGAAGCTGCAACGCAGAAACATTGACGGCGATTTTGCCAAACTCGATGCCTTGGTCTAGCCAAGCATTACCTTGCAAACAGGCTTGTTGTAACACCCACTCACCAATGCTTTGAATCAGCCCTGTTTTTTCTGCAATTGGAATAAATTCTGCTGGTGGTACAAGGCCAAACTCTGGATGCTGCCAGCGTAATAAAGCTTCCACGCCGACAATCGTATTTTGTTCCAAATTGTATTGCGGTTGGAATTCTAACCGGAGTTGTTGTTTTTCTATTGCTTGATGCAAAGCGGATTGAATGCGTACATGGGATACGGATTTATCGGTCAAATCCGGTGAGTAAAACGCGTAGCCGTTGCGTCCATTTTTCTTCGCTAAGTACATCGCGGTGTCTGCGTTTTTCAGTAAGGTTTCACTGTCTTGACCGTCTCTTGGGTACAAGGCAATACCAATACTTGTCGAGACACGAAGTGAGTCATGGTTTGCCAAGTCGAATGGTTGCTGGAATACGCTTAGAATATCGCCGACGGTTTCCAGTAAGGCAACATCACTATGGATGTCTGGCAAAATAATCACAAATTCATCGCCGCCAATACGAGCCACATGCGCATTGAGGTGAAGCACATCTTGCAGACGAATCGCTAACTTAGACAGCAATTGGTCACCACAGAAGTGGCCCATGCTATCGTTGATGTGTTTGAAATGGTCGATATCTAAGAATAGGGTGGCAAACGTCTGCTGGTTTTTGTGTCCGGTTTCGATGTGTTGTTCGAGTAAGCTGAGTAAATGGGTGCGATTAGGTAGATTGGTTAATGGATCGTAAAAAGCCATGCGCTGCAGCTTTTCTTCGTGTGCCTTACGCACAGAGATATCTTCAAACACACAAATGTAGTTAATAAGGTGGTTTTTATCGTCCATTACGGCGCTAATGGTCGCTAATTGCGGATAAATGCTGCCATCTTTCTTTCTGTTGATGAATTCGCCTTTCCATTGGCCTTTGTTTTCGAGTTGATGCCACAACTGTTGATAGAAGCCTTGATCATGATGGCCTGAGCGCAGAATTCGTGGGTTTTTTCCTATCACCTCTTCAGAGCGGTAACCTGTAATTTGGGTAAAAGCCGTGTTTACATCAATGATGTTGGCATTGCGGTCTGTAATGACCATGCCTTCTTGCGAATTGTTGAAAATTTGGGACGCTAAGGAGAGCTGCGTTTCTACCATTTTTCGGCGGGTGATGTTACGTGTCATCCCCAGAATGCCGATTAAGTTTCCCGCATGATCACGGACAGGAGACTTAATGGTTTCTAGCCAAGTGGGGTTATTGTTTTCATCAATTTGACGGCATTCTTCAACAATATTTTGCGTGCCAGTGGCTACCACCAATTTATCGGCATCAATGAATTTTTCCGCACGTTCATGGCTAAACAGGGCAAAATCGTCTTTTCCAATGATTTCACTGTTGGTTTTTTGCCACGCGTTTTCTACGCTTCGGTTGGTCATCGAATAAAGGCCATCCATGCCTTTTATCCATACGTGGTCTTCAAGGCAGTCGATAAACTCTTGTAGTGTAGGTGTTGGCTTTATTTCCGCGCTTTGATGTCGCGTTTGTTCTTGCTGACAGTGCAAGTTGATATCAAAGCTGATCCGCCCCGCGATTGCGCTTAGCCATGCCGAAACAACCGTTGATTGATCATTAGGGTGAGTCAGTGTCAGTACGGCAAGCAATTCGCCATTAGGTAGCCAAATCGGTCCAATGCTCAAGGTTTGCTCTTCAAAGGGGGTATGGCTAACTGTAAAATCTGTCGGCGTAAAGTGATCGACAACTTGCGTTATCACATCGACGATAGCACGATGATTTTGGGTTGAGGTGGACACCTCAGTCGATAGCCACTGCTGAGTATCGCTCAGAGTATAAAGCTGTCCCTGAGCTTGAGTTACATCACAGCATTGTCGCAGAGCGTGTTGCCAGTCTGCCATCAAAGGCGAAGGAATAGCGAAGCGAAACATAAATTAATAACGAGTCCTAAATCGCCCAAAGGTAATTATATTAGAATCTAGCGTAAGCTATTGGGCTTTGTGAGTATCGTATCCAACGCGTAGCTAAATCCTAGCAGCGTAAAGTGCTTTCTATCATTAAAATGTTATCTATATCTCTTTTTTATCCAACTTATTGCATCTTTTTTTAGGGCTTTTGATAGGTGATTAAGAAGCGTTTACCGCTTTGGTTTTCTTACCCCATGAGACTTGCTGAATGACTAAGCCACTGATGATCAATACCAGGCCAATCAAGGTTGAAGGATGAATTTCTTCGCCGATGATGGTAGCTAACAACATGAGTGAGATAAATGGAGAAGCAAAGATCAGATTACTGATACGCGCGGTGTTTTGCGTTGATTTGAGTGCGCTCAGCCACAAAACGAAAGTGATCCCCATTTCAAACAGTCCGACATACGTCACCGCTGCCCAGCCTTTAGCTGAGATCATCTGCCAGTTCGCACCTTCATAAAGACTTAAACCAATGGCGAATGGAATAGCGACCAAAAAGCCGAGCAGAACGCCAACCACAGGGTCCGCCTTATTTTTGGTATTTAAAATCCAGTAACCGGCCCACAGCAGTGTTGATAGCAGCGCAAGACCAACACCCAACGGGCTCTCAAATTCCATGCCTAAAAGATTGCCTTGTGTGGCAATCACTATCACGCCGACATAACTAAAACTGCAAGCCAGCCAGTCCTTACCACGGATCTTTTGTCCTAAGAAAACAGCGGCCATTAGCGTTAAGGTGATGGCCCAGCTGTAGTTGATCGCTTGGGCCTGAGATGCGGGCAGCAAGTCATATGCTTTGAACAGAATAACGTAATACGCCAAAGGGTTAATCAACCCAAGCAGTAGGTAATACCAAGGGTTTGAGAAAAATGTAGCGCTTAACTGGCCCAGTTTACCTTGCACACCACAGATTACTGTTAGTGCAATCGCAGAGACGATGCTGGCAATGCATAGCATTTGAATCGGCGTAAATTCTGCCAGCGTGAGTTTAAATGCGGTTGCAACGGTAGACCAAAGTAATACTGCTGAGAGCCCAAATCCTAGGGCGCGACGCTCGTTCATGATGCCTCTGCGTGATGATGTGCCGCTCGGTTTGGATAATTTGAGCGGAAGAAAGAATATTATAGGAAGGCCTAGTGTATGCGAGGATTTTTCATCCAACAAACTGGACATTTATCCAGTGTCTAAATACCATTGTTATAGATACAAAACACAGGCTAACTCGCTATTATGCAATGGATTCTTGAGTACCAATCTCTCATTCTCTCTTCTCTTTGTGCTGCCACGCTTAGTGGTGTCGCTGCCGGTTGGTGGGTGAAACAGCGTTTTATCACCCAAACTCAGCTTCTCGAGCAACAACTTTTTTCAGAAAAACAGCTTCATCAACAGCAACTTGAACAGGTCAAGCAAAGCCTTGCCGATGCTCAGCAAGAGTTGGATGAATTAGATGATGAGCGCGATAAAGCCGCGTTTGAAGTGCGTCAAACGCACGGAAAGCTGATGGCAGCTATGGAAAAACTGCGTTACTTCGAGGCCGTAAAGCAAGAGCGCCAGCAATACTTTGATGAGCTTGGTCAAATGCGTGAACACAAATCACGTCTAGAAACGCAACTGCGTGAACAGCAAGCTCGCCATGAGCAAATTAACCAAGCTAATGCCGAAAAACTGCAAATTTTAGAACAAGCGGAAGCACGCTTGAAACAACAATTTGAGCACTTGGCCAACCAATTGTTTGAAGAAAAAACCGCGAAGGTCGATTTGCAAAACCGTCAGAGTTTAGAAGGCTTGTTGTCACCGCTTAGAGAACAGTTAGAAGGGTTCAAAAAGCACGTTAATGACAGCTTTAGCCAAGAAGCTAAAGAGCGCCATACCCTAGTGCATGAGCTGAAAAACCTGCAACGTTTGAACGAGCAAATGACGCGCGAAGCGGTTAATTTGACCCAAGCGTTGAAAGGGGACAACAAACAGCAAGGTAACTGGGGCGAAGTGGTGCTCGCTAGGGTACTTGCCGAATCTGGCTTGCGTGAAGGGCACGAATATCAGACTCAGGTGAACTTACAAAATGAAGCAGGCAAGCGTTACCAACCTGATGTCATTGTGCATCTCCCACAAAACAAACAAGTGGTTGTGGATTCTAAAATGGCGCTGGTTGCCTATGAGCGCTACTTCAACGCCGAAACTGATGCTGAGCGCGATCAGGCTTTGAATGCGCACTTAGCTGCTCTACGTGCACATATCAAAGGGTTAAGCATGAAGGACTACCACAAACTCAAAGGTATTCAGAGTTTGGACTATGTTCTGATGTTTATCCCGGTTGAGCCGGCGTTCCAAGTCGCGATTCAAGCCGATCCAAGTTTGATCAAAGACGCGATGGAGCAAAACATCATTTTGGTGAGCCCAACAACGTTGCTGGTGGCACTGCGCACCATTGATAATCTATGGCGCAATGAACGCCAAAATGAAAACGCCAAAATGATTGCGCAGCGTGCGACAAAACTCTACGACAAATTACGATTGTTTGTAGACGACATGGAGGGGCTCGGCGGTGCGCTGGATAAGGCGAATCAAAGCTATCAAGGTGCGATGAACAAGCTTGCCACAGGGCGCGGAAATGTGATTCGCCAAGCCGAAAGCTTTAAATACTTGGGAGTTGAAATTAAACGACCGATTTCTTCCGACCTCGCACAGTTAGCGCAGAGTGATGCATTTTCAGAAAATGACCCGTTAGTAGAAAGACATCCGGCTGAGGATAAAGTAAACTAATCGCCCGCAGTGCAGTGGGCGATTTTATTTGTCAACAAACGCCCCGTAGAGGAAAGCGCTGCCTAAGAGGAATTAGAATGACGGACACAAGTTTGCAATCCAATACAGCGTTAGAGAATGAAACCACTCACTTTGGTTTCTCTACAGTGGCAAAAGACGAAAAAGTGACTAAGGTTGCCGAAGTATTCCACTCCGTGGCAACAAAATACGACATCATGAATGACCTGATGTCAGGTGGTATTCACCGCCTTTGGAAGCGCTTCACTATCGATTGTAGTGGCGCTCGCCCTGGCCAGCGTATTCTTGACCTAGGTGGTGGTACGGGGGATTTGACGGCGAAATTCTCGCGCATTGTTGGCGATGAAGGCCATGTCATCCTTGCCGATATCAATAACTCAATGCTTAACGTTGGTCGCGATAAACTGCGTGACAACGGTATTGTGGGTAACGTGCATTACGTTCAAGCCAACGCAGAAGAACTGCCGTTCCCTGATGATTATTTTGATGTCATCACCATCAGTTTTTGTTTGCGTAATGTGACAGACAAAGACAAAGCGCTTCGTTCAATGTTCCGCGTACTGAAGCCAGGCGGCCGTCTATTGGTGTTGGAATTTTCAAAACCAGTGCTAGAGCCGTTATCGAAAGTATACGACGCATATTCATTCCACTTGTTGCCGAGAATCGGTGAGCTAGTTGCGAATGACTCAGAGAGTTACCGCTACCTAGCGGAGTCAATCCGTATGCATCCAGACCAAGAAACGCTGGAAGGCATGATGCAAGACGCAGGTTTTGAAAACACCAAATACTACAACTTAACTGGTGGTATTGTGGCTTTGCATCGCGGTTATAAATTCTAAGGGTTAACGGCATGCCATTTGAACCACTTATCACCGCTGTGATTGAAACGTCACTGAATACACTGATCAAAGACGACCCTGCATTGGGCCGTCGTTTAGCGCGTCTAAAAGGCCAAGTTATTCAAGTTCACCTGAAAGAGATCAATAAAACACTGACATTCGTTTTTAGTCAGCAAATTGATGTGCTTGGTCATTACGAAGGGCAGCCTAACTGCTATCTATCGCTCAACTTGAGTGTGTTACCAGAGCTGCGCGATCAGGCCAACATCACTCGTCTTATTAAACAAGATAAACTTGAACTCGAAGGCGATATTCAATTGGCGCAGAAATTCTCTCAGTTGATGGTGGATTGCAAACCAGATGTTGAAGAGTGGTTGTCTCGCGTGACTGGCGATGTCGCCGCACATACCTTTGTGCAAGGTTCAAAAAACATCGGCAACTTTCTTGCGTCTCAAGCAGAAAAACACCAGCGTCATCTTGCGCAAGTAGTGACTGAAGAATGGAAACTGGCTCCCGCTCCGTTAGAAGTGGCCTATTTCTGCGACCAAGTTGATGAGGTTCGCAGCCAGGCTTCTCGTATTGAAGCTCGTTTAACGGCTTTGCTGAATAAGCTGGATGCAGATAAGCCTGCATTGGAGAAACCATGACGCCAGCAGAACTAAAGCGCTTATACCACATCGCCAAAGTACAACTGGAATACGGCTTAGATGAGCTGCTTCCCGATCACCAACTGACCAAAGCGCCGCTTTTACTGCGCAAAAGCTTGTTTTGGATTAAGAACAAGCACCCAGAAAAACCACTCGGTGAACGTCTGCGTTTAGCACTGCAAGAGCTGGGGCCGGTTTGGATTAAGTTCGGTCAGATGATGTCGACGCGCCGTGACTTATTTCCTCCGCATATCGCTGATCCCCTAGCTTTACTTCAAGACCAAGTCGCGCCTTTTGATGGCGAGTTGGCAAAAAAGCAGATGGAGCAAGCATTAGGTGGTCCGTTAGAAAAATGGTTTACCGAGTTTGATATTAAGCCTCTCGCGTCTGCGTCGATCGCTCAAGTACATACTGCGCGCATAAAAGACACTAACCAAGAAGTGGTATTAAAGGTTATCCGCCCAGATATTCGCCCAGTCATTGATTCAGATCTAAAACTGATGCACCGAATGGCGCGTATAGTCGCCGGAGCGATGCCTGAAGCACGTCGTTTAAAACCAGTTGAAGTCGTGCGTGAGTACGAGAAAACCCTGCTTGATGAACTCGACTTGCGACGTGAGGCGGCGAATGCCATTCAGTTGCGCCGCAACTTTGAGGGCAGCGAAGAATTATATGTTCCTGAAGTTTTTCCCGACTTCAGTAATGAAACTGTCATGGTTTCTGAGCGAATATATGGCATTCAAGTCTCTGATATTGAAGGCTTGAAAGCAAATGGCACCAATATGAAATTGCTCGCGGAACGCGGTGTGAGTGTGTTCTTCACTCAGGTGTTCCGAGACAGCTTTTTCCATGCCGATATGCATCCGGGTAATGTGTTCGTCAAACCCGAACATCCAGAGAACCCAATGTGGATAGGGCTAGATTGCGGAATCGTTGGTACACTTAATAGCGAAGACAAGCGTTATCTGGCGGAAAACTTCCTGGCGTTTTTCAATCGTGACTACCGCCGAGTGGCGGAGTTACATGTGGATTCAGGGTGGGTGCCTGCGGATACCAATGTCGATGAGTTTGAGTTCGCGATTCGCATTGTGTGTGAGCCTATTTTTGCTAAGCCATTGTGCGAAATCTCCTTTGGTCATGTGTTGTTGAATTTGTTCAATACGGCACGTCGATTCAATATGGAGGTTCAGCCACAGCTTGTACTGTTGCAAAAAACGCTGTTGTACGTGGAAGGGCTTGGTAGGCAGCTATATCCTCAACTTGATTTGTGGGAGACCGCAAAACCATTCCTGGAGGAATGGATGATGAATCAAGTTGGGCCACAAGCTCTAGTGAATGCGATTAAAGACCGCGCACCATTTTGGGCAGAGAAATTACCTGAACTGCCAGAGCTACTTTACGATAGCCTGAAACAAGGTAAAGCGATGAATCAACGTATGGATCAGCTTTATCAAGGGTATCGCCAGAGCAAGCGCCAGCAGGCGACAGGAAAGTTTTTGTTTGGCGTTGGCGCGACTTTAGTCGTATGCTCGGCAATATTGGTGAACGATGCTTTTGAGCAGCTTTCGTTGGCCTGCGGTATCGCAGGTGTCACATTTTGGCTGCTTAGTTGGCGAGCTTATCGTCAATAGACGTTAAACTCTTGAAATATTTTTGTTTGTTTAAAGACCCGAGGTAAAGAGAATGGGTGGTATCAGTGTTTGGCAACTTCTAATCATTGCTGTAATTGTTGTATTGCTATTCGGAACAAAGAAACTACGCGGTATCGGTGGCGATCTGGGTGGTGCCGTTAAGGGCTTCAAAAAAGCGATGAGCGAAGATGAACCTGCGAAAAATGACAAAGACGCAGACTTCGAACCAAAAAGTCTAGAAGAGCAGCAGAAAAAAGAAGCTGCTCCTGAAACGAAAAAAGACAAAGAGCAGGCGTAAAACGTGTTTGATATCGGTTTTTGGGAACTGGTATTAATATCTGTTGTTGGTCTGGTCGTTCTTGGGCCGGAGCGTTTGCCTCATGCTATTCGCAGCGTGTCTCGCTTTATCGGTGCCGCTAAGAGTATGGCAAATAGCGTCAAAGACGAATTGTCACACGAGCTGAAAGTCCAAGAGCTGCAAGAAAACTTGCGCAAAGCAGAACAAATGGGGATGGATGATTTGTCCCCTGAGTTGAAATCTTCAGTTGAAGAGTTGAAGAAGGCAGCGCAATCTGTAAATCGTCCTTACGCAAAGAACATCGATTCAGAGGCTGAGCCTGTAAAAACAGAGCCAGCAGTCGAAGAGGCCGTGAAAGCGCAAGAGAGCAAGGTTACAGCGGCAGATAAGAAAGCCGAATAGTCTCATTAGGAGGAGCTACTAGTGATTGGTAGCTCCTTTTTGATCTGGTTTTTAATAAGAGGTTTGCCATGTCTACCGTCGAGCAGACACAACCTTTAATTAGTCATTTGTTGGAGCTTCGCAACCGACTACTGCGCTCAATCCTCGCAGTGTTGGTCGTGTTTGTCGGACTAATTTATTTCTCTAACCACATTTACGAGTTTGTTTCCGCACCTTTAGTAGAACGTCTACCTGAAGGCGCGACCATGATTGCTACGGATGTAGCGTCACCTTTTTTTACGCCACTTAAGCTGACGTTAATTGCTTCGGTATTTATTGCGGTGCCGTTTATCTTGTATCAAGTGTGGGCATTTGTAGCGCCAGGTTTGTACAAGCATGAACGTCGATTGATCATGCCATTGCTGTTCTCTAGTTCGCTATTGTTCTACTGTGGAGTGGCATTTGCCTACTTCGTGGTATTTCCATTGGTGTTTGGCTTCTTTACCGCCATCTCTCTTGGTGGAGTAGAGTTTGCAACTGATATCTCGAGTTATCTCGACTTTGTGCTGGCGCTATTTATGGCGTTTGGTATCGCATTTGAGGTGCCTGTTGCGATTATTTTGTTGTGTTGGACTGGGGCCACTACACCAGAAGATTTAAGACAGAAACGTCCTTATATTATAGTGGCTGCGTTTGTCGTAGGTATGGTGTTAACGCCACCAGACATGATCTCGCAAACCTTACTCGCTATTCCGATGTGTTTACTGTTTGAAGTCGGTTTGTTCTTCGCGCGTTTTTATACTCGTCGAAGCGAAGAAGTAGAAGCGGAAACCAAAGAATAAGGCTAATCTAGATGTGAAAAGCGGCTCAATTGAGCCGCTTTTTTTGCGGTTGGTTTTTTCTTGGGCTAATTACTTAACTTTCATGACGTAACCACATTTTGTGCATACGTATACTTCCTTGATGCCCAGCAGCTTTTGAAAAAAACTGCGCGGTACGCGTTGTAAGTAAGCACCATGTGTACACACTTCAACTTCCATATTCATGCTGTTTTACATTTGTGCTAATTAATGGGCGTAAATCAGTATAGAAAAATAATGTGTCGAGTTGTCGACAGTTTTGCAAAGCGGACGAAGTAAAGTGACGATATGAGAAGTAAGTAGAGTTGCTAGTTAATTATTATGTTTATCAATAATTTTGTATGGATTGTTCTACTATTTCAACGGGTTGAATCGTTCATTCAATAGTTTAGGTGATAAAAAAGCGACGTTGATTTCGTCGCTTTTTTCAATTCTCGTGAATTAAATATTAAACAGCGTTTTGGCATTCTCAGTCGTTATGGCATCGATGGTTGCGATGTCGACATCACGCAAGTCGGCAACACGTTGTGCAACGAGAGAAGTGTAGGCTGGTTCATTACGTTTACCACGGTGTGGCACCGGCGCTAAATATGGACAGTCGGTTTCTAAAATGACCCACTGCATATCCAAATGTGGAATGACTTTATCCATCCCGCCATTCTTAAAGGTTGATACGCCACCCAAGCCTAAGTGGAAGCCTAGCTCATTGATTGCTTGTGCTTCTTCTAAGCTGCCTCCAAAACAGTGGAATACACCACGCAGACGACCATCTTGCTCTTGTCGTAGCAAAGTGAGTGTTTCTTCAATCGAATCACGAGTGTGGATAACGACTGGTAAATCCATCTCTTTTGCCCAGTTAAGTTGAGCTACGAACGCCATTTCTTGCTCAGCACGATAGGTTTTATCCCAATATAGGTCGATACCAATTTCGCCCACCGCAATAAACTTGTGTTTCTCAAACCAACCGCGGATGATCTCCAACGTTTGTTCAACATTGCTGTCCACATAACAAGGGTGCAGCCCCATCATTGAGTGGCATACGTCAGGATATGCCGCTTCGGTTTTTAGCATGGGCTCAATTGAGTCCAGATCGATGTTTGGCAACAGGATTTTATTAATGCCTTGCGTTAAGGCGCGTTGTACTACTTCATCGCGGTCGTTATCAAATTCGCTAGCATAGATGTGCGCGTGGGTATCGATCATCGTTACTCTCTGTGCTTCATGGTTGGTTTCGTATTCGAAGTATACTTGAGTGTGAGTGCTGGGTCATTTTCAGTTTTTTTCATTACCTTTTTCCAGATTGTCACTCGCAACATGCATCAAGAGTGATATGATTTTGTTCACCAGATGATTTGATCATCATAACCGTCCAGACAAGGAGAAAATGGTGTCTGTATCAATTCAAGGTCCATTCCCTGCACGCCGTATGCGTCGTTTACGTAAGCACGATTTTAGTCGTCGTTTGATGGCTGAGAACCAACTTTCTGTTAATGATCTGATTTACCCAATGTTCATTCTTATGGGTAAAGATCGTCGTGAGAGCGTGGAGTCCATGCCGGGTGTAGAGCGTTTGTCGATTGATTTAATGCTAGAAGAAGCACAATACCTTGCAAATCTAGGCGTTCCAGCAATCGCGCTTTTCCCTGTCGTAAATCAAGACGCTAAAAGCTTATGTGCTACTGAAGCCTACAACCCAGAAGGTTTGGTTCAGCGAGCAGTACGAGCGCTTAAAGAACACATTCCTCAAATTGGTGTAATCACAGACGTGGCACTCGACCCATTCACGACACATGGCCAAGACGGCATCATCGATGAAGATGGCTACGTAATGAATGATGAAACCACAGAAGTATTGGTTAAGCAGGCTTTGTCTCATGCAGAAGCGGGTGCTGACGTAGTCGCGCCTTCAGACATGATGGATGGCCGAATTGGTAAGATCCGCGAAGCATTAGAAAACGCGGGCTACATTCATACTCAAATCATGGCTTACTCGGCTAAGTACGCATCGAACTACTACGGACCATTCCGTGATGCGGTTGGCTCTTCTTCAAATCTAAAAGGCGGCAACAAGAAAAACTACCAAATGGACCCTGCAAACATTGACGAAGCGATCCATGAAGTGGCGCTAGACATCAATGAAGGTGCGGACATGGTGATGGTTAAACCTGGTATGCCATACTTAGATGTAGTTCGCCGAGTTAAAACCGAACTTCAGGTACCGACGTTTGCTTATCAGGTGTCTGGTGAGTACGCGATGCATAAAGCGGCGATCATGAATGGCTGGCTCAAAGAGCGTGAAATTGTGATGGAATCACTATTGTGCTTCAAACGTGCAGGTGCAGATGGCATCTTAACGTACTTTGCGAAAGACGTTGCTGAGTGGTTGGCAGAAGAGAATGCACAAACTGCTCAACACCTAAATCGTACTCCGGAAGCGACAGAAGAGTAATTATCGCTCAGTGAGAAATACCAGACCAACAAGAGTTGTTCGTCTGTATATACCCAAGTAACCTCAGGCGGATTACAACAGTAACAATCCAAGGTGCTTGGGTATTTTTATTTTGGAGAAGAGAACAATGACAATGCTGATTCGTGAAGGCACATTGGAAGAAGCACTTCAAGTTGTGGCGCGTGTTACCGAGTTTTCGAAAGGAGAAACGGTAGACTCCATGACTCAACGTTTAGAAGAGAAAAACAGTTTAATCCTCGTTGCAGAAAAAAATGGCACGATTGTCGGCTTCAAAATAGGTTACGAATTAGAGGATGGTGTTTTCTATAGCTGGTTAGGTGGTGTTGTCCCTGAAGCTCGAAATGAAGGCGTGGCACAGCTGCTTTTGGAAGCTCAAGAGGATTGGGTGGCAGAACAAGGCTACAACACATTAAAAGTGAAATCTCGAAACCAGTTTCCGGCTATGCTTCGCTTGTTATTGAGAAATGGCTATATCATTGAAAAGTTTGAAGAAAAAGTAAATCTTCGAGAGTCTCGAGTGCATTTCATTAAAGCAATGTGAAAATAAATGAGATTTTTTCTCATTTAACTGTTGACTACGAAATGAGAATCATTATTATTAAACCTGTCTTAGGGAATGAGGAAAGTTCACAAGGACGTTGAGTGACTTATTAACAGAAGTTAATTAACTGAAAGTTGAGAAGTGATGAAACATTTTTCCGAGAACTTGCACGAATTCTTTTTGACACGACATTGCTCACATTGCTTCCAGTGTAATTTATAGCTTCTTGGTTAAGCTGCTCTATTTACAGAATTTGCTTTACCACTTCTGCTAGGCGACCCCATTCGGGTCGCTTTTTTCTTTTCTACGATTTCTATTTGACGTCACTATTAATATCTTTTCCACATGCGATGATCATTTTAGGATCGTTGATCTTCTCGCCGTCATGCGAATTTATTATTACAAATCAATAGGTTGAGTTGGTGTTTTCTTGTGTTTTTTGTTATTGGATAACCAGTGGATAATTTCTATAAACAGAGTTATCCACAGGGGTGGTGTTTTCTTGAATAAAGTCGGAAAAATTTACGCGACCTAGATCGAGCGAACAAGATAGATTCAGATCAGCAGTCATGGCATCCTAGGCAGATCTCTCAAGTACTGAATTGGATACAGACAATTATGGCAAGTATTCCTGAAAATCCGTTGATCCTTATCGACGGCTCTTCTTACCTATATCGCGCTTTTCACGCCTACCCGGGCACCATGAGCAATGGTGAAATTCCAACTAATGCCGTTTACGGCGTCGTGAACATGTTACGCAGCATGATGCGTCAGTTTGCGTCTGAGCGCATCGCGGTGGTTTTCGATGCAAAGGGAAAAACCTTTCGTGATGATATGTATGCAGAATACAAAGCGAATCGTCCGCCAATGCCGGATGACCTGCGTTGTCAAATTGAACCATTACACAATGTTATTCGTGCAATGGGTTTGCCGCTGATCTGTGTTCCTGGCGTCGAGGCGGATGACGTCATCGGTACGTTAGCATACCAAGCATCACAAAAGGGCATGCCTGTATTGATCAGTACTGGTGATAAAGACATGGCGCAGCTAGTGGATGATAACATTACCTTGATCAACACCATGACAAACGTCGTAATGGATCGTGAAGGTGTGGTTGAAAAGTTTGGCATTCCACCTGAGTTGATCATCGACTACTTAGCACTGATGGGCGATAAAGTAGATAACATTCCTGGTGTACCGGGTGTCGGTGATAAAACAGCGACCGCACTACTGCAAGGTATTGGTGGTCTGACGAAGTTGTATGAAAACCTCGATGATATTGCAGGGCTTGGTTTCCGTGGTTCTAAAACCATGGCGAAAAAGCTCATCGACAACAAAGAAAATGCCATGCTTTCGTATGAGCTCGCGACCATCAAATTGGATGTTGAGCTTGAGGAAACGCCAGAATCATTGCTGAAAGCGGAACCAAATAAAGACGAATTAGTGAAGCTGTATGGCCAACTGACGTTTAAATCTTGGTTGAATGAACTACTTGAAGGCGGTTCTGGATCTGTGGAGGCCGTAGAGCTTGCAGGATCTTCACAAGCTTCTTCTTCTCAAGCCGAGATGGAAACTTCTGCGGTAACAATCGATCGCAGCCAATATGAAACAATTCTGGATAAAGAAACCTTCAATGCTTGGCTAGATAAACTTCAAACGGCTGAGCTGTTTGCATTTGATACGGAGACCGATAACCTAGATTACATGCTAGCGAATCTAGTTGGTTTGTCATTCGCTGTCGATGAAGGTATTGCGGCTTATGTGCCAGTTGCACATGACTATTTAGATGCGCCTGAACAGCTTGATCGTGATTGGGTACTAGAACAGCTGAAGCCAATTCTTGAAGATGCAGCGAAAGCAAAAGTCGGTCAAAACTTAAAGTATGATGCGTCTGTACTCGCTCGTTACGACATTGAGCTAAAAGGTATCAAGCACGACACGATGTTGGAATCGTATATCTACAACAGTGTCGGCGGTAAACACGATATGGACAGCTTGGCGCTTCGCTTCCTACAGCACAGCTGCATTTCTTTTGAGCAAATTGCAGGTAAAGGCAAAAATCAGCTTACGTTTAACCAAATCGAACTGGAACAAGCATCGCCATACGCGGCAGAAGATGCGGATGTGACCCTTCGTCTGCACAATCGCTTGTTTGCTAATATCGAGCAGGATGAAAGCCTGAAGACAGTTTACGAAGAGATTGAAATGCCGTTGGTGCCAGTTCTTTCGCGCATTGAACGCACTGGGGTCTTTATCGATGAAATGAAGCTGAGTGCGCAGTCGGTCGAGATTACCGCTCGCCTTGATGAGCTTGAAAAGAAAGCGTACGAAATTGCAGAGCAAGAGTTTAACATGAACTCGCCAAAGCAATTACAAGCCATCCTATTTGAAAAAATGGGTTTACCGGTTGTGAAGAAAACGCCATCAGGCACACCATCGACGAATGAAGAAGTTCTGCAAGAACTCGCGCTAGACTACCCACTACCAAAACTGATTTTGGAATACCGTGGTTTGGCGAAGCTAAAATCAACTTACACCGACAAACTGCCGAAGATGATCAACCCATCAACGGGGCGCGTGCATACTTCTTACCACCAAGCAGTGACTGCAACGGGTCGTCTATCTTCTACTGATCCGAACTTACAGAACATTCCAATTCGTAACGAAGCTGGCCGTCGTATTCGTCAAGCGTTTGTCGCGCCATCAGGGCATAAAATCTTAGCGGTCGACTACTCGCAAATCGAACTTCGCATCATGGCGCACCTTTCTGGTGACCAAGCGTTATTGGATGCATTCCGTGATGGCAAAGATATCCACGCGGCAACCGCAGCAGAAATCATGGGTGTTTCTATTGAAGACGTTTCAAGTGAGCAACGTCGTCGTGCGAAAGCGGTTAATTTCGGTCTTATTTACGGCATGAGTGCGTTTGGTTTGGCGAAGCAATTAGGCATTCCTCGTGGTGAGGCTCAAGCGTACATGGATACATACTTTGAACGTTACCCAGGCGTGATGCAGTACATGGAAGACACACGCAGCACGGCAGCAGATAAAGGGTATGTTGAAACGATTTTTGGTCGACGTTTGCATTTACCAGAAATCAAATCGCGCAACGGGATGCGTCGTAAAGCTGCTGAACGTGCGGCAATCAACGCACCAATGCAAGGTACGGCTGCGGACATTATTAAGAAAGCGATGCTGTTGGTTGATCAGTGGATTCAGGAAGAAGGCAATGGTCGTGTGAAGTTATTAATGCAAGTACACGATGAATTGGTCTTTGAAGTTGAAGAGTCATCATTGTCCGAAATTGAAAGTAAAGTACAGAAATTGATGGAATCTGCAGCAGAGCTAAAAGTACCGTTGGTTGCAGAAGCAGGTCACGGTGATAACTGGGATCAAGCTCATTAGTCACTTTTAGACCAAAATAACCAATTAATTATGAGCCAGCGCACAAACGCTGGCTTTTTTTTGAGATTAAAAAAGCTAGCGCAAAGTTAACTTTGATGTTGCTTAATAAAAATTTCATGAAAAAAAACTACAAAAATTCTTTGCAATTCTGACCAATTGTTGTACATTAATACTCGTAGGGTACAGAGGTAAGATGTTCTATCTTTCAGACCTTTTGTTTCACGTTATTGGATTAGGCTGATTCAGCCGCCCCAGTCAGTTTTTGACTGGGGCGTTTTTTATTGGACGAAAGAAAATTATTCTTTTGGATCAGTAGCTTAAAGTAAGCCTTCAGAAACCTTCTTTTTTGACCTTTCTAAATCACTGCAAAATCTCGATTTTTCCTTCAAATTTATCGCGTTATTCATCCTGTAAATTTACGCCAGTCACACTATTATTTTTTCTTGAAGGAAACTAAGTTACATCTTTTTTGAAGCTTTGCTTGGCTTAACTGTCTGAATTGTAAAGCTATTGGGTGTTTTTCGAGTGAATGTTTGGTGATGCACAGGAAACAAGAGCGCTTTTTAACCTATTGAAATCGAATCTCAGTTCAGCAATGCTTCGTCACATAACAATAATTACCAATTTTTCTCTCCCGTTATCCCTGCCAGGAAGGCGGGGATTTTTATTGCCTGTTATTTAGTTCAGATAAACAAAAGCCCCACCAAATGGCAGGGCCGTGTCGAAGAAATTTAACAAATATTGTTAATTATTCTTCATCGCTCGCTGGTATCTCTTGTTCGTCTTCTTCTATCAGGTGCGCTAGTGCTGGTGCAAACCAGGTATCCAGTTTTGCACGTAGCTGATCGACACCTAATCCTTTCAGTGAAGAGAACACATCAACAGAAACGTCACCACCGAAAGTTTCTACTTGCTTACGAACTTTCAGTAGAGTTTGTTTGCGTGCACCACTTTTTAGTTTATCTGCTTTGGTTAGCAAAACCTGCACAGGAATGTGGCTATCGATGGCCCAGAAAATCATTTGTTGGTCGAGATCTTTCATTGGATGACGAATGTCCATTAGAACCACTAAGCCTTTTAGGCACTCGCGTTTCTGTAGGTATTCACCCAAAGATTTCTGCCATTTGTTTTTCATCTCTACCGGTACTTGAGCAAAACCGTATCCAGGTAGATCGACAATGTGACAACCTTCTTCTACTTTGAAAAGGTTGATTAATTGCGTACGACCAGGTGTCTTTGATGTCTTGGCTAAGCTTTTTTGATTAGTTAGACGGTTAAGTGCACTCGATTTACCAGCGTTTGAGCGTCCTGCAAACGCAATTTCGACACCTTCGTCTTCCGGCAGGTGACGAATATCGGGTGCGCTGGTGATGAAATGCGTATTTTGGTAATGAATTTTTACGCTCACTGTTAACTCCATCTCGACTTTGTGTAGTCGATTGATTACTTTTTTGTGAAAATGTGTAAAATAACCGTGCTCGGCATAAGGTCGCCTATTGTACCATGAGTGTACGCGGTATGTTCACATTCCGTGGTACTGGAAGCTTGATAATTATAATGGAATGTCATGAAGAAATTAGCGCTAATTTTGAGTCTTTTAGCCAGTTGCTCAGTATGGGCCCAAGGTAATATTGAGGCTGGTAAAGCAAAATCACAAACCTGTGTCGCCTGTCACGGAGCAGATGGCAACAGTGCAATAACAACGTACCCGAAACTCGCAGGCCAACACGCTAAGTATCTTGAGAAGCAGTTAAAAGAACTTAAGCTAGGCATGACAAGTGGTGGTAAACAAGGTCGTTACGATCCTGTAATGAGTGGTATGGCAATGCCACTGAGCGATGAAGATATCGCAGACCTATCTGCTTACTACGCTTCGCTACCAGTTTCAGAAAACTCAACACCTGAAGATGTAGTAGCAAAAGGCAAAACGCTTTATACCGCTGGTGATGCCGAGCGTGGCCTAACCGCATGTATTGCATGTCATGGTCCTCGTGGCAATGGTACTGAGCTTTCAGGTTTCCCGAAAATTTCTGGTCAGCATGCTGACTACATCAAAGCTCAGCTAGAAAAATTCCGTGATGGCGACCGTGGCAATGATATGAATGCCATGATGCGCGACATCGCGAAGAAAATGACAGACGAAGATATCGAAGTGCTGTCTAAATACGTTGGCGGTCTGCACTAATATACCTAAATCGCTCAAGATCCTGCATCTTGAGCTGGTTGGGTAGATGTCCCTACATCGTTCGAGCAACTTGTACAAAAATGCCCTAGTGAATCCACTAGGGCATTTTTGTTCGTGACAGATATCACAGTCGAGTTTGGATACGAAAGCGATAGTTGGCTCGGCAGTTTGTGAGACATTTGCCATACTTGATGTTGGCTTTTTCTTGTTAGTGTTTTTAAGTTTTTGATTAAATGATAATTTTGATTTTTTAGAAAAATAGGCGGATTTTTTTTCAACCCATTACTTGTGAGCATAACGGGATGGCGTAAAGTAGAAGTCGTTCACAGGGGGGTGAATGTAAGGATTGAAGACCACGGTTTAGGTCTCCAAGGATGTAGCTCGGATGCTTGGTGATTTAGAAAGGGATTTAGATAGGTAGGGAGCCTATCAGATAAGGATGGTCATCTCGTCTGACGGTTAAGACAGTGAAACGGATCAGGCACAGGAAGTTGCTCAGTAGACAGGAAGTAAACGGATAGCCAAAATTCATCAGGAAGATGAAAAACAACTCTTTTTGGCAGGGAAAGCTCTAAAAACAAAGGGATCATTGGTGCACCAAATGTGTGCAACACAGTTTCGCCAATTGATGGCACTTAGAAAGCGACAGTCTGACTGTCGCTTTTTTTATATCCGTTGACTTGCTCAGCCGTAACTTGAATTGAGATTACTGCACTTATTTAGCTTTATAGGTTGTAAACAAAGTTTTTTAACAAAAATTGCTGAAAAAATACTCAACAACACTCCAATCCGAGTTCACTTTCTGGTATGTTTCGCATCCCTGTTTGAGGAAGTCAGCATGCATACCTGTCCTTTATGCCAAAATCAGCGCACTCACCATTATTTTGAAGATAAGCGTCGTGAATATCTTCAATGTGAGCAGTGCAGCTTGGTATTCGTAAATCCAGACCAACGTTTGGATGCGGAAAGCGAAAAAGCTCACTATGATTTGCATGAGAACAACCCCGATGATTTGGGTTACCGACGCTTTTTGTCGCGTATTGCTGACCCGATCACAGAGCGAATTTCTCCACAATCAAATGGTATCGACTTTGGTTGTGGTCCTGGCCCAACGCTCTCCTTGATGCTGGAAGAGGCGGGGCACAACATGGCGTTGTACGATCTCTACTACCACCCTGATACGTCGGTTTTAGAAAAAACGTACGACTTCATGACAGCAACAGAGGTGATAGAGCACCTCTACCACCCAGATTTGGTGTGGAAGCAATGGTTGAATTTAGTTAAGCCAGGGGGCTGGATAGGCCTGATGACGAAAATGGTCATCGACGTGGAGGCTTTCAAATCATGGCATTATAAGAACGATCTCACTCACGTAGTGTTCTTTAGTCGTGACACGTTCCAGTTCCTAGCAGAGCGGGATAAGCTCGAACTCGAATTTATTGGTAATGATGTAATTTTACTGAGGAAACCCCAGTAATGAGCCGTAGTAAAAAATCTAGAAAACCGGGTGCCGCTGGTGCACCTGAGTTTGTTGTAACTCGTAACCGTACAGAATCTGATGTGGAAGGCCGCTTACGCAAGCGTGCTAAAAAGCGTAAAGGTCTGAAAACGGGTAACCGTAACTCAGAAGTTAATGAGCAGAAAAAGCAAGCTGCTGCACAAAATCGCGACCCGCGCTTAGGCAGCAAAAAGAAAATACCTCTGATTGTTGAACCTGCGAAGAAAATGACGAAGCAAGAGCGTCGTTTGTCGGCAGAGCAAGAACTAGAGATGCTAGAAAATGACGCGCAATTGAACGTGTTGCTAGACCGTATTGAAGCGGGTGAAAACCTGGGCACAGGTCTACAGAAATTCGTCGATGAGAAACTCGATCGCATTGAGAAGCTAATGGACCAACTAGGTTTGTTGGAACCTGAAGAAGAGGAAGACTTCACTGCACCTGCTGAGAAAAGCACGCGCAACGATGATGACTTGCTGGCAGATTTCGACGACATTAATTTCGACGACTATAAAGGATAATTAAGCTATGAATGTAACCTTATTAGCTATTGCTGGTGTTGTGATTATCATCGCACTCGCTTCTTATGCAGGTTACCTTCTGCTTCAATTGAAAAAGCAAAAGGAATTGCAGCTGAAGCATCAAAAATTGGCGATAGACAAACGTAACGCCAACATTTTTGAGAATGTGCATACCTTGTGTCAGGCGGGCATTCAAGGCCAGTGCGATTTATCTGAAATCAGTATCCGTGTGTATAACATCATGGATTATGTACAAGGTGAAGACCGCGTTGATTTCGATAAAACGTACCCTGCGATTTCTGAGCTTTACCACATCGTGAAAGATATGGCGCGTGGCGAAGAACGCCAACAACTTGCCAAGAAAGAGCGTATGCAACAGAACTTGACGCGTCATAAAGCGGAAAGCCGCCTCACTGATGCGATTATTGAGGAGCTCAAAGTGTTGCAGAAAAACGTCCAGCCACTGAATAATCAAATCAATATTCAGATGATTTAAGCGCGACCCCCAATAGTCTCCTTATGACTAATAGGGGTATCGTGATCACGCTAGCACTTCTTTAGTTTTATACTTAAAAAGCCAGTCGGCGTTGCCACGCTTGTCATCGTCGTATGGCAAAATAGCGGCTCTGAATATCGGGTGACGGCTTTCGTTGCCCTAGCATTTAACGGAAAGTACCACCATGTCGAATCAACACACTGAATCGAAACAGCAAATCGTCTGGGATCAAGCGGTATTGGATAAGTACAACTATTCCGGGCCTCGTTATACGTCGTACCCAACGGCGCTGGAGTTTCATGAAGCGTTCACCATTTCTGATTATGATATGGCATGCACTCAATACCCAGAACGCCCATTATCGCTGTACGTACACATTCCGTTCTGTCACAAGCTTTGTTACTACTGTGGATGTAATAAAGTCATTACGCGCCACTCGCACAAAGCGGATGAATACCTCGACGTGCTTGAACACGAAATTCGTCAACGTGCTGCATTACTTGTTGGTCGCACCGTGACGCAATTGCATTTTGGTGGTGGTACACCGACGTTTCTCTCTGAAAAGCAAATCACGCGTGTAATGAGCCTGCTACGCCAAGAGTTTACTTTTAGTAGCGATGCTGAAATCAGTATCGAGGTTGACCCGCGTGAAATCGAGCTGACCATGCTGGATCATCTGCGTAGTGAAGGCTTCAATCGCTTGAGCATCGGTGTTCAGGACTTCAACAAAGAAGTGCAAAAACTGGTGAATCGTGAGCAAGATGAAGAGTTCATCGTTGCGATGGTTGCGCGCGCAAAAGAGTTAGGCTTTCGTTCGACGAACCTAGATTTAATTTACGGTTTACCGAAGCAGACCAAAGAATCTTTTGCCAAGACTCTAGAACAAGTGCTAGAGATGCAGCCGGGCCGTCTATCCGTGTTTAACTACGCGCACATGCCACAGCTATTTGCAGCGCAGCGTAAGATTAAAGACGAAGATCTGCCAAAGGCAGAAGAGAAGATGGCGATTCTGCAAGACACCATCGCGACACTGACTGATGCTGGCTACCAATTTATCGGTATGGACCACTTTGCTTTGCCGGACGATGAACTTGCTGCTGCCCAGCGCGAAGGTATTTTGCATCGCAATTTCCAAGGCTACACCACACAAGGTGAATGTGACTTGGTTGGCTTTGGTGTTTCTGCAATCTCGATGATCGGCGATGCGTACGCGCAAAACCAGAAAGAGCTGAAGAAATACTACGCTCAAGTCAACGAACTTCGTCACGCTCTATGGAAAGGGGTCTCTCTGGACTCCGATGATTTGCTCCGTCGTGAAGTGATTAAGCAGCTGATTTGTAACTTCAAGTTAGACAAGAAAGCCATTGAGTCTGAGTTTAAAGTGAAGTTTGAACAGTACTTTAAAGAAGACTTACAGCTACTTCAGACCTTCATCAACGATGAGCTGGTGGAAGTGGATGACAATGAAATTCGTGTGACGCTGCGAGGTCGTTTGCTGATCCGTAATATTTGTATGAGCTTCGATAAGTACCTGCGAGCGAAGGCGCGTCAGCAACAATTCTCTCGTGTTATTTAATCAGAGATACAGATTCAAGATATAAAAAATGCCAGCAGATGCTGGCATTTTTTTATGTTTTCGCTGGATTTAAGCGCGATCTTTTACTTTTTCTCTCAGTTCCGCTTTTTCTGTTTCTGAAAGGAACGCAATCTCAAGGCCATTGATTTGCGCTTGGCGAATCTGGTCTTGGCTCAGACCAGCGGCTGGTGCTGCTACTTCGTATTCGTATGGCAGTTCGATGCCTTCAACCGCTGGATCGTCAGTGTTCAGACACGCAAGAACGCCATGCTCTAGGAACTGCTTGAGAGGGTGGTTTTCTAGCGTTTCTACCGTACTTGTTTGGTAGTTTGACGTCAGGCAAGATTCAATACCAATGCGGTTTTCTGCTAGGTAATCCATCAGTTTTGGATCGTGAATCGCTTTTACGCCGTGACCGATACGAGTTGCGCCCAGCTCATTGATTGCTTGCCACATGCTCTCTGCACCTGCTGCTTCACCAGCATGGACCGTTACCCCGAGGCCAGCATCGCGTACTTGCTTGAAGTGAGACACAAAGCGATCACCCGGTTGGCCTAGCTCGTCACCCGCAAGGTCGACGGCAACGATGTGATCTTTCTGGCTCAGAATGCCGTCCAGTTCTTGTTGACATGCGTCAGTGCCAAATGTGCGACTCATGATACCGATCAGGTTGGCTTTCACGCCAAAATCGCGCATACCTGCTTGCACACCGTCCACGACGGCTTCAACAACCCCCGCTACTGGTAGCTTGTGTTTCATCGCCATGTAGTAAGGAGAGAAACGCAGCTCAGCGTAATCGATTTGCGCGTTTAGCGTGTCTTCTACGTTTTCGTACGCGACACGACGACACGCATCTAAATCGCCCAGTACAGCAACACCCCAGTCGAGCTTAGAAAGGAAAGCAACAAGAGAGGGTTCCGCTTCGACAATTTGAACGTGAGGAGTGAGAGACTCAATATCGTACGCTGGTAGGGCAATGCCAAACTTTTGGCCTAGCTCAAGAATCGTTTTAGTACGAATGTTACCGTCGAGGTGACGGTGCAAATCAGTAAGAGGAAGGTTCTTCGTTATCATTTTGTCGATCCGGATAGTTATGAACTGGAACAGGGCCCAAACATCATCTGTGACAATACATGGGTAAGATTTGCAGTTAAGTATAAATAACAGTTGGGTAGATTGTCAGTAGAGGATGACTAGGAAATCAACGATTCTCGCTCTTTTCTACTTCATGTTCACCAAATGTGTTGGCCATTCTTCTAGTGGCATAGGGCGGCTGTAGTAGAAGCCTTGCACCTGATTACAGCCTAAAGAGCGCAGTAATTGTGCTTGATTGCTATCCTCGACACCTTCCGCGACGACATTAGTTTTGAGACCTGCTGTGATATTGATGACGGCAGCGACGACTGAACTGTTTAAGTTTTCTTGTGTGAGTTGATTGATGAAGGTGCGATCAATCTTCAAGCAGGTAAACGGCAGAGAGTGGAGGTAACCCAGTGATGAGTAGCCGGTGCCAAAGTCATCTATCGCGATACCAATACCCATTTCACGCAGTTTAGTCATATTTTCTAGTGTGGTCGGTGCGCTATCAATGATACGTGATTCTGTGATCTCTAGTGTGAGGTTACTTGCTGGTAATTTCGTGATATCCAATACGCTTGTCACCGTATCAACAAAACTTGGGCAGGATAGTTGATTAACGGAGATATTCACATGCAGTTGGAAGTCCGACGGCCACTGTTTGCTTTCGATCGCTTGGTAAGTGTCGCGACAAGCTTGTAACAGAATCTGTTGGCCGATGGCTTTGATCATGCCGCTTTCTTCCGCGATTGGGATAAAATCTAATGGTGACACCATACCTGAGTCGCTATGCCAACGCGCCAATGCTTCGGCGCCACACACTGTGCCACTGACGAGATCCACAATCGGTTGGTAATGAGGAATAAACTCTCGGTTTTCAATGCCAGTTTGGATCTTGGTCAGCATTTGTGTACGAAACTTTGAAGCGCTCGCTAGTTCTGGGCTGTAGTGACAAACACCAGTCAGTGAGTCTTGTTTGGCGTAACTTAATGCGATGCTGGCGTTGCGTAACCATAAAGGCATGGTTTCGTTTGGCTGGGTTTGTACAATACCAAGTGAAATCTTCATCACTACATTCTCGCCTTCCACCATAAATGGGGTGGAAAAGAGTTGCTGTAATCGACGCTCGGTTTGTTTAATTTTGGTTTCAGTGTCGACATTTGAGAGAAACACCGCGAATTCGTCACCACCAATCCGAGCCAATAATGCGTTGTCACGAAACTGCTGTTTTAACCTTTCAGCGATGCTGACCAACAGCTGGTCGCCGTTGTGATGACCCACACTGTCGTTGATATCTCTAAATTTGTTGATACCAAGTAAAAATAAACTGCCGTGACAAAGATCAGACTGATTTTCACAGATTTCGACCAAACCCTGACGGCTATATAAGCGTGTTAGAGAGTCATAAACCAACTGTTCACGCAATGCTTTGAATGAAGCTCTTAGATTGTTCGCCATTTCATTAAAAGCATGAACCAGTACGGTTGTCTCATACACATAACCAGGCTTTGGCATGCCGCTATCCCAATCCCCATTTGCCAGGTGCTGAGCGGCGGCGGCCGTCGCGTTAATTGGTCTAGTAACTCGGTTGAAAATGATCCAACTGATGGCGATCCCAAATAGGCTTACAATAATGCCAACGAGCCAACTCTCTTGCTGGCTTTTCGGTAACAGGCCGAGAAGCTCGGACTCCGAAATGGAGGTGCCAATAAACCATGTTAAGCCATCTTGGTCTCGATACGGGGTTAGCCGACTGAAAATACGTTGGCCATCATGTTCAAATGAAAAAGTATAAGGTTGCTTGGTGTTGTTGAGATCGAAAGACCGGACGCGGCTCGCACTGATTTTGATGATCGGGTCTGCGTTTTCAGCGGCAAGCAAACGCTGCCCTTTATCCGAAAATTTTGTGCCCCATGAGATGACGCTTCCCGGGCCTGAGTGAGCGATTAAACGATGATCTGGGTCCATGATGTAGACCGACGCTTTAGTGTTGTATTTTAACTCGCGCAGGAACTCGTTGAATGTATTGATACGAATGTCTGTCACCAAAACACCAGCAAATTGGTCGTGTTTGTACACCGGCGTCATGGCTGATAGCGTAATATCCTGGCGTTCATCAGCGTTGGTATAAATTTCAGACCAAGTGGCGTCTTGGCTATCTGCAACGGGCTTATACCATGGGCGAGTGCGAGGATCGTATTGGGAGATAACCGTTCGAATGTTGTTACTCACATGGTTGGTTCCATAAATAACCAGATCACCATCGGTGTGGCGATCTTGCACCATTAAGGTGTAATCGTCGGAAAGCTCGCGGCGAAAGCCTGCAAAGTCGCCGTTTTCTGAACCAAATGCGATTACATCCAACTGCGGTATCGATTGGTAAAGATTTTTGAATGCACTCAGCAGGTAGTTTTGAATGTCTGAGGTATCGTGAGGGCGATAAAGGTTGTGATAGCTGACGTTGTGCGCGAGAGCCATAACCGCAGTAAAAGGCTTACGTAGATAGCTATTGAGGTGGTCGTGGACGCTTTCGGTTAACACGGAAAGTTGCTTGTCACTGATATCCGTGACCACTTCTTCGTAACTTTGTTTTTGGACGTAGACAATGACACCGATCGCCAGTAAGAAGATCATGACAAATGGAATCAGAACAGCAGTACGCAGTGTAATTTGAGTCGTAGCAGTAGACATCGCCTAATCACATAGATGGTGGTGCGCCACAATTGTACTGATGTTTTTATTAATATCGAGTGACAAACGACGCTCGTTGTTAACGCACCACGTAAGTGATTGTCAGTACAATTCTTTTAATTTTCTGGTGAGTGTATTTCGCCCCCAGCCTAATACTTTAGCGGCATCTTGCTTATGACCTTTAGTGTGCTCTAAGGCTGCTTCTAATAAAATGCGTTCAAATTCTGGTAAAGCGTAAGAAAGTAGTTCTTTATCTCCTGCTGCGAGTGAATGCCGCGCCCAATCCGCCAATTGTTCTTGCCAACTACCATGTGCAGCGTCTGAAATGGATTTTTTCTCTTCGAGTAGTTCGCTTGGCAAGTCATTTGGTAACACTTCGCTACCACTGGCCATAACGGTTAGCCAACGGCAAATATTCTCTAATTGACGAACGTTGCCAGGCCAATCAAGGCGGTTAAGAATCTCCACGGTCGATGGGTGGAGAGTTTTTGTTTCCACACCAAGCTCATCAGCCGCACGGATAAGAAAATGCTGTGTAAGCTTTTCAATGTCTTGCTTACGCTCACGCAGTGCCGGGATCTGCACGCGAATCACGTTTAAGCGATGAAAGAGGTCCTCACGGAAGTCACCTTCGTGCACCAGCTTTTCTAAGTTCTGGTGTGTTGCCGCGACAATTCGTACATCGACACTGATCGGAGAGTGACCGCCCACTCGATAAAACTGCCCGTCAGCTAGAACGCGTAGTAAACGAGTTTGAATGTCCAATGGCATGTCGCCGATTTCGTCTAAAAATAGAGTGCCGCCATTGGCTTGTTCGAATCGTCCTTGACGAACATTGTTTGCTCCCGTAAACGCGCCTTTTTCGTGGCCAAACAGTTCTGATTCAATCAAGTCTTTGGGAATCGCCGCCATATTGAGCGCAATGAAAGGTTTGTTAGCACGTGGACTGTGACGGTGCAGTGCATGAGCAACGAGTTCTTTACCCGTGCCCGATTCACCGTTAATCAAGACTGAAATAGAGGAGCGAGAAAGACGACCAATGGCGCGAAACACCTCTTGCATCGCTGGTGCTTCACCGATAATTTCAGGCGTTTCTGCTGGAATGTCTTCTGGAGAGAGCTGCTCGCGTTTGTTTTCGTGGCTGTGTGCAATGGCTCGTTCAACCAGAGTTAAAGTTTCATCAATATCAAAAGGTTTTGGTAAATATTCAAAAGCACCTTTTTGGTACGCATTCACTGCCGCATCTAAATCTGAATGCGCGGTCATGATAATCACGGGAAGGTCTGGGTAATCGCGCTGTACTTGCTTTAGTAGCTCCAACCCATCAATACCTGGCATGCGAATGTCTGATACTAGAACATCCGGCACTTCGCGTTCGAGCGCCATTAACACGCTTTCTCCATCGGCATAGGTTTCACATTTGATGTTGGCAGAGGAGAGCGTTTTCTCCATTACCCAGCGAATTGAACTGTCGTCATCAACGACCCAAACATATCCTTTACTCATGTAGTAATCCTTGCAGCAAACCGAAAAACTGACGCGACTTGAAGTCCATTAGCGCAATCAGATCGGCAGATAAATAGTAAATGTTGTGTGACCAGGCCAGCTTTCTACGTCTATTTTTCCATTGTGCTGGTCGATCAAATTTTGCGAAATAGATAGCCCTAATCCAGTTCCTCCCTCGCGGCCACTGACCATGGGATAGAACAGCGTGTCTTGTAGTTCCGGTGGAATACCTGGGCCGTTGTCTGTGATTTCGACACGAGCAGCGAGTTTACAGCGTTTGCCGTGAATATTGGCTTGATGCACCGTTCTGGTGCGAATGGTTATTTTCCCGTGTTCTTGATGGCTAAGAATTTGTGCGGCGTTGCTGACGATATTAAGCATTGCCTGTTCGATTTGGTCTGTATCCATCAAAATCTCTGGCAAGCTTGGGTCATAATCTCGTTCAATGATGATTGAGCGTTGTGACTCTAATTCAACCAGTTGGCGAACCTTTTCAAGAATTTGGTGCAGATTCTCTTGTGTCTTCTTACCTGGCTTCTGCGGTCCTAGTAATCGATCCACGAGCGCCCTTAAACGGTCTGCTTGCTCAATGATGATGTGTGTATATTCGGTGAGAGAGGGCTCTGGCAGCATTTTTTCTAGCAATTGCGCCGCACCGCGTAAGCCGCCAAGCGGATTTTTAATCTCATGTGCAAGCCCTCGGACTAACAGCTTCGCCGCTTGTTGTTGGGCGTGTTGATTCAGTTCTTGAGAGAGTCGGCGCTGCTGATCAATTTTGCGCATCTCGACCAGAAGCATCAACTGCTTTTGCCAAGTGATAGGGCTAACCGTCACCTCTAGCATTAAAGGGCGGCCATCAACAACGAAAGTGACGTCACTGTCGGTGATGCTTTGGCCACTTTGCAACGGTTGAGTGAGCAGCGCGAGATCCAGCGACGCATGCTGAATCAATTGAGAAAGTGATTGTTCAATAATTCGTTTGGCGCTTTGAGAAAATAGCAACTCGGCAGCCGGATTGGCATAACGGATGGCCAATCCATCATCAAGAATCAGCGTTGCTGTCACCATATTGTTGAGAATGGCACTAGGAAGACTGGTATCCACATTACGTCCTTGTTTTGCTTTAAGATTGTGCGATGCACAATAATGGTGCAATTGAACGTTAAGTATGGCGAATAAATCTTAGAAGAAAAAGTGAAAAGCACCGCTGTGATGTGATTTTTTTCACCAGATATTCTATTTTGCCCCTTTTACGGTCGGCTTAACACTTGCTCTATGTAAATGCACCGTTATAGGGCTAGTAGATGCAATAAGCTTGCCGCTTCTTTTCGCGTGCACAGCAAGTGTGTGAGTGCCTCGGTCAATATTGTTTAACTGCCACACTATATGGCTTTGTGGTGCACCATAAGGTTTTCCATCGAGTAACAATTGCAATTGCTCACCGATACCAAGCTTGCGATTGGTTTCTAATTGAATATTGATGATGCCTCGATTGCTGCGGATGGTCTCGTTGTGCTTGGGAGTCAGCATCGAGAGTTGTAATGGAAGAGGCTTCTCGGTTGTTTTCTCTGGCTTGTTTTGTGATGCAGTAGATGGCGTAGTCTGAGGTGCGAGCGATTCAGTACTTTCTACCTCAGGAGCTGGTGCGCTGGCTTCAAGGTTTGGCAGTGCGATCGCTTTTGCTCCTTTGTTTGGCGTATCACTAAAGTGAACCACGCCATTTTCATCTACCCACGTATACGCGACCTGCGCGAAGGCGATAGAGGCGATTAACAATCCGCTGAGTGCACACAGTGATGGAATAAGCTGAACTTTCATTGCTCACCTTCTCTTGTTCGATGATTTCACGTTTCAATGGCTTAGCTCTTTGACCTGTAAGGAAAAATTCTAAGTGTATTTTTATTATCCCCTCATGTTAAACGTCGAAGCTTGAGTGGCGAATACAAAAAAGGCCCGCCTGCGAGGCGAGCCTAATATTTTATTGCTGTGTTTACATTTTACACAGTGTCGACCTTACACAGAGTAGTAAAGTTCGAACTCAACAGGGTGAGTTGTCATGTTCACACGCTCTACGTCCTGAGACTTAAGGTCGATGTATGAATCGATGAAGTCGTCAGAGAATACGCCGCCCGCTGTTAAGAACTCACGATCAGCATCTAGCTCTGCTAGCGCGTCTTTTAGTGAGTATGCAACAGTTGGGATTTCTGCTGCTTCTTCAGCTGGAAGATCGTAAAGGTCTTTATCCATCGCTTCGCCTGGGTGGATCTTATTCTTGATACCGTCAAGACCAGCCATAAGCATTGCTGCGAAACATAGGTATGGGTTCGCCGCTGGGTCACCGAAACGAACTTCGATACGACGTGCTTTCGGGCTTGGTACCACTGGGATACGGATTGAAGCAGAGCGGTTACGCGCTGAGTAAGCTAGCATTACTGGTGCTTCGAAGCCTGGTACAAGACGTTTGTACGAGTTTGTTGATGGGTTAGCGAATGCGTTGATTGCACGAGCGTGTTTGATGATACCACCGATGTAGTAAAGCGCCATTTCAGATAGACCGCCGTACTTGTCACCAGCAAATAGGTTTACGCCATCTTTTGCTAGAGACTGGTGAACGTGCATACCGCTGCCGTTGTCGCCAACAAGTGGTTTAGGCATAAACGTCGCTGTTTTACCAAACGCGTGAGCAACGTTGTGTACAACGTACTTGTAGATTTGGATTTCGTCAGCTTTGGTTGTTAGCGTGTTGAAACGAGTTGCGATTTCGTTTTGACCCGCCGTTGCCACTTCGTGGTGGTGCGCTTCAACAACAAGACCCATTTCTTCCATTACTAGACACATAGCAGAACGGATGTCTTGAGATGAATCTACTGGAGCTACTGGGAAGTAACCACCTTTAACGCCTGGACGGTGACCTTTGTTACCTTCTTCGTAGTCAGAACCTGTGTTCCATGCCGCTTCTACGTCGTCGATTTTGAAGAAAGAGCCTGACATGTCTGTCGAGAACTTCACGTCATCAAATAGGAAGAATTCTGGCTCAGGACCGATAAGTACAGTATCTGCAACACCTGTAGAACGCATGAAGTCTTCAGCGCGTTTTGCGATAGAGCGTGGGTCACGGTCGTAGCCTTGCATTGTTGCAGGCTCTAAGATGTCACAACGGATATTTAGTGTTGCGTCTTCCGTGAATGGGTCAAGCACAGCAGAAGATGCGTCAGGCATCATTACCATGTCTGATTCGTTGATACCTTTCCAGCCAGCAACTGATGAACCATCGAACATTTTACCTTCTTCGAAGAAGTCTGCGTCGATTTGGTGAGCAGGGATCGAAATGTGCTGCTCTTTACCTTTTGTATCAGTGAAGCGTAGGTCAACAAACTTAACTTCGTTTTCTTGGATCAGCGATAGAACGTTTTCTACTGACATCTTGGATAACCTCCAGTGTTAATAAGCGGTAAAAGCTCGATTTATGAATTATTCATGAAACCTGGCATTGATTAATCAATTTGACTTTTCATTAATCGATGCTGTTTTAACTAAAGCCAAAACCGTGCCAAAAAAATATTCCATTAATTTCAAGCAATTGTGTTTTTGAATGCTAGTTTGGTGCACTTGCTTGCACCAAAATGATCTTTGCTTGCACTATTATGGTGCCAAAAATCATTGTTGCACCATAATGTGACAGGTACATTGCGTATTCAGCCCAGTTTTTGAGCAAGAGTCAATTTGAATTATGCATCGATTAGAATAAAGTTGCGTTTAATCAATTCGTTCTGAGGAAGAAAATGGGCATTAAGTGTAAAAATCGCAGAAATGCTCGGGAGTAGATCACATATTTCTAGGCTTTTTGCTAAAATCTGGTACATTATGGCCGTTTTTTTAATCAGCAAATGTCGCCAGAGAGCACCCGTTCTCAGCGTGGGGGCATTTCATCTATCTAAGTGAATCAATATCCATGGCTACTCCACAGATTGATAAATTAAGAAATATCGCGATCATCGCGCACGTTGACCACGGTAAAACCACGTTGGTTGACAAGCTGCTACAACAATCAGGCACGCTTGAGTCTCGCGGTGAAGCTGAAGAGCGAGTCATGGACTCGAACGACATCGAGAAAGAGCGCGGTATTACCATTCTTGCTAAAAACACAGCAATCGACTGGAACGATTACCGTATCAACATCGTAGATACTCCGGGACACGCGGACTTCGGTGGTGAAGTTGAGCGTATCATGTCGATGGTAGACTCTGTACTACTTATCGTTGACGCAGTTGATGGTCCAATGCCTCAAACGCGTTTCGTAACACAAAAAGCGTTTGCTCACGGTCTAAAACCAATCGTTGTAATCAACAAGATTGACCGCCCTGGCGCACGTCCTGATTGGGTTATGGACCAAGTGTTCGACCTGTTCGACAACCTAGGTGCAACTGATGACCAGCTAGACTTTAAAGTAGTTTACGCATCAGCACTTAACGGTTGGGCTTCTCTAGAAGAAGGCGAAACTGGCGAGAACATGGAACCACTATTCCAAACTATCGTTGATGTTGTTGACGCGCCAAATGTTGACCTTGATGGTCCACTACAGATGCAAGTTTCTCAGCTAGACTACAGCTCTTACGTTGGTGTTATCGGCGTGGCTCGCGTAACTCGTGGTAGCGTTAAACCAAACCAGCAGGTAACCATTATTGGTGCTGATGGTAAAACTCGCAACGGTAAAGTGGGTACAGTAATGGGCTACCTTGGCCTAGAGCGTCACGAAGTTGAACAAGCTAACGCGGGTGATATCATCGCAATCACTGGTCTTGGCGAGCTGAAAATTTCTGACACTATCTGTGCACAAAACGCAGTAGAAGCATTACCACCATTGTCTGTTGATGAACCAACAGTAACAATGACGTTCCAAGTAAACACGTCTCCATTCGCGGGTAAAGAAGGTAAGTTCGTAACGTCACGTAACATCCTTGAGCGTCTTGAGAAGGAACTGGTACACAACGTTGCACTACGCGTTGAGCAAACAGACGATCCAGATAAATTCCGCGTATCAGGTCGTGGTGAACTTCACCTTTCTATCCTGATCGAAAACATGCGTCGTGAAGGCTTCGAGCTAGCAGTATCTCGTCCAGAAGTAATCATCAAAGAAGAAGATGGTCAGTTGATGGAACCGTTCGAAACGGTAACTATCGACGTAATGGAAGAGCACCAAGGCGGCATCATGGAGAACATCGGCCTACGTAAAGGTGAGCTGAAAGACATGTCTCCAGACGGTAAAGGTCGTGTGCGTATGGACTTCGTTATGCCATCACGTGGTCTGATCGGTTTCCAAACGGAATTCATGACACTGACTTCAGGTTCAGGTCTTCTTTACCATACGTTTGATCACTACGGCCCTCACAAAGGCGGTAACATCGGTCAACGTGTAAACGGTGTACTAATCGCGAACGCGATGGGTAAAGCGCTAACTAACGCACTGTTCAACCTTCAAGAGCGTGGTCGTCTATTTATCGGTCACGGTGTTGAAGTTTACGAAGGTATGGTTATCGGTATTCACAGCCGTGACAACGACCTAACGGTAAACGCACTGAAAGGTAAGCAGCTAACCAACGTTCGTGCATCAGGTACCGATGACGCACAGGTTCTTACTCCGCCAATCAAGATGACTCTTGAGCAAGCACTAGAATTCATCGATGACGACGAGCTAGTAGAAGTAACGCCTGAAAGTATCCGTATCCGTAAGAAGTTCCTAACGGAAAGCGACCGTAAGCGTGCTTCTCGTGGCGCGAAATAATTTTCGTTAAGCGATTCAATTAAGAAGAAGCCTCGAGTTATGCTCGGGGCTTTTTGTTTTCTGGAGTTGAATATGAACCCGATTATTATCACCGGTGGGCCTGGTGCGGGAAAAACAACACTGCTGAATGCGCTAGACGCGTGTGGTTACGCCACGTTTCCTGAAGGGTCTCGCGACTTGATTGAGCAGCAAAGCCAGTTAGAAAATGGTATTTTGCCGTGGACGAATTTACCTGAGTTTGCCAAGTTATGCCTTGGGTTGATGGACAAACAAAAGAGTGATGCGCGTTGTCATGATGTTGCGTTTGTTGATCGCGCCATCCCCGACATCATTGCATACCTACAAGTGGGCGGCTGTAAGGTTGACCAAGCTTTCTTAACCGAAAGCGCTGGGTACCATAGTCAGGTGTTTACTTGTCGACCTGAAGCATCCATTTACGTACAAGATGAAGTGCGTCCGCACAGCTTTGAAGAAGCATTGGAGATTCATCAGTCGTTAGTGAGTGTCTATACTGAGTTGGGTTATGAAGTGGTAGAAGTGCCATGGGGAACTGTGCCAGAGAGAGTAGGCTTTGTTCGAAGAGTCATCGGTTTACTCGGTGAGGTCGCCGACTAAAACCTCCTCACTAGGAGGAGGTCTGAATCATTTACTTTTGATTGAGCTTTTGTAGGAATTTATCGGACTCTGCAATCGCTTCGTTCATTTGTTTGATCGCAAACTGAATGTCTTTCTCTAAGCTAGAGAACTCACCTTGCAAAGAACCAATCGCACTGGCGTTAAGGTTGTGTTTTAAGTACAACGTGTTGTCACGTAGCGTGTCCAGTACCGGTGTCATCTTTTTCTCTGCACGCTTCATAGCGCTAAGCATGGTTTTGTACGAGGCTTTGGTTTCACGTAGCTTTTGCTCGCTTGAACGACGCAGTTTCGCACTCGAGTACAGCTCTAGCTCATCTTGCCACTCATCAAACAGTGCGCCAGATACGTCTTCAATCGCAGCAATACGGTCACGTACGTCTTGAGCCGCTTTTTCGCTATCTTCGTATTTGTCATTGATGTTGTTGTAGACATTTTCTAGCTCACCACCATCAAAGTTGGTGATCGCAGATAAGGCTTCAAGTGCACTGGTGAATTCTTCTTGTGCATCTTGTTGAGATTCTTTGGCATCTTCGACGCGGTCGACCATAATATCTCGTTTATGATACCCAACCTGCTCCATTGCTGAGTAATAAGCAGATTGACACCCTGTTAAAGTGAAAATTGATAGTACAATTGCTAATAAATAAGGCATTCTTATGTCCTCGGCGCTAATTATGGGATGAACTATGAACCAGTTATCAGAGAGTTACAAGGCGAGATTAATCAATCTACTGCCAAGTTGCGTCGCGTTTTTTACGTACCTTCTTAAGCGATTAACGCATGACCGTGTGAATGTGAACGCGGGCTATCTTGCCTACATTACCTTGTTGTCTATTGTGCCAATGCTGACGGTATTGTTATCAATATTGTCGAAATTTCCCGTTTTTGCGAACGTTGGTGAGGTGCTGCAAGGCTACATTATTGAGAATTTTGTGCCGGCTTCTGGAGAAGCTGTACATACGGCATTACAGGAATTTGTGGCGAATACGGGCAAAATGAGCGCGGTTGGCGGTGGGTTTTTATTCATCGCAGCGGTCATGCTGATTTCCAACATTGATAAGAACTTAAACTACATTTGGCGAGTTAAAGACAAGCGCCGTTTAGTCTTTTCATTCTCTATGTATTGGATGGTACTCACGTTAGGGCCGATCATGGTCGGTGCGAGTATTGCGGCGACGTCGTACGTGACTTCGCTGCAAATTTTAGAGAATGAGACATTATCTGGTGCGTTTAATCTATTTCTGCGTTGGCTACCGTTGTTGCTGTCCTTTTTTGCTTTTCTTGGCTTGTATATTCTAGTGCCGAATAAAAAAGTACACCTCGCTCATGGTGCCATGGGGGCAGCAGTCGCCGCGATACTGTTCGAGTTGAGTAAAAAAGGCTTTGCACTCTACATCACTCAGTTTCCGTCTTATCAGCTCATCTACGGCGCGTTAGCGGCGATTCCTATCTTATTTGTTTGGGTGTATTTATGCTGGATGATCGTGTTATTGGGGGCGGAAGTTACGGCTGCGCTTGGTGAGCGAGAGCACTGGAGTGAAGATTTAGACATGATACACTCGACCGCTGAATCTCAGTTAACAGATGAAGGAAGCGAGAGTAGTGATAGCGCTAATTCAACGAGTCAGTGAAGCAGCCGTCCGTGTGGATGGTGAAGTCGTAGGAGAAATTGATCGTGGTCTGCTGGTCTTATTGGGCGTAGAGAAGGACGACGATGAAGCTAAAGCAAAGCGTTTAATGGAGCGTGTTACAACCTACCGTGTGTTCGAAGATGACGAAGGCAAGATGAACCTAAACGTTAAACAGGTGGAAGGTAAAGTGCTGGTGGTTTCTCAATTTACGCTGCCTGCGGATACAAAAAAAGGCACGCGAGCTGGCTTTTCTCGCGGTGCGCATCCTGTTGATGCAGAGCGCTTGTATGATTACTTTTCTGACTTGTGTGAAGAAGTCTTACCCACACAGCGTGGCCGCTTCGCTGCCGATATGAAAGTGTCTTTGGTGAATGACGGTCCAGTGACGTTTTGGTTGCAGGTCTAATCTGGTAACACAGGCGCCATAGTCTAAGCTTTAACTCCAAGCTCATGGAATTGGCTTGGAGTAATTTTTCCGACACTGATTAGTGTTGTGCTTTCAAAGGATTGATATGTTCAAACTCATTACTCCCAAAACCGATAATCAGATAAACAAGTATTATCAGTTTCGCTGGCAACTGCTTCGTGAGCCATGGCGTATGCCGATCGGCTCTGAGCGCGATGAATACGACGAAATGAGCCATCACCGCATGATTGTTGATGGTCGAGGTCGTCCTATGGCGATTGGCCGTTTATACATTACGCCGGACAATGATGGCCAGATCCGCTATATGGCGGTTAAAAATAATCGCCGTAGCAAAGGGATGGGTTCGCTGGTTTTGGTTGCACTAGAGTCGTTAGCGCGCCAAGAAGGAGCGAAACGCTTGGTGTGTAATGCCCGTGAAGATGCCATCGCCTTTTATGAAAAAAATGGCTTTGAGCGTCGAGGCGAGCTGACCGATGAGCGTGGCCCTGTGCGCCATCAGCAAATGGTGAAGCAACTGGATCCGATGGCCAATGTGTTACGTCGCCCTGAATGGTGTACTGAGCTTCAACAGCGCTGGGAGCAACAAATCCCAATTAGCGACAAAATGGGGATCAAAATTAACCAGTACACGGGTTACCAGTTTGAATGCTGTGCGCAGCTTAATCCTAACCTTAATCCCCATAACACCATGTTCGCCGGGTCAGCTTTTACCTTAGCAACCCTGACAGGGTGGGGGATGACGTGGCTGCTGCTTAAAGAGCGTGGGCTGCACGGTGATATTGTGTTGGCCGACAGCTCGATTCGTTATCGTCAACCAGTCGAACAAAACCCCGTGGCGAGTACTTCGTTAGATGGGATCAGTGGTGACCTAGACCGATTGGAGTCGGGACGCAAAGCACGCATCGTTATTCACGTAGTGATTTATAGTGGTGACACGCCAGCTGTGGATTTTGTCGGTACCTATATGTTGATACCGAACTACTCGCAGTTACTCAGTTGCTGATGGGTTAAGCGCCGACTGATCTGCTGGGCGCTTATCTGTTTCACTTTCTTGCTCTGTCGGTGAGAGGGTTTGTTCTGCTGCGGTATTCGTGTCGGGTACTTCATCTTCTTCGATAACTTCTTCGTAAAGCTCTTCCTCTTGAGTCTCCAAATTGATGTTATCAATCACGATAGGTTGCTCGATGGAAGGCTCATTTTTTTGTGGAGTCTCAATATCAGTAGGCTCGGCCAGTTTTGATGCGTTCACGCACTCATTACGGTGGGTTTCACCACTTAGTAGATCGCCTTCAATGTTTCCGCACGACTCTTCCAATTGATAAGTAATGCCACTTAGCGGGTTGTTGGCCATATCAAATGTTCCCCAAACCTTACCACTTATGGCTTTTCCTGAAATTGTGACCGGCGTTATGGCAACTTCCCCTCGTTGCGCGCTTAAACGCAGTGGACTTAGGGTAATGGCTTTGAGCGAATGATCCGCTTGGGACTTCAAGCGAGTATCTCGGAGGTTGGCTTCCACTTCACCCGACAAACTGTAGGCCAGCATGTTGCGATCACCTGATAACCCTTGTAGATCGAGGCTGAGATCGGAAAAACCATCAATAGCCAGTGTGTCGGGTAAAAAATAATCGTGGAAGAGCGATAAGGGAATACCATCAGCATTGACGTTGAGCGCCCAAGGTTGGCTTGGGGTACTCAAATCTATCTGTCCGATGCCTTCTACGTAGCCTTGCTCGAGTGGCGCAAAAAGGCGAGTCAATTGCCAAAAGCCATCTTTGCTTTGCATGGCAAGTGCTGCGTGAGACGTGAGTATTTGGTCATAGCTGGCGTTGACAACGCTGACTTCCAATTCGCCTTGCCAAAGGCCCCAACGTTGAGCCGACTGTTTAATATCAAGCTGTTGCCCTTCGATATTTAAACCGGAAAGTTGCCAATAAGGTTCGTGAGATAGCTGGATAATTTGGCTGCGCTCAATGTCGAGTCGTTCGATTGCAACATGCTCTAACTCGCTGGTGGCGGTGTGCCACCAATTTAGGTTGTCTTCTGGCTGTGTTGCCCACTTGAGGCCTTGCATAGAGGCTTCTTTGAGCTTCCATTGTGTTGGCGTGAACAATCCAGAAACTTGCACTCGACCTTGCTGCCAATCTAAGCTGAGCTCGTTGAGCTGGATTGTTCCTGGCTCGATAGCGGCACTCAAACGTGGCTCTATTGCGGTTTGCTGCTGGAATCGAACGCTATCCGCCTGCAATGACACTTGAGCTTTTGTCTTCCAGAGAGACAGTGGCAGTGTGGCGTTTTCCACAGAAAGATCCAAGTTCTGCCAGTGCCAGTCGCCCCATTCAATATCGGCGTTAAGCAAATCTAAGCTATTAATATGATTAATGCTAAATGGTAGATCGTGCCAAGGTTTTGCAAGCAGTGATTGGCGCTGCGTATTACTCAGTTTCAGCTTGTTGATGGTCACATTTACTAAAGACCAGCCTTGAGGATACTGCTCCCCTTGCCCAGATATTTGACTGTTACGCCAGTTAAAAGAGGTGCCATAAAGCGTACTGTCTTGCGGTTTGTAGTCTATATCGACTAAGACTTGATTAAAGGCTTCGCCATTCCAATAGAGTTGGTCGGCCGCAAGTTGAACTTCGCCATATGGTATTAATTGACCATTCCATTGTGGTGATTGAATTTGAAGGTCAATGCCATTGGCAGAGAACTGCTCGTCGGCGTAATCAATATTTTTGAGCGCGATTTGATGGAATAAAACGTTGTCTAAAGGTGGGAGCTTTGGTGCGCCATACTGCAAGCTCATACCATCAATCAATAAACTATCAACGATCCATTTACCATCGCGATAAACATCGGGATTCATCCATAAATCGACTTGCTCGATGTAAGACGCATCGTCTCCGCTGGTGTTCACGCGTTGTAAAGTTAGGTGATAGGGAAAGCCATAACGCACGCTTTCGGCCCGGAAGGGAAGAGAAAAGGTGTTTGACAGCAAGCGCCAGGTTGCGTCCGCGTAAGATGTTGTTAGCAGCGCAATCGTAGCGGCCGGAATGGTAACTAAGATAACCAGTAACAGAAGTAGAACTCGACGCGCTGTTTTCATCTTTGCTAGAACCTACGTGTGTTATTAAATAAAACTAGATAGGCTTTAGCTTGTATCAATATTCTGTGGTATTCAATAAAAAGCCCCTCAAAAGAGGGGCTTGAAGCAATTTTTGTAACTTGGCCTACGTAAAGGTGATAAGTTAATGCCAACTTTTCACTGAGTTTACGCGACGTCGCTGTTACTCGATTTAATCAATCTGAGGACCAGCCGCAACCAGAGATTTACCTTCTGCGTTGTCTGTGTACTTATCAAAGTTATTGATAAAGCGCGCTGCTAAATCTTTCGCTTTGCTTTCCCACTGAAGTGGGTCAACGTACGTGTCGCGAGGGTCTAGAATGCTTGGATCCACACCTGGTAGTGACGTTGGTACTTCAAGATTGAAGATAGGAATGTGCTTAGTTGGTGCATCTTCAATCGAACCATCAAGAATGGCATCAATAATTCCGCGTGTATCTTGAATAGAGATACGTTTGCCAGTGCCGTTCCAACCAGTATTCACTAGGTAAGCCTCAGCGCCCGCTGCTTCCATGCGTTTTACCAGTACTTCCGCGTATTTTGTTGGGTGGAGCGTTAGGAACGCCGCGCCGAAACAAGCAGAGAAAGTTGGTGTTGGCTCAGTAATACCGCGCTCTGTTCCCGCTAGTTTGGCGGTAAAGCCAGACAGGAAGTGGTACTTAGTTTGCTCAGGTGTCAATTTAGATACTGGAGGCAGTACGCCAAATGCATCGGCTGATAGGAAGATCACTTTATTCGCGTGACCGCCTTTTGATACTGGCTTAACGATATTATCGATATGGTAGATAGGGTAAGAAACACGTGTGTTTTCTGTTTTCGAACCATCATCAAAGTCGATAGAGCCATCGCCACGTACTGTTACGTTTTCTAGCAGTGCATCACGACGAATTGCATTGTAGATGTCCGGCTCCGCTTCTTTCGAAAGTTTGATGGTTTTTGCGTAACAACCACCTTCGAAGTTGAAGACACCGTCATCATCCCAGCCGTGCTCATCATCACCAATTAGCGCACGTTTAGGATCAGTCGACAGGGTCGTTTTACCCGTACCAGATAGACCGAAGAATACCGCTACATCGCCATCTTTGCCCATGTTAGCGCTACAGTGCATTGATGCGATGTCTTTTAGTGGAAGGAAGTAGTTCATCATCGCGAACATACCTTTCTTCATTTCACCGCCGTACCAAGTACCACCGATAAGTTGTATGCGCTCAGTTAGGTTAAATACGGTGAAGTTTTCTGAGTTCAGGCCTTGCTCTTCCCATTTTGGATTAGTGCATTTTGCGCCATTCATTACCACGAAGTCTGGTTCAAATGTCGCTAACTCTTCTTCTGTCGGGCGAATAAACATGTTTTTAACGAAGTGCGCTTGCCATGCGACTTCTGTGATAACACGAATGCTCAAACGTGTATCTGGGTTTGCACCACAGTAACCGTCAACAACAAACAAGCGTTTGTTAGAAAGCTGGTTTGTGACCAGTTCTTTTAGCTCGTCCCACACTTCAGGAGTGATTGGCTTGTTATCATTTTTCACTTGATCAGACGTCCACCACATATGTTCTTCTGTCGTAGCGTCTTTGACGATGTATTTATCTTTTGGTGAGCGACCAGTAAAGATGCCAGTGTCAACGGCAACCGCACCTAGTTCAGTAACCACGCCGCGCTCATAACCGGTTAGGTCTTCACGCGTTTCTTCCTCAAACAACATTTCGTAGCTTGGGTTGCGAATAACCTCTTTTACGTTATGCAGTCCGTGCTTGGTTAGATCAAGTGTTGCAGCCTTAGTATGTTCCATAACGGTCATAGGTGCTCCTTATAAGGATTTTGTAGGGATTTTGTAAGAATGTTTTAATTTTAATCTGCTCACCATGCTAGCAACGGGGCGGGGAGAAAACAGGGAGATAGCTCAAAATTTACCCATGATTTCAATAAGGTTTTAGGTAACCCGTCACATATTGGTGGGAATAGTCTATCGTGCACGCAATCCTTTGCGCTAGGGCAAAATCATTATTAATTGTTTAAAATTAAGCAGTTGTTTTATTACGCTTGAGGCTAGTTATTACGAGGGGTTGATCACAAAAAGGCCAGCATTAAGCTGGCCTTTTGTAGGGTAAATTACGTGCTTGATAAGCTATGTAAATTAATGCAGGGTTTTCTTGTCCGTAGAAGCTTGTGCATACAGTTCAGTGACTTCAGATTCGTCGAACGTATAAGTTGTGCCACAGTAATCACAATGTAAAGAAACTGATCCAACTTCTGCCAAAATGTCATAAATTTCAGATTTCTCAACGGTGATGATTGCGGCACCGCTACGCTCACGAGAACAGCCACAATGGAACTCGACAGGTTGCGGCTCGTACAGACGTACTTTGTCTTGGTTATATAGTCGATACAATAACTCGTTCGCTTCTAAACCAAACAATTCTTCATCTTTTACTGTATCAGTGAGCTGCTCTAGATGTTCGAAATCATCTGGAGAGCCAGTGCCGTCAGGGATCACTTGAATCAACATACCTGCTGCGTGTGCTTTGCCCTCATGCTCACCAGTGCGGATCCATAGGCGCGTTTTTAACTGCTCTGAGTTTGCAAAGTAGCCTTCTAGCACTTCTGCTAAAGTGTCACCTTCTAATCCAACGACACCTTGGTAACGCTCGCCGTTTTTCGGTTCGATAGTGATCACAAGGTAGCCCTTACCCATTAGATCGTGAATGTTTGCGTCATCGGCAATATCGCCTTCCCAGCGAGCTACGCCACGGACACGTTGGTTATGGTCACCGTTGATAACGGCAAGAGACACAGGACCATCGCCTTGTAGCTGGATGGTGATCGAACCTTCGAACTTAAGAGTGGCAGTTAAAAGAGTAGTTGAAACGAGTAGCTCACCCAGCAGTTTCTCTATTGCTGCCGGATATTCCTTGCTGGAGATAACACGTTGGTACGCTTCATCCAATTGTACCAACTCGCCACGTACTGAAAGATCTTCGAATAGGTAGCGGTTTAAAACATTATTTGCCATGGAGTGCTTTCCTCGTTGGTAATTCCGGCTTTTATTGGTGTTTGAACTTAATGATGTCTCGGCGCTGCTTTTTATCTGGGCGGCGTTCCGGACTTGGGTTGTGGGCATTAAGCTTACGTTGAGTCGCGTGTTCCTCACGTTTCGCTATACTTTCATTAGTTTCGCGATATAAGGTTTGTGCGATGGGAGCGCCTCGGCGTTGATCTGAGATTTGTTCGATGATCACGATTTTTTCTTCGTTGCCTTGACGAAGTCTTACTTCAGCGCCCACTTCAACGATTTTACTCGGCTTGCTTCGTTGGCCATTATAGTGGACTTTACCGCCATCGACCATGTTACGCGCGATGGAGCGGGTTTTGTAAAATCTTGCGGCCCATAGCCATTTATCTAGCCTAACGGCTTCATTTAGGGAACTCATAGAACACTACGCTATCTAATCACTGCCCGAATACGGCAATGAGTGATGGATTATTCACCTACAGATGGAGTCAAGGCGTATTTTTTTCAAGGGAGTTGGCAAAAACTGCATAAGAAAAAGGTATGAAAGACAACTTGTGATATAGTTCACTGCTCTTTGTTGAGTAATAATTTTATTGCAAATTTAGCAATTTAAAGTCGATAGCTATCGTTATAGCTTAAATGACGGACGTTAGAATAAAGGAATCCATTCAGTGAAACGTTTAGAGCTAAGTGCAGGATTATCAAGCAGACCGCTACTGGCTCAGATCAAGTCCAATCATTATACCATTCAAGCCAAACTTAGCTTGTTGCTTACCTGTCTGTTTATTGCGATAACCGGATGGATACTTGGCAAAATTGTGTGGTTAGCCATACCTCAATCGTCGGAAGTGCCGCAATGGCGTCCATCGGCGAGTGGCGTTGTCGCGAGCAATAAAGGCGACGCGATAGATTTTAATGCCCTTCAGAATGCCAACCTATTCGGTAAATACACTGAGCAAAAAGCGGCAGTTGTAGAACAGCCCATTGTTAAAGACGCCCCTAAGACGCGCCTTAACCTCACGCTAGTCGGTGCGGTTGCCAGCAGTGATGCCAATACCAGCCTTGCTGTTATTGCTAACCGAGGTAAGCAAGCTACGTACGGTTTGGGTGAAGAAATCGAAGGGACACGTGCGACGCTAAAAGCGGTATTGGTGGATCGCGTCATCATTGATAACCAAGGTCGAGACGAGACCTTAATGATGCAAGGTATAGAATATAAGAAGCTATCTGAATCGCCGCAGGTAGCTAGGGCGCAAGCTCAGCGAGCAGAAGCAGCGACGTCTGACGTTGGAGAGAAATTAGAGCAAATCCGCGAGGAAATTGCGAAAGATCCACAAAGCGTTTTTAAATACATCACCATTTCACCCGTCAAAAAAGACGGAGACATTGTTGGTTATCGAGTATCACCTGGTCGTGATGCCGCATTATTTAATGATGTAGGGCTACAACCCGGTGATATTGCGGTTCAACTGAACGGGATCGATTTAAGTGATCCGTCTTCTTCAGTACAACTGATGCAAGTGATGAGCGATCCGCAAGAATTAAATTTAACTGTTGAGCGAGACGGCCAACAGTACGATATCTATATCCAATTGTAAGACTTAGGCAACCGGCGTAAGTTCAGGGAGACATACGTGAAACATTGGTTCAGCAAAAGTGCTTGGCTACTAGCAGGAAGTTTACTCTGCGTACCAGGTGCAATGGCAAACGAATTTAGTGCGAGCTTTAAAGGCACTGATATTCAAGAATTCATCAACATAGTGGGTCGTAACCTCGAAAAGACCATCATTGTTGATCCTTCAGTACGCGGTAAGATCGATGTCCGCAGCTATGACGTACTTAACGAAGAGCAATATTACAGCTTTTTCCTTAATGTCCTTGAAGTATACGGTTACGCAGTCGTAGAGATGGACAATGGGGTACTTAAGGTTATCAAAGCAAAAGACTCAAAAACCTCAGCAATCCCTGTGTTAGGTGATGGCAGCGCGCAAGGCGATAGTGTTATCACTCGAGTTGTCGCGGTGCGTAATGTGTCGGTCCGTGAGTTGTCTCCTCTACTTCGTCAGCTGATTGATAACGCCGGTGCCGGTAACGTGGTTCATTATGATCCAGCGAATATTATCTTGATTACTGGTCGTGCGGCAGTAGTGAATCGCTTAGCAGAGATCATCAAGCGTGTTGACCAAGCCGGCGATAAAGAAATTGAATTGGTGGAGCTGCGTAATGCATCTGCTGCTGAAATGGTACGCATTGTCGAAGCACTGAATAAAAGTGCGAATCAGAAAAGCACGCCAGAGTTCCTTGAACCTAAAATTGTGGCCGATGAACGTACTAACGCGATTTTAATTTCTGGTGATCCAAAAGTAAGAGCCCGCTTGAAACGTTTGATTCGTCAACTTGATGTTGAAATGGCGACAAAAGGTAACAACCGAGTTGTGTACCTGAAAAATGCGAAAGCTGAAGACTTGGTGGATGTATTGAAAGGTGTTTCCGATAACCTGCAAGCTGAAAAGCAAGCCGGTCAGAAAACATCAGGCGCATCGCGTGGTGAGGTCGTCATTGCTGCTCACGCTGCAACTAACTCGTTAGTTTTAACAGCGCCACCAGATATTATGATGGCATTACAAGACGTCATTTCTCAACTCGATATTCGTCGTGCTCAGGTTCTTATTGAAGCGTTAATTGTCGAAATGTCTGAAGGTGATGGTATTAACCTAGGTGTTCAGTGGGGTTCATTAGAAACGGGTGCTGTAATTCAGTACGGTAACTCAGGAGCCCCGATTGGTCAGGTGATGGTTGGTCTAGAAGAAGCAAAAGATCAAACCCGCACTGAATACTATACCAACTCTAATGGCGAACGAACGCCATATGATGTTACTGAATCAGGTGACTACTCTACGCTAGCTTCAGCGCTTAGCGGAGTAAATGGTGCGGCAATGAGTATTGTCATGGGTGACTGGACAGCGCTAATTAGTGCTGTTGCTTCTGACTCCAACTCAAACATTCTATCTTCTCCGAGTATTACCGTAATGGATAATGGCGAAGCATCATTTATTGTGGGTGAAGAGGTTCCGGTTATTACGGGCTCTACGGCTGGCTCAAACAACGACAACCCATTCCAAACGGTTGACCGTAAAGAAGTCGGTATCAAACTCAAAGTAGTGCCACAAATTAACGAAGGTGACTCTGTACAGTTAAACATTGAACAAGAAGTTTCCAACGTATTAGGCGCAAACGGTGCGGTTGACGTTCGCTTTGCTAAACGACAGTTAAACACCTCTGTCATGATCCAAGATGGTCAGATGTTGGTTCTTGGTGGTTTGGTCGATGAACGCGCACTTGAAAGTGAGTCTAAAGTGCCGCTATTGGGTGACATTCCGGTACTGGGTCACCTGTTCAAGTCAACTAGCACGCAAACAGAAAAACGTAACTTGATGGTGTTCATCAAGCCGACGATTATTCGCGATGGTGTGACGGCTGACGGTATTACGCAGCGTAAATACAACTTTATTCGCGCAGAACAGCTTTATAAAGCGGATCAAGGGTTGAAGTTGATGGCAGACGAGAAGATCCCGGTTATGCCAGCCTTTGGCCAGGAGCGTCAGCACCCAACAGAGATTCAAGCGTTTATTGATCAAATGGAAAACAACTAATGGTTGATATGTTAGACACAGCGCCAAGTATGCGTCGTCTGCCATTCAGTTTTGCCAACCGCTTTAAACTGGTGCTGGAGACAGAGCATCCTGAGCGTCCACCTATTCTTTACTATGTCGAGCCGCTTAACCCTGCGGCTCTGGTTGAAGTCCGTCGTGTATTAAAGAAAAGCTTCGTACCGCAACCTATCGATAAAGAAGCCTTTGATAAAAAGCTGACCGAAGCATATCAACGCGACTCGTCTGAAGCGCGTCAGTTGATGGAAGATATTGGTGCTGATAGCGATGACTTCTTCTCTTTGGCTGAAGAACTGCCGCACGATGAAGACTTATTAGAATCGGAAGACGATGCGCCAATCATCAAATTGATCAACGCCATGTTGGGCGAAGCGATCAAAGAAGGTGCGTCGGATATTCATATTGAGACGTTCGAGAAAACCCTTTCGATTCGTTTCCGTGTCGATGGCGTATTACGTGAAGTTCTGACCCCAAGTCGTAAGCTAGCGCCTTTGCTGGTTTCTCGTGTGAAGGTTATGGCTAAACTAGATATCGCAGAAAAGCGTGTGCCTCAAGATGGCCGTATTTCGTTGCGTATCGGTGGTCGTGCGGTGGACGTGCGTGTATCGACGATGCCGTCCTCTCATGGGGAGCGCGTGGTAATGCGTCTGTTGGATAAAAACGCGACTCGTCTTGATTTACATAGTTTGGGCATGACCCCTTCAGTGCATGACAACTTCCGTCACTTGATTGGCCGCCCTCACGGTATCATCTTGGTGACGGGCCCGACAGGTTCTGGTAAATCCACCACCTTGTACGCTGGCTTGCAAGAGATCAATAGCAACGAACGCAACATTCTAACGGTTGAAGACCCGATCGAATTTGATATTGATGGCATCGGTCAAACTCAGGTGAACCCAAAGGTCGACATGACGTTTGCGCGCGGCTTGCGTGCCATTCTGCGTCAGGACCCGGATGTGGTGATGGTCGGTGAGATCCGTGACTTAGAAACCGCACAAATTGCAGTGCAAGCGTCCTTAACGGGTCACTTGGTAATGTCGACTCTCCACACCAACACCGCAGTGGGTGCGATTACGCGTCTACGTGATATGGGTATTGAGCCATTCCTTATTTCTTCTTCGTTATTAGGGGTGCTAGCGCAGCGCTTAGTTCGAACGCTTTGTCCAAGCTGTAAAGAGCCGTATGAAGCCGATGCGGAACAGAAAAAACTGTTTGGTATGGAAGCGCATGAACCGTTAGAACTGCACCGAGCAAAAGGCTGTGAAGCGTGTAACCAAAAAGGCTACCGAGGTCGAACAGGTATCCACGAGCTCATTATGGTTGATGAGCAAGTGCAAGAGTTGATTCATCGAGAGTCTGGTGAACAAGAAATTGAGAGAGCCGTTCGCGCCCATACGCCAAGTATTCGCAGTGATGGTTTAAGCAAAGTACGTCGTGGTATTACGTCACTTGAAGAAGTGATGCGAGTGACGAAGGAAACCTAATGGCGGCATTTGAGTACAAAGCGCTAGATGCAAAAGGCAAGCATAAAAAAGGCACGATAGAAGGGGACAACGCCCGACAAGTGCGCCAGCGACTCAAAGAGCAAGGGATGATCCCGATTGAAGTGGTCGAGACGAAAGCTAAATCGGCTAAGTCTTCAGGTTCAGTCAGCTTTAAGCGCGGCATCTCGACATCTGAGCTGGCACTCATCACACGGCAATTGTCTACGCTAGTCCAATCAGGAATGCCTTTGGAAGAGTGTTTGCGTGCGGTCTCTGAGCAGGCTGAAAAGCCGAGGATTCGTTCTATGTTGGCTGCGGTTCGCTCGAAAGTAACCGAGGGTTATCCGCTCGCCGACAGTTTTGCCGATTACCCACACGTGTTTGATGAACTGTACCGCTCCATGGTTGCGGCGGGCGAAAAATCAGGTCACCTCGATACCGTATTAGAGCGTTTGGCAGACTATGTCGAAAACCGCCAAAAGATGCGATCTAAATTGCTTCAAGCCATGATTTATCCTGTAGTTTTGGTGGTATTCGCGGTTGTCATCGTTTCGTTCTTATTGGCGACAGTGGTTCCTAAAATCATTGAACCCATCATTCAGATGGGCCAAGAGTTACCTCAATCGACGCAATTTTTACTGGCAGCCAGTGAGTTTGTGCAAGATTGGGGGCTGATTATTTTCGTTGTGCTGGTGGCGCTTTTCTATGGCCTCAAACTGGCGTTGCAAAAGCCAGACTTTCGCTTAGCTTGGGACAGAAAAATCTTGAGCTTACCGCTAATAGGTAAGATCTCTCGAGGTTTGAATACCGCACGATTCGCACGAACGCTTTCGATCTGTACTTCCAGTGCGATTCCAATTCTAGAGGGTATGCGCGTTGCGGTAGATGTTATGTCTAACCGTTATGTGAAGCAGCAAGTGTTGCTTGCAGCGGATAACGTTCGAGAGGGCGCTAGTTTGCGTAAGGCGTTGGACCAAACCCGCTTGTTTCCACCAATGATGCTACACATGATCGCCAGTGGTGAGCAAAGTGGTGAATTAGAGAGCATGTTGACGCGGGCAGCCGATAACCAAGATCAAAACTTTGAATCAACAGTCAATATTGCTCTGGGTGTGTTTACTCCTGCGCTGATTGCATTAATGGCTGGATTAGTGTTGTTCATTGTGATGGCGACCTTGATGCCAATGTTAGAAATGAATAACTTGATGAGCGGATAATTTCGAATTAAGACGTGTCTACTAACGGCATGGCTTTAATCTAACTTTCGGAGAAAAAAATGAAGTTTAAGCGTAGTAAACAACAGGGTTTTACACTTTTAGAAGTGATGGTTGTTGTGGTTATCCTAGGTATTTTGGCAAGTTTTGTTGTTCCAAACCTATTGGGTAACAAAGAGAAGGCAGACCAACAAAAAGCGATTACGGACATTGTCGCGTTGGAAAATGCCTTAGATATGTACAAGTTGGATAACAGCGTTTACCCAACAACGGACCAAGGTCTAGAAGCATTGGTTAGTAAGCCATCTAACCCAGAGCCACGCAACTACCGTGATGGTGGTTACATCAAACGTCTTCCTAATGACCCTTGGGGCAACCAGTACCAATACTTAAGCCCAGGTGATAACGGTACAATCGATATCTTCACTCTAGGCGCAGATGGCCAAGAGGGTGGAGAAGGTCCAGCTGCAGATATTGGCAACTGGAACATGCAAGACTTCCAATAATTGAGCCTAAGCCAGCACTAATGAAACAAATGCGAAAACATAACGGTTTTACATTGATAGAAATTCTATTGGTGCTGGTTTTGCTATCTCTTACGGCTGTGGCCGTGATCTCGACGTTACCGACTAGCCAAAAAGATCTTTCCAAACAGTATGCTCAAAGCTTTTTTCAGCGTTTACAGTTGCTCAATGAAGAAGCGGTGCTGAGCGGTAAAGATTTTGGCGTTCGAGTGGATGATGCCAAATCGACCTACGTTTTACTGAGTTTAACCTCAGAAGGTTGGCAGCCTCTGAAATTAAAGCAGATTCCGAGCAAAACCAAGCTAGAAGAAGATATTGCGCTACAACTCGAGCTCGGAGGTGGTGCTTGGGATAATGATGAGCGCTTATTCAAACCAGGTTCTCTTTTTGATGAAGACATGTTCACAGAAGAAGAGGACGAAAAGAAAATTGAGCCACCGCAAGTGTTTATCTTTTCCAGCGCCGAAGTCACGCCATTTACCCTGTCTTTTTTTCCGCAAAATGGTGATGCCTTTAATGACGGTTGGCGAGTCATTGGCAAAGAAAGTGGACAAGTCTTGTTATTAGCTCCGGGCGAAGAAGTGAAAGAGGATGAGAATGCGCAATTTTAAGCAAGCTCGCCCAAATTTGAGTCATCGCCGGACGAGAGGCATGACCTTACTGGAAGTATTGGTCGCACTGGCAATTTTCGCCACCGCTGCCATCAGTGTCATTCGCTCCGTGAGCCAGCATATTAATACAATCAGTTATTTAGAAGAAAAAATGTTTGCAGCCATGGTTGTGGATAATCAGATGGCAAATGTGATGTTGAATACCGGAGAACTCAAAGCGAAAAACGGCACAGAAGAGCTGGCAGGACGCACTTGGTTCTGGAAAGTCACGCCAGTCGCCACGACGCAGCCATTGCTGAAAGCATTTGATGTGAGCGTCTCGGTAGAGAAAAGCGCGAGCCCCGTAGTAACGGTACGAAGCTATGTGGCGCAATAATCATCCCCGCGCAAACACGCGCCAAAGGGTAAAAGGTTTTACACTTATTGAAGTGTTGGTATCGATTGCCATCTTTGCCAGTTTAAGTGTCGCTGCGTACCAAGTGGTATCGCAAGTACAGCGTAGCAATGCGCTATCACAAGAACGAACCCAACGCTTAAACGAAATTCAGCGTGCCATGGTGATGATGGATAACGATTTTCGTCAAATGGCGATGCGTCAAACACGTACTAATGGTGAAGAGCCTGCTAGCCGGCTAATTTTTTGGTCCGATTACCTGTTGGACTCCGATACTAAAGGGCTGATGTTTGCCCGTTTAGGTTGGCACAACCCTCAGCAGCAGTTCCCTCGTGGAGAAGTAACCAAGGTTGGCTATCGCTTAAAAGAAGAAACACTGCAGCGAGTATGGTGGCGCTATCCTGATACGCCGGTTGGGCAACAAGGTACTGTTACTCCATTGCTAACGCAGGTCGAGTCATTTGATATGCGTTTCTATGATGGTAAGCAATGGAAAAAAGAGTGGGCTGAAGAAAAAGCGCTGCCGAAAGCGGTTTCTGTTGTTCTCACTCTCAAAGACTATGGAGAAATTGCCCGCACTTATCTCACTCCTGATGGCACATTGAGTCAGAAAGAGGAAAGTTCAGGAGACAGCAATAATGGTTAACCGTCAACGCGGTGTTGCTTTGATTATAGTGTTGATGTTGCTGGCGATTATGGCGACGGTTGCTGCCAGTATGTCGGAACGTTTGTTCTTGCAGTTTCAGCGAGGCGCTAATCAAATCAATTACCAGCAAGCGTATTGGTACAGCCTTGGCGTCGAGGCGCTAGCAAAAGTGGGTATCGAGCAAAGTTATAAAGACACCGACACGATTAATATGAGTCAACCGTGGGCGATAAAAGAGCAAGTCTATCCGTTAGATTATGGTCAAGCGGCGGGACGAATTAGAGACAAGCAAGCGTGCTTTAATCTAAATGTATTGAGTCGTGTGCAACCAACGGGTCAGCAAATTACAAGACCATATTTAGTGAATGTATTGCAGCGCCTATTAGAAGAGTTGGATGTCGAGCCATATCAAGCAGAAATCATTGCAGACTCTACTTGGGAATACATTGATGCTGACGACTCTGTCCGTTCGACTACTGGGGTTGAAGACAGCACATATGAAGCGATGAAGCCTTCCTATTTAGCATCAAATGGTTGGATGGCAGATGCTTCCGAGTTACGGGCTGTCTATCAGGTGAGTGGTGAAATTTTCCAAAAATTGGAGCCGCTGGTCTGTGCATTACCAAGTGATGACTGGCGTTTAAACGTGAATACGATTGATGTTGAGCAAGCTCCGATTTTGGTGGCAATGTTCTCACCAAACTTAAGCAGTAGTGATGCGATTCAGCTAATTGAAAAACGCCCATTTGATGGGTGGGATAGCATTGATGAATTTTTAGCAGAGTCAGAAATGGCTGGCTTAAGTGAAGATGTAAAGAAAAACGCCAAAGGCTATTTGGGTGTGGATAGCGCCTTTTTTGAATTGGATGCACAAGTGTTGGTGGATGAATCACGTGTACGTATCCGAAGCCTTTTGCAAAGTACAAATAGAGAAACGGTGACCGTAGTTCGCCGTCGTTTTGGAGGGATCAGTGAGCGAGTTTCTGACCGTTCGGCTGAGTAGCGAACAACAAAGTACCATTCCTTGGGTGGTGTGGTCGACAGATCAACAGGAAGTGATTGCTAGCGGTGAAATCGCCGGATGGGAACACTTAGATGAGTTGGTCTCATATGCTGGTCAGCGCCAAGTTGTGGCGCTGCTGGCGAGTAATGATGTGGTCCTGACGCAAGTGGATATACCACCTGGTGCAACACGCCAATTCGAGGCGATGTTACCGTACTTAGTGGAAGACGAAGTTGCTCAGGACGTTGATGGCCTGCACTTTAGCGTGTTGGGTAAACAAGCGGACAAAGCGCAGATTTGCGCAGTTGAACGTGCTTGGATTCAGACTGTACTGCAACGTTTTTCAAGCCAAGGTATCGCCATTAAACGCATTTTACCCGATGTGCTTGCATTACCGGTTCGTGGAGAGCACAGCAGTGCTGCAATGATTGGCGAGCAATGGCTAATTCGTCACTCTGCGACAGAGGGCGCGGTTGTCGACGCTTCTTGGTTAGACCTTTACCTCTCTTCTTATCTACAAAATCATGAAGGTTGGAAGCTCGATTGCTATAGCTCGGTCCCGGAATCTGCGTTACCTGAAATATGGGAGCCGCAACCAGAAGAAATGACGATAGCTTTACTGGCGAAGGGGGTGACAGAAAGCAAAGTCAATTTGCTGACTGGGATCTTCAAGCCGAAATCTTCTTGGGGTAAATACTGGAAGCTCTGGCAAAAAGCTACCATTGCTGCGGGGGTGCTTATCGTCGTCATGGTTGCGCAGCAGTTGCTCGTGGTCCACAAGTACGAAGCACAAGCTCAAGCGTATCGTGAGGAGAGTGAGCGTATTTTCCGCCAGGTGTTCCCAAATAAACGACGCATTCCTACCGTTAGTTACCTCAAACGACAAATGGATGATGAAGAGCGCCGCTTATCTGGTGGAAGTGGTCAGCAGGCAATGTTGTCATGGTTGGCGGCATTACCCGCGACACTTGGTCAGGTCAGCGACTTGGAGATCACTAGCTTTAAATACGACGGACAACGTGGCGAAGTACGTATTCAGGCTCGTAGTTCAGACTTCCAACCTTTTGAGCAAGCTCGTGTGAAATTGGCAGAGAAGTTTAATGTTGAGCAAGGTCAGTTGAACCGTAGCGATAACGTTGTGGTTGGCAGCTTTGTTTTGAAGCGTTTGTGAGGTGATGATGAAAAACTTAATTTCTCAAGCTCAGGTTTGGTGGAGTAGCATCTCGCAGCGTGAGCAGCGTTTGGTCATGGGATGTGGCGCTATTGCCGTTATCGGTATTATTTATTGGGGTTTATTACAGCCAATGAGCCAACGTGCGGAGCTAGCTCAGTCACGTATTCAAAGCGAAAAACAGTTGCTAGCTTGGGTACAAGATAAAGCGGATGGCATCACTGCACTGCGAAAAAGCAGCGGTGTGAGCTACTCTAGTCAACCGTTGAATCAGTTGGTTTCTTCTTCAGCTCGTCGTTATAAAGTTGAGTTGATTCGCGTACAACCTCGTAATGAGAGCGTTCAAGTGTGGATCAAACCACTCGCGTTTAATCAACTAGTGGATTGGTTACGTTACTTGAAAGAGCAACAGGGTATTGAAGTCGAATTTTTAGATATCGACCGAACAGAGCAAGCGGGCATGATCGATGTAAACCGCCTTCAGTTTAAGCGAGGTTAAGGTGAAGCGAGCAGTACTTTACGTTGTTATCTTTATCGTCTTTTTTTCAGTCAGTCTTTTAATGGGATTACCAGTCTCTTGGGTGTTACAACAAGCACCAACAGTGAGAGGCCTGGACATTCAAGGAGCCAACGGTTCGGTATGGCAAGGTCAAGCTGCTAGTATTCGTTGGCAGCACCAGAACCTTGGAGAAGTTAATTGGGATTTCCAATGGTCGAGTCTACTGACAGGTAAAGCTGAGTTTGCTGTGCGCTTTGGTCGTGGTAGTGAAATGGACGTTCGTGGGCGCGGTTTTGTCGGCTATAGCTTAAGTGATGGCCCTTATGCCAAAAACTTAGTTGCCTCGATTCCGGCGGTAAAAGTTGTTGAGCAAGCGCGCCTCCCTGTGCCTGTTGGTGTTGATGGGCAGCTTGAGCTGAATATTCGTCATGCGACTTATGCTGCGCCTTGGTGTAAGAACGGTGAAGGCACTTTAGTATGGAATGCCAGTGGTATTCAAAGCCCCGTTGGCAGCTTAGATCTCGGTCCTGTGATTGCCGATATAAACTGTCAGGATAGTGTATTGACGGCAACTGGTGAGCAGAGCAGCGAACAAGTCTCTGCGGCGTTCTCAGCAGAGCTGATGCCTAATCAACGATACTCAACCAAAGCGTGGTTCAAACCTGGTGCAGAGTTCCCATCCAGCATGGGGGAGCAACTGAAATGGTTGGGTAAGCCGAATGCTCAAGGTCAATATGAGTTTAATTACCAAGGGCGCTTCTAACCTATCGTGACAAAATCCAATATCTTAAAAGAGCTGCTATTGTGCAGCTCTTTTTGCTTTTGGATCATCGTAAGCTAAAACCTCTATTCGCTGTACATTCGATCTTGATTGGGAATGAGTGAAAGTTTAAAGCCATGATTTTTAATCGATTTGTTTCTTTTGTTCAGCTTTGCAAGTAATTGGAACATAGTAGGCCAAATACTCCAAGTGCTGTACAGAAGGTCAAAAAGAAAAGGCCACGAAGATATTCGTGGCCTTTCTATTGCTAGAATTTTGTGCTCTAAATTTTACCGATAGGGCGCTTAATCTTTGCGTTGTAAAATCTCATTCCAAGGTAAATCCGCATCACCAAGAACAATAAAGTTCGGGTTTTCTAGTGTTTCCCGCTCGTTATATGACAGCGGTTCTAATTGCGTGCTGAGAATACGTCCGCCAGCTTCTTCAACAATGCATTGTGTTGCAGCGGTGTCCCACTCGCCAGTTGGCCCCAGACGTAAGTAACAATCCACAGCCCCTTCCGCGACGAGGCATGCTTTCAATGCCGCAGAACCGAGCGGTATTAAGTCGTAATTCCAGGCGCTGCTCATACGGTTAGTAATACGATTGATGTCTTGGCGACGACTAATAGCAATTGCGATGCTTTGCTCTGGCTGTTCGTGTTTGTGTGTATGGATTTTGACGCTGTCCGACATGTCGGGAATTTTCCAGGCGCCTTTGCCATTATAAGCGTAGTAAGTCACGCCAGATACAGGGCCGTAAACGACGCCCATGGTTGGTCGATTGTTGTCGACCAACGCAATAATAGTGGCAAAGTCACCACTGCGAGCGATGAATTCTTGAGTACCATCAAGAGGGTCGACTAACCAATAACGTTCCCACTGAGCGCGTTGCTCTAAGCTTATGTCTGCGTCTTCTTCTGACAACACGGGAATGTCAGGCGTCAGATCACTCAAGCGTTCAGTGATGAACTTGTGAGCTGCAATATCTGCACTTGTTACGGGAGTTTCGTCACTTTTGGTGTAGGCCTCGTATTGCTTCTTTTCATATATTTCGAGGATCATTTGCCCAGCACTGCGGGCAATCTCGATGACTTGAGGAAGTAGGTGAGATAGATCTTTTGTCATTGGCATAAGTGATAGTCCTTACTCACAGTGTTATTCGGTTCTAATGACCGTTATTGGTTATGCTTGTGAGTGGTGTTTGGTAAGTGTTTCAGTGCCAACATTAGCGCTGTGATGCTTCGTGCTTCACAGAAATCCATGTGAGTTAATAACTCTTCGGCTTGCGCAAGTGGCCAACGCACAATTTCCAGTGGTTCAGGCTCATCGCCTTCTTGCTTCTCTGGATAAAGCGCCTGTCCTAAAAATAGAGTCATTTTGCTCGAAAAGTAAGATGGCGCGAGGATAACTTGTTTCAACGGGGTTAACTGATTACAGCCAAAGCCGATTTCTTCTTTTAACTCACGATCCGCAGCTTGGTGTGGTGTTTCTCCTGGGTCAATCAGCCCTTTTGGGAAACCTAGCTCGTAACGTTCAGTTCCAGCGGCGTATTCACGCACCAGTAATAAATCGCCTTGTTCTGTTACAGGAACCACCATTACAGCATCTCGTCCACTTGGCTTCATACGCTCATAAGTACGATGCTCACCATTGGAAAAACGAAGGTCGAGCGCTTCCACAGCAAACAGTTTGGATTTTGCAACCGTCTGGCATGAGAGTATCTCTGGTGGGGTTCGTTTCGGCATGACGCTGGCTCCTTGGTGTCGTTGGCGTTTACGAGATGCGTAAGATTCTTAATATATGAGAACTCCGCCTGAGTTTCTAGCGGATTTTACGAGTCGAGCTAAGCATCTCAGCATCACCTCAGTATCGATACAAAAATGGGAGACCGAAGCCTCCCATTTTCTGACAGTGTTTACTCTTAGTAGTAAGAGTGATCACCACGGTCATGTTCTGTTGCATCACGAACTGCGGTTAGTTCACCAATGAACTGGTTTAGCAGTTCTTTCTCGATGCCTTCTTTAAGTGTTACGTCAACCATAGAACAGCCATTACAACCGCCACCAAATGCAACAATCGCAACACCGTCTTCAGTGATCTCAACCAAGTTTACGTGACCACCGTGGCCAGCAAGTTGTGGGTTCACTTGAGTTTGGATAACGTACTCAACGCGCTCAACCAGTGGTGCGTCGTCCGCAACTTTACGCATTTTAGCGTTAGGTGCTTTTAGCGTTAGCTGAGAGCCCATTTTATCGGTAACAAAATCGATTTCAGCGTCTTCAAGGAATGGCAGGCTTAGCTCATCCACGTAAGCTGAAAAACCGCTGTAAGAGAGTTCAGTGTCGGTCGATTCTACTGCTTCTGGTGGGCAGTAAGACACGCCACACTCAGCGTTTTGTGTACCTGGGTTCACAACGAAAATACGAATGTTAGTGCCTTCAGGTTGTTGACCTAAAAGGTTAGCGAAATGCGTTTGCGCAGTTTCTGTAATAGTAATATTTGACACGACGAATACCCGAGTAAATTTGTAGGTTACTGCTGCTATTCTACTCTTGTTGACGTATGGGTCTAGTCTTTTTGATGCTAAGGCATGGCGAAGCGATCTAGAGAGAACGAGGAGCAGGTGTTCTGCAGATGCAGTAAATATCGATGCTTTCTACGCCAACTTCAAGTAGTAAATGACATAATTGTCGGACGGTACTGCCTGTGGTGACTACATCATCGACGATGGCAACATGGGAAGAGTGAGGTTGCTTATTGAGAATAAACGCGCCTTTTAAGTTTTGTTCACGGCTTGTTTTGGTATTACCACGCTGTGATTGGGCGAGCTTTACTCGACGAAAGACCTTCGCATCAAAATTAGTCTGCAATTGCTTGGCGAGGTGTCGGGCTAAAACATCACTTTGATTAAAACCCCGGCGCAGGTAACGCTGCCAGTGCAATGGCACACTGGTAATGATTGGAGCTGGCGTGGTGATGCGCTGTGCCAGTTGCTCGGTTAATGCTTTTACATGCCAAGACTCTCCGTGATCTTTAAAGCGTTGTACTTCCCGTGAAAGGGGAAAGTCGTAATCGCCTAACGTGTATAGCCTTTGCCATGGCGGTGGCTCTGAAAGACATTCACCACAAATACTATCCGTACTCATTTCTTCTTTCTGTAATGATAAACCGCAGCGTTGACATCGTTTTACCGGAGTTAGGTATTTTAAACAGTGCTCGCACCAGCGCAGAGTATTTGTGTGGCTTGGTGTTTGAATAGGGAACCGACACAGGCCGCATTGACTGCTCAATACACGATGCATGATGTTTTGCCAGTGATGAGATAACATAGCGTTTATTCATGGTGATATTTTACTCAGCCTAACGTTTGGCTGAAGCCGTAGGGAATAAAATAAGTGGGAGAGATTGAGAGCATGAGCACGAAATTACACTGGCAGTCATTTGGTCAGGGACCAGATTTGGTGTTACTTCATGGTTGGGGCATGAATGGTGCGGTATGGCAGCAGACAGTCGAGTCTCTTCAACCTTATTTCCGAGTTCATGTGGTTGACCTTCCGGGGTACGGACATAGCGCCGAATCTCATGCTGAAGATTTAGACCATATTGCTAACTTGGTGGTGCAAGGTGCGCCAAAGAACGCGATTTGGCTTGGTTGGTCCCTCGGAGGTTTAGTGGCGACGCATGTGGCATTAAATATGCCCGAGCGCGTGGCTAAGTTGATTACGGTTGCCAGCTCACCTAAATTTGCCGCAGAAAAACCGTGGCGTGGCATTCAACCGAATGTACTGAGTGCGTTCACCTCTCAGTTGCTAGAAGATTTCTCACTGACCATTGAGCGCTTTATGGCGTTGCAAGCGATGGGCAGCCCATCAGCGCGTAAAGACGTTAAACAGCTCAAGCAAGCGGTACTATCGCGCCCTCAGCCAAACCCTGAATCGCTGTTGGTTGGGCTAAACATCCTTGCTGATGTGGATCTGCGCGATGCGTTGACGTCTCTTTCTGTTCCAATGTTGCGTCTTTATGGCCGTTTAGATGGGTTGGTGCCAATTAAAGTAGCTAACGATTTAAGTGAACAGTTGCCTCATACCCAGCAGTTTGTTTTTAATCAGTCCTCTCATGCGCCTTTTATCACCGAACATGACGAATTTTGTGTTCAAATCCGAGAGTTTGCTCACGATTGAGCAAGTACGAGCGGAAATACCTCAAGTTGTTTAAAAAGTGGTCGATATAAAGGGTGGTGAGGTTTTATTAGCCAATAAAGCTAAGCCATATTGACGAGTTGGGCGACTCTGAGGAGGGTTCGCAATGATTGTGTCACCGACCAACGTAAGTGTGCCACTGATCGCCCCATCCGTGAATGTGCAGACGGAACAAGCAGCTCGCGACAATAAAGTCCGAGAGCCTGTAACACCAACGGTCGCATTGGCCAAAACCAATGCAGAGCGAAAAGTAAAAGGTGACGACAAGCGCCGACGTCAGTCTTCTTGGGATCCTTCAGAGCATCCTGATTATGATATGGAAACGGAAGTCGACACGCGTTATCAAGAAGAGCCGGAAGATACACTAGAACGGCTTTTTAGTTTGCTTGCGCTCAAATCGTATAGTGAAGACCAGGGGAAAGGCTACGCGATCCGCTTTCGCTTACCAAAGCGCATTTTGGATGCTGCGATCAATGAAGGATTAATGGAAAAGCGCAGGAAGGTGATCAAGTTTCATTATGGTCATGCAGTCGCTCCCCATACCCCGTCAGAAGTGATAGCAGTATTATGACGACTCAATATCCTACTCAAACAAAAACGCTCCAAGCAGGTTGACTGATTGGAGCGTTTTCTTTTTAGTTATGAAAGCTCGTTAGCGGTGAAGCCTAGGTAAGATTACTTTTTCGCTTTAGCAAACGCTGCAGCAAACGCACCGCCCATCGCGCTGTTCGATGACGAATCATCACGGCGAGGCTGACGACGCTGCGGTTGGTCATTACGACGCGGCGCTGCTGATGAGCGTTGGCTACGGTTGTCTTGACCCGGCTCGTCGTTCATACGCATCGATAGACCAATACGTTTACGCTGCACGTCAACTTCCATCACTTTCACTTTGACGATGTCGCCCGCTTTCACCACTTCACGTGGGTCAGACACATAACGATCTGTCAGTGCAGAGATGTGTACGAGACCATCTTGGTGAACGCCGATATCAACGAAGGCACCGAAGTTGGCTACGTTCGATACCACACCTTCTAGAATCATGCCCGGTTCCAAGTCAGATACCGAGTTTACACCTTCTGCAAACGTCGCCGTTTTGAATTCTGGACGTGGGTCACGACCTGGCTTATCTAGCTCTTTGATGATGTCTGTAATGGTTGGGACACCGAAGTTATCGTCGGTGTAGTCGACTGCATGCAGACCTTTTAGGAAGCTTGAATCACCAATCAGTGCTTTGATGTCTTTGTTGTTCTTTTCAGAAATCGCTTTTACCACTGGGTAGGCTTCTGGGTGAACGGCAGATGCATCAAGAGGGTTCTTACCATCCATAATACGTAGGAAGCCCGCACACTGTTCAAACGCCTTAGGACCTAAACGAGGCACTTTCTTCAAGGTTGTACGTGCTTCGAAACGACCGTTTTCATCACGGAAGTCGACAATGTTCTGCGCGATGGTGCTTGATAAGCCTGCTACGCGCGTCAGTAGCGCCGCAGAAGCAGTGTTCACATCAACACCAACCGCGTTTACACAGTCTTCCACAATCGCATCTAGGCGTTTTGCCAACATAGATTGGCTTACATCGTGCTGGTATTGACCCACACCAATAGATTTCGGATCAATTTTCACGAGTTCAGCCAATGGATCTTGCAAACGACGTGCAATCGACACTGCACCACGCAGTGATACGTCCATATTCGGGAACTCTTTTGCTGCAAGCTCAGACGCTGAGTAAACCGAAGCCCCCGCTTCACTTACGATGATCTTCTGAACTTTCAGGTTGCCACGTTTGATGACGTCTGCGACAAAGCTGTCGGTTTCACGTGAAGCCGTACCGTTACCAATCGCAATCAAATCCACATTGTACTTACGCACCAACTGATCAACGATTTGTGCTGACTTGTCGTATTGTTTTTGTGGTGGGTGAGGGTAGATGGTTTCGGTTGCAAGCACTTTACCTGTTGAGTCGACAACCGCGATTTTTGAACCTGTACGCAGACCCGGATCGAGGCCAAGTGTTGCACGAGGGCCAGCCGGTGCTGCCATCAACAAGTCTTTTAGGTTAGTGGCGAATACTTCAATCGCTTCGATTTCAGCGCGCTCTTTCATTGCGCCCATTAGCTCGGTTTCCATGTGCATCGATACTTTGATGCGCCATGCCCAGCTGATCACTTGCTTACGCCAGGTATCCGCCGGTGCGCTGCTTAGCGTCACGCCATAATGGTCGGCGATAATCGTTTCGCAGTAAGACTGACGAGCGCCTTCTTCCTGTTCTGGATCGGCATTCATTGCCAATGTCAGGAAGCCTTCGTTACGGCCACGCAACATCGCCAGTGCGCGGTGCGATGGCACTTTGCTTAGGGGCTCGTTGTGGTTGAAGTAATCTTTAAACTTCTCGCCTTCTTGCTCTTTGCCTTCAACGACTCGTGAGACCAGTTCCGCATTGCGATTTAAGTGGTTGCGAATTTTTTCCAGTAAGTTTGCGTCTTCTGCGATGCGCTCCATGATGATCGCGCGAGCGCCATCCAATGCAGCTTTGGTGTCTGCGATGCCTTTGTCTGCATCAAGGTATTTGCTTGCTTCGCTTTCTGGCTCGGTTTGTGGATGATTCCAAAGCTGATCTGCGAGTGGTTCAAGACCAGCTTCAATCGCGATCTGACCTTTCGTACGACGCTTTGGTTTGTAAGGTAGGTATAAGTCTTCAAGACGAGTTTTGCTGTCTGCCTGCGCGATCTCTTGTTCTAGCTCTGGCGTCAGTTTGCCTTGCTCTTGGATTGATTTGAGGATGGTTTGACGGCGATCATCCATTTCACGAAGGTAAGACAGACGGCTGTCCAAAGTACGCAGCTGGGTATCATCAAGGCCCCCCGTCACCTCTTTGCGGTAACGTGCAATAAAAGGGACAGTGTTGCCATCATCAATTAGGGTGACAGCGGCGTTGACTTGCTCTGGGCGAACATTCAGTTCTTGAGCAATCATGCGACAGATAGCTTGGCTCATCCGTGTTTTCTCTTTTAATTCGGTTTTGGTTGTATAGAACATTGGGGTCATTCGAAGAATTTGCAATGTTTTAAATTAACGAGGCAAAAATTTACCGGGCGCTGGTGGACATCAGTCAGATTTATGTCAAAACTGTAATTAAATTGAGAACTTATATCCGCAGTTATCGACTAACCTAATTCCACGGTTGTTGATATCACTAAATGTACCTCGGCTTATACGGATAATCATGATGAAAAAAATGTCTTTGGCGTTAGTGCTTACGAGTGCCTTACTTGCCGCCCCGCTTAGTTGGGCGCAGTCTATCTCAGGAACCACACAAGCTCCCGTTTATCAGCTCGATAACAAATTGGTACTAGGGCGTGTGGAGAGCGTCTACTACAGTGACATTCCGGAACTAAAAGCGGTGCCATTTATTGGCAAGATTGATACTGGTGCAGATACGACATCGATGCATGCGGAGAATATCCATGTCAGTAGCTCACACCCAGATTACCAAGATTTGAAAGATAACGAGTTACTTTGGGCGATTGTCGATGACTTAGGTGGTACGAAGGCAAAGTGGGACGCCGACAGCTTTAAGCCATATCAAGTAAAGGTTAGCTTTACGGTTCCTCACCCTTATACAGGGAAGGAAATACAGATTACCGATGATCTGGAAAGAGTGAGCGCGATTCGCAGTCGAACAAGCAAAAAGCCCATCCTACGCCCGACAATAAAAATGCCGATGACAATCGCTGGTCACACCGTTGATACGGAAGTGAACCTGACCAAGCGTACGCAATTCTCTTCTCCTATCTTGATTGGTAAAACTTATCTCGATGATAACGCATGGGTCTTCGCTGGTTACGATTACCTTCAAGAACAGCCACGCGCAAAAATGATTGGCAAAAAAGAGACGGTTGAAGTCGAAGGTGTGCCATATAAGATCAGCATTTCAACTTCTAGCCGTTATACCAACGTCCATGCACTGGACATCAAGGTAGACAAAAAGCATAACGAAGTCTCTTTTATGTTAGAGGGCGAGAATGGCAAGCGTCATCCAATGACATTACCCTTGGTACGAATGCTGAAAACGACCAAAAGCGAGCGCCCTTTAGTCTATTTACCCGTCAAAGTCGGCGAAAATGAAACTCAACGTTGGTTGGTGTATCTGCGTGATCGCAGTAAGTTCAGTTCGCAAATTCGCTTAGGTCGGGACGTCGCGAGTCAGCACTTTGTTATTGATACGGACAGAGAAAATCTACTGGGTGGCGTAGAAAAAACGTTCAAAAGCGCACTCAAATCAAAACCTCTTGTCGTTTCACCAGAAGAACAGGTCACCATTGATGGTTATACCGTCCCTGCTTACCCCACTTTTACTGTGAAAACGCCATTACTGCGTGTAAATGGGTTTGAAGTAACAGAAAAAGGTAAGGATGAATCCGTCACGTTTTATTTAATGAACGATGAGGGGAAAGAAGAAAAAATCACCAAACCAGTGTTGAAAAAGCTCAAGGTTGGCAGCGCGGTTCGCCCTGTTGTCGAAGGAGACTTTCTTCTCGGTAGAAAAGACACATCAATGAAGTTTGCGCTCGATGTGCTTGATGAGGGTGACACTCAACCCTTTTTCGTCTTTGGTCATGACATAGCCAAGGGTGGTGTGTTGCTGAACACTCGCGCAGACCATCTACTAGATGCAAGGCCACTTTTCAAAGCTGGCCATATCGAAGTGGCTGAAGTTGAGGGGATGTCTTTCCCTGTGAAGTTAGACACGGGTGCAGATGTAAGCTCAATCAATGCTAAGAACATCAAGCAGTTTAAGAAAGACGGCAAAGACATGGTGAGCTTTACCTATGAGAACGATCTTGGCATGAAACAGGCGTTTACCAAGCCTGTTGTTGATGTCATGCGTATTAAAGCTAAGAAAGGCGAGAAAGCGAACGTACGCCCTGTGGTTGAAATGCATGTTAAGCTTGGCGAATTAGAGAAGAAGATCCGAGTCAACTTACAGGACCGAGGTCGCTTCCATTACAGCATGATTTTAGGTAAAAACTTCCTAAAACATGGCGCGGTTGTTTCGAGTGATACGAATTACATCGTGACGCAAAAACCGGATTACGAAAAGTAACACTCTGGCCGCCTTATCACCTTGATACCCAAAGCCTGAAAAACATTGGATCTTTGGGTATATCATCTCCTTAATGCTGCCAAAGAGCAGCATTTTTTAGTTGAGATAGGAGTTAATTTGAAAACTAAGCTGATTACACGAGAAGGTTACAACAAACTCAAACAAGAGCATGATTACCTTTGGAATGAAAAGCGCCCGGAAATCACCAAGATCGTCACTTGGGCGGCGAGCCTGGGCGATCGCTCAGAAAATGCGGATTACACCTTCAATAAACGTTTACTCCGTCAGATCGACCGTCGTGTCCGCTTCCTTCGTAAATTCCTGCCAGAAGTCACGATCGTTGACTATTCTCCGCAACAAGAAGGCAAAGTCTTTTTTGGTGCATGGGTGGAAATAGAAAATGAGGCAGGAGAAGTGAAAAAGTTTCGTATTGTCGGGCCTGAAGAGATTTATGGCGATGCGAAAGACTACATCTCTATCGATTCACCTATGGCGCGAGCGATGTTGAAAAAACAAGTGGATGAAGAGTTCACGGTACGCACCCCAGAAGGTGAAAAAGAGTGGTTCATCAACTCAATTGAATATACTCAACCGGCCTCGGAAGACTGAGGCTTTATCACCGATTCAAGTCTCATGAAGTTCACTAGGAGTGACTTGGGTCTCAATGTCAGAATATTTGGTATAAAGGCATGGTGCCTTTCTCGGAGAAGTAAAATGAACAAAGCAGTCATGTGTAGTGCTGCACTAACAATAGGTTTCTCACTTTCAGTTTTTGCTCAAGATGAAGTGAAAGGCTGTGACGCTAAAGAGTTAGCGGTAGAGCAGCAGCTTGAGTATGCAAAAGCGCAAGGTAATGAGCATCGCATTAAAGGCTTGGAGCAAGCACTTTCCGCTATCCAGAATGAATGCTCGGAAGGTGAGCTGCGGCAAGAGCTGCAAGCAGAAGTGGAAGAAAAGACTAAAGAAGTTGATGAGCGAGAGGAAGAATTAGTCGAAGCTCAGCATTCAGGTAAAGCAGACAAAATTGAGAAAAAACGTCACAAGCTGGCTGAGGCACAGCAAGAGCTGCTTGAGGCCAAACGTGAACTGGAATGGAATTATGGTCAATAGTAGGTGCTGAAAATACCTGCTAGAGAGAGAATAAAGCGCTTAAGATAAAAAGAGTAACAATTTGCTTGAGCACGTTAGGAAAAACAGTGATACATTTTCGACAATAGACGCTTCTGAAAGGATGTTTCAATGCAAGAAAATCATAAAATTTTAGTGGTTGATGACGATGCTCGTTTACGTGCTCTATTGGAGCGTTACCTTTCTGAGCAAGGTTTTCAGGTACGAAGTGTCGCCAATGGCGAACAGATGGATCGCCTACTAACGCGCGAAAACTTTCACTTAATGGTGCTGGACCTAATGTTGCCAGGTGAAGACGGTTTGTCAATTTGTCGTCGTCTACGCCACGCGAACAATATGTTGCCAATCTTAATGCTCACCGCGAAAGGTGATGAAGTGGACCGCATCGTAGGTCTTGAGGTAGGGGCGGATGATTATTTGCCAAAACCGTTTAACCCACGCGAATTATTGGCTCGCATCAAGGCCGTATTACGCCGCCAAACCGTAGAGTTGCCGGGTGCACCAAGCACGGAAGAAAAAGTGGTGGAGTTCGGGGAGTTCCGACTCAATCTAGGCACTCGCGAGATGTTCCGCGGTGACGAGGCAATGCCACTCACCTCTGGAGAGTTTGCTGTTCTAAAGGCGCTCGTGATGAATGCACGTGAGCCAATGTCACGAGACAAATTGATGAACATGGCGCGTGGCCGTGAATATTCTGCAATGGAACGTTCTATTGACGTACAAATCTCACGTTTACGTCGCATGTTAGAAGACGATCCGAGCAAGCCGCGCTACATTCAAACCGTATGGGGCCTAGGTTATGTTTTCGTCCCAGACGGCAAAGAGGTGTAACCTCTTCACTCCATAGCCAGCACTTGGCTATAGCAACTTCAGCCTTCATTACCTTCCCTTTGAAGGCTGAAATTTCGCGATTAGGACCACTAGGAACGTTCCATGCGCATCCGAAGTTCACTGACACAATCTATTCTGCTGTTCATCTCTTTGCTTCTCGCGAGCCAAGTTTTCTCTTACTACGCCGTTTTTAACTACGCGTTGATGCCGAGTTTGCAGCAGTTCAATAAAATTCTCGCGCATGAGCTCAATTTGGTGCTTGATGATGAAGGACCTTTAAAGTCTGATGCACCGTTAAGGCGTCAATTATTAGAAAGATTAGGGGTGACGGTTCACAGCCTTGACAGCGATAAGGCGATTGAATTTCATCACGCAATGTCGATTGATTTGATGTCTGAAGAAATGAGCCAAGAGCTGGGTTCGCCTACAGAAGTACGCTTATTGCTTGGCGATGAAAGTTACATTTTGTGGATGCACATCGAAAAGTTGCCGAACTCCATCATTCGTATTCCGTTATCTGAGCTGCAAGAAGAAGATTTTGCACCGCTGTTTCGTAACAGTTTGATTATGGCGCTGCTGATCATTGCTGGTGGTTGGTTGTTTATTCGTTTGCAAAACCGTCCACTTTTGGCTTTAGAGAGAGCCGCGAAAGACGTCGGTCGAGGTGAGATCCCGCCCCCCTTAGCAGAGAAAGGCGCATCGGAGATTCGCTCTGTAACTCGAGCCTTTAATCAAATGTCGAAAGGTATTCAAGAGCTAGAAGAAGACCGAGCCTTATTAATGGCGGGGATTAGCCATGACTTACGAACGCCTCTGACGCGTATTCGCCTAGCGACAGAAATGATGTCTCCTGAGGACAGCTATCTTGCGGAGGGGATCATTAGCGATACGGAAGAATGTAATGAGATCATCAGTCAGTTTATGGATTACCTCAAACCGGTGAACCAAGAATCGTTTGAAGCGGTTGATATCAGTACGATTGCCAGTGACGTCGCCAGTTCTGAAGGTGGTTATGAGGTTGAAATTGAAACAGATCTTAATCTTAACTTGCCGCCAGCCAAAGGAAGCGCGATTGCGATTAAGCGGGCGATCAGTAACTTAGTTGTGAATGCGCTACGTTATGGCAATGGCTGGGTCAAAATCAGCACTGGTGTGACAGCAGATAAGCAGCTAGTGTGGATTTCAGTAGAGGACAACGGACCGGGTATCGAGCATTCCCAAATCGCGAGGTTATTTGAACCCTTTACGCGTGGTGACACCGCTCGCGGTAGTGAAGGCACTGGGCTAGGGTTGGCGATTGTGAAGCGTATAATCAGCCAACATTCAGGCTCTGTGGTGATGCGTAATCGCAGTGAAGGCGGTTTAATCGCTCAAATCAGCTTTCCTACCAAGTAAGTCGATGGCCTGCACCCTTTAAACAAAAAGCCCAACCTAAATAGGTTGGGCTTTTCTTATTCTCAATAATCTTAAGACTCTTTCACTTCCTGAGGAAGTTCATCTTCGTCTTCCAGTTTCTCTGGCAGAAGTAAATTTAAAATGATCGCAGTGATGCCACCTGCTGCAACACCAGTTGAGAAAATACTCTTAATAAATTCTGGCATAAATTGCAGGATCTCTGGTTTTTGTGCGATACCAAGTCCCATTGAGAAGGATAAGGCCATGATCAGAATTGCGCGGCGATCGAGCTCAACACGAGAGATAATACGCACACCAGCGGCAGCAATCGTACCAAACATGACAATCGTTGCGCCGCCAAGTACTGGCTCAGGAATCAGCTGAACAAAGCTAGCGACGCCAGGAAACAAGCCAAGAATCACTAACATGCCTGAAATAAAGTAACCCACGTAGCGGCTCGCGACTCCTGTTAGCATGATGATGCCGTTATTCTGGCTAAACGTTGAGTTCGGGAAGCTGTTGAAAACGGCTGCGATTGCAGAGTTTAAGCCGTCTGCTAACACACCGCCCTTAATGCGTTTCATGTACACTGGGCCTTTTACTGGCTCACCAGACACTTCAGATGTTGCGGTAATATCACCGATGGCCTCTAGTGCGGTAATAAAGAAAATCAGTACCAGCGGAATGAACAGAGACCAGTCAAACGATAAGCCATATTGCATTGGTACGGGCAGTGCTACGATCTCGGTTGCGCCTAGCTGAGAAGTATCTACCATCCCCATAAAATACGCCATGATGTAACCCACTAGCATCGCAATCACGATTGAAGCCACACGGATGTATGGGTTTTTCGAGCGGTTTAAAATCACAATTAATCCAAGTACCGTCCCAGCCAGAGCAAGTTTGTCTAAGCTGCCGAAGGTTCCTTCATTTAATGCTGCGTAGCCACCGCCCATTGATACTAAGCCGACTTGAATCAGTGTGAGACCGATAAGAGTGACGACGATGCCTGAAACGAGCGGAGTGATGATTCGGCGGGCATGCTCCAATACGCGAGATAGGAAAATTTCTGCAAATGATGCGACTAAAATCGTACCAAAAATGGCAGCCATCATGGTGCTGATGTCTGCTCCACCGGCTTTCAGCGATAGGCCTGCTCCAATAATAGGACCTAAAAAGTTAAAGCTGGTGCCTTGAACAGAGAGCAAACCAGAGCCAATTGGGCCAACGGTGCGAATTTGAATAAACGAAGACACGCCTGACGCAAATAAAGACATGCTGATGATGGTGTTCGTTTGGTCTGCAGGTACACCCAAAGACTGACAGATGATCAGTGACGGAGTGATAACCGCGACGAACATCGCCAATAAGTGCTGAAGTGCGGCAAAAATGGTTTGAGGCAAAGGTGGTCGATCGTTGAGTTGATAGACCAGTTCCGAAGATCGGTTTGAAGTTGTCATTGTTTGTCTCGCTAGTCGCAATATTTCCCTAGTTCTCGCTGAATGGGAGAGCAGGGTGGAGTTGACGTCGTTACCTGTGATTGCTGTTAATCAGAGTCAACTCAGGTTGGTGGAGTGTGATCTAACACACTTAAAAATTTGTGCGCGATTATAGAGAGATTTACTCAAAAAGCAAACGTTTGCTTTGTTTTTGGCGTATTAAAAAACGAGCCATTTGGCTCGCTTTCAATCATTACGCTTTGGAGTAAATATCCCGCTCACCCAACCAGCGATCGATAATTGCTGTTGCGTTAGTCGGGTAATTGTCATGAATATGACGCGCAATACGCTGAACTTCGGGAATCAGGCGTTGATCTCGAACTAAGTCTGCGATTTTGAAATCAGCAAGACCTGTCTGCTTTGTACCCAATAGTTCTCCAGGGCCACGAATTTCTAGGTCTTTCTGCGCAATGACGAAGCCATCGTTACTTTCACGTAGTACTCCGAGACGTTTTTGCGCGGTTTTTGACAGCGGAGAGTGGTACAGCAGCACACAATGGCTAGCAACGGAACCTCGGCCCACGCGACCTCTTAACTGGTGTAATTGTGCCAAACCAAGACGTTCAGGGTTTTCTATGATCATCAAGCTAGAGTTTGGCACATCCACACCAACTTCAATCACTGTCGTTGCGACCAGCAAATGCAGTTTATTGTCTTTGAAATCTTGCATCACCGCTTGTTTCTCTGCCGGCTTCATTCGTCCGTGTACTAGACCAATTTTTACGTCCGGTAGCTTACGTTGAAGCTCTTCTGCGGTATCTGCCGCGGCTTGCGCTTCTAATACTTCCGACTCATCAATCAGGGTACACACCCAATATGCCTGCTTGCCTTCGTTTAAGCAGGCATTTCGGACACGTTCGACGATATCATTGCGTTTGGTGTCTGGAATCGCGACAGTCTGGATTGGTGTTCGACCTGGCGGTAACTCGTCAATCACCGACGTTTCTAAGTCAGCATAAGCAGTCATGGCTAACGTTCGCGGAATCGGCGTTGCTGTCATGATGAGCTGATGTGGATAAGCGCCTTGTTTTGCACCTTTTTCACGCAATTCTAATCGCTGATGGACACCGAAGCGGTGCTGTTCATCAATGATGACCAAAGCAAGGTGATGAAATTCAACGTGCTCTTGGAATAGCGCGTGAGTACCCACTACCATTTGCGCTTCACCACTGGCAATACGAGCCAGCTCGGCTTCCTTTGCCTTACCTTTGAGTTTGCCCGCTAACCAACCGACTTGAATGCCCATTCTCTCAAACCAGTTTGCGAAGTTGATAGCGTGTTGCTCGGCCAATAGTTCGGTTGGCGCCATGAGTGCCACCTGATGGCCATGCTCAATGGCTCTAACAGCGGCCAAGGCGGCAACCAATGTTTTCCCCGAACCAACATCGCCTTGCACTAATCGCATCATTGGGTGCGGTTTTTCTAGATCGGCTTCAATCTCTTGTACGACTCGGGTTTGAGCGTTTGTAGGAGAGAAAGGCAGTTGGGCTAAAAGCTGCGTTTTTAGTTTATTACAAGGACCGAGAGGTAGCGCTGAATCCTTCTGACCTTTGCTACGCACCGCCAGCATCGATAAGTTTTGTGCGAGCAATTCTTCCATGATCAAGCGGATTTGGGCAGGATGTTTGCCTTCGTCAAACTCATCTAAATTAATGGTTGGTGGTGGGCGATGAATGGTGTGCAGTGCTTGCGACATCGTGATTTGATGGTCATACAACCCCGCTGGAAGTAATTCCTGCACTGCGGTTTTATCAAGCAGGGCTAAAGCTTGTTCGGTAAGGTTGCGCAATGTGATTTGACGCAATCCATCGGTGGTGGGATAAACAGGGGTTAAGCTCTGTTCTACATCGGGCTTTTGCTCGCTGACGTAAAACTTGTAGTCAGGATGAACAATTTCCAAACCCATGCCACCGCGCTTAATTTCACCGTAAGCATGTACTAACTTACCTTGCGTGAAATTGTTCTTCATGGCTGCGGTAAAGTTGAAAAAGCGCAGCGTGATAGTGCCATTACCGTCGCTGATTTTTACCGTTAGCATTTTGCGCTTACCGAAGATGGTGTCGACTGCCATGACCTTACCTTGCACGGCCGCCCAAAGGCCAGCATGCAGTTTGGCAATAGGGTAAATACGAGTACGATCTTCGTAGCGTAATGGAAGGTGAAACAGCAAATCTTGAACGCTATGTAAGCCAACTTTGGCGAGTTTTTCTGCGACTTTCGCGCCAACTCCAGAAAGGGAGGTTAATGGGACGCCAGATAACATTTGGGCGGACATAGAGGGCTCAAGAAAATGGTTAACATAGCAGTATGTTAACCATGGAGCTGTGTTTTTGTACAGGAAAAAATAGTCATGCTTTAGTTAGTGTCATGATTTGACTGATAACCTATCATTCCGAGGAGCTTTAGCGACATCACGATTCTATTTCCAACAAGTATGTCGCTGAAGTTAACACTATCAGCATCTGTATATTTGAGAATTAGATCCTGAACCACGCTCCTTCGCCGCCGTTCAGGATGACGAAAGTCTGTTACTTGCTTTGCATCTCTTGCCACCACGCGTCATCGGCGATGATTTGACCTTCTTCATCGAGTGGTGGGTAAACGAGCCCTTTTCGTTTCGCGACCTTTGCCAGCACTGGGTGACCACGTTCAAAGAGAATACGGTTGATTGTCTCTTTAGGCAGAGCGCTTTCTTCTCGGTCGTACATGCCTGCGGCTTCACGTTGACGTTGCGCTTCATACAAAATTACGGCACTGGCAACCGATACGTTTAGTGACTGCACCATGCCCACCATTGGGATAATAATGTCTTGATCGGCAAGCTGTTTGGCTTGCTCCGAAGCGCCAACTTTTTCACTGCCTAAAATGATTGCCGTTGGTCTGGTGTAGTCGATCTCGCGAAAATCGACGGCGGTGTCCGAAAGATTGGTCACCAAAACCTGCATACCTTGCGCTTTGAGTTCGGTAATCGCAGTTTCAATCGAATCGTGAGTATCCACTTCAACCCAGTTACGCGCGCCAGCTGAGGTATGGCTCAGCGTACGCATTTTGTCTGGCCAAATTGCGTGAACTTTGTGTAAGCCTGTCGCGTCAGCGGTGCGGATCACAGCAGAGACGTTGTTTGGCTTATGTACTTCTTCGAGACAAAGTGTCAGATCAGTTTGGCGAGTTTTTAGGACTTGGTGAATACGGTTGTAACGTTCTAGGTTCATATTTATTGAGGTATAAAAAATCGCCACCTAACAGAGTAGGTGGCGATAGAGGTTAGTTCTTTCTGCGTCTGACTCGGGTTGCTTGAGGCATTGCCTTAATCTTACGCATGATACCAGCAAGGTGGACACGATCTTTCGTCGTCAACAGCACAGTCACAGTGTATAGACGACCATCACGTTCTTCCGTTGAAAGGCCATGAATGTTTGATCCTGTTTTCGAGATCACGTTGGTAAGTTCTGCAAGAGCACCTTGGTTGTTAAGCATGTCGACTTTAAGTTCAGCAATGAACTCTTTATCGTAGTCTTCAGACCAAGCGACAGCCATATAACGGTCTGGCTCTTTCTGATAACCACGAACGTTCGGACATGTTTCTCGGTGAACAACCAAACCACGACCAGGCGATACGTGAGCAATAATGTGATCATCTGGGATAGGATGACAACAATTTGCAAACGTCAGCAATAAGCCTTCTGCGCCACGAATCGGAAGCTTCTTCTTCGAGTCCGTTGGGATTGAACTTGTTGTCGTGAGCTCTTCGGTGTCACCAAGGAGACGACGTGCGATCACAATGCTCATCAACTCACCCAATCCAATAGCAGCCAATAAATCATCGATGCTTTCTAGGCGAAGATCATTCAAGACTTCTTGGATATTTTCTGGATAAATTGAATCAATCGAGTGACGGCCAAGTGCGTGATTAAGTAGGCGACGACCTAAAGTAATCGACTCTTCACGACGCATCGTTTTCAGTACTTGTCGAATCTTAGTGCGGGCACGAGAAGTCACGACATAGTTCAGCCATGCCGCATTCGGACGCGCACCAGGGGCACTGATAATTTCCACTGTCTGACCGTTTTTCAATGCCTTACTCAATGGGTAAGGGTTACGATCAACACGAGCACCAACACAAGAGTTGCCTACATCGGTATGTACGGCATAGGCAAAGTCGACAGCCGTTGCGCCTAAAGGTAGTTCAACGATACGACCTTTTGGTGTGAAGACGTAAATCTCATCTGGGAAAAGATCGGATTTTACGTTTTCAATGAATTCGAATGAGTTACCCGCGCTTTGTTGTAGCTCTAACAGGCTTTGCATCCAACGCTGAGCTTTCACTTGCGCAGTGGTACCAGACTTGTCGCCTTTGTCTTTGTAAGACCAGTGTGCCGCGACACCTTTGTCCGCCATTTGATCCATATCTTCAGTGCGGATCTGAACTTCAACAGGTACGCCGTGTGGGCCAACCATGGAAGTGTGTAGCGATTGATAGCCGTTCGCCTTTGGTACCGCGATGTAATCTTTCATGCGACCAGGACGTGGCTTATACAAGCTGTGTACTTGGCCTAAAACGCGATAACAAGTATCAGCGGTATCAACAACGACTCGGAACGCATAGATATCCATGATGGTGTGAAAGCGCTGTTCTTTGGTTTTCATCTTGTTGTAGATAGAGAACAGGTTTTTCTCACGACCAACGACGCGAGCATTCAAGCCAAAATCTTGCAGACGGCCTTCTATTTCGCTGTGAATGCGTTGGATCATCTCTTTACGATTACCACGTGCGGCTTTAACCACTTCTTTTAGTACGCGGTAGCGGTTGGGATATAGCGCCTCAAAGCCCAACTCTTCGAGTTCGGTTTTGATATTGTGAATACCAAGACGATGAGCGAGGGGCGCGTAAATTTCTAACGTTTCACGAGCAATACGACGCTTTTTATCTGGTCGAAGCGCGCCAAGCGTACGCATGTTGTGCGTGCGGTCAGCCAGTTTGATCAGAATGACGCGGATATCTTGCACCATGGCCAGAACCATCTTACGAAAGTTTTCAGCCTGAGCCTCTTTCCTATCGCGGAATTTGAGTTTGTCCAGTTTAGATACACCATCAACCAATTCTGCGACAGTGTTGCCGAATTTCTCTTCGAGATCTTCTTTAGTTACATCACAGTCTTCAATGACGTCATGCAGCAAAGCAGCTTGGAGGGTTTCGATATCAAGGCGCATTTCGGCCAAGATACGAGCCACAGCGACAGGGTGGATGATGTATGGTTCACCGCTAGAGCGGGTTTGCCCTTCATGGGCATCTCTCGCTACCACATAAGATTGACGCAGAGCCTCAATCTGAGGCTCTGTTAGGTATTCTTGGGCAACGTCTTTGAGGCTATCGAATAGATACAAATTATAGGCCCGGGAGGTTGTTGAATTCTAAAGTCAGAATTAACGGTTGTGAGCGATGCTGCTTACTGCCGCTAGCTCTGCCGCTTCTTGCTCTTGCTGTTCTTGACGTTCACGAGCGTCTAGAACTTCTTTAGTAATTAAACCTTCTTCGATTTCGCGTAGAGCGATAACCGTTGGCTTATCGTTCTCTTCTGGCACTAGTGCATCTTTACCGCCAGTTTGCATTTGACGAGCGCGGCGAGCCGCAATCAGTACTAGGTCGAAACGGTTGCCAACTTTTTCAACAGCGTCTTGAACAGTTACGCGTGCCATGAGGACTCCAAATAGTTAACTAAAATTTTAGAATGACGAGAAAGTATACAACCTAACTACTTTATTTACTAGCAATTAGACAAGCCACCGTTTGTGGACTTTCTCAGGTAGTTTATTGTGTCTTTCGCACTGGGCAAAAAACGGGAAATTCTTTATGTTTTACAGCGTGACTTTTTTGAAGTTACTCTGCTAACAACGCGTCAAGCATACCTTTATATTTAGCAGCTTGCTTTTCTTCCTTCAATCTTTCAGCACGCAAGATAGCTTTAAAATCCATCAAAGCGGTATCAAAATCGTCGTTTACGATCACGTAGTCGTACTCGTTGTAATGAGAGATTTCCGACTTGGCTTCAGCCATACGCTTTGCGATCACTTCATCGCTATCTTGACCACGAGTGTTCAAGCGACGCTCTAACTCACCGTTTGATGGTGGCAGGATGAAGATGCTTTTGGCTTCTGGCATTTGTTCACGGATTTGGCGTGCGCCTTGCCAGTCGATATCTAGAAAAACGTCGATACCTTTATTTAGTGTTTCTTCAATCCATACACGAGATGTGCCGTAATAATTACCAAACACTTCTGCGTATTCTAGGAAGTCACCTTTAGCGATCAGGGCTTCAAACTCATCTTTCGCTACAAAATGGTAGTGGACACCATTTTCTTCACCAGGTCGCATGTTGCGCGTGGTGTGAGACACAGACACTTTCATTGCGTAGGTTGGGTTGCGTTCCAACATCGCTGAGATCAAGCTAGATTTACCTGCGCCGCTAGGTGCAGATACGATATAGAGAGTACCTTTGCCCATTGTACTGTTCCACTTTTGATTGGATTGATTGAGTGCCGAAGGAAAGTTCGACATTCTTATAACGATAGCACTGGCATTGAGAAATCAACCACCAAAGGGGTGGATATTGGTGATAATCCCGCCAGAAAAATGGAGGCGAAGAGTATCATGATCTCTATTTTGTTACCAGTTGATCTTTCTGTCTGTGATCGTCCCAGATGAAATAGTTACTTACGGCAGAGTGTTCCTAAACAGCGAAGAAGGAGCGTGGTACAGGACTTACCATCCGCGCACTCTGTTATTAAAACCATTTCTACAACCGTTTAGTGTGCTGATTTTAGGTTTAGAGTCCCGATTTGGCTTGCGTGAGTGACTCTGGTTAAAAATAGGGGGTAATTAAGATAAGACGGAAAAAAGGGGAAGCTTTCACTTCCCCAGGCGTGCGACTGACTCACACTTAATCTTCGAATTATCCTTGAGACTCTAGGAAATTTATCCAAGGGCTAACGGTTGACCTGAATTTTGGCGATTGAGCAGCGCCTTTCATCGCCTGCAAGGCCTTTTGTGGCTGCTTAAGCTCGAAATAGGCCATCCCGCGAATGTATTCAAGTTCTGCCTTTTGCTCTTTAGAGGCACTGGATGCTGCGCTTTCTACAAAAAGAGTTGCTTCAGAATACTGCTTGTCTTGTATCATTAAGCGAGCAATCTGAATTTGCGTTTTAGCAGAAGGAGCGAGGTTATATGACTTTTTATAAGCGAGAATTGATTTATCTAGCTCTTTAGCTTGCTGCCAGAAACTGGCTAGGCGGTCATAGTTTTCCTTCGTCTTTTCAATGTTTCCAGCTGCCATTTCCTTTTCAAGAGTTTTGGCTGCTTTATATGGAATACCTTGATAAGCCAAGAAGTTTACAAAGCGTAAATATTCCTTCTCTCCTTCTAGTTTCCCCATTTTGTAAACCATTTCTAGGGTGGCTAGAGAGTTGCGCTCTTGGCCTAGCTCCATGTAGACACCAGAAAGTTGCATCCAGTAACGCTTTTTCTGAGGGTACTTTGAAGTCAGAGTTTTGAGTACACTGGCAACGCTTTTCAGCTGGCCTAACTCGTAGTGTGAGGCAACGAGAATTAAGTACCAAGACTCACTTGGGCTCTTGCTCATCGAGATGGCTTTTTGGGTTGGTGGGATTGCATTTCTGTAATCTTCCAACTGAACATAAGCGCTCGCTAACGTGATATAAGCATGAGCTTGAGGCTTCTCTTTGGTTGTTTCTGCAACCTTGAACCATTCCTTCATCGTTTTTACAGACAACGTATACTTTTCTTCAGCTAGGTAAAGCTGAGCCAAGCTGTAGCGAACTTGTTGAGCAACAGGAACGGGAAGTGCGTCGAGCTGTAATGCTTCGGCAAAGTATTTTGCTGCTTGCACATAATTGTCTTGTAGCGAATACAAAAAGCCAGTCTGCTGAAGTAAAACTGCTCGGTCGTATTTTTTCGAACTTGTACTTTCTAAAGCGCTTGCTAGTTTTTCTTTCGCTGCTGAATATTTTTCAGTTGCGATCAACTCTTGCACTTTGTTAACGGTTCGAAATGTCCGATCTGATAACTGAGGAGCTTCTTTTGCCATCGTAGGAGCGGTCATTGCCACTCCTGCGAAGAGAATTAAAGAAGCCACTTTGCTTTTCCATAAACTTTTCATCGTGACTCCTTAATTGGTTGAGAACTCTATTTCTTGCGATAGGCGCGAGCTAACAGGTTTCCCGTCAACCAATTTTGGTTTAAATGTCCATTTAGAGACTGTTTTTCTTGCCGCTCGACCGAGGCCTAAGCGTCGTGGTTGCTCTTTAAGAACTTTGATGTCCTCTACGGCACCACGTGCGTTTACAGTAAACTCTAATAAGACGACCCCTTTTTCTATTCCTGCTTTCGCAGCCTTCCTAGGCATTTGAGGTTGGAATGTCGCTAGAGGTGTTGGACCTCCGCTACCCGCGAGTTGCGCACCTCCACCCTGGCTATAATGTCCAAGCACCGAACCACCTGTAACATTTACGGGTAGGTCAAGCTTTGGCATATCCATTGGGGTCTGCTCCATCACCGGTTTTACTGTCGCTGTCACTTTCATTTCTGGCGGCGGCGGCGGACGCTTAGGCGGTGGTGGCTTTGGAAGTTCGCGTTTTTTCTCCTGTATTTTTTCGTCTGGTTTAATGCGAATAAACTCGACCATACGCAGGTCATCATTCGACACTAACTCGTGGCGCTCTTTGTTTACTAGCTTGTCCATCCCCCAGAACAACCCGAGGGAGACAATGAGCGCCAGTGCAATTGAGGCCAGATACCGCATAAGCTTAATCCTTATTGGTTGCGGCAATGGAGATGCTTTCTACACCTGCCATTTTGATCTGGTCCATAACCTTCACGACTACGCCAGCATTTGCTTCAGTGTCGGCTTGGATAACAACTGCGCCATCAGGGCTTTCTGCACGAAGACGTTCAATATTCGCGCGAACCGCGTCCACTTCGATGCGGCGTTTATCAACCCAAACATCACCCGCCGCACCAACTGCGACCATGATGTTACCTTTTTTCACGGTTTGCGCAGAGCTTGCCGTCGGGCGGTTTACTTCTAGACCAGCTTCTTTTACGAACGATGTTGTTACGATAAAGAAGATCAACATGATGAATACGATGTCGAGCATCGGTGTCATATCGATAGCGGTTTCATCACTGCTATCACTGCTATAGCGTCTTTTCATGACCTATACCTCTAATTCCATTTACTCAGGCAATATGCTTTAGCTTATCTTCCAGCTTTTGCGTTGTGACTTTGGCTAAATGATCAAGACGTGAACTAAAGAACAGTCCTGATAGAGAAGCCACCATCCCGGCTAAAGTTGGGATTGTTGCCTTTGAGATCCCCGAGGCCATTGCTCGAGGGCTTCCTGTTCCTGTTACCGCTAAGATGTCGAATACTTGGATCATGCCAACAACGGTGCCGAGCAAACCCAGTAAGGGACAAAGCGCAATCAATACTTTGACGATTGGTAGGCCCTTTTTATTCTCAATGTCCTGACGAGAAACAATTTCTTGTCGGATCATCTTAGCGTTCCAGCTCTGGTGCTCTGATCGCCCCTGCCATGAGCCAACGGCTTTTTTCATGGCTTTTGGAGCGACGGCAGCAAAATAGAACCAACGTTCTAACAATACTGCCCAAAGCATAAAGCTGAGGATGAAGATGGCGACGAGTACATCGCCACCCATTCCCAAGAAGCGCCTAATTGATTCAAGTTCTCCAACTAACCACCACATAACGCCTCCTTAGCTTTCGGCTTTATGTAGTTTTTCCTGATAGCGAGCGATGAAGCCTGCACTCTGTTCTTCAAGAGTTTGAACCAAACGACGACCTTTACTGTGTACGATGGTGTACAGGAACAGTAGAGGAATTGCGACAACCAGACCAAGCATCGTAGTAACAAGTGCTTCAGAGATACCGCCAGCCATTAGCTTAGGATCACCTGTACCAAATAGTGTGATTGCTTGGAACGTACCGATCATACCCATAACCGTACCCAGTAGACCTAGAAGTGGTGCTACAGAAGCGAACAGTTTGATTGAGCTGATAAAGCGTTCAATGCTCGGTGCGTTACGTAGGATGATTTCGTCCAGTTTCGCTTCAAGATCTTCAAGGTTGTCACCTTTGTGTTCTTGGTAAGCTTGGATAACTTCACCCAGAGGGTTACCAGGAATCACGGTTTCTGATTTCGCTTGCTTACGCATTTTACCGCCAATCACTTGAAGGCGTAGGAAGCAAACTAGAGCAATGATAGCGCCAACTGCACCCATACCAAGGATGACGTAACCTACAATGCCACCTTGATCAATACGTTCTTGAACGGTAGGGCTTTGTACAAGTAGAGACAGAATTACACCACGGGATGGGTCAATAAACAGTGGCTCATAGCTGTTTGACGCTGACTCAAAGCCTGCAACATGACGTGTAATATTGGTGCGAGGCTGTCGAGAGAGTTCTTCGAACTTACCTGTTTGAGGTACATAAGTAACGTACTTACCATCGGCAATCGCGTTAAATTCACCGACAAGAGTAACATCGCGAACTGCTTCTTTACCTTCGCCATAAACAACCGTTGCTTGGGTTGTTGCTGTCTCGCCTGAGGCAACCACTTGTTGAAGAATGGTATGCCAGAATGCTTCTAGCTCTTGTGTTGATGGCAGTTCTTTGCTTTCAGCCAGTTTCGTTAGTAGAGCGTCACGCTCTGGGAACTGAACAGCGTTTTGAGAGGCAGCAAATAAGCCCTTAAACTCGCCCGCATATTGGCGGACCACACCAAACATTTCGCCCAAAGTACCAGAGCGAACACGTAAGGTTTCTGTTAGTTCAGTCAGCTGCTTATCGTTTTCATCAAATGTCGCTTTAAGTTGATCGCCCAGTGCTTGCTGTGAAGCTAGCTCTTCACGAGCCTGTTGCAATAATGCCGCTTGCTTATCTCGGTTGTTCTTGAACTCAGCTTCACGGGCTTTGTTCTCTTTTGACTCAACGATGCTTTCTGATTTTACGTTTTTGAGTAGTTCAGATAGGTTTTTAGGCGTTTCTGCTTGTACGCCTGAAACCATAAATAAGCTCGCTAGTAGACCAGCGACTAGAGTTTTGAATCCTTTCATCTCTTATTCCTCCCCAGCATATACAGGCAATTTGATTAGCGCTGGTGGCGCTTGCTTCTTCGCGATACGAAGGCCTTGCTGTACCGCTATGCGGTAGCTTTCCGGTAATGTTTCCCATTGACGTGTTTGTTGGTTCCACATACCTGTCTCACCACCGTCTGGAGATTGGAATAAAAGCGCCGTGCGACCAATACGTAGGAAGTCGTAAGTCACGGTTTCCCCATTTCTATCTAGGCTAGCTTTGTAAGATTCAATTGAGCGAGAGAAGCCTTCTTCAATTTGGTAGGCTTCCATCACTTTACGGAATTTCTCAGAAGTCGTTACGTCGGCGCGATCCATGAGACGACGCAGTTCTTGGACACGTTTATTACGTTCTTTTTTCTGGAAAGGCAGATCGAGAGTCACAAACTCATCGAGTGCATCGATCATTTTAAGTGTTAGTGGCACTACTTCTGTTGCCGTTTGATCGATCTGAGCTATTTGGTTATTTAATGAGTCCAATTCACCTTGCTGTGATTGAACCATACGATTAATTTGCTCGTTGTAGACTTTCATGCTGTCGATTTGACGTAGTAAGCCTTTGTATTCTGCCAACATGCCTTCAGTACTTTCGGCATAATTGTCGATTTTTTGTTGCGAAGCTTCTGAAGATTGATTTGCTTTTGCTTGTGTGGAAACGACAGCACCAGAGTTGGCCGCTATAGAGCTACTACTGATAGTAAGCAATGCTGCAGCTATGGCACTGAGACCAAATTCCTTGAATTTCATGGTTGCATCCTTGTCAGTGTTTTAGTCAGTCGAAAAGGGCGCGGAAAACCCGCGCCAAATATTTTTTAGAAGTCGTATGATGCCTCGACGTATAGCTGACGTCCGATTGGATCGTCATACCCAGTTGCATAGAATGGAGAGGTATCGCTTAGAGGATCTGCAGGCGGTACTTTGTCAAACATGTTGATAGCACCAAGAGTTACACGACCACTCTCGTTGAATTGGTAAGAAGCCGTTAGGTTCCACGTTGTCATACTAGCGATTTCTGCTTTGTAACCCGCTTTTTTAGCAGAATCACAGTCATCAAAGTAGTAACGGTTTGCGTAGCTTGAACACATACGGTCGCGGTATTTACCAAATAGGTTGATAGCGACATCTTCATATGCCCAGCCAAGATTTAACGTTGCGGTGTATTCAGGCATGAAATCTCTTTCATCCGTTACAGGCTCGCTGTCGTTTTCTTGATATTCAGCAATCAAGATCTTCGTTACAGCAACACGCGTGTTAAATGAACCGAACTCATTAGTGTCGTATGCGTATTTGATCGCTAGGTCAATACCAGAACGCTCTTCATACGACTGGTTCACTGGACCATAGGATACCGACTTGATGGTGCCATCTGGGTTACGAACGACTTCAGTACCTGGGTATTTACCTGGATCGTTAATTACGTCTTGGTAAGTTGGTGCTGTTACGACGTCTTCCATCTTGATGTGGTACCAGTCAACAGTTACACCAAGATCATCCACAGGCTCCCACGCTAGGCCCAAGTTAATGTTTGTACTTGTTTCTTCTTTCAGCTCAGAGTTAGGGCCATTAAGCGTATCGAAGTACTGAGTATCACACTCTGGGTACTTATCTTTATCTTGTGGGCCGCTACCACCAGCGTTGGCACAAAGCACAGGGTCAAAACCAGAACCAAAGCCTCGAGTTTGATCACCAAATAGTCGCTTCAAGTCTGGAGCTCGGAAGCCTAGACCGTAGCTACCACGTAGCAATAGGGTGTCAGTAGGACGGTATGCTAGGGCTACTTTAGGAGTGAATGCGCCGCCAGTTGCCGAGTCGTCGAAGTAGTGGTCGTAACGACCAGCGACAGTCATTTCTAAATCTTCAATGATAGGAATAAGAGCTTCAACACCAAGACCAATCTGATCGCGGTCACCGCCGCCTGATGTTCCACCTAGACCAGAGAAACCACCCGCTGCTGTTGTAGCATCAATCGTCTCATTGTAGTCAGTACGGTTCCATTCACCATAAACAGCAAAGCCAGACATACCTGCAGGAAGTTCAACCAAATCACCAGCCAGTGAGCCGTTAACAGAGTAAAGCTTTGAGTAAGCTTCTTTGCTTGAAGTGCCGCTGTATTTGTCTACAACGTCTTGAGAGATAGGCCCTAGAAGATCGACATCACCATTTTGTACAGCTTGGTCGAGAGTTAGGAAGATTGCTGGGTTGCTTGTTTCAACGCTTTGCTCAGAGTAACCAGCTGATAGGTCCCAATCATACGTATCAGCAAGCAGGCCGTTCAAGCCTAAGGTTAAGCCAAAAGAATCGGCTTCAGTGTTACTTTCGCGTGGTCCAAATTCGACCATACGGCGAGTGTATTCGCCTTCGCCGCGGAAGTGAGTGGCATCAACTTCTACGCTGTAAGGGTTAGGTTCGAATTCAGATTCTGTAGACTTGTAGCCAAAACGGGCTTCTGCCATGGCAGTGACATTGTCGTTAATGTCCATTTCACCACGTAAAAGTAGGTCTACTTGTTTGTTTTCTGGTTTTAATGTTCGGTACGCAGAGCGGTTAACACCACACTTTCCATCCGCTCGTTCAATCGCGGCATCACCAACGACTTCTTTACATGAAGAACCTGCATCAGCTGGTGTTAGAAGTGTTCCGTTGGCGCCTTCAAAGTTTGCACCGTAGCTAGAGTAGCCACTTAGCTGAGAACGGCTAGAACCGTCATCGCCAGCCCAATCATCTCGGTCAGATTGCTTTAGCATTTCGTTGCCCGCAAATTGGCCAACGAAGAGAATACGTTTGTCGTCAAAGTTTTTGCCAGCTACAACGTCTAAACGACCATTTTGGTAACCACCATCCGTCGCGTCACCCGCGCGTACTTTTACAGAAACGCCATCAAAGTCTTTCTTTAAAATGAAGTTTACGACACCACCGATTGCGTCGGAGCCGTAGATAGCAGAACCTGAGTCGGTCATTACTTCAACACGCTCAATGGCGGCGACAGGGATTTGGCCGATATCTTGGAAGTTAGATGTACCATTTTGTGCTAGCGGGTATTGAGGAAGACGACGGCCATCAATAAGAATCAATGTGCGTGACGCGCCAAGGCCACGTAAGTTGACTGACTGCGCTGCTGGTGTAAACGAGAAAGAGTCTGTTTGAGCCATTACACCACCTGTGTTTTGGGTCAAACTGTTCAATACGTCTTGCGCGCTGTTAAAGCCTTTAGACTCAATGTCTTTACTATTAATAACAGTAACTGGTGAAGGACCTTCCATATCCGTCGTGGAGATACGCGAACCAGTAACTTTCATCTTTTGAAGTTTTTCAACTTGCTGCTCTTCTGCCAGTGCTGTTGCTGGGGCTGCAACTGCTGCCGTCCCCAAAGCAAGGCTTATCGCAACAGATAAAGCGGTTGTGTTTTTATACATCCTTGTTGCTCCGATTATTATTATTTCCTATGTCTGGCCGCATAGCGGCCAAATGTGACGTTAATATTTCGTTAACGTTCGGCCAATGTATAACCGAGATGAAAAAAGGAAGTCAAACCAGTGGTAAACGGGGATGCTTAAATGTAAAAAAGATGTAAATAACCAGGCTTTATTTAAAAGGCGGAATAAAAAACCGAATAATGTTTATGAATCGATATTAAATTTCAATAAAACACCGTATTTTGTGTTTCTTATAAACTTTAATGACTTATCTTGCCTATGGTTTTTTAGTGGGTAATTGAATCTGGAAAAAGATATTTTTCCAGTGAATTGTTCTGAGATGAGTTTTATATCGAATCCATACTTTGTTAGCTCGAACTTATTAGGTGGTATCAAAATATGATACCCATTGCGGTTAAAGGGCTCACTCGTATTTTTAGGTCAAATATAACCTTGGATTATGTGTCTATTTATGTGTGTAGGGTGCATTTTTATGTAGGGTTTTGGCTCTAAACAGCCTAGATTGATATTCTGTATGAATTATTTTTGTGGTTTTTTATAATTTTTTACAAAAACATTTCTGTTTTTCGACATCGAAGGAAGTTTGTCATGTTTTGGTTTCAAACACTTGAAGCTGATGTGGATTCAAGATAAATATGACGCTGAAATTATTGCAGTAGTAGAAAAGTCTAGCTCTTGAGGCGCAGGGAGTGTGCTTCAACAGTTTTAGTTACTACGAGATAAATATGCACCATTTTGGGCGGAAAATATCCTCTTTCACTCCGTTTGAACTGGACAGTAGACAAGGAGCAAGTTGTATATGCTGTCGTACTTTTTACGCCGTTTGGCGTTGGTTATCCCAACGTTTCTCGGGATAACTATTCTCATCTTTGCTATCACTCGTTTCGTGCCTGGCGGACCTGTTGAACGCATGTTGTCACAAATGCAGTCCCAGGGGGACGGCGCCGCATCAATGACGTCTGCGGGTGGTAACACGGCCCTTTCTGACGATCAAATCGCGGAGCTGAATGCGTTTTATGGCCTGGATAAACCTGTAACGGAAGCGTACGTCGAGTGGTTAAGTCGTTTGGTAATGCTAGATCTTGGCGAGTCGACGCGTTACTACGAGCCTGTCTCGGACATGATCGCAGAGCGTTTGCCAGTGTCGTTGTTTTATGGCGGCATGACCTTCTTTATTAGTTATTTTATCTCGATTCCTCTTGGTTACTATAAGGCGCTCAAGCACGGTTCTGTGTTTGATTCCGCTTCTTCAGTACTCATTTTCGTAGGCTACGCGCTACCAGGTTATGTGGTGGGTGTATTGCTGATCACGTTATTTAGTTATCACTTGGAATGGTTTCCGATGGGAGGCTTTGTCGGCGATGACTTCGACGATTACGAAACCTTCTTTGAACGCACTAAAGACATTATGTGGCATGCGGTGTTGCCTTTGATCTGTTACCTCATCGGTGATTTTGCCACGCTGACGATGACAATGAAAAATAACCTGATGGAAAACCTTTCCTCAGATTACATCCGCACCGCAATTGCGAAAGGATTACCTTTCAAAAAAGCAGTTCGTAAGCACGCGTTGCGTAACAGCTTAATTCCAATCGCAAGTCACTTTGGTAACTCTTTGTTGTTCTTCATGACCGGTGCCTTCCTGATTGAAGTTATCTTCAATATTGATGGCATTGGCTTATTGGGTTACGAATCAATCATGGAGCGTGATTACCCTGTTGTTATGGGTATTGTCGCCATTAATGCGCTGTTGCTGCTCATTGGTAACATTATTTCAGATATTTGTGTTGCTTTAGTCGACCCACGTGTGAAGTTTGGAGCGTAACATGATTAAAGTTAGTCCATTAACTCAAAAGAAAATTCGTCACTTTAAAGAGATCAAACGAGGCTATTGGTCGTTTGTTGCTCTTTCTATCATGTTGATCCTTTCTCTATTCGCCGAACTTTTGATTAACAGTAAAGCGCTAGTCGTCAAGTACGATGGTAGCTACTATTTTCCTGTTGTCAGTGACGTACGTTTAGGTAGCGAATTCGGCCAAGAGTCATCCAGCGAAGCGGATTATCGCGTACTGCAAAAAGCGTTTGAGGCCGAAGGGGGCGACAACTTTGTTATTTTGCCGCTTGTGCCATGGAACCCATATGAACAAGATTTTAGTGGTGATTTCCCGCCAACAGCACCTAGCGCCGAAAATAAGCATTATTTAGGTACAGATGTGATAGGTCGCGATATTTTGGCGCGACTTGTCTACGGATTCAGAACGGCGATGGGATTTGCGTTGCTTACGATGGCCATTTCCTACGCGATCGGTACTGCAGTCGGTTGTGCTATGGGTTTTTGGGGCGGTAAATTTGACTTGTTTGTACAGCGACTTATCGAAATCTGGTCAATGGTCCCGTTTTTGTACGTCATTATGATTCTTGTCTCAATCGTTCAACCGACGTTTGCTCTCTTTGTCGCTATTAACGTGCTTTTCACTTGGATGGGGATGACATGGTACATGCGGACCATGACCTATAAAGAAGCGGCACGAGAATACGTAATGGCGGCACGTGCTTTAGGGGCATCGACTGGACGTATCTTGTTTAATCACATCTTGCCAAATACGATGGTGATGATTGTAACCCTAGCACCTTTCACTATTGCAGCTAACATCACAGCATTGACTGCTCTCGATTACCTAGGCTTAGGCTTGATGCCACCAACACCAAGTTGGGGGGAATTACTGCAACAAGGTAAGTCAAACTTAGATTCGCCATGGATTGTTGCGTCAGTAGTGACTTCTATTGTTCTGGTTCTGGTAATGGTGACCTTTATTGGTGAAGCCATTCGAGCGGCTTTCGACCCGAAAAAATTCACACGCTATGTTTGAGCGAGCATTGTGAGCAAAACATAAAAAAGGGAAGTTTTATGAAGAAATTATTTTTAGCGTCCACGCTGAGCGCCCTGAGTTTTGGTGCAATGTCAGCAACGCTTCCGACTGACTTAAACTGGCAAACAAACTGGGATGAGCCTCAATATGGTTCGCCAGAAGCGAAACGTGGAGGGACTTATCGCACCTTTATGTCAAGTTTCCCGCAGACGTTACGTAGTGTTGGCCCAGATGCTAATGCAGGGCTACGTTCTTTTATCTTAGATGAAACACCAGGCTTGGTGGTCCGCCACCCAGATACTTTAGAGTTCATACCTGAGCTTGCTAACGAGTGGGCGTTAGCAGGTGACAACAAAACGGTCTATTTTAAACTCAACCCTGAAGCCAAATGGTCGGACGGCAAACCTGTGACTGCCGACGATTTCGTGTTCATGCTGAAGTTTTATCGTTCCAAAGACATCTTGGAACCTTGGTACAACGATTACTACAACAAAACGATTGCGGATGTTATCAAGTACGACACTCACACGTTTGCTGTTAAGGCGGCGAAAGAGTTCAATCCGGAAGAATTGCTGTTACGAATGGGGGCTCTGCGCCCACGTCCCGCACATTTTTATGCTAACCCTTCAAAAGATGAAAATGGTGACGGTATACATGACAACTTTGTCCGCTACTACAATTTTAAAAGTGAACCAACGACCAGTGCATACTACCTAGATGACATTAAAAAAGGTAAAAGTGTTACCTTCAAGCATGTCGGTGAAGACTGGTGGGGTTACAGCAATAAGTATTATAAACATCGCTATAATGTCGACAAAATCCGCATCACAGTGATTCGCGACAGTGATATCGCGATGAAGCACTTTGAGAAAGGGAAGCTGGACGCATTTGGTCTTGTTTTACCAAGCTTATGGCATGATAAATCGAATACGGAACCTTACCAAAAGGGATACATTCAAAAGTTCTGGGGTTACAACCAATTCCCAGTTGGGGCTGGTGGTGTATGGATGAACACCGCGATGCCTTTGCTGGATGATTTAAACATTCGCAAGGGCATTACTTACGCGATTGACTTTGATGGCATGATAGAGAATGTCATGCGTGGCGACTACTCCCGTAAACCGAACCCGACCGGTTATGGTCATGGTAAATACACCCTACCAGATGCTAAGGCACCGAAGTTTGATCCCGCAAAAGCGGCCGAGGCATTCGAAGCCGCAGGCTTTAACAAAATTGGTTCTGATGGTATTCGTGTCAATGATAAAGGTGAGCGCTTAAGCTTCGAGCTGACCTACGGAACACCTGTTCATACTCCTCGTATTGCCTTTTTGCGTGAGCAAGCCAAGCTAGCAGGGCTGGATATTGAGCTCAAGTTAGTTGATGGCTCATCCATGTTCAAATACGTACGTGAGAAAAAGCACGATTTGGCTTTCTTAGATATGGGTACGTCTGAGATCCCAACGTATTGGGAGTATTTCCATTCAGTCAATGCGAACAAGCCGCAAACTAACTCTTTCACAAACTACAGCACGCCTGAACTGGATGAAAAGATCATCGAGTATCGTTTTGGCATGGATATGGATAAAAAGATCCAGCTAGGTCATGAGATTCAGCGTGACATCATTGATGCTCACGTTATCGTCCCAGGCTACATGGTTCCTTATGTCCGCTATGGTCACTGGCGCTGGTTAAAGTTTCCAGATAAGCCAATGAATCGCATGACAGAGGCGCTGTTCAGTGGTTCAATCATAGGCGATGGCACTTACTGGATTGATAGTGATATCAAAAAAGAAACGAAACAAGCGATGAAATCAGGCAAAGCTTTTGAACCTGTTGTTGTCGTAGATGACACTTATAAGCTGTAAGGATTGGTTATGGAAAACGATGTAATCCTAAGTGTTAAAGATCTCGAAGTTGAATTTACCACCGATGATGGGCCAGTGAAGGTTCTGCATGGTGTGAACTTTGATGTGAGAGCTGGGCGTACACTCGGTCTGGTGGGAGAGTCAGGTAGTGGTAAGAGCGTAACCTCAATGTCGATCATGGGGCTATTACCTAAGCCATATGGCAACATCATTAAAGGTGAAGTGAATTATCGCGGCACCAACCTAGTTGATTTGCCTGCGGAAGAGATGTACGCCATGCGTGGCGATCGCATTTCGATCATCTTCCAAGACCCAATGACGGCGCTTAACCCAGTGCATACCATTGGTCGTCAAATATGTGAAGTGCTTGAGCTCCATCGACCTGAGCTCGACAAAAAGGAGCGGGAGGCGTACTCGATTGAGATGCTGGCAAAAGTAAAAATTCCAATGCCAGAGAAGCGATTGAATGAGTATCCCCATAACCTATCTGGTGGTATGCGCCAGCGTGTCATGATCGCGATGGCATTGGCCTGTAAGCCGGATATTCTGATTTGTGATGAACCGACTACAGCGTTGGATGTTACGGTTCAGGCGTCTATCCTTGAACTGATGAACGAGCTTCAGGAAGAAACAGGCATGGCAATGATCTTCATCACTCACGATCTCGGGGTTGTGGCAGAAGTGTGTGATGATGTTGCCGTGATGTATGGTGGGCGTATTGTCGAAAAAGCAGAAATTTTTGAGTTGTTTGATAACCCGCAGCACCCATACACAGAGCGTTTGATGGGGTTGATGCCGAGCTTAGATAATGAGCCAAAGCAGATGATCGATATCAAGCCTATTGATGCCAGTATGTTTGCCAGTTAACTGAGCAAAGTGAACCAGTCATAAAAGAGGATGTTATGGCAAAAGAAGTATTAAGAATTGAAAATCTTAAGCAGCACTTTGTTTCTGGTAAAGGGCTGTTCAAGAAAGGCTACACCATCAAAGCGGTAGACGGGGTTTCACTGTCTGTTTCTGAAGGTGAAACACTGGGGCTAGTTGGTGAGTCAGGTTGTGGTAAAAGCACCCTTGGTCGCACGATCTTAAAGTTATACGAGCCAACGGAAGGTAAGATTTTCTTTGAAGGTAAAGACATCACTAAATTGTCTGTTAAAGAGATGCGCTCGCTGCGTAAAGACATGCAAATCGTCTTTCAAGACCCAATGGAGTCACTCAATCAGCGTCATACCATCGGTATGATTCTGGAAGAACCGTTTGTTATTCATAAAATTGGCACGCCAACAGAGCGTAAACAATGGGTAAAAGAGCTTTTAATCAAAGTGGGATTACCAGAAACGGCAGTAAACCGTTATCCACATGAATTTTCAGGCGGACAACGGCAGCGTATCGGTATTGCTCGCGCGATTGCATTGAAGCCTAAACTACTGATTTGTGATGAATCGGTATCTGCGTTAGATGTGTCGGTACAGGCGCAAATCTTGAACCTATTGCTACAACTGCAACAAGAAATGAATTTGGCGATCATATTTATCTCTCACGATCTCTCGGTGGTGAAACATGTCTCTGACAAAGTTGCCGTGATGTATTTTGGTAAAGTGGTAGAAGCAGGCAGCGCTAAAGAAATTTATGCAAACCCGCAAAACGAATACACCAAAAAACTCCTATCTGCGATTCCGATCACTCACCCTAAATATCGGAAGAAAAAGCGCGTAGCTGAAAAAAAGCAGCAAGTGGCGTAAGTGATGCCACAGGTCCTATAACACAAAAGCGCTCCGCCAAATAAGCGGAGCATTTTTATAAGCAAATGCCAGGACTTGGAGTCGATTCGCACTGATGTTTATTCTGATTGATTGAAGATCGTTGCATGCTAAACTCAAGGCCTATTTTCTTTGTTTGGATAATGGACCATGCCGTCGAATTTACCGAAATCCTTTAGTCGACCTTTCCTGAAAATCTTCCATATTTTGGAGGCGGTGTTATTAGTCTCTATTACCTTGGCGACGTTGTACGCCATGATGCAAGAGTTTGTGCACGTATTTGTAGAGAAGCGTGTCTTACTCACAGATATTCTTTTGATGTTTATCTATCTGGAAGTGCTCGCCATGGTGCAGCAGTTCGTGATGAACGGTAAAATTCCGGTACGCTATCCTATCTATATCGCGATGATGGCAATCGCCCGCTATATCACTCTCGGAATGAAAGAGCTGGATGCAGTTTTGGTTGTGTGGTTATCTCTGGCTGCGTTTATTTTGGCTGCGGCTACTTTGCTGATCAGAATTGGACATCATTATTGGCCCTACGTTGATAACAGTACCTTGGAAAAAGACGAATAAAAGAAAGCCCCGTATTAGCGGGGCTTTTTTGTTTCAATACTCGATGACTTTTAGATCATTCAATGTTTTGGATCTGCTCACGCATCTGTTCAATTAGAACTTTCAGTTCAACGCCCGATGCGGTGATGTCGGTGCTGATGGATTTCGACGCTAGCGTGTTCGATTCACGGTTGAACTCTTGCATCATGAAGTCCAGACGACGACCGACTGCGCCACCTTTTTTCAGAATGTTTGTGGTTTCTTTTACGTGAGAATCAAGACGGTCTAGCTCTTCTGCTACGTCTGATTTCTGTGCCAGAAGGATTAGCTCTTGCTCAACGCGAGATGGGTCTAGCTCTACTTTCGCATCTTCAAATTTAGAGAACAGACGCTCACGTTGCCACTCTAGTATTTCTGGCATGCGTGCGCGCACTTTCACAACTTCTGATGTGATCGCTTCTAGGCGTTGCTCAATCAGCGCCTTCATGTTCTCGCCTTCACGAGCGCGCGCTTCAATAAATTCATCCATTGCGCCATCAAACGCTTCTAGTAGCACTTTATTTACCGCATCCATGTCTTGCTCTGGCGTTTCCATTACCCCCGGCCATTGCATGACTTGAAATGGATTGATTCGGCTCAGTTCACCAGTCATGTGCATGACTTGTTCAGCGGCTTTAATTACCTGGCTAGCAAGCGCTTCATTGATGCTAAGCTCACCTTTTGCGGCAGGGTTTGCTTCAAAACGCAGATTACATTCTACTTTGCCTCGCGCTAAACGCTTACGAAAGCGCTCACGTAAAACGGGCTCTAACCCGCGAAATTGTTCTGGCATGCGGAAGTATGTTTCTAAATAACGCTGGTTCACGCTGCGGATTTCCCATACCGCAGAGCCCCAATCGCCTTTTACTTCTTTGCGTGCATACGCTGTCATACTGTAAATCATCGAATTTTCCTGTCTTCATTTTTTGAAAATTACTTCAAGAGTGTATCATGCTGCGTCGATAGGTGCGCGGGATGTATGGATTGTTTATGTTGTGCCAGCGGCGTAACCTATGAATCCGGAATCGATTCCGTTATAATCTTCGCCCAACCAAATCGTCTTCTCCTCATATTTAAGGTAGATGCCCATGCGTCCAAACGATCGCAAGGCGGATCAAGTTCGCCCTATCAAAATTACTCGTAACTACACAGCTTACGCTGAAGGGTCAGTGTTAGTTGAGTTCGGTAACACCAAAGTGTTGTGTAATGCGACCGTCGAAGAATCTGTGCCACGTTGGCTAAAAGGTCAAGGTAAAGGCTGGGTTACAGCTGAATACGGCATGCTACCTCGAGCAACACATTCTCGTACTCGTCGTGAAGCGGCAAGTGGCAAACAAGGCGGCCGTACGATGGAAATTCAGCGTCTTATCGCGCGAAGCCTACGTGCTGTTGTCGATCTAAAAGCCATGGGTGAGTTCATGATCACCGTTGACTGTGACGTTATCCAAGCAGACGGCGGCACTCGCACTGCATCCATCAGCGGCGCAAGTGTTGCAATGGCCGATGCGTTCCAACACCTAGTAGATAGCGGCAAGCTAAAAGCAAACCCAATGAAAGGCCACGTAGCGGCAGTTTCTGTCGGCTTACTAGGCGACGAAGTATTGTGTGATCTTGAATACGTTGAAGATTCAGCGGCAGACACAGACATGAACGTAGTAATGACCGAAGAAGGCAAGATGATTGAAATTCAGGGCACCGCAGAAGGTGAACCGTTCAGTCACGAACAGCTGATGGCATTGCTCGAGTCGGCGAAAGTCGGCATTACGGAAATTGTCGCAGCGCAGAAAGCGGCGTTAGCCAATTGATTTAGATAGCTCCCATTATGGGGGCTATTTTTTTATCTCGACAATAGAGAAATGAATGATTGTCGAGAAGAGACACAAGAAACCAAGGACATAGAGAGAAAATAATGAAAGCATACCAGCGTGAATTTATTGAGTTTGCACTTGAGAAAGAAGTTCTTAAGTTTGGTGAGTTTACTTTGAAATCTGGCCGTAAAAGCCCGTACTTCTTTAACGCTGGTCTTTTCAATACTGGTCGTGACCTAGCGCGTCTTGGTCGTTTTTACGCAGCTGCGCTCGCTGATTCAGGCATTGAGTTTGATGTGCTTTTTGGCCCGGCGTACAAAGGTATCCCAATCGCGACGACAACAGCAGTCGCGCTGGCGGATCACCACGATATCGACACGCCTTACTGCTTCAACCGTAAAGAAGCGAAAGATCACGGCGAAGGCGGTAACCTTGTAGGCTCTGCGCTTGAAGGTCGCATCATGCTAGTGGATGACGTAATCACAGCAGGGACTGCGATTCGTGAATCGATGGAAATCATTCAAGCAAATGGCGCAGACCTTGCTGGTGTGTTGGTTGCGATTGACCGCCAAGAAAAAGGCAAAGGTGAACTGTCTGCGATTCAAGAAGTGGAGCGTGATTTTGGTTGTGCAATCATCTCGATCGTTAGCCTGACTGACCTTGTGACTTTCCTTGAAGAGAAAGGCACAGACAAAGAGCATCTAGAAGCAGTCAAAGCGTACCGCGCAGAATACGGCATTTAATTCGTTACTTTTTCTGAAAAAGTAAAAAGGGCAGATGGATATTCATCTGCCCTTTTTTGTTTTTTGGATTTATCGCCTTGACCACTTACTTATAGCGAATGCCTTTCTCGACATGCTCATCTTGCATGGTTTTATAGCGTTTATGGAGCCACATCCATTGCTCTGGAGCGCGTAGAATGACTTCTTCCACATACTTGTTCATATAAGCGGCAGCGGCGACTTCGTCTTTTTGTGGATAATCGGCTTCAATGCACTTATCGGCGATGATGTCGTATTTTCCTTCGTCATTGCGAAACCCTGAGCCTGGGATGATCGCACATTTTGAGGTATACGCCAGAATGCTCGTGCCTGTTGTCGTACACGCATCGTCTACGGCAAAGAAGGGCACAAATACTGATTTTTTGCGACCGTAATCGTGATCCGGTAAATAGAACAGACGCTCACCGCTGCGTAAAACACGAATCATCTTTTTTACATCTTTACGATCAATCAGTTTATTGCCGTTATGTGTTCGTCCCCAATACTGGATAAAGTTATAAGCAGGATTATTATGCGGACGAAACGCGCCGTACCCGGCCACGCCTAACACGGCGAAAGCACGCGCAGTGATCTCTAGATTTAGAGCATGGACACAACAAAGTAGGACGCCTTTACCTTCTTTGGCTTTTTCACGCAGTGCGCCGAGATCTTTCTCGACGATCAGGTTTTTAAAGCGCCAAGTCGGCCAGAACCAAGTGATTCCGGTTTCTATCAGTGCCATACCAGTATTTTTGAAGTTCTCTTCAACAATATGTTGAATCTCTTCAGGTGTTTTGTCTGGAAAGGCCAATTCTAAGTTACGCTGAGCAACGTGGACACGCTTTTTACCGTAGCGCATGCCAAGTTTACCGAGTGAACGACCTAATGAAAGCAGCAGCCGATAAGGAAGAATATTGACGAGGATGGCCAACAGACCAAAACCAAGCCATACGCCCCAGTTACGAGGGTGAAGAAGTGAAAGAGAAAACTCGGGCTGCGTGTATTTGTCTTTACTCATAGTCTTTTACTTTATTTGTGCACTCAAAAGCGCCCAGTACTCGTCAAAGTTTGCAGTCGGCTGGTATTTAAAGTCGCTACGCACAAAGCGGTTTAGGCTCCCCTCAACTTGTCCCAGAATTTGCGCGGCTAGGATGCGCTCTTCGACAGGGAAAGACTTCCCTTCACGAATCTTACGTTCACGCAGGATTTGGCGCAATTGTGTTTCTATACGCTCAAAGAGTTGATTGATGCGTTCACGTAGACGTTCATTTTCAAACATTAGAGCATGACCCGACAAAATGCGTGTCAGACCTGGGTTACGTTCAGAGAACGCCAAAATAAGGTGCATCACCATACGAATACGCTCTAGTGTATCTTTTTCGTCGTCTAGAATACGGTTGATACGTGTCATCAAGGCCTCTTCAATGAACTCAATCAACCCTTCGAACATGCGCGCTTTACTTGGGAAATGACGATACAGCGCGGCTTCTGAAACGCCGACTTGCTTGGCCAGTTTTGCCGTAGTAATGCGTGAAGCGCCATCTGTTGATTCAAGCATTTCTGCCAATGCTTGTAAGATCTCTTCACGACGGTTGGATTTTTTACTGCCGGCCATTAGTTACTTCCTTTCAAAATACAAAGTTGAGCGGAGGGGATTATAAGACGCTATTTCGCCTCAAACTAGACCACTAAGGGTGGAATGGGAGATTTAACACCCTTAGTTGTCATTTTTGTACCAAATTTATGCCAGCTTTTGTAAAAAATTGGCAGGGTTTTCAAACGTTAGTTACATCAATTGATGCATTTTTTCGAGAATTTTAAAGCTCAATGCTTCTTTTGATTCTAAAGCGAGCGCAAGTTCACCTTCAGGCCAGTAAAGGGTAATTGCGTTGTCGTTGCTATTAAATCCTTGCCCTGCAACCGAAACGTCGTTTGCACAGATCATATCGAGGTTTTTCTTTGTTAACTTGCCTCGAGCGTAGGTCTCTACATCATTGGTTTCAGCCGCAAAACCGACGGTAAACGGACGCTTCTCCGTCATTGCTGCCACAGATGCAACAATATCAGGATTTTTAACCATATTAATGACCATTTCGTCGTTGTCTTCTGTCTTTTTCAACTTTTGAGACGCGATCGTTTGTGGGCGGTAGTCGGCAACGGCAGCGCAGCTAATAAACGCATCATGCCTGTTTGCATGTGTCATAACGGCTTCGTGCATCTCTTGTGCACTGGAAACATTAATGCGCTCAACACCTACGGGCGTATTTAAACTGACAGGACCGCTCACGAGGGTGACTTTTGCTCCCATCTGCGCTGCGGCGCTCGCCAATGCATAGCCCATTTTCCCGGAGCTATGGTTCGTAATGTAACGCACTGGATCAATCGCTTCGCGAGTTGGTCCGGCGGTAATGAGTATCGACTTACCTTCTAGCAATTTTGGTTGAAAGAACTGTTCACATAGATGTACTAGCTGCATTGGTTCCAGCATTCGACCTGGTCCTACATCACCACAGGCTTGCTCTCCTGCCGCAGGGCCCCAGATGTGCATACCACGACGCGCTAACGTAGCGATGTTCTCTTGGGTTGCGATATTGCGATACATCTGTTGATTCATCGCAGGAGAAACAGCAACAGGGGAATCCGTCGCGAGCACGAGCGTAGTAAGTAAATCGTTCCCCATGCCTGCGGACATGCGCGCGATTAAGTCCGCGGTCGCGGGCGCTAATAGCACTAAATCTGCCCATTTGGCCAATTCAATATGGCCCATAGAGGCTTCCGCTGCTGGGTCTAGTAAACTGTCCGAGACAGGACGGCCCGAAACGGCTTGCATGGTTAAAGGGGTAATGAACTCTTTTGCGGCTTTCGTCATTACAACTTGAACTTGCGCTCCTCTTTCTATGAGGCGACGGGTTAACTCCGCACATTTATACGCAGCAATACCGCCACTGATGCCGAGTAGAATTTTCTTTCCTGCTAGTGTTTGCATGTGAGATCTCCAATTTGATGACCGGATTTTAACACAATTCAAAGTCTGACCGCCCGAGCATATATAACGAGAAGATAATTCACATCAAACTCCAGAGTATTAATCTGACCGAGGAAGGGAAAATTCTCGCCTACCTCACAGACAAGTTGCGCGGAGTTTGCAAGTCTGAAAAGAAAAAGAGGTAGTGGAAACCATGGTGTTGAAAAGTCGAAACAAATTGCTGCTGATAACCCTAATTCCGCTGTTGTTGATCACCACGTTGATCTCAGTGGTGTATTACATCAACAGCAGTAAAAGCTTGGAAGCGGAGCTGGCAAGAGACAGACAAGAGCTCATCGAAACGAAGAAGAAAGAGCTACAAGCCTACATGATGATGGGCGTGACGGCGATAAAACCGTTATACGACGCGGATGTAAATGGAAGTAATAAAGAGGCAGCAAAAGAAATTCTGAAAGCCATGCGCTTTGAAAGCGATGGCTACTTTTTTGCCTACGACTCTCAAGGTGTGAATACGTTGCACGCCATCAAACCTGCATTAGAGGGTAAAAACCTTTACGACTTAAAAGATGAAAATGGGGTCGCAGTTATTGCGGGCTTGATTGACGCTTCTCAAAAAGGGGATGGGTTCCTCTATTTCTCGTGGCACAAACCGACCATTGACGCACAAGCGCCTAAGTTGGGCTATGCAGAATATCTATCGAAATGGGACTGGGTTTTAGGTACTGGCGTTTATATTGATGACATCGACCAGCAAGTTGCGATGCACAGAGAGTTAAAGACTCAAGAGCTAAAAGAGCATACATTATCTGCCGTGTTGATTTCCGTTATTGGATTGATCATTACCAGTGTTCTCACCAGTATCGTGGTGTCTAAAGGCATTCAGCCATTACAACATGTCGCGGCTTCATTAAAAGATGTTGCCGCAGGCGGCGGTGACTTAACGGCTCGTTTAAAAGTCGAAAGTCAGGATGAAGTCGGTGAAGTGGCGGCCGCGTTTAATGAGTTTATGGATAAGCTGCACCCACTGATGCAGGACATTCATCGCTCTGCGACGACAGTACAGACCGTTTCTCAAAGCCTGAACACTCAGACCAGCCAAGCGAGCGGTCAAATGCAGGATCACTGTTTAGAGACGGACAAAGTCGTGACGGCAGTGACGCAAATGAGCATGACTGCCAAAGAAGTAGCCAGCAATACCAATGCGACCGCGCAGGCAATTGACGATGCCAACAGTCAAGTCACCGCCGCTCAGCATGAGGTCGAGCAAGCAATAGAAGGCATTACCGAACTCGTGACGGAGATAGACAGCACGTCAGATGCAATTTCTGAGTTGAGTTTACAGACCGAAAAAATAACCAAAGTGCTGGATGTGATTGGCGAGATAGCCGAGCAAACGAATTTGTTGGCCCTAAATGCGGCGATTGAAGCGGCTAGAGCCGGTGAGCAAGGTCGAGGGTTTGCCGTCGTTGCGGATGAAGTGCGCTCGTTAGCCAGTCGTACGCAAAATAGTACTCATGAAATTGGCGACATGCTCAAGCAGCTACAAAATGGTGTATCAAGAGCGGTCAGTACGATGTCGGTGAGCCAAAAACGAGGTGTCAAAACGGCGGAAGAATCTGCGCTCATTCAGCAATCTCTTTCTGGTGTTCATCATTCTATCGGAACAATTCGAGATATGGGTATTCAAACCGCGTCTGCCGCAGAAGAACAAAGTGCGGTTGCAGAAGACATCAACCAAAACTTAGTGGCTATTCAACAGATCGTGAACAACATTAATGAGACGTTGCAGCATGCCGAGTCAATCAGCACGCAGCTATCACAGTCTGGAACGGAAATTCACGGCTTGGTTGGCAACTTTAAACTCTGATGAACTGTTAAGTTGCATGGAAAGCACTGATGGTACGAAGAAAGCGAAAGTCATACTCGACTTTCGCTTTTTGTTTTGTGGAATAGGGACACTTTCCATATAAAGAGACATCAGATGATACTGAAAGCTTTGCCAAATGAGTCCATGCCCAGAGAGAAGCTACTGCAACGAGGGCCGCAAGCTTTGACCGATGCCGAACTGCTGGCCATCTTCTTGCGCACAGGCACCCGCGGAATGAACGTGATTGAGCTTGCAGACTTCCTTATTCAAGACTTTGGTTCGCTCAGACAACTATTTTCAGCATCAGAAGAAGAGTTTTGTCGTCACAAAGGATTAGGGCAAGCCAAGTATGTTCAGTTGCAAGCGGTACTAGAAATGACACAACGTTACTTGGCGGAGACGCTAAAGCGTGGTGATGCCTTAACCAGCCCCGACCAAACTAAGTTATATCTGTCTTCTATTTTAAGGGATCGGCAAAGAGAGGCTTTTTATATTCTTTTTCTCGATAACCAGCACCGAGTGATAAAAGATGAAATTTTATTTGAAGGAACGTTGGATGCAGCGTCGGTGTATCCGAGAGAAGTTGTTAAGCGTGCTCTGCATCATAACGCGGCGGCTTTGATTTTGGCGCACAATCACCCTTCAGGCGTTGCTGAGCCGAGCCAAGCTGACAGAAGGATTACAAGGCGTCTCACCGACGCATTAGCATTGGTGGATATTCGTATTTTGGACCATTTCGTCATCGGAGATGGGGAAAGTGTCTCTTTTGCTGAAAGAGGCTGGATATAACTGTGCGTTTTTTAGGTTGTTAGTTGCTAAAAATCTGCTATCATCCACGCCACTAAATTTTTAACTGAATTCAGCTTGGACTGCTAAAAAAATCTGCTGTCTAAAAAAAGATCACGAAAACCTGTAAAAAGGATCTGTTCGGGTCTTGAGCAATGCATATCAAGTTAGTATAATGCGCGACCTTTGATAGCCTTGTATGGATTTTCCATAGCGGTTCTTAACCTCTAACTTCTTTTCGAGAGATAGAGAGGTTCGGCCACCAAGGTTGATATCGAGCTGAAACGATTTTGGAGAAGACATTCATGTCACGAGTATGCCAAGTAACTGGTAAGCGTCCAGTAACGGGTAACAACCGTTCACACGCACGAAATGCTACTAAGCGTCGTTTTCTGCCGAACCTACAAACTCATCGTTTCTGGGTAGAGAGCGAAAAACGTTTTGTTAAACTACGTCTATCTGCTAAAGGTATGCGCATCATCGACAAGAAAGGTATTGATACTGTTCTTGCAGACATGCGTGCACGTGGCGAAAACGTTTAAGAGGAAATAAGCAATGGCAAAGAAAGGCGTTCGTGAGAAAATCCGTCTAGTATCTTCTGCAGGTACAGGCCACTTCTACACAACTGATAAGAACAAGCGTAACATGCCAGGCAAATTTGAGATCAAAAAGTTTGATCCAGTAGTTCGCCAGCACGTTATGTACAAAGAAGCAAAAATCAAATAATTGGTTTCAGTCTCTTTGATGAATTGAAAAACCCAACTTTCGAGTTGGGTTTTTTATTACCTGAATAAAAGTGCTGAAGAAAAGGTTCAGTACGTCATCGGGTTATAAGGCACTGCTGAAGTTATTCTACTGGTCCGACTCTATACTCGAATTTTTGATTGATCGCCTCTGCCGCTTAGTCACCACTCCCTACACACTTGCACACCGTTGTTCTAGTCAAGCTCAATACTCTTTGGTAATTTACTCATAACGATAAGAGAGTAGAGATGGTTATGCGTGTGAGTCCGGCTCGTCGCCGCCGATGGAACAATATTCTTATTCTGGGCATTATCGCGTTTATAGTGATCTTAAATGCGCCGATGTGGATCAAAACTTACCTATTAACAGCCCAAGCAGACCCTTACCCAAATGTACTTCGCTCCGACTATACGGTGGAGTCTTTGTACTATAGCGGCTGGGAGTTTGAACTGCATGATGGACGGTGGCAATCCAACATCAAAGTTGATGCACCGATCAGTGAGCTTGTATCACGCTGGCAATCATTGGAAGGGACCGAGCTTACCTCAGAACAGTACGACCATTTAAAACCTAACCTAGCGGTACCTGAAACGGTAGAAGTCTGGTATCAGGATCTCGAAGAGCCGCAGCGGGTGACTTTCTTTCGTTTACCTGATTTTTGGCTATTTAAAACCTGGCAAGACAAATGGGTCGCTATCTCCGTTGATGAAAACTACCTTATGCCAGAGTAAAGCCTTTTTGCGTCTATACCCCTAATAAGCTTCCCTATTTATCGTTTTTCTTTTCGATTATGCTAGCAGCGAGAACTATTAGCCGGTGAATTGGAGAATCTAATGCCTGAGTTGCCAGAAGTTGAAGTCAGTCGTATGGGGATTAGCCCCCACATGGTTGGACAAACGATCCAGTCGTTTACTTTTCGAACGCCTAAATTGCGCTGGGATATTCCTACAGAGCTTAAAACATTGGAAGGGCAGGTGATCCGTGCGATTAGCCGTCGTGCGAAATACTTACTGATCGAGACAAACACAGGTACAGCCATTGTTCACTTGGGCATGTCTGGGTCTTTACGTGTCCTAGATGCTGACTTTCCGCCAGCAAAGCACGATCATGTGGATCTCAAACTAAGCAGTGGAAAAATACTGCGTTATAACGATCCGCGTCGTTTTGGGGCATGGCTGTGGTGTGCTCCTGGCGAGTCACATGCTGTGCTAGCAAACATGGGGCCTGAGCCTTTAACTGAAGAGTTCAATGCGGAATATGTAGCGGAGAAAGCTAAAAATAAGCGTGTCGCCGTCAAGCAGTTCATCATGGACAACAAAGTCGTGGTTGGTGTCGGAAATATCTACGCGAATGAGTCGTTGTTTAAATCTCGAATTCACCCTTCAAGGCCTGCAGGTAAGCTAACTTCTCAAGAGTGGGGGTTACTTGTTGAAAATATCAAAATGACACTTGAGATTGCCATTACGCAAGGTGGGACTACGCTGAAAGATTTTGCGCAAGCCGATGGAAAGCCGGGTTACTTTGCACAAGAGTTATTGGTTTACGGAAAAGCCGGAGAGCCATGCCCAGAGTGCGGCGAACGACTTCAAGAGCTAAAGATTGGCCAACGTAATACCTTCTTTTGTAGTGAGTGTCAGAAGTAAGTCGAGCTATTATCGAGCTTAAGTTGTTGTAATCTTGCGTTCGAGCCTCAATAATTCAATCAGTTTCGAATAACTTAGTAAATTATATGAAAGTCATTTATCCGGGCACTTTTGATCCAGTGACTAATGGTCACCTCAATCTAATAGAACGTACTCACGAAATGTTTGATGAGGTTGTGATTGGCGTAGCCGCAAGCCCATCGAAGAACACTATGTTTTCATTGGAAGAGCGCGTTGCACTGATGCAGGACGTTGTAGCGCATTTACCTGGTGTGACGGTAAAGGGGTTCTCCGGGTTATTAGTGGATTTCGCGAGAAATGAGAAAGCTAAGGTTCTTATTCGTGGTTTACGAACAACGGTAGACTTTGAATACGAGTTTGGACTGACCAACATGTACCGAAAGCTATTACCAGGAATCGAGAGCGTATTTTTAACTCCTGAAGAAGAGTTTGCGTTTTTATCGTCGACTATCGTGAGAGAAGTAGCGATTCATGGCGGAAGTATCGAACAATTCGTTCCCAAGCCAGTAGCCATCGCGATTGGGGAAAAACTCAATGAAAGACAGTAAGTTCCCTTATTATTTCTCAAACGCTCTCTCGATACTTATCCCTCGCTTTGTATATCGAGCACAAGCCAAGCGTTTACTTTCGAATCTGACCGAAGCAGAGCAGCAACGCTGTCTTGAGCGGGTGAACTATTACAATAAGTGTGAAACGCCGTTTTCAGTTGATAGCCGAGAACAAAGTTACTCGACCATCGATACATTCAAAAAAACGAAAGGCTGGACGTATTTTTTCGATCTTCGCCAAGTTGTACGCTATTTCCCTTCCAGTTTTGCGTTTAACTACATCAACGGCGATGTTACACACATCCCCAATGTACCGAGCTTTATAAAAAGCCGCCCTATTTTTGGTAACAACCAAAATTCAGTGGTGTTGAAACTTAATCAAGTTCGTCATTTTAAATTTATTGATGATCCTGTTCGCTATCAAGATAAAAAGGACATGGTAGCGTGGCGCGGCGTGGGTTTTCAGCCGCATCGTAAAAAGGTGATTCATGCGTTTTACAACCATCCGCAATGCAATATTGGCCAGACCCGCCCGGTAGAAGGGAAACCATGGGAAAAGGGCTTTATGAGTATTGAAGAGCAACTGCAGTATAAGTTTTTGCTCTGTATAGAAGGCAATGATGTGGCCACCAACCTTAAGTGGGCTATGTCGTCTAACTCCTTGGTTATTATGTCAAAGCCAAAATGTGAGACTTGGTTTATGGAAGGTAAGTTAGAGGCAGGCGTCCACTATGTTGAAGTGAAGGATGACTATTCGGATTTACCCGAAAAGATGGATTATTACCTAGCGAATGAGCAAGAAGCATTAGCGATCATTGAAAATGCGCACCAGTGGGTTGAGCAGTTCAAAGATAAACGTAAAGAGCGTTTGATCTCATTGATGGTTGCCGATAAGTACTTCGCTTTATCTCAGCAACAATAAAAAAGGGGCGAAACGCCCCTTTTTTATAATCTTAAGCTTCTAGAAATTGATCAACACCATTCTCACAGCGTTTAAGCTTGTTTTTAATGGTGTTCTCTAAAATCTCATCATTTTGTCCGAGTGACGCACGAGAGTTTTCTACGTGGTACAAGTGGTAGCCTACACCTGCGAATTTTAGGTAAAGACGTGACTTACCCGCATTCAACATGCGATGAACAAACTCGCTGTCTTCGCGTCCCCATCCAACAAAATCTTGGTTGAAGCCATTCACCTCGATGACATCTTGTCGCCAAAATGCCATGTTGCAACCGCGAGTGGCTTTATCGTTATTCCGCTCGTAAGAGAACCATTTCGATAGCAAGGCGTTGGTGATGCAGTTTTTACGATTGCGAATGCCTTTGCTGAAAATGGAAGGCACTAAGCCGTTTTCCATGATGGCCTTGCTGCAGCTTTCATCCGTTAACACACGTCCACCCTGCACAAACCAATTTGGTTTTGCGACTTGCTTATGTGATTCAATAAACGTTTGGGACAGCACCATGTCGCCATCAATCATGATGAGGTAGTCACCTGATGCTTTGGCGATCGCACGGTTGCGGCTCATTGAAAGCTGAAAGCCATTATCCTCGTGCCAACTATGAATCAGTGGAACCGGAAAACCTTCACGCATTTGGTCAACCATTGCTTTGGTATCGTCTCGAGAGCCATCATCTGCAACAATGACTTCGTCAGGCAAAACGGTTTGACGTTTCACGCTTTCTAACACCGCTTTTAATGCTTCTTTCCAGTTGTAAGTGGTGATAATTAAAGTCGTTTTCATGATTTTTTTGCCTGTTCACGTAAGTAGAGATCGATATATTTTACAAAAGTAGAGTGCATGCTTAGCCAAGCTAGAATGAAGCCATGCTTGCCATCAAGGAAGCCTCGTTTGAGAACATACATCTTCAAAAAGCTAGCAAGAGCGTGAACGATAGCGGTTGTTAAACCCGCTTTCTTTTTACCTTCACGTTCATCCGTCCAGGCCTTGAGGTAGCCAGTGGTTTTATTGATGTAATGATGAAGGTGCTCGTAAGTGTAGTGATGCAGTCGACCATCCAGTTTTTCAGTTTGATAGTTTTTCTCATCAACTTTTTCATGAACGAGCGAATCATTATATTGTGTATATTCGGTGCGATATAAGCGCACAATCCAGTCTGGAGACCAACCAGAATGGTAGATGAACTTACCAAACGCTGAGCTTAGTCGATTAAGTTTGTATAAAACGTTCGGCTTATTGGCTGATACCGCGTGTAAGATACTTTCTTTTAGCTCTGGAGTGACTTGTTCGTCCGCATCAAGCCACAAAACGTAGTCTGCCGTAACGTATTGCTGCGCCAGTTGGCGCTGTTTACCGAATCCTGGCCAATCTAGGTTGGTGTAAAACTTATCTGTGTATTGTCGGGCGATTTCTTCAGTGCGATCAGTGCTGCCCGAGTCTAGAAGGACAATCTCATCGACCCAATCTTTTACTGTGTCTAGACAAGCTTGTAAGTGCTTCTCTTCATTTTTTACAATTAAGGCAACGGCTAAGGTTGGTTTGGACAAGGTCATTTCCTTCTTAACAAATCAAGACAGTAAGTTTACTGGTATTGAGGATACAAATCTTCTAAGACTTGATCGAACATGCTCATTACTTGAGTGCTGGTAATGCGGTTCATTGCCGTTTCATCTTTAGCGCGAGTTCGCCAGCTTAACTCGTGACTGTTTTTACCTGTTTCCGCAAAGATCGTTTCTTCATACACTGAGACAACGTATTTTAGATAACGGTAAGGTCCCACTCGCAGCGGATTATGGTGTGCATAGAGCCCGATGATTGGCGTTTTCATGGCATTCGCCATGTGTGCTGGTCCGGTATCGGGGGCGATGACCATTTCAACCTTATCTATTAACGCAAGCATTTGCAGAATTGAACTTTGTCCAACTAAATTTAGACACGGTTCTTCCAAGCGAGATTGAATGGCTTCTGCCAGATCCAATTCTACCTGAGCAGGGCTGCCTGCCAGAATCACGTTCCAGCCTTTTGCTCTGGCGTGATGAATCACATCTACATAACCTTCCGCGTTCCAGTTTTTATAAGCTTTGCTCGCACCAGGCACAATCAGCAGGTTAGGTTTACTACGAGAAATATGAGACTCTGCCCAAGTTTGATCGTGGTCTGAATAAGAAAGTACCCAGTCTAGTTCTGCCTTTGGTACCCCAATTTGATGGGCAAAGGCCATTAAGCCATCTGCGACATGCAGAGATTGCGGGGAAGGCACTTTGACATTGGTAAATAGTGTTTGAAAGTCCTGGCTTCTATCAGAAGAGAAACCAAGTTTGTATTTTGCTTTAATGCCCAACGTTGCGACACTCGCTCGAATTGCGTACTGCATATGCAATAGCGCATCAAACTCTCTGCCTTTCAGCTGTCGCCAAAGTGATTTGTAGCCATCAAGTCCCGCTTTTTTATCAAAAACAATCACTTCTACACCATCGATGGCGGCTAATAACTGGGCTTCAAGTTTACCCGTTATCCAGGTAATCTGGGTCGAAGGCCAGTGTTTCTGAATAGCTTGAATGGTGGCGATAGTATTGCAAACGTCTCCGATAGCGGACAAGCGCAAGACGCATAGTGACGATGGGGCAGAAGTGAACATAATTATTGTCTGATTCGATGAATAGAGGCAGGTAAATTATGCAGACATCCCCAATAAATGTAAAATACACGGCTCGAATATAGCTAAGTACCGATAAGTGTTCTGCAATGTCAAAGACAACACCACATCAATCGCAAGAATCTGGCAAGCCGGGTAATACCGGACTAAAGCGCATCGTTAAAGCGACGGGTTATTCGATCCAAGGATTAAAAGCGGCTTTTAAGCATGAAGCTGCCATTCGACAAGAGTTGGCTCTGTTGAGTATCGCCGTGATTTTGGCTTGGCTAGTGGATGTCGGCATGGTTGAGCGTATCTTAATGATCGGGGTCGTGGTATTAGTCTTGATTGTAGAGCTTGTAAACTCAGCGATTGAGGCAGTGGTTGATCGTATCGGTATTGAACGGCATGAACTCAGTGGTCGAGCTAAAGATATAGGCTCTGCTGCCGTTATGGTTGCTTTGGCGTTTGCTGCATTTACTTGGTTGTATATATTAGCCAGCCGGTATTTAGGCTAGAGGGTGAGCGTATGACTCAACAGTATAAAAACAACAACCAAGTGATCTGGTTTGATGACGAGATCATTACAGACCCTAGCCAACCGATATTTGATGCGGAATACTGGCAGTCCTCCGACAAGGTGGTTGGCAGTGCGACGGGGCGAGGCACGACATGGTTTATCCAACTAGAGAACATGCAAGCGGCACTACGTCATTACCGTCGTGGCGGTTTGTTTGGGAAGTTAGTTAACGATCATTATTGGTTCTCTGGCTGGGATAACACCCGTTGTGCGCAAGAGTTTCAGCTTTTGTTGGCGCTAATTGAGGCTGGGGTGCACGTTCCTCGTCCTATTGCAGCAAGAGCCGTAAAGTCAGGATTCTTCTATCAAGCTGATTTATTAAGTGAGCGAATCCCAAACGCCAGAGATCTGGTTAGTATCTTGCAAGAACAGTCTTTATCGGTAGAAATGTATCAGAAAATAGGGCAAGAAATTGCCAAGATGCATCAGGTTGGCGTTAACCATACCGATTTGAATATCCACAATATCTTGATCGACGACAAAGATAAGGTATGGATTATCGATTTTGATAAGTGTCGTTTTGAAACTTCTGGTGACTGGAAGCATCAAAATCTAAATAGACTTCTGCGCTCATTTAATAAAGAGCGTTTAAAGCGACAGATTATTTGGCAAGAATCCGATTTTGAACATTTTCAGGACGGTTATGCTTCTCAATCTTAATTGAGTTTTTTATCATTTTATATTGATTGCTCTAAGTAAACCTTCTTGAGTCTAACGATGCTCGAGTGAGTCTATAAACTACAATAATCATAAAGTATTCATGTGTATCTGATGGCACAAAAATTAACGTAGGTAACATTTGTAATGAAAATATTAGTAACCGGTGGAGCAGGCTTCATTGGGTCAGCTGTTGTCCGACATATCATTCGTGACACCCAAGATACCGTCATCAATTTAGATAAACTGACCTACGCAGGGAATCTAGAATCACTGGTTGATGTCTCAGAGAGTGAACGTTACTACTTTGAGCAAGTAGATATCTGTGACCGAGCTGAACTAGATCGCGTGTTTTCAGAGCATCAACCCGATAGGGTGATGCATTTGGCTGCCGAGTCTCATGTCGATCGCTCTATTGATGGTCCTGCTGCATTTATTGAGACCAACGTGATGGGCACTTACCATTTGCTTGAAGCGGCCCGTCAATATTGGTCGGGCTTAGATGAAGCGCGCCAATCGGCATTCCGTTTTCATCATATTTCTACGGATGAAGTGTATGGCGATCTAGAGGGAACGGATGATTTGTTCACCGAAACCACCTCATACGCGCCAAGCAGTCCATATTCTGCATCTAAAGCTTCGAGCGATCACCTGGTTCGTGCTTGGCAGCGTACTTATGGTTTACCAACACTTATCACTAATTGCTCCAACAACTATGGCCCGTACCACTTTCCAGAGAAGTTGATCCCTCTGATGATTCTAAATGCCCTCGATGGCAAGCCGTTGCCTGTGTATGGCGATGGTATGCAAATCCGAGATTGGCTGTTTGTGGAAGACCATGCTCGCGCGCTTTACAAAGTGGTCAACGAAGGTGAAGTCGGTGAAAC